>JAZRNN010000030.1:0-79403 GCA_045648175.1 Clostridia bacterium
TTGCCTGCCAGAACGTGCTGACCGTCACCCTTCTTGGCGCCAAGTCGTTTGGACTCAGAATCTCTGCCGTTTTTAGTACTGCCGACACCTTTCTTATGAGCCATTGTGTTCACCTCTCTTAAAAAATATCGATATAAAATAATTAATTAGCCGTTAATCTTAGTGATTTCAAGCTTTGTGTAAGGCTGTCTGTGACCCTGCTTTTTGTGATAACCCTTTTTGGGCTTGTACTTGTAAACGATAATCTTTTTATCCTTACCGTTTTTAACAGCAGAAGCTTCAACAGTAGCACCATCAACATAAGGTGCACCAACCTTAATGTCAGCACCGTCAGCAACAACTAAAACCTTGTCAATTGTAACTGTGCTGCCTGCTTCAACATCAAGCTTTTCAACAAATACAACGTCTCCCTCAGAAACTTTGTACTGCTTGCCGCCTGTTTCGATAATTGCGTACATAATTCGTAATCCCTCCTATTACCCAAGACTCGCCAAATTCGGGTGTCGGATAAATCCAAGCTTCACAAATAAACCCTTCTTGCGCGGTTACTGCAATATTGTACCACAGATTTTTGTGCTTGTCAACAAAATTTTTCAATTTCTTTTCCCGAATTATAAAAAATTTCGGTGCGGTGAATATTTACCTCGTCAAATTCGATGAAACCAAGGAATTCAGCAAGCTTTGCAATAACTATATCGGGCTTGATATTGGCAGAGCCACCTGCCGAAAAGACTGCATTAAGCTCTATTTGTTTGCCTTCAGTCTTGTCAATACTACATTCAAGGATGAAATCCTGCAGATTAACCACCTTCTCGCCCTTTTTGGTCTTTTTCAATGCCTGAATATTCTCCTGTGCAAAAAATTCTTCAACATTTACCCTCTCAATTGGGTCAGGTGCCGTCAGATTAATTGTATATCTTGCCGACACAATGTCATTTGCACGACACTCGGGACGTGATACACGAAGTATTTTTATATCGGGTGGAAGAGTTTTATTAAGAGCCTCACCAATCATTTTAGGTGTTGTTGTTTCTTCAAAATCAATATCAACAAACTCTGTTTCACTTGTAACACCTAATGCCAACGGCAAAGAGAATGTTATAAGCTGATGGGGATTAAAGCCCTGACTGTATTTCACCGGCAGATTGGCACGGTGAATTGCACGGGTAAACGTCCTAAGAAGGTCAAGATGGGAGATATATTTACCCATACCCGTTTTTTTAAATTTAAGACGCCATTTACTCAAAGCAATCACCTCCTCCAAACGATGCCGCACCACATCCCGCACAACCTTCACGGCAGGACGGCGTAGTTTTTTCTTCATACGCCTTGTCGTGTTCCTTCATAAGAAAGGCTTTGCTTACGCCGATATCAATGTGGTCCCAGGGCAAAACTTCACTGTGGTCAATTTTTCTGTATGCATAAAATTCGGGGTCAACACCACATTCAGCAAATGCATCCAGCCAATTTTCATAGCTGAAATGCTCGTCCCATCCGTCAAAACGACAACCTTTTTTCTGTGCAGCAATCAAAACATCGCTAAGCCTTCTGTCACCCTTTGCAAAAACAGCTTCCAAAAAGCTGACGTGACTCTGGTGCCAATTGTATGAGATATTTCTTGTTTTAATCCGTTGTTTAAGGAAGTTCTGTTTTTCAACCAGGATTTCCATTCTGTTTTGCGGCTCCCATTGGAATGGCGTGAAGGGCTTTGGAACAAAGCTTGATGTGCTGACGGTAATTGTTACTGACCTTCCTTTGCGGATTTCCTTGGGTATCTGATAAAATACACCTATTACCTTTTCGGCAAGCTCGGCAATACCTTCAACATCTTCCATTGTTTCGGTAGGAAGACCAATCATAAAATACAGTTTAATTCTGTTATAACCGCCGTCAAAGGCAATTCCTGCTGTGCGGAGCAAATCTTCCTCAAGAACATTTTTATTGATCACATCACGCAGTCTTTGTGTGCCTGCCTCGGGTGCAAATGTAAGACCGCTCTTTTTAACCGCCTGTACCTTTTCCATCAATTCCATTGAAAAATTGTCAACACGAAGTGACGGCAACGACAGATTTATCCTTTTGTCAACCGTAATTGGAAGAAGTCTGTCAATTAGTTCCTGAAGACAGGTATAGTCACTTGTACTTAAGGAAGAAAGTGACATTTCCTCATAACCTGTGTTATCAATTAACTTTTGAGCGGTTTCAACCAGCTTGTCAACCGAATGTTCGCGCACAGGGCGATAAAGATATCCTGCCTGGCAAAAACGGCAACCCCTTATACATCCACGAAACACTTCAAGTGTAATTCTATCGTGAACTATATCCATAAACGGAACTATCATCTTATCAAGTATATAGCTGTTGTCAAGCTCTTTAACAATCCGCTTTTTAACCTTAGCGGGAACGCCCTCACGGTTGGGAACTACAGATTTTATAGTATTATCATCATTGTATTCAACAGTATAAAAAGCGGGGACATAAATCCCTTCAATATTTGCAATGCGGCTGAGATAATCTTCCCTTTTTTCGCCCGACGCCTTCCATTCTTTATAGACATCAAGTATTTCGTTATTAACCTCTTCACCCTCACCGAGAATAAAAAAGTCTACAATATCAGCAAGAGGTTCGCCGTTGTATGCACAAGGACCACCTGCACAAATAAATGGGGTTCCTTCAGGGCGTTCTGCCGATTTAAGCGGAATCCCTGCCAAATCAAGCATATTAAGTACATTTGAATAGCTCATTTCATACTGAAGTGTAAAGCCAACTATATCAAAATCTGCCACAGGTATATGACTTTCCATTGAAAGTAGCGGAATATTTTCCTTACGCAGTTCTTCCTCCATATCAACCCAGGGGGCGAACACTCGTTCGCAAACGGTGTCCTCCCTTTCATTCATCATATGATACAGAATTTTCATTCCAAGATGTGACATTCCAACCTCATACACATCAGGAAAGCAAAATGCAAATTTTATAAGCTCGGCAAAATTTTCTTTGTGAACACTGTTGAATTCATTGCCCACATAGCGCGCAGGCTTTTGAATTCTTTTTAGTGCTGACTCAAATTTGATTTTATATGAATTCATATATTCCAACCTCAACTTTCAATATTTATCATAAAATCCCTAAACATTTTATATGATAATATTCCTATTCAACAACAATAAGGGCGATAAATACAAGCATTTCAGCACCTGTATTTTTAATCGAGTGACCTTGACCTGACGGGGTTAATGTTACCATTCCCGGGACAACATCAACCGTATTTCCGTTATCATTATAGACACCCTTTCCTGAAAGAATAAAAAAAGTTTCACTCTCACCAACGTGCATATGATATTGCACCTCTTCGCCCGGCTTTAGCTGCACCAAAGAAAAAAGCCTGACTCTTGGGTCCCATGCATCAAAGTCTGCAAGGTTGGTCTTAAACATTTTTTCCTTTCCTTCATTGTTTAGCTTTGTTTCCGTTTTTAGTTGTTCTATTTTTTTATACATATAAACATCTCCCTACAATCCAAAATTCTATTTTTCCTAAACTTATTATATAAACAGGTTTGCAAACTCACTGTCATAGTCTAAAACCCGCCGTCTGCTAATTGAATTTAAGTTTCGTCCCGACATATTATACACCACAGCGACTTTTTTTTCAAGCATAAACCCCAAATTCATCTAATATAATTAACTAATAATATATGAAAGGACAAACACTATGGCCGAAGATTATCGCGAATACAGACACAAAAGAGCTTCAACCAATAGCAAAGCGATTAAAAAATTCTACTTCCCTAAAAAACTTGGGTATCAGACGGTTATTTCTATTACGCTTTTGATTTCGGTGTGTGTATTAAATTTTTCAATCAAAGAAAATATCATTAACACCTACATTAAAAGCGCTGTATTATATCAGCCTGATACATCAAGACTTTCTGACATCTTTGCAAATATATTAAATCTGTACACAAAAGAAGGTAATAATAATGAAAAAAATACAATTACTAAAAACCTTTGAACTAAAGCTTGGTTCACACGTTGTCATAAACATCTGGTTTATCCCTGTTGCTGTATGCGCTTTTGTTGGAGGCTATCTGAAAATATTTCTTGCAGGTTTCACAATCGCTCTGCTGCACGAGCTTGCACATGTGTTATGTGCTTATCGTCTGGGCGTATCGGTGTCACGCATAACCATTTATCCATTTGGAGTTGCGGCACAGCTTTCGGGCGAATATATAAAAAGTTCCGAAAAGGAGTTTATTATTGCCTTTTCGGGACCTTTTTTCAATATAATATCATTCTGGATATGTGTTATGCTTGAAAAATTTCTTTCACTTGAAGTTCTGAACTTTTGTATAGATATAAACATTGCAATGGCTGCTGTCAATCTTATCCCTGCGCTTCCGCTTGACGGCGGAAGAATGTTGAAATCAATTCTTACATCCAAACTTGGGGTTATACGGGCATATAATTTTATGTTGCGTCTCAGCCGCACTCTTATTTGTGCATGGGGAATTTTTGCAGTGTGTTTATTTTTCAGCAGCAACTTTAATTTTTCGCTTATCTTGATTTCGGCATTTTTATTCCAAAATCTCAGCCGCGAGCAAAAATCAATATCACATATTACCCTGGCTGAAATACTGAATAACTCAAAAAAACTTAAATCCCGCAATACATACAAAACCAAAGTTATCTGTGCAACCGAAGACACATTTGCATCAAGCCTTTTGCGCCACCTTAGTTATGACTATTTTTGCATTATACATATTGCCGACCAAAACTCTTCTATCATAAAAACTCTAAGTGAAACTCAGGTTCTTTCAGCACTTACAACACGCGATATACGAATTAAATTCAAAGATATTTAACGATTTAATCTGAAATACTTTTCAGCTTCATCGCCATAAAGAAGCAGGCACCTAAGCAACTTAACAAGTCCACGGTCGTCATTTTTTTCAATCTGATTTGCAGCATAGTCTTTAACGCTGTATTTATCAATATCACCATATTTGTATACATTGCCCGTCCGTGTATAAACCCTTGCATATATAGGCTCAAACATCTGTCTTGAAACTATATTATCATAAGAAAATACCTTGTATCTGCCATTTGATGTGTATGTTCTTGCTGCACGTGACTGGGTTCCCACAACGTGAGCATTTGTCGCCTCATATACATCCTCGTTCCAGAACAAAATACCAACTTCATCCACCTTTTCATCAGACAATACATAATAATTAATTGAAATATCGCCCTCAAGAATAAGAGTTTTCCCAGCAATGTGTGATTTACACTTGCCATTAGCAGTATCTTCGGTAATGGTTGATGCCTGACTGCGATATACTTTGGTTAGGTCAACAACACGCTCGGCCTCGGTAAGAATACTATTGGCTAACATATATTCTGTAGTAAAATATTCCTGAGCGGCTGTTCCGTAATTAAGCATCTTAACAAGCAATGGCTTAAGTTTTTGATTTTTCATCATATTTTCGGCATAGCTTACAACACTATAGCCGCTGTCGGGCACCTTGCTGTAAACAATATTACCATACATATCCTTTGCCATAAGACGGGCATAAATCTTTTTGCTCATATCCTTTGAAGATATGTTTTCGTATTTAAATCTGTATCCATTTGAGTCTTTACCGCTGTATGAAACAATTCTGTCAGCAGTAGCTTCTGTATACTCAGTTTGTTCATCTTCCCAAAATAACATTTTGGCATCTGAAGAACTTACGCCATCTAATGATGCGTAAAAAATCATAGAAATTGTCCCCTGCAGATCAAGAGTTCGGCCTGTTATCATCAGTGCTGTTCCCTCTGAAACAACCAAGCTTTCATCGTTTGATATCTCGCACAAAATGCCGTCTGCCTCCAAAACCATTGTCTTAGATAACATACTTGAGCCTGATATTGAATAAAGCTGAACACTCTCATTTGTTGCATAATGTGTAATTTTAAGGTCGGGCTTTGTATTTTTTGAGACTATTGCACCGCTCTCGTCGACAAGCTTTGCAGAAATTCCATACTTTGCGCCGGACAGCTTTTCGTAAATTTCATCGGCAAGAAGAAGATTTTTCTCAATAACGAAATAAGTCTTTTTATTGAAGCTATTGCCATACATCGCTCTTATATCATTTTCATCCAAAGTAACAGAGGCAAAATCTGTTACCAATTCAACTTCAGGAATGTTATCAAAGCCAAATTCATAAGCTGACTTTATCACATCGCTTATCTCTAACTTAAGCTGCTTTATATCACCCACATTGCTTACAACCGAAATAGTATATTTAGTTACAGTTGCTCCAATATCATTACAATCAGCCTTAACAGTTACATCAACTGATTTACTGTTAGCTTCTCCTGTAACAACCGGCAGTATTTTTTCAACTGTGTACATTCCCTTTTTTTCACTTACCTTATATGCATTAGAAAGCAACGCTGATACATCAAAACCAAATGTACCACCGTTTATATAAAGATTTTCATCATTTTCAATATGGATTTTGCCATCTATTGTGCCGCCGTTAATGGTAACTACACCAGTATCGTCTGCATAAACTGCACAAGAGTTTTCTAAATACTGTCTGCCGTCATCAAGTACGCCGCTGTATAAAATTAAGCCACCGTTCATTGTAATGCTGCCACCGTTTATCACCTGAACTGGCTGTTCATAATAATCGGGGGCTACGCTTGCAGGTGACTGCGCCTTCACGATACCCTTATCTAAAACAAGCTTTCCGCCCCATATGCCCACAGCATACTGAACACCGTTTATTACACCTTTTTCGCTCTTGGATGTGTCGGTTATGGTAAGCGTACTGTCTTTAGGAACAATTATAGCAGGCTTATCGCTGAAGTTTGATCCCGCCAGTTGGGTTATAAACTGACCATTAAGGTCAAGAGTCACATCTCCTTCAATCAGTATGTAAGACGGATTGCCTATGACAGGCTGAAGGGTAATCCCGCGACTAAGCTGTATATCCTTACAAAGAACTATTCCGCCGCCAAAACGGCTATAATTTAGATATTCCACAGCATCATTAAATGACCCTTCATACAACACTGCGTCTGAATGTTGCACCGTGCCGTCATTTAAAAAAATGTCACTTTCATATACTTTTGCCGGATTTTCTTCCACGGCAAAAACTGTGCAGGGCATCGCTCCGCACAGCAGTATAGATAAACTTATAACAAAATATAATACTTTTCTCATTACAATACCTCAATCATTGGATTTAATAACCAGAACATATCCCGACGAAAAGCTGATTTCGCCTGGCTTGTCTTCATTAAAGCAGTTACTGCTTGCCTGAACCTTACCGGGCTGCAAATGCATACCTTCTGTTTCATAGCAAAGTCCTTTTACCGAAAAATCTGTTACATCTCCGCCAAACGGGAAAAAAGAAATATACTTTTTGCCATCCGGATAAACAGTAAAGGGCTTATTCTCCATCGTGATTTCATTTTTTTCGTTAATAAGAATTCCCCTGGCACCGCTGTCAAGAATTTTTTCAAGTAGGCAAAAATGTGAAAATTCGTGGTCAAGTCTGCCACCTAAAGCGCCAAGAATTATTATTTCATCAAAGCCTTTATTCAGCGCCTCGGTAACTGCAAGGTCGGTATCTGTATAATCCTTTTTGACAGGAAACGTAATAGTTTCTTTTGCAGTTATAGTGGTTTTGATTAAAGAATCCCCGTCGCCAAGCCACAAATCAGGAACAATCCCCAACTTTTCAGCATGCATATAACCGCCGTCGGCACATATTACATAACCCTTTTCAAAATCAAATTTCTTTAAATAATCATAATTTTCAATCGGTGCTGAACAAAAGATATAGCAAATCACCTTACAACCGCCCTCATTTCAGCAATAACTGCCTTTGCATCATCAGCCTTAAATACTGCTGAACCCGCAACAGCAACATCCACCCCAAGTCCCACAGGGACAGCTACATTTTTGGGGGTAACTCCGCCATCAATTTCAAGTTCAATCTCTTTACCACATTTATCAATCATTTCTCTTGCTGTCTTGATTTTTTCATTCATTGCTTCAATATAGGACTGTCCGCCAAAGCCCGGCTCAACAGTCATAATAAGCACCAAATCAAAGCACGCAATTTCATCACCAAGAACCTCAACAGGTGTTCCGGGTTTCACCGAGATACCCGCCTTCACACCAAAGCTGTGTATAAAATCTGCCATTTCGGTAAGATTTTCGCACACCTCCTGATGAACTGTTATGATATCTGCCCCGGCTTTCACAAACGCTTCAATATATTTTTTAGGTTCTTCAATCATAAGATGAACATCAAATGTAAGATTGCTGACTCCTCGCAGTGCCTTCACAGTATCGGGTGAAAAAGCAAGGTTAGGAACAAAATGCCCATCCATAATATCAATATGTACATAATCTGCCCCTGCAGCTTCAATTTTTTTAAGTTCTGCCCCTAACTGTGTGGAGTCTGCCGCAAGAATTGACGGTGCAATTTTATAGTTTTTCATTTAACATTCCTCTTTTAGTATATATTTTCTCTTGCCGCCTTTATTTCACTATAAAGCTGAATATAACTTTCGTGACGGCTTTTTGCAATTTGTCCTGAATTAACTGCCTCTATTATACGACAATCAGGTTCAGTACGATGACTGCAGTCATCAAAACGACAACTGCCCTCAATTACAACAAACTCTCTGAACATTTCAGATAACTCTTCAAGCGGGATTGTGTTTACATCAAACGAACTAAAGCCGGGGGTATCTATTATATATCCGCCAAATGGCAGTTCAGCAAGTTCTGAATGTCTGGTAGTATGCCGGCCACGCTCCAGTTTTTCGCTGACCGAGCCTGTTTCAAACATATCCCGCATCATAAGTTCGTTTATAAGGCTTGATTTGCCCACACCCGAATTCCCTGCAAAGACAGTTATTTCATCTTTCAAAAAATCCTTAAGGGGCTGTATACCGCGATGTTCTATAGCACTAGTAATAATTACATTATATCCAGCCTTTTTATATGCATCTATCAGAGCACCATCACCGCCAAGGTCTGACTTATTAAAACAAATCGCAATATTCAGCCCTGCAAACTCTGCCGAGGCAATAAGCTTATCAAGAATGTATGGATTGGGGCTGGGACTTGACTGTGCAACAACCACCGCCATCTGGCTGACATTTGCAACAGCCGGACGTATAAGAACATTTTTACGCTCCTTGATTTCAGATATCACGCCATGGGTACTGTCAGTGGTTTCAATCTCTACGTTGTCACCAACTAAAGGAGTGTCTCCTCTTTTGCGAAAAACACCCCGTGCACGGCACTCAACAAGGCCGGACTTAGTATTAACATAATAAAATCCGCCTATACCTTTAATAATTACACCATCCAAATTGCTCATTCTTCACCTCTTAATGGAGTCTTACCGTACCCTTTTGCTGAGATACGCCATCATGGAGAATTTCAACCTCAACCGAATTTGAGGTACCCTCAAGCTTTACTATATCGCTCTTTCCCTTTTGCAACGTTTTGCTGTACACTGTGTTGCCGTTAACATTTACCTGAACAAGAGCACTTTCCTTATCTTTAGGTCCATACAATGTCAACATTGTGCTCTTTTTGGACACTGCAGGTTTCTCTTCTTTTACAGGTTCGCTGTTTGTTGCAGGCTCATCTTCGTTGCTTGGTTTTTCGGGAGTATCTTTCTTTTCCTCATCCGGACCTTTGCTAACATAAAAAGTAATAAGGTCGCCCTTTTTAACATATTTGCCGGATTCGGGTTCCTGACTTATAACCGAGCCCTTGGGGATATCATCACTAAATTCTTCAATGAATTCTGCCTCAAGGCCCAGCTCGTTAATTTCGATTTCTACTTCGCGGAAATCTTTGTATTTGGTATAATTTTTAAGTCTTATTTCGTTATTACCCTCACTGATTTCTACAGTAATGATAATAACCTCTTCCTTCTTCACCTTGCTTCCCTGTTCAGGGTCCTGAGCAAGAATTGTGCCTTCTTCTTCATCACTTTCGACTGTTCTGCCCTTGATGATATTGAACTTATATTCTGTATTCTCATCAGCAGACTCAACATACATTTCAACCGCCTCATCATAGGACATACCAACAATGTCGGGGATTTCAACATTCCCGCCGTTTGCAAACAAACTGCCCATACCGGTAATCGACATAAACGCAAACGAAATAAGCAAAATGACAGCAATTGCACAGGCTATTGCAATAGCAATAACCTTTCTTTCCTTCTTTTTGTCAATTTCTTCAACCTTTTCGGGTTTCTTTGCCGCCACCTTTTTCTCTTCCTTTACAGTTTTTTCAGTGTTGGAAACATTCTGTTTTTCAGGCTTTTGGTCAACTGCCACTTTTAAATCCTCAGGCTTTACCGCAGGCATTACGATAGTTGAGCCCATTGCCTCGGCCTTGGGTTTTTCTTCTGTCATATCAGGTATAATTCTTGTTGGGTCATTGAGCACCTCGGTAAGCTCTGCTATAAACTCAGACGCACTTTTGTATCTTGCCGAAATCTCTTTTGACATCGCCTTAAGAACTACCTTTTCCAAAGCACGGGGAATACTTATATTATACTCACGAGGCATAACGGGTTTTTCCTGCAGATGCATAATTGCAACTGTCACAGGGCGTTCGCTGTCAAACGGAACTGTACCCGTAATCATTTCATAAAGCACAACACCCAATGAATATATATCCGAACGTTCATCGGTATAGCCGCCTCTTGCCTGTTCGGGAGAAATATAGTGCACAGAACCTATTGCATTATCCTCACAGGTAACTGTTGCCTGAACATTTGCACGCGCAATACCGAAATCTGTAACCTTCATAACCTTATCAGCGGTCATAATTATATTGTGCGGCTTTACATCACGGTGAATAATTGAATTTTTGTGTGCCTGTTCAAGACCCTTTGCAATCTGAATTGTATAATCTACAGCCTCGCGCCAGGGCAAAATATACTTTTCTTCGATATACTCCTTAAGAGTTTTGCCCTCAATATATTCCATTACGATATAATGCAGTCCGTCCTCGTTTCCAACATCATAAATCGAAACAATGTTGGGATGTGTCAAGCTTGCCGCCGCCTGAGCTTCTACATTAAATCTGCGTACGAATTCTGCATCGTTCTGAAGGTCCGGACGAAGCACCTTTACTGCAACAAATCTATTAAGAAGCTGACACTTAGCCTTATAAACAACAGCCATTCCACCACTGCCGATTTCTTCAATTATTTCATATCTGCCTGCAAGAACCTTACCTATTAAAGTCATTTGTTCTCCTCCTTTTCAACCCGAAAGGCAACTACGGTTATATTGTCAACCCCGCCGTTTTCATTTGCCTCATCAATCAGTGCGGCAACCGCCTTATCTATACTTTCTTCACTCACAATGATTTCCTGAATTCTTTCATCTCTGACAGTTTCGGTAAGACCGTCACTGCAAAGTATCACCGTCTCACCGGGTGACAGCTTATAGTCATAATAATCTGCATCCACAAAATCCTCTGTACCCAAAGCACGTGTAATTATGTTTTTGTCCGGATGATTGCGCGCTTCCTCCCGGGTAATCGAACCTCGCCTAACAAGCTCCTCGACTACTGAATGGTCAATTGTCATTTTACAAATTTCGTTTGAGTTAACCACATATGCACAGCTATCACCGATGTTGGCAACCCATAATTGTTCGTCTTTTACATATGCTGCAACCAGAGTAGTTCCCATTCCTGCCTGCTCGGGGTTAGATAATGACATTTCGTATATACGCGAATTTGCAAAATCAATTGCCGATGCAATACTTTTGCAAATTTCATTATCGCCTGTTTTGCCCAAACCTTCTGCCAGCTCTTCTATCAAAATATCAACAGCCATACGGCTTGCAATTTCGCCGGCATTGTGACCACCCATTCCGTCTGCCAGAACGCAAACACCTAGGGGTGTACCGCCTTCAAAACCACAGATTTTGAAGCTGTCTTCATTCAGTTCGCGGCGTTTGCCTATATTAGTCATACCGCATACTTTTAAAACCATACCATCATAGCCTTTCTGCCCGTGATTGCGGGCTACATTTATGTCAATCCTAAATGTTACTTTTTTGGTTTCGCAGCTGTCCGCAAGCAGCATTTATGTCGCTGCCCATTTCTCGCCTTACCGTTGCCGAAATACCTCTTTTTTCAAGTCTTGTGCGAAACTCATCTACTCGCTGTCTGCTGCTTTTATCAAATCCAGTTTCCACTACCTTATTAACGGGAATCAAATTTACGTGACAAAGCTTTCCACGCACTAAATCAGCCAGCTTGTCAGCCTCTGCAAGATTGTCGTTAACCCCTGAAATCAAAGTGTATTCAAAAGAAATACGCCTTCCCGTTTGCTGAATATAAAAGTCACAGGCATCCATAAGCTGTAAAATGCTGTATTTATTATTTATCGGCATAATCTGCGAACGTCTTTCATCATCGGGTGCATGTAATGAAATCAACAGAGTTATCTGCATCTTTTTTCCGGCAAGTTCCCTTATCTTATCTACAAGACCGCAGGTGGAAATCGAAATATGTCTTTGTCCGATATTGAGTCCGCCGGGGGTGTTTACAAGTTCTATAAATTTAAGTACGTTGTCAAAATTATCAAGGGGCTCGCCAATGCCCATCATAACTATGTTTGAAATTCTTTGGCCCAAATCATTTTGTACACACATAACCTGTCCCAAAATTTCACCCGGAGTTAAGTTTCGCACCCAACCATTAAGGGTTGACGCACAAAATTTGCATCCCATCTTGCAGCCTACCTGAGATGAAACGCAAATTGTATATCCGTATTCATATTTCATAAGTACGGATTCAACAAAATTCCCGTCACTTAATTCTAACAGATACTTGCGTGTTTCGTCAATTTTTGACACGTATTTTTCGCAAATTTTTACACTGTTTATTGTTGCCTCCTGTGTCAGCCTTTCCCTGAAATTTTTGGGCAGATTTGACATATCATCAAAGCTATCTGCACCACGATATATCCATTCAAAAATCTGCTTTCCCCGGAATTCGGGCTGACCAAACTCCTTGGCTAATTTCTTCAGGTCGTCACAGCTGTAGTCCAAAAGATTTATCATAAACGATTTATCCCTTCATCATTTTGCATATATAAAATCCGCTTTCGCCCATTTCTCCGGTTAAGATTTGTTCCTCAGACAACTTTTTGAATTCGCTGTTGTTTTTAAGGAATTCATCTATCTGCAATCTGTTTTCTTCAGGCAGGATTGTGCAGGTGCTGTAAACCAGTGTTCCGCCTGACTTCACATATGCCGCTGCGTTTTTTAAAATTTGTTTTTGAATTTTGCACAGTTCTTCAATATCTGCCTCTGTGCGTCTCCATTTTATATCGGGTTTTTTATGTATTACCCCAAACCCCGAGCATGGAACATCTGCCAGCACACAATCGGCTGAATTTTCAAGTTCTGTCAAACATACCGTTCCATCCTGAAGCCTTGCATCAATTATATCAATACCAAGCCTTTGAGCTGATTTATTTATAAGGTCAACCTTATGTTCAAACACATCAAATGACAATATCTTGCCGTAATTTTCCATTTTTTCAGCAATAGCACAGCTTTTGCCTCCCGGAGCCGCACACATATCAATCACAGTATCACCTGACTTTGGTGCAAGAGCCGCAACTGCCATTTGTGACGATATATTCTGCAAAGAATAAAGTCCCTCTCTGTATGCGTTAGATTTATCAATGCTCAATCTACCCATCATCTTAAGGCATCCATCAATGTGCGTTTTTTCGCAGTTGACGCCTTCATTCTTTAATCGTTCAATCAATTCATCTGTTGAAACTTTATGTGTATTTACCCTTAAAAATACGCCGTGAGCCTTGCTGTTTTCTTCATAAAGCTCCTCGCATCGCTCAGCACCGTATTCAGATATCAGCTTTTCGGTCATCCATAATGGGTATGAGTATTTAAGTGACAAATACTCCGCATGGCTTTTTCCATCGGGAAATTGAAAGCTGTCAACCTCTCTTGCAAACGAACGCAGAACTCCGTTAACAAAACCTGTGCCTGCACGGTGGGAGTATTTTTTTGCCAGTTTAACCGCCTCGTTGCAAGCAGCACTGTAAGGAATTCTTTCCATATAGTAAATCTGAAAAATACCCATTCTAAGAATGGACAGAACCCATGGCGACATCTTTTTAATTTTTATTTTCGAGTATTTTGATATAATAAAATCAATGGCTGTTTTATTTGATACAACGCCATATATAAGCTCGGTAACAAAACCGCGGTCGCACAGTTCAAGCTCTGTACTCGACAAAGCCGAATTCAGTGCCGCATTTGTGTATGTTCCGTTTATTTCAATGTCATACAATGCCTTAAGGGCAATTTCTCTTGCCGTCATAATCTCACAGCCCTATCTTTTTAATCTCTTCGTCTTCCACCTACAATACTAAGCAGTCTTAAAAGGTTAGCTATTGCCACAGCGGCAGATGCGACATAAGTCATTGCAGCTGCACTAAGCACCTTTTTGGATGCCGCAAGCTCGTCGCTATCGAGTATCAGGTTGCTCTCTAGCGTTTTTATCGCTCTTGATGATGCATTAAATTCCACCGGAAGTGTTATAAGCTGAAACAGCACAACCGCACCAAAAAGCAAAACACCAAAATTCGCAAGACCTTCAAAGCTGAGTAAAATACCAAAAATCGCAAGCGGCCATGCGGCATAAGATGCAATCTGCACCACGGGAACAATCGCATTACGAACCTTTATGGGTGCATAGCCCTGAGAGTGCTGAACTGCGTGTCCAACTTCATGAGCCGCAACACCGATAGCCGCAACTGATGTACTGCTGTAGGTTGCATCCGAAAGCCTTACAACATTTGTTCTTGGGTCAAAGTGGTCGGTAAGGTTGCCTGCCACTCTTTCAACAATTACATTTTGCAGGCCATTCATATCAAGAATTTTGCGTGCGACCTGAGCACCGGTATATTCACGTCGGTTGCCAACAGTTCTGTATTTATTAAATGTCGAATTTACCTTTGACTGTGCATACATTGCAAAGATCAATGCAGGCAAAACAAGTATGATATATGTCATATCAATGCCATAAAAATATCCAAGTCCCATTTTTGTCACCTTTCTATAATTAAACATTTGATATCCCAATATTGAGGATATGTAACTATCCTAAGATTTCACCAATTTCAATCTTGTGACCGTTAAGCCAGTCACGAACCTTCATTTGTTTGGAGCCTTTAAACTGAACATCGGTAATAACTATTGTATTGCCGTCACCGCAGACAACCTCAATTCCCTTTTCATCAGCCGATATAATCTGCCCGCAGGCACTCTTTGAAGGTTTGCCCATAGTTGCCATATAAATCTTCATAAGCTCACCCATATAAAGGGTATGTGCACCGGGCCAGGAATTCATTCCGCAAATAAGATTTATAATCTCCCTTGCCGACTTTGACCAATCAATCTTTGCAGTTTCCTTTGAAATCATCGGAGCATAGCACGACTCCGCATCATTCTGCTTTTCGGGTTTAAGCTCACCCTTTTCAAGCTGTTTTATTGTTTCAATCATTAAGTCTGCACTTAAAACCATAAGTCGGTCGTGAAGATGGTCGGCAGTTTCGTACTCTGCGATTTCTGTCTCGCATTTAAGAAGCATATCACCCGTATCAAGACCTTTTTCCATCAGCATTGAGGTAATACCCGTCTTTTTTTCACCGTTTACAACCACCCATTGTATAGGACCTGCACCACGGTATTTGGGAAGAAGCGATGCGTGCATATTAATACATCCATACTTGGGAAAATTCAGTATATACTCAGGCAAAATTTTGCCGTACGCCACAACAATTATAAGGTCAGGCATAAGTTCATCAAGTTCTGCCTTAAAAGCAAAATCCTTCAGGGTTTCAGGTTGAAAAACCTTTATACCATTTTCCTCAGCACATACCTTAACGGGTGGCGGTGTCAGTTTATGCCCTCTGCCTGCTGGCTTGTCCGGCTGGGTTACCGCACCAACAATTTCGTGCTCGGATTTTATAAGTGCCTCTAAACAAGGAACTGCAAATTCGGGAGTTCCCATAAACAAAATTTTCATATATCTACTCCTGACAGAACTTAATTCTAATTATTTTCCAAGTCAACCCATTCTTCAACCAAATCCATAAACATCTTTCCATCAAGATGCTCGGTTTCGTGACAGAATGCTCTTGCAAGAAGGTCTTCGCCCACGTATTCGTGCCATTCACCCTTGCGGTCCTGTGCACGAACTGTCACCTTTTTAGGACGGGTAACAATTCCGTACTTGCCGGGGTTACTCAGACAACCCTCAGCCCCGGTCTGCAAACCTTCTGTGCTGATAATCTCGGGGTTAATAAGTTCGATAGGACCTTCGTCAATGTCAATTACAGCAATGCGTCGTAAAATTCCTACCTGAGGAGCAGCAAGTCCTGCACCGCCCGAATCATAGAGAGTGTCAAACAAATCATTTACCAATTCGTTTAATCTGTCATCAAATTTTTCAACGGGACGGCATTTTTTGGTTAAAACATCATCACCTAGAGTTACAATCTTTCTTATAGCCATAATAATTCGTACCTTTCATGCTTTTGTAATGTTTGTTATCAATACATATTGATTGGATTAATGTCAATACTTAAATACACCTGGCTTTTTGAGCCTTCATGTTTTTCATAGATTTCGCGCAAAAAATTATGAATTTTATCATAATCATTGCATTTAAGCAAGATTCTGTATCTGAAATTATTCTTTATTTTTGAAATAGGAGCTGGTGCAGGACCTGTTTTTGAAAAGATGTTTTTATCATTTCGCATATGCCTGTCAAAAGCCTTACCGATATCCTCGATTACCGATTTTACCGATTGCTCGTCCTCACCCGTTACCATTATATATATTATGTCACAAAACGGCGGATAATTCAACCTTTTTCTTTGCATTATCTCATTTTCATAAAAAGAAATATAATCATGCTCTTTTGCAAAGTTTATCGTGGTGTTTGCCGGCTGATAGGTCTGAATTACTGCCCGTCCCTTTAAATCACCTCTGCCTGCTCTGCCACAGACTTGAGTGAAGAGCGAAAATCCCCTTTCATTTGCGCGAAAATCATCCACCGCAAGCGATGTATCTGCCGCCAGAACTCCAACTAAAGTAACATCGTGGAAATCAAGTCCCTTTGTCACCATTTGTGTTCCCAGCAAAATATCCGCACCGCCTTTTGAAAATTCGTCAAGGATTTTTTCGTGACCGCCCTTTTGGGAGGTTGTGTCGGTGTCCATTCTTAAAACCTTTGCAGAGGGAAACATCCTGTATAGTTCCTCCTCGATTTTTTGAGTGCCTGTACCGAAATATTTAACATATTCCGAGCCACAGGACGGACACTCAGTAACATTCCTCTGTGTATATCCGCAATAATGACAAGAAAGCAAATCCTTGCCCTTGTGATAAGTCATTGCAATACTGCAGTCGGGGCAGTTGATAACCTCACCGCATTCACGGCAGGAAACAAAGGTTGAATAACCTCTTCTGTTTAAAAACAGAATTGTTTTTTGCCCATTATCCAGATTTTTCTGTATCTCTCTTTGCAATTTAAGGCTTATAGGCGAACGATTTTTGTTTTCAAAAAGTTCGCTTCGCATATCCACAATATTTACCTCAGGCATAGCCCCCTGATTATAACGTTTTGTCATTTCAAACAGGGTATACTCGCCCTGCTTAGCCTTGTAAAACTCTGAAATTGACGGGGTTGCAGATGCAAGAAGTAATATTGAGTCTTCATCTTGAGCACGTTTTTCTGCAACATCAATTGCGTGGTATCTTGGACTTGTTTCTGACTTGTAACTGTTTTCGTGTTCTTCGTCAAGGATTATAATACCAATATTCTTAAAGGGTGCAAAAATCGCTGATCTTGCGCCCACAACTACCTTTACCTCACCGTTTTTTATTTTGTTCCATTGGTCAAAACGCTCACCACTAGACAGTGCACTGTGAATAACCGCCACCGAATTGCCGAAACGTGACACAAATCGCTGTACCATCTGCGGAGTAAGGGAAATTTCGGGCACAAGCATAATTGCATTTTTTCCCTTTTGTATAGCCCTTTCGATTGCCTGCAAAAAAACTTCGGTCTTGCCGCTGCCGGTAACACCGCGAAGAAGAATTCTCTCAAATTTTTCTTCATCAATTGTTTTGTATAGATGGTCAATTACTGTCTTTTGTTCAGGTGTAGGGGTATATGCCACTGTTTTTTCGTATTTTGTTTCGTCATAGGCACGCCTTTCAATCTGTTGGGTATCGGTTGTGATATATCCCTTTTCTTGCAACGCTTTTATTGCTTCATAACTGCCGCCTTTTTCACGTACAAGTTTTGCAAACGGCATCGAATCGCTCATCAAAAGAGCCTCGATAATTCTAGCCTGAGCCACCGCACCTTTTTCGCGAAGTGCATTTGCAATACCAAAAGCCGCCTCTCTGCCAAGTTTAAGTGATGCAATATTCACACTTTTTTCTTTGACTCCTGTTGTCATTCCCGGAGGCATAGCAAGACGGATAGCCTGATATAAAGAACAAAAATATTTGCGACTTACCCACAAGCATAGCTCTAAAATCCACGGCTCACATACAGGGGTACTTCCTTGTATACTGCAAATTTCCTTAAGATTTTTAAAATTGCTTGAGTCTTTTATCCCTATGACAATCCCGTCAACTGTGCGGTTGCCCCACCCAAAAGGCACCAAAACACGCATACCCACCGACAGCTTTTCAGCAAGAGCTTCGGGTACCGAATAATCAAAGACTTTATCTATATTTTGTTCCTTATTGTTTAAAACTACCTGTGCAATCATATAATCCCAAAAACCCTTTAAAATTCAAGGACTACTTCAAAAACAGAAGCAGTCCTGTGCCATTATAAAAATATTATTCAGCATCTTCTGTCAGAATTTCTTCCTGAACTTCCTTGACGGGCTTTACAGCCTCGATTTTACCCTCGTAAATTTCATTTACTGCAACAGTTACATCCTTAGATGTTTCAACATCAGCAAGTCTGGGGGCACCATCAACCAATTGTCTTGTTCGTTTAGCTGTTTCAATAACCAGCGCATATCTGCTGCCTGTTTTCTCTACAAGCTCTGTAATAGGGGGATAAATCATCATTTTACATCTTCTCCTTTTCTTTTTTCATAATAGTTTCTATATCGCAAATTGCAGTTTCCAAAACGTCATTGATAACTATATAATCATACTTATCCTTTTGCTCAAGTTCTGTCTTTGCGGCATTTACACGTTTTTCGATTTGTTCCTCAGTTTCAGTTCCTCTGCCACGAAGCCGTTCGTACAAAACCTCTTCACTAAGCGGTGCAATGAAAATAGAAACTGCATCGGGGCGTCTTTCCATAACCTTCAGCGCACCCTGAACCTCGATTTCAAGAATTACATCCTTTCCCGAATTCAGCTTTTCGTCAACAGGGTCGACAGGTGTACCATAATAATTGTCATTATATACCGCCCATTCAAGGAATTTATCTGCATCAATCATTGACCTGAATTCTTCCTTTGTTTTAAAGAAGTAAGTCACACCGTCCTTGTCAATCAGTCTGGGGGCACGGGTTGTCGCCGAAATTGATACCGACATATCTTTATTTCTTTCAACCAACTGTTGACAAATTGTTCCTTTGCCAACACCCGAAGGACCTGAAATCACATAAAGAATACCTTTATTCTTCACTTTCAATCTCCCCCTCGTCCTTGGTGTCTGTCAAATCTTCCTTAACAGCCGCACGACCTGCAATAGTTTCGGTCTGTATCGCTGACAGGATGATGTGGTCACTGTCTGTAATAATTACCGCACGGGTACGGCGTCCGCAGGATGCATCAATAAGCAACCCCTTGTCACGTGCATCCTGTACAATACGTTTTATCGGTGCAGATTCGGGGCTGACAATTGCCACCACTCTGTCACCTGAAACAATATTACCAAAACCTATGTTTATCAGTTTCATAAAAAATCTCGCCTTTCCGTCAATCTTTATTCGATATTCTGAATCTGTTCTCTTATTTTTTCGATTTCAGATTTCATATCAACAATGATTTTTGAAATTTCCACATCGTTTGCCTTTGAGCCCATTGTGTTGGTTTCACGGTTCATTTCCTGAATCATAAAATCAAGCTTTTTGCCTATCGGCTGGTCGGTCTTTATTGCATTGCGGAATTCCTTTATGTGACTTGCCAGTCTGACGGTTTCTTCACCGATATCGGTGCGCTCTGCATAAATTGCAGCTTCTGCAATTATTCTGGTTTCTTCAATATTAACATCTGTAAGAATCTCGTTCATCTTCTTTTCAAGGCGTGCACGGTATTCCGCAACAATCTCGGGATAACGTTTTTCAACTAGGTGAAGATTTGCCTCAAGGTTGTTAAGATGCTCACAAATATCGGCTTCCATATTTTTGCCCTCGCAAATTCTGGTATTAACAAAATCTACTGCTGCCTCTTTGAAAACATCTGTTATAATGTTTGTGATATATTCTTCATCCGCCTCGTCAGTTTCAATTTTAAAAATATCGTGGTACTGAGCAATGGTTGAGATTTTAACATCATCTTCAACCCCAAGCTCTGCCGCCGCCTTTAAAGCATTTATATAGCTTGTGGCAACCTCGCGGTCAAGAGTGATGCTTTTATCGCTGCCCTCTATACGTTCAACCGAAACAAAAACCTCTACCTTGCCACGTGAAATATACTTTGCGGCAGTCTGACGAATTTTATCTTCAACAAAATAATAATACTTTGGAACTCTTACCGCAAGGTCAAGATATCTGTGGTTAACCGATTTAAGATTAACCTTAATATTAAACTGGTCAACTGCCTTTTCGGCTCTGCCAAAGCCTGTCATACTTTTGAGCATTATACTCTACCTCCTATGCTCCGGATTTCATTTGCACACACTCCGAGCAATACTATATTGATTATATCACATATTTCCAAAAAAATCAAATAATATTTGAAAAAATTTCACTTTTGGTGTATACTGATAAAAAGAGTTAAAAAATATTGTATAGCATAGGGGAAATTACCATGGCATTTGACGGATTTGTTACCCAAGGCATTGTTGAAGAATTAAAAAACATACTGCTTCTCGGCAAAATTGACAAGATTTATCAGCCCGAAAAGGACGAGCTTACCATATCTGTACGCACGACTGACGGCACATTCCGTCTGCTTCTTTCTGCTGCAACCGCAAACCCACGCCTTCATCTTTCAGAAGCACCGCGTCAAAACCCCATAAACGCCCCGCTTTTTTGTATGATACTGCGTAAGCATCTGTCAGGCGGAAAGATTGTTGCCATAAATCAGCAGGGTTTTGACCGTATTGTAAAGTTTGATATCGAATGCTATACCGAAATGGGTGACCTGACTCAAAAAAGCCTGATTATAGAGATTATGGGCAGACACAGCAATATTATTCTTATACAGAATGAAAACAAGATTATTGACAGCATCAAACATGTTGATTTTACCACAAGCGGAGTACGTCAGGTTCTGCCCGGGTTATTTTACGAATTACCTCCTGCACAGGACAAATGCAACCCTCAGGAAATTTCAGTTGATGCTTTAGGCGCAAAAATCACTAATCTTGCAAAAGACACGCTTATGGATAAATTCCTTGTTTCAGAATTCATCGGTATGAGTCCTCTGCTTGCAAGGGAAATTGTATACAGGTATTCAGGCGACACCAAGGTATCATCAGGCGATGTTGACTCAATGGAATTTGCCCGTCACACCGCAGACTTTATCGCATCTGTTATATCAGGCAAAGAAAATCCTTGCGTAATTAAGGACGAAAACGAAAAACCTCTCGCCTTTTCTTGCGTGGAACTTACCCAATACAAAGGCGCCGGCAAAATTATTCCCTGTGAATTTTTAAGCTATGCCGTTGAAGAATTTTTTTCGGCACGGGATATGCACGACCGACTGACGCAAAAATCATCAGGGACAATAAAAACAATTACAAATAACATTGACCGATGCGAAAAGAAAATAGCAATCCACCGTGATATTTTGGAAAAATCAAAAGACCGCGAAAAATACAAAATCTATGGAGATTTGCTTACCGCAAATCTTTACCGAATCGAGCAGGGAATGTCCTCTATAACCGTACAGAACTATTACTCCGAAAATTATGAAGATATAACTATTTCGCTTAAACCTGAGCTTTCACCATCAAGAAATGCGCAACGATATTACAAGCTTTATACAAAAGCAAAAACCGCTGAAGAGCACTCGACCGAACAGTTAAAGAGTGCCAAAGAAGAACGTGCATACCTTGAAACAGTTCTTGACGCAGTTACCCGTGCGACAAGCTATGCAGATATCAGCGAAATACGTGAAGAGCTTGCCGAGCAAGGATACATTTCATCAGGAAACCCAAAAAAGAAAAAGAATCAGCAAAAATCCAAGCCTTTGGAATTTACCTCATCGGACGGATATACCATTTTAGTAGGCAGAAACAACAAACAAAATGACGAGCTTACAATCAGAACAGCCTATTCCTCCGATATGTGGCTTCACACCAAGGTCATTCCCGGCTCCCACGTAATAATCCGCACAAATGGAACGGGTGAAATACCCGATAACACTTTAGTCGAGGCTGCCACAATTGCGGCATATTACAGCAAGGCTCAAAACTCAAAAGGCGTTGGTGTTGATTATACACTTATAAAGAATATCCGCAAGCCAAACGGCTCAAAGCCCGGGTTTGTAATTTACGAAACAAATTATACAGTATATGTAGACCCCGATGAACAGCTGGTCAATAAACTTAAAAAAAGATAAAAAAAATGGTGAAATACTATTGTATTTCACCATTTTTGTATAAATCTTCATTTATCGGAAGGTCATTATCAAGAAGCTCACCAAAGTTGTTGTTCTTATAAATAAGCTCTATAACTTCCTTCATTTTCCTTGTACTACAAAGCTGAACCTTTGCGTTTCCGATACAGCCGTCCTCAATACATCCAAAAAATCTGAAAGGTGCCTCAAACTTGGGAAAGTATATCGAAACATCAGGGATTTTGCTGTCAAACCAATGCAGATGGCGCTTTTCTTCTCTGCCGTCTTTGTGAACAATTGTCCTTTCAACCATATGTTCTGTCAGGCGGTCGGGCACATCAAGCATTTCTTCAACACAATGGATAAATGTATTTTTCTCCTGGCCTACGCCAATTAAAAGTACATATCCATCCTGAGCAAACATTTTTCCGTAGCAGCCTTTGGGGTTGGCAGGGGTATCAGCAAAAGCCTCATTTTCGACAAAACTTTCTGCCAGTTGTCTGTCACCAAATACAGTCATTGAATGGGTGGGGTGCAAAGTTCTTACGCCATCGGGATGCGCCGCCGCAAGTCTAGGAAAAACACCAATACAGCTTTCTGCCTTTCTGCGGTCATATACAAGGCTATTCCATGTATGTGTCGGCACACATAAAAGTCCGCCATCACCGGCAAAGAATTCAATTAATGCATCAAGGAGAGTTTCCCCTCCGCCTTCTATCTCACCAACTGCCTTCAACGATGTGTGTACTGTCACAATTTTCCCCTTTATATGACGGAATTGCTCCAACTGCTTTATAATTTGCGGCTTTGTTATTAAAACTTTTGCAGACATATTATTTCTCCTATTTATACTCACATAAAGACAGGTTTAATTTCTCAAAGTTTCTAAATACTTTTTTGTCCTTTTGAACTACCTGAACTCATTTACGGATTTATATTTTGCATGATACTCCTCAAAAGTTATGCCTTCTTCATATATTATCTTTGCGGCATCAACGCCAACAAACCGATAATGCCACGGCTCATATGCATATCCTGTAATCCATTCTTTACCTCTTGGATATCTTAAAATATATCCATACTCGTGTGCGTGTTTTTGCAACCACTTAAATTCAGCTGTGTATTCAAACGAAGTTTTTGTGGAGCCTATATCAATTGCCAAACCTGTCTGGTGTTCAGAATGGCTTGCTCTTGCCGAATAATTGTCGGCATAAACTTTTCCTGATGCTCTCACTTTGTTATTATATAAATTTCTCTGATAGTCTTCTGTTCTGTATGCCGAAACAACCATCATAGAAAGACCTTCTTTTTTTGCAGCATCCCACATCTGCATATACTTTTCATAAGCTACGCCTGCAAGCAAATACTGTTTTCCATCATTTAGAGTATGTTTTTTATTCATATTAACAAGGTTATACTGATTAAACTGTGCCGGCAGTTGATTATATTTGTTAACCAAAACCAAAAGCTCATAAGGATGTTCAATCGTCGTTATTTTTTCATAAAAAGGATAATCCAACCCAAGGTTTACCCTGAAAATAACATCCTGAACACTGTAATCAGGATATTTCCCATGATAATCTTTGTATCTTTTAAATCTTTCAGGGTAAAAATTACTATTTTTTGCAAGGTCCAAGACATCTTTTATAATTTTGTGATACTCATTAATGATAAGTTGTTTTTCTATGTTTAATTGGTGATTATGATAGAAAATTCTATCCGGACATAAAGCAGCTGCTATCATATCTACAGATATGTATGTTTCATTATTTATTTTAAAAGACGTATTTCCAAAAGTTTTTTCTTTTCCGTTAACAGTAATCGTTTTATCTCCAATAATGTGAGTTATTGTATCTCCATCCCGCGTCAAAACCAAAATTTTATCGTCACGATTTCTGTAAAAAACATTAGCTTCGATTATTTCAAAAACTTTTCTAATAGGAAGATAGTGTTTATTATTGCAGATAACCGATGTATACCCTGTCCCAACTCCGTTAATGTTAATCACAAAGCCGCTTTGAACATCAATATCTTGACTGGTTGCTTTAACGCAAGTTAGAGATATAATAAAAACAACACACACTAAAATTATTGCTGACATTTTTTTCATAAGCTTTTCTCCATCGTTTATTATTTTCCAATGTTTAATCATGCTTTGTTAATTTGCCATTTTTATTTAAAAAAGTTATTACTCGTTTAGTGTTTTCTTCGCAGTACTCTATTTCGGAAGAATACATCCGTGCTATATCAATCATCTCTTCAAAACTTTCGCAATCAGCACAAATCACCCCCACTATCCAACAGCTTAAAAGAGCAAATCTAACGCCACTTTCAAAGTGGCGAAATATAAAGTAACAAGCAAGCTGTTCAAAGAAAATCTGCAAATCTTCTCTTTCAAATACAGCAAGACCCTCAGATTTTTTAAGTCTTTCAAGCTCATTTTCCCAAGCTTTGTCAAGCCTTTCGAGAGACATATATAAATCATAAAGAAGTTTGTTTGAAAACTCAAATTTAACCCCATATTTCTCTGCAAGTTTTTTAAACCTCTCTAAAACAGAAACACTTCTGTCCTGTAAGATGTCAAAAACTTCTCTACGTTCCTTAAAAAAGACATCATTTTCTACCGACGTTGGCAAAGATATCGCAAACTTTTCTTCTTCGGCAAGTATTATCCTTGCCGCTTCTTCGCAGGCAAGCCCCAAGCCTGTTTCGGTAAAATCTTCATAAAAATTGCTGAATCTGGGGTGCTGATAACATATATCACATATTGCCTCTTCACCAAGCTCACATATGATATCACATAAGCCACTTTGATTAAAAAACGGGCAACGTTCCCCCTCACCTAAAATAAAGTGTGGCTCCTCGCCCTCTATACTTGCTCTTAACCTTTCGGCGAACTCTCCATGGAGAGAATTGTATAAATCCATTGTGTCTTCATCAATGTTAATTTCCCAGCCTATACAACAGCTGTGTTTACACATGCCTGCAATACATTTGAATTTTTGATAATAACTAGGGAATACTTCTGTCATAAAATTCTCTCCCAAAATATATGCTGTTTCTCTGCCACCGAAAGTCATTTTTGTCACAAAATTTCATATAAAAATAATTATTTAGAGCTTCGACTCCCACAACGGTATGTCTTTAAGCTTGCTCCAGACAAATTTGCCCATATTTAAACCACCCAGCTTGTTAAGGTGAATATGGTCAACTTGATAATCTCTGTTTTTCACTCTTGCATAACCAAATCCCGATTCACAAAAAACATTTATTACAGGTACACAATTCAGTCTTGCAACCTGCTCGATTTTTTGCGCAAACTCAAATTGTGTAATTACTCTCTTTTCGTTTTCTGCTTCAGGTGGAAGGTGATTTCCGCCAATCATTATAATCACAACAATCTGAGCTTTTGTGTTTTCCTGCAAGTATCTCAGGCACTGGTTAAAGCATCCGCAAAATGATTCATCATCTGTATCATAAACATCACCTACAATCGCACCTTCGTTGGGCAGGACATCTATGGTGATAAGGTCAGCTTTTTCCTTGCCGTCATCCATATTCATAATCGCCTCTTTGGTGTTGCCTTTTCCGTACCCGTCGGGTGTCAGCGACCCACCCGGTATTCCTTTATTGACAACCTTTAATCCTGATAATTTTTCAACTACCGGCACAAATGTTCCTTGTTCTATGCTGGTCATAGATGTTCCGTACGCATACCAAAGTTTATTTTTCCAATGATTTTTCATAATTCTTTTTCTCCTTATCTTTTAATAGTTATATACTTCTTCAACACTCTTATTTTTCCTCATCGCTTTCAATCATTTTATAATATTCCACTATCCTTTTAGTAAGGAATATCTTCCATGCAGTTTTGTCTATATAAGGGTTAAATGTCTCGGTAATTTGACTTCCCTTTCCTACGGTATCGTTGTTGCCCACATGGTTTCCAAGGAAAATATCAACCGGCTCGTCTATAAAGCTTTCAATAGCAGGAACGAACCTTTCTCTTATCTCGGTAGAAAGACCCTATCTGTCAAGAAAGGCTTTTGTATCCGGTGTATGTCCCGGTGCATCCTTGCACAGAATTTTTGTGTTACCCAACTCTATTACATCATTGTGCGATATTAAAACATCGGGTTCAAATGCCTCTTGATGTTCTGTACCAATTTCTTTTGCTCAGGTCAAATCTTCTGTACCATTTGCGTATGTTACATCCTCTTTGCCAATAAAAGTTTTTGCACCGGTAAGCCCTACCAAAGCTTTTGTCGCAGCAAGATGGTCATAATGGCCGTAAGTAATTACTATGTACTTCATGTCCTTGATTCTAAAACCAAGCTCACATATATTGTTAATTATAAGATAAAGGCTTTGAGGATATCCGGGGTCAATAACAATAAGCCCCTCACCTGTATCTATCAAGTGCGTTGATGCAGGAACAGTTCCTACAAAATAGAGATTCCCAAAAATCTTAAAAGTTTTACATATCCTTCCCATGGATGAATTTAAATCGTCATAAATTTTTCCTCCTGATATATTTTATTGAAAATTTTGAATAACATCGAAATTCTATCACAAATTCATAATAATTACAAGGTTTTATAATAATTTATTTCACTAAATCAGGCAACCCTCGCTAGGAGAGCTGCCTTAAACAATTATTCCTTGCTTTCTGCAATTATTTTTTCAACCACATTGGGCGGTGCATCCTGATATCTTTCAAATTCAAATTCATAGCTGCCCTTTGCTTGTGTCATCGAGCGTAAATCAGATGAATATGAATGCATCATAGCCATAGGAACTTCACCTTCGATAAGGGTAATTCCGTCACCCTGAGGTGTCATACCCAGCATCTGACCACGGCGTTTGTTGATATCACCGATTATGTCGCCTGTATAGCTGTCAGGGACATAAACCTTCAAATGACCGATAGGTTCAAGAAGAACGGGACTCGCCTGCTCCATACCGGCTTTAAATGCCAGAGATGCGGCTGTTTTAAACGCCATTTCTGATGAATCAACGGGGTGATATGAGCCGTCAACCAATGTTGCCTTAAGACCAACCATAGGATAACCTGCAAGAACACCCTGCTTCATACTTTCCTGAAGACCCTTTTCAACAGCGGGGAAGTAGTTTTTGGGGACAGAGCCGCCAAACACCTTTTCTTCAAACAATAAGCCATCATCATATGGTTCAAATTCAATCCATACGTGGCCGTACTGACCATGTCCGCCTGACTGCTTTTTGTGCTTTCCTTCAACCTTAACCGCCTTGCGGATAGCCTCACGGTAAGCAACTTTTGGCTCGGTTAATGTAACATCAACCCCAAACTTATTTTTCAGTTTATTAATGAGAATATCAATGTGCTGGTCACCCATACCCTTGATAATCATTTGACGGGTTTCAGTATTATTTTCAAGAGCAAAGGTCTTGTCTTCATCCATCAGTTTGTTTAAACCCTGGCTGATTTTATCTTCATCACCCTTAGCCTTAGGAACAACCGCCATTGATGTGTTAGGCTTTGAGAATTCAATACCGTCAATCACTATACGGTCACTGATACTGCAAAGAGTATCACCTGTGTTTGTTTCTGACAGTTTTGTGACAGCTCCGATATCACCGGCATTCAGTTTTTCAACCTCAATCTGCTTTTTACCCACAACCGCAAAAATCTTACCGACTCTTTCGTTTGTACCTGAAACAGAATTATATACAGTTGTATCAGGAGTCATAATACCCGAATACACTTTAAAATATGACAGCTTACCAACATATGGGTCAGCTACTGTTTTAAACACAAGTGCTGCCAACGGATCATTAACATCAACCTTACGTCTTGCTTCACTGCCATCTTCTTTGTGTGCAATAAAGAAATCACCAGATGAATCGGGAGATGGGAAGTAAGCAACAATTGCATTCATAAGTGACGCAATTCCCAGCTTGTTAAACGCACTTCCGCAAAGAACAGGAACAATATCACCTGCCGCAACACCGGCACGCAAAGCCTCATATGTTTCAGCAAGAGTAAAGCTCTCGCCTGCAAAGTATCTGTCCATCAATTCTTCAGAGCTTTCAGCAACAGCCTCATTAATCATTTCACGAACAGGAGCAATATCTTCCTCCATACCTTCGGGGATTGGGGCTGTAACTGTCATATCGCCCATATATCTTCTTGCTTCACCTTCAACGACATTAACAAAGCCTGTAATCTTTTCGCCTTCACGGATAGGAACCTGAAGGGGAGCAATTTTCTTTCCGTATTTTTCTCGGAGCTGTTCAAGAACGCCGTAGTAATTAACACGTTCATCATCAACCTTATTGATAAATATCATTTTGGGAATTCCTGCATCCTCGGCATACTTCCACGCCTTTTCTGCACCGACAGTAAGACCTGACTTACCGCTGAGAACAATTATCGCCGCATCCGCAACCTTAATACTCTGCTGAACTTCGCCAACAAAGTCAAAGAATCCGGGGGTATCTATAATATTAAACTTTGTACCATTCCAGTCACAGGTAGCAACTGATGCACTAATCGAGAATTTACGCTTGATTTCCTCGGGATCAAAGTCCATAACGGTGTTACCGTCCTGAGTCTTTCCCATTCTCTCGATAGAACCTGCTGTATTCAGAATAGCTTCTGCCAGCGATGTCTTTCCTGAGTTACCGTGTCCTAAAAGACAAAAGTTTTTGATTTTTGATGTTTCATACAATTTCAATTTTCAACCCTCCTGAATGTAGTAATTTATGTAACAAATCAGCTTTGCTGACTATTGTTAATAAAAATATTATACAACGTTTTTTCAAACTTTTCAACCAAAAACCACACAATATTTCACTTGCAAATTATGCAGTTTGCACAATTATTTAAAGCTTTGCATTGAATGAGCATATCTTAGCGCCTTTTAAACATCCCAAATCATATATTCCGTCAAATTTATATATCCCGAATCTTTCTGCACCATCCACAGTAAACGTTTCAAGGCCATGCCATTTTTCATTCTCTTTTCGTGAAAAAAACACCTTATTTTCATTATACCAGCACAGTGTTTCCACATCCCCGCCTTTCACATAAAGAGGACATTCGGCACACCTGCTGTGGCGACGTGTAAGGCTCTTTTTATCCAAAAAATCCGATGTGCTTATCAAATCCAGTCTGTCACCATCTTTGATACACAAATACTCATTTGTTGCAAATATATGGCTTATATTTCCTCCGTCACATATTTCCACCCCATCATTTGTGCATAAAGCTTCTTTTTTATTTATGTAATACACCTTTTTTTCGAACACAAAGGGCATTGCAACACATGAAATTTCATCTATTAAAGTCGACTCAGACATACCATCTGCGATACATACTTTGTATAATCCTAAGCTATTTATATAATAAATCAAGGTTTTGCCTTGTTCACAATATATAAATATATTTTCAGGCTTTACGCCCTTTGCCGCAATTCCTCTCCCCCAATGACCCTTATTGTTTATCATATACAGCAAATTTCCCTCTTTATCACTTGCTGCAATATGTATACATCCATCAATCAAAGTTGCATCAAAATCATAGCACCAGGATAACAGCTGCTCTGAGAAATTTTCAAAACGACATATTAATTCATTTTGTTCGGCTATAAAAAAATACTTTTCACCACAGATAATATTCTTACAGATTTTTGCCATTGTTTTACACCTCCGCATATATGTATATGAACGTTTTTTGCAATCTAGCATACAATACATCAGGTCACAAAATTCTTTTTACAAATCAGGAGGTATTTATATGAGCGATAATTTTGAAGCATACAATGAAACCGCCGCTGTACAGGCAGATTGCTGTCTGGAGCAGGAAAACCGTACCGAACGCAGATGTGAGGATTTTGGAAACGGAGTTTGCATAAACACAAATCAGATATATGACTCTTGCAAGGACAGAGATTGCATTCGTGACCAGCGAGTTTATTTCACCAATTCAGGTCAGGAAATAATCGAGCGTGCAATCAATGCAAAACTCAAGAGTGCGGAAGTTATCTGGGTTTATACAACAGTCGAGCCTGTTCCTTTTAACCGCGGATATTTTGCTGTGGATATGAAATTCTTTATCCGCGTGACTATTGAGGCTTTTCACGGTGTTTCTTGTCCTACCGAAGTTGAAGGCTTGGTTACCTATGATAAAAAGGTTATACTTTATGGTTCAGAAGGCAATGTAAAAATTTTTGAATCCGCTTTGTCCCAGGATTGTAATGATGTATCAAAAATATGGCAGCGAAACAATCTGCCAAAAGCAGTTGTTGAGGTAGTTGACCCCATTGCGCTTTCTGCAAAACTGATAACACGCAACGACTGCTGTGAATGTGAATGTAACGACCATTATCTTGCTATCCCCGAAAACATCTGTAAATGCTTTGATGACGAACTTTACACAGGTGATGACGGCAAGATAGTTTTGGTATCGCTTGGACTTTTCAGCATTGTCCGTCTTGAACGAGCAACCCAGCTTCACGTTGATGCAATTGATTTTTGCATACCCTGTAAGGAATGTCCTACAGCGACAGAAAACAACCCATGCGAGCTGTTTAATACAATCCGCTTCCCCTTTGACGAATTCTTCCCGCCTAAAAAAGCTGTCGAGGAATGTGACTGCGGATGCGGTTGTAACTGCGACTGATATGACAAAAGCACCTCAACGGTTAATCCGTTGAGGTGCTTTATTAAGGGCAAGTTTACCATGCCCTCGGCTTACGCTTCTGAGAACTCTTCCTTACCTACTCCGCAAAGTGGACATTCAAAATCTTCGGGAAGGTCCTCAAACTTTGTTCCGGGTTCTATTCCTGCATCGGGAGCACCGATTTCCTCGTCATATTCCCATCCGCATACATCGCATACATATTTCATTTTTTATTCCTCCTTAATATTTATTTAACCAGCTCGTCAGCAAGTGCGTCAAGCCGAGTTTTATTTTCTTCATTCATTGCAGACATAATCTTAACGCTATTTTCACAATAAGTAAGATTTTTGCTCTTTTCAAGCATCGTCCTCATCACCTTCGCTGCCGCAGGTGCCCAAGTGCCATTTTCAATAATGCCCACTGTTTTATTATGGAAGTTACGCTCGGTAAGGTGATTGATAAATTCACGCATAAACGGAAAGATATCATTATTATATGTCGTTGTTGCAAGAACTATTTTACCATAACGGAATGCATCCTCCACTGCCTCTGCCATATCGCATCTTGCAAGGTCATTTATAACAACCTTGGGGCAACCCTTTGCTTTAAGACTTTCGGCAAGGTACTCAACTGCGGATTTTGTGTTTCCGTAAACTGAGGTGTATGCAATCACAACCCCATCGGATTCGGTGCCGTAGCTTGACCAGATGTTGTAAAGGTCAAGATAATAACCTAAGTTTTCGTTGAGCACAGGTCCGTGCAGAGGACAGATAGTTTTGATATCAAGACCTGCCGCCTTTTTAAGAAGAGCCTGCACCTGAGCACCGTATTTACCAACAATACCGATATAATATCTTCGTGCCTCACATGCCCAGTCTTCATCTACATCCAATGCACCAAATTTACCAAAACCGTCAGCTGAGAATAAAACCTTGTCTGTGCTGTCATAGGTAACAATAACTTCGGGCCAATGTACCATAGGAGCTGTAACAAAGGTCAGGTTATGTTTGCCAAGGCTAAGTGTATCGCCCTCGCCTACAACAATCTGTTTTTCAGCAAAATCTGTACCGAAGAACTGTTTCATCATTACAAAGGCTTTTGCAGATGCCACAATTTTTGCATTAGGATATGTGTTCGCAAAATTCATGATGTTTGCCGAATGGTCAGGCTCCATGTGCTGAACAATAAGATAATCGGGTGTTCTGCCGTTAAGGGCGATTTTCAGGTTGCGAAGCCAGTCGTCTGTGAAATTTGCATCCACCGTATCCATAACTGCAATCTTTTCATCAATAATCGCATAGGAATTATATGACATACCGTTGGGAACAAAATACTGACCCTCAAACAAATCTATTTTATGGTCGTTGACACCTATATATTTTATGTCATCTGTAATGTACATAGTCATTCTGCCTCTTTTCTTTAAAAATCATACCTTTGTATTTTAACATATATTGATAAATTTTTCAACTGTAAAATTATTTTTGTAAACATAAAGACGTGTTCTATTGAACACGTCTTTATACTTTTATGCCTTTACAATATGAATCTTAACCTTTTCACCGTTGATGTTCCAGTCTTTGCCGTCGTTTTCTGCGTTGTCGATAGAAACAGCTAAGGTCTGTGCTGAGATTTCGTCAAGGTTCTTTGCAATGATTTCATCAATCTTTGCACTGCCGCAGCATGAAACCTTGATATTGTCCTGAACTTCAAATCCGCCATCCTTACGCATTGTCTGGATTTTGCTTATGATTTCACGGACAAAGCCTTCTTCAATAAGTTCATCGGTAAGATTTGTATCAAGAACAACTGTATATGTTGCGTCACTGTCTGATACAAAGCCGTCCTTCTGAAGAGTTTCAATCAGAACATCTTCCATACCGAATTCAACATCTGTGCCTTCAACTGTGAGCTTAATATTTTCGCCCGCGTTGAGTGTTGCCATAACAGCCGCTCCGTCCATCGCATTAACCTGTTCAAATATAGCCTTTACAATTTTGCCATACTTGGGACCCATGGTTTTGAGCTGTGGTTTGAAGTTATAACTGATAAATGAACTTGCATTATCGGTAATCTCGATTTCCTTAACGTTAAGCTCGTCAAGAATGATGTTTTTGTATACATCATCAATGTCGCCCTTTGTCTGTACATAAATCTTTGCAATGGGCTGACGGTTCTTGGTGTTTGCCGCATTACGGCAAGCACGGCCAAGGATAACAATCTTTCTTGCAGCATCCATTTCTTCTTCTATATCCTTGAAGTCAAACTCTGCATTTGCCACAGGGAAGTCACACATATGGATACTTTCGGAAGCGTTTTTGTCAACATTGAGAACAAGATTGCGATAAATCATTTCTGTCATGAACGGAATGAAAGGTGCACATACCTTTGAGAACTCAACAAGAACTGTATAGAGTGTCATATATGCACAAATCTTATCATCAGTAAGCTCGCTAGCCCAGAAACGTTCACGGCTTCTGCGTACATACCAGTTTGAAAGCTCGTCAGTGAATTCCTGAATTAATCTTGTTGCCTCGGTAATTTTGTAGTTTTCAAGGTATTCATCAACCGTGCTGATTACGGTGTTGAGCTTTGATAAAATCCACTTGTCAAGTAAAGTCAGCTTTGACTTATCAAGAGTATACTTGGTTGGGTCAAAGTTATCAATATCTGCATAGAGCACATAGAATGCATAAGTGTTCCAGAGTGTACCCATAAACTTTCTCTGTGACTCGGAAACTGCTTCGTCGTGGAAGCGGTTGGGAAGCCATGGCGCACTGTTTGAATAGAAGTACCATCTTACCGCATCAGAGCCCTGTTTATTGAGAACATCCCATGGGTTAACAACGTTGCCTATATGCTTTGACATCTTGCGGCCATCCTTATCCTGAACGTGACCAAGAACAACTACATTCTTATAAGGTACCTTGTCAAAGAGAAGCGTTGAAATCGCAATAAGTGTATAGAACCAACCTCTTGTCTGGTCGATAGCCTCGCTGATGAAGTCAGCAGGGAAGTTCTGGTCAAAAAGCTCCTTATTTTCAAAAGGATAATGCCACTGTGCAAAGGGCATTGAGCCTGAGTCAAACCAACAGTCAATAACATCAAGAACTCTCTTCATTTCACCTCCGCACTTTTCGCACTTTAAGTGAACATTGTCAACATATGGTTTGTGAAGTTCTATATCGTCAGGAACATTTATACCTTTCGCCTTCAGTTCTTCAATAGAGCCGATACATTCGTGATGACCGCATTCGCAAGTCCAGATAGGAAGGGGTGTTCCCCAGTATCTTGAACGTGAGAGACCCCAGTCAATTACATTTTCAAGGAAGTTTCCAAATCTGCCGTGCTTGATGTTATCGGGCATCCAGTTAACTGTTTCGTTGTTTGCAAGAAGCTTGTCACGAACAGCCGACATCTTAATGAACCACGTGTCACAAGCATAGTAAAGAAGCGGTGTATCACATCTCCAGCAGAATGGATAGCTGTGTTCAAAATTAATAACCTCAAAAAGCTGATTTCTTTCCTTAAGGTCACGGATAACAAGCTTGTCAACATCTTTTACAAACATACCCTTCCAGGGTTCAACCGCATCCACAAATTTACCCTGAGTATTTACAAGGTTAACAAAGGGAAGGTCGTTTTCCTTGCCCACACGTGAGTCGTCCTCACCAAAGGCAGGAGCAATGTGAACAATACCTGTACCATCGCTCATTGTAACATAGTTGTCAGCAACAATAAAGTGACCCTTTTTGTCAAGTGTTGCAAAGTTATAAAGAGGCTCGTACTCAAGTCCGCAAAGGTCTGTGCCCACATATTTTTCAAGAATTTCGTACTCATCCTTGATAACGCTGTCAACCAGAGCTTCTGCAAGGATAAATGTTTCATCCCCTATCTTAACCTTAACATAAGTTTCGTGGGGGTTAACGCATAACGCTACGTTTGAAGGAAGTGTCCAGGGTGTTGTTGTCCACGCAAGGATATATTCATCTGTTTTGTCCTTCACAATGAATTTAGCAATAAGAGAATTTTCCTTTACGTCCTTATAGCCCTGTGCAACCTCATGGCTTGACAGAGAAGTTCCACAACGGGGGCAGTAAGGCATAATCTTGTGACCCTTGTAGAGAAGACCCTTGTCCCAGATGGTTTTAAGCGCCCACCATACAGACTCGATATAATCGTTATGATAAGTAACATAAGGATTATCCATATCGGCCCAGAAGCCGACACGGTCACTCATTTCCTCCCACTCGCTCTGGTAGGTGAAAACGCTGTCCTTACACTTTTTAACAAAATCTTCAATACCATAGTTTTCAATCTGTGGCTTACCGCTGATACCGAGCTGTTTTTCAACCTCAAGTTCAACAGGCAGACCGTGTGTATCCCAACCTGCTTTTCTGAGAACCTTGTATCCCTTCATTGTGCGGTAACGGGGAATCAAGTCCTTGATAACACGGGTCAGAACATGACCGATGTGTGGCTTGCCGTTTGCAGTAGGGGGGCCGTCGAAGAAAGTATAAACTTCGCCGCCTTCACGATTGGCAATACTCTTTTTGAATATGTCATTATCCTTCCAGAAAGAGACAATCTCTTTTTCTCTTTCGACAAAGGATAAATCCGTTGAGACTTTATCGTACATTGTAATACCTCCTGTGTATAAACAATTGATTACATATTTTAACTTATATATTTTACAGTAAAATTCCCATTTTGTAAAGAGATTTGCTAAAATTCCTTCAAAAAATGGTAACTTTTTTTAATTTATTAATAAAAAAGACATTGAAATCAAAAGTTTTATGTGGTATACTATTCATCGACTATTGAATAATGGGTACATTTGTGCCTTGGAGGTATAACAATGCTCTGTACAAGATGCAAAAAGAATATGGCCGTGGTTTTTGTTACCAGAATGGAACCCGACGGCAAACAGGTAAATGAAGGCTATTGCCTTTCCTGTGCAAAAGAACTGAATATAGCCCCACTTGACAATATGTTAAAGGGTTTAGGGATGACCCCCGAAGAATTTGACAATATGAACAGCGAAAGCTTAGAGATGATGCGTGGTATGATGGACGGCGAAGATTTTGACCCGTCAGCTATTCTTGGCGAAGGATTCATGGACGCCGGAGATTTTGATGACAGCGAGGATGGCGGTGCAATGAAAAACTCACCCCTCTCCTTCCTTTCAAATATGTTGGGCGGTAATAAAGCTCCCAACGCGGAATATGCGCCCCAAAAGGAAAAATCAGCTAAAAACGACAAAAAGGATAAACCTAAAAACAAGCGTAAATTTCTTGATATGTATGGCACCAATCTAACCGCAAAGGCAAAACGAGGCGAGATTGACCGTGTGATTGGCAGAGAAGCCGAAATGAACCGTGTTACACAAATTCTTAACCGTCGCACGAAAAACAATCCCGTGCTCATCGGCGAGCCGGGTGTTGGCAAAACCGCCATCGCAGAAGGTCTTGCCCTTAGAATTGCTGAAGGCAATGTGCCTGCAAAGCTTTTAGGTTATGAAATCTATCTCCTTGATATGGCGGCAATGGTTGCAGGAACACAGTTCCGCGGTCAGTTTGAATCACGTCTTAAAAGTCTTATTACAGAAGTCAAGGCTCTTGGCAATATCATTCTTGTCATAGACGAGGTGCACGTCCTCACCAAAGCAGGTGATGCAGAAGGTGCAATGAATGCGGGTAACATTTTAAAGCCTGCTCTTTCTCGTGGTGAAATACAGATTATCGGTGCAACCACACTAGAGGAATACCGCAAGCATATCGAAAAGGACAGCGCTCTTGAACGCCGTTTTCAGTCTGTTATTGTCGAAGAACCATCTGTTGAAGAAACAATCGAAATGCTGAAAGGTATCAAGAGTTATTACGAGGACTATCACAAGGTAAAAATCACCGACGATATCATCCGTACAGCGGCAGTACTTTCAAAAAGATATATTACCGACAGATTTCTGCCTGACAAAGCTATTGACGTAATTGACGAGGCGGCATCCAAAGCAAATCTTGACAACACCGCGCTTGCAGACCTTGCAAAGCTAAAGGCTCGGCTTGATGAGGTTAAAACCGCTCAGGAGGAAATCGAAACCGCTCCTGATGGTGAAAATACCGACCCCACAGTAAATTACGAAAAAATTGCAGAGCTTAAAAGCCGTGAATGTCAGCTTGTATCTGCCATTGAAGAACTTGAAAAGAATACCGCTGATGTTTACCTTACCCCCGACGATTTGGCTGCTGTAATTGAAGGCTGGACAAAAATTCCTGTAAAAAATATTACCGAGTTTGAAACAAACCGACTGGTAAATCTTGAAGAACGTCTTCACCTTAACCTTATAGGTCAGAATGATGCTGTATCTGCAGTATCACGTGGTATACGTCGCAAACGTGCAGGCTTCAGCCTTAAACGCAGACCTGCCTCATTTATCTTTGTAGGTCCCACAGGTGTTGGTAAAACCGAGCTCGTTAAACAGATTGCAAGGGAAGTTTTTGATACCGAGGATGCGCTTATCCGTTTTGATATGTCAGAATTCATGGAAAAGCATACAGTATCAAGACTTATTGGCTCGCCCCCGGGATATGTGGGTTATGACGATGCAGGACAGCTTACCGAAAAAATACGCCGTCACCCCTACTCTGTCATTTTGTTTGATGAGATTGAAAAGGCACATCCCGATGTATTTAATATGCTTCTTCAAATTCTTGACGACGGACGAATCACCGACAGTCACGGCAAAACCGTTTCATTTGAGGACACTATCATTGTTATGACATCCAATGCCGGAAGTGACAGCTTTGGCGGTGTTGCAGGCTTTGGTGCAACCAATAACGCATCTAATAAAATGAAGGCAGAAAAGGCTCTTAAACAGATTTTTAGACCGGAATTTCTTAATCGAATTGACGAAATAATTGTCTTTGAGGAACTGACCCACGATGACCTTTTAAAAATCGTTGAACTTATGCTTGCAGATTTAAGTCGTGGTCTTACCGAAAAGGGTATTTCTATCGAGGTAACTGAGGGTGCAAAAGAGCTTATTTGCAAAGACGGTTACAACAGTCAGTACGGAGCACGTCCGATGCGCAGATATATCGAAAGACATATCGAAGACAAACTTGCCCATATGTTTATCGGCAATGAGATTTCTGCAGGAAATACAATTATTGTTGACGAAACAAATGGCGAAATCACCGTAAAAATAAAATAAACAGTTACAGGGTGTACCAAACTGGTACACCCTGTATTATTAAAATTATTGATTAAACGATGGTTTACTTACATCTTTTTCGTCCACCTTTTCGCCGCCTGTTGATGGCTCTGACATACTAAAATACATTCTGGCAGCTTTAGTTGTGCCGAAATCACGGTTTGAGCCCGTATTCTGAACCTTATTAAAGGCATCGCGGAACATCGCATTGTGAGCTTCCTCTCTGTTGAGGAGAAAATCTATTGTTTCTTTTACCTGTTTATCATCAATCTGTCTGTAAAGATATTCATATACAACCTTGGCACGTTGTTCTGATGCAATATTTGACAGCAAATCCGCACACAAATCACCTGTGACACTTACATAATCACTCGTCCAGGAATACCCCGATGCATTTATCAGTCCCGGATTTAATCCTAGAAGAACGTGTGTCTGTATCTCGCCTGCAGGAACCTTCTCGGCATCCACATCGTGTCCGTTAAGAAGGTTAATTGTCTGAGCAATCATTTCCATATGACCAAGCTCTTCTGCCGCAATGTCCAGAAACAAATCCTTGATTTCGGGGTCTTTAATTCTGAAACTTTGTGACATATACTGCATTGCTGCCTTAAGCTCGCCGTTTGCACCGCCAAGCTGTTCCTGCAAAAGTGCCGCATACTGAGGATTAGGTTTTTCAACAGATACCGGATGGAATAAAAGTTTTTCGTGTTTAAACATAGTCTGACCTCACTTTATTTTTTTGTCTATTTTTTCCGTATCTGTAGTTTTTATTCATAAATGAGGTTTTATTGACCTTCAATCAATCCATATTTAATTTTTACTCTCTCTAGTTTCTCAATCATAGGCTTTGCCATAATCCAAAGGAAAAACGTGGTAGATATTGCGTGAACCGTATCAAATGGCAACCCCGATACACACGCTACCGCAATCATTTTTAAATCAGGTTTTGCCTGTACCATAAAGACGGTTGCAGTATTCATTATTCCGCCGTAAACCGCAAAGGTGACAACCAAACCGAAAAGACACAGCATAATTCTGATTTTTTTCAAAGCACCCCCGAAAACTATTCCCGACAAAAAACCAATTATACCAAGTGCAAACATCTGCCATGGTGTCCAGGGGCCCTGACCAAAAATGAAATTTGATACAAATGCACTAATTGCACCAACCAAAAATCCCGTTTCGCCACCAAAGCACACACCGGTAATAATCACAATAGCTACCATCGGATTAAAGTGCGGCACCATAAAGAACGCTGCTCTTCCCGCTACATCAAGCGCACACAAAACGCTTATCAGCACAAGCTCTCTTGCCTGAGGTTTTCTTTTTTCAAATAACATACAAAATGGTATCAAGGTTTCCATTATTATAATCAAACTTATGGCATAATACTTTCGGTCAAACGAAAAGAATTTCCCCAGATAAATTGTAAAGGGTATCGCAAACAAGATAAACATTACCATAACAAAAGTATTTTTAGATAGCTTGTTTTTTGTGGGCAACGGTGGTTTCAGCGTAAATTCATTTTTAACATCAGGGAAATAGGTATCATTTTTTTCTATCTTTCGTTCAGAGACAACCCCGCCACAAGCAAGAATTACATCCTCCGCTAACACCGCATCAGGAAGATACGTCCGTGCCATACGGTTTGCGGCTGTTGTATAAAAGCTCTTTCCCGCAAAAAATTCCCTTGGATGTCCCTGAGAGGTGATGTTGCCGTCAAAAAACATTGCACATCTATCTGCATATTCAGCACAGAACTCAATATCATGAGATACCATAACAATGGTAGTACCTTGTGATTTGAGGTCTTTGATAATACTTGAAAAAATCTGTTTAAAATGTGCATCAAACCCCTTTGTAGGTTCGTCAAGTAGTAAAATTTCAGGAGTCATCATAAGTACTTTTGCAAGAGCAGCTCTTTGCTGTTCGCCACCCGATAAGTCATATGGATGGCTTTCAAGCAAATTATCTATACGACACAGACGTGAAATATATTTTACCTTTTCATTTTTTTCTTCTTTGGACATTTTTTTGCCCGAAAGCATATCTGAAAGTTCCTTATAAACTGTATTATTCACAAACAAGTCTTGCGGTTTTTGAGGGAGCACACCTAAAATGCCTTTATATAACCCATGCACCTTGTAAATTTCTTCACCAAATATCCGCACATCGCCCCTGTACGGTTTATTTAATCCCGATATTAATGACAGGGCTGTTGTCTTGCCCGTTCCGTTTGCGCCTACTATCGCAAAGAATTCACCCTTATTTACGCAAAGATTTATACCTTTTACAACATCAGGCAAATCCTTTTCATAACGAAACCACACATCTCTTAATTCTACAACAACATCAGAATATACGTTATTATCCTTAATTTTAGGTATCAACTCAGCCTTTAAAGGTTTTGTTTTTGAATATTCGCCAAGCCACTTTCTGCCTTGACCAACTGTTATGGGGCATTTGGTGTTATCACCCACAGAACTATGTATCCGCATCGGAGTCGGTATGGCAAAATACATATCGTGATTTTCTTTTTTTAGTTTTTCGCCAACATTTTCAGGATTTCCGTCTGCGATAATTTTGCCGTTATCCATAACAATTACTCTGTCTGAAATGGGAAATACGTCCTCCAGCCGATGCTCCGACAAAATAATCGTTGTGCCAAGCTCGCGGTTTATCTTTTCAAGAGTTTTAAAAAAGTTTTGTGCCGCAATTGGGTCAAGCTGAGCAGTTGGCTCGTCCAGTATTAGCACCGATGGCTGCATAACCATCACGGAAGCAAGGTTAAGGAGTTGTTTTTCGCCCCCGGAAAGTTCGGTCACATTTTTATAAAACCAGTTTTGTATACCAAAAAATGATGCCATTTCAGAAACTCTTGACCTGATTTCTGAGTTAGGATAACCAAGACTTTCAAGACCAAACGCCAATTCGTGCCACACCTTGTCTGTGACAATCTGAGCATCAGGGCTTTGCATTACAAAACCGATTCTGCTTGCTTGTTCCAAAGTTGAAGTTTCTGATAATAATTTGCTGTTAAAATCTATTGACCCAACCATTTCACCAAAGGGAGCAAGTGAAGATTTAAAAAGTCGCAGCAAAGTTGTCTTTCCGCAACCGGACTTACCACACAAAGTTACAAATTCGCCATTATTTATAGTTATGTTTATACCGTCAAGAGCTTTTACGCATCTGTTGGGATAAGTAAAACTCAGATTTTTGATTTTAAAGACTTCCACCTTCTCGCCTCCCTTTGGTCAATAACTATTGGAATTATACAAAGTGCAAAATATGCAACAAAAGTGCTTACTGTAAAAAACGATGGTTCAACAGCAGTCATTGACGGAAAATAACTAAAATACATTCCGCCCATTATACCACATACAAGAGTATATATTCCCAAAAAAACGATACATACCAAAGCTTTTGCATCACGCTTGTCAAAAACAAATATTGAAAAGGCTGTTCTTCTCAGTGTTCCATATCCACGGGATTTCATACTGTCCGCAGTTTCAATTGAATTTTCTAAAGTGCGACTTATCATTATTGACAAAACCCTGAGTCCGCCTTTTGCCTTTTTAATTATATTACCGCCTGTTATGCCACATCCTATTCCTTGTTGTGCATTTATCACATCTTTAAGCTGTGTTGAAAATTGCGGAACAAACCTAAGTGTCATCGAAATAACCAGAGAAATAGACGGAATGATTCGCCCAAACAGCCATAAGGTTTTGTCGCTTGTCATAATCTCAGTGCAACACGAGAACCAGCAAACAACGCTTATAATCATCATTGAAGCGGCAATACCATATATAAATGCCTCTAAAGTCAGTGGGTTTCCGCTTGGCAAATATCCCAATATTGTGGCACCGTTGTGGTTTACCAACGGGTTTATAAACGCCATAGCAAGCATTACGGGCATCATATATGCAAAATTTTTCATACCCCTTCGGCGCTTAATACTTATAAGATATACAACTCCGCTGAAAAGAGAGATACAAAGACATACCGGATGCATAAAAACGCACGAAAAGCCTATTACAAATATAAAATATATAAAATTTACAAATGGATGATAGTTTTTAAATTCACTCATAAATCTGCCTTTCGTTAATCAATGTAAGATACTTTTTATTTTAGTTTATATGAATAGTTTTGTCAACAAAAAATGAACATAAAAAAAGTGACCCTTGACTGCATCCATTTCTGCAACCAAGGGTCACTTCTGTTCACTCTTTGTATCTAGCATCAATTGTTTACCTCACTTTCCTAATCTGTTCTCCACATCTTTCGCAATCTTTTTAAACACATATTTTTAATCTTCCTCTAATGAGAACAACCTGATGTTTAAGATGTACTACCTCTATAGAGAACGAGTCCTCAACTTTTCAAACAAAGGCTTTTAAATTTATATCTCTTTCTTTAATCTATATAAACCGTTTATACACCGTCGTGTTTGTTGCTGCCTTCATTTTCAAGTTTTGAAGCTTTACTTTTTCATTGGACTGTACCTTCCTTTCCTTGATTTAAGTGTAGCACATTTAAACCCCTATTTCAATTGACAAATTATAAAAAGTGAAAACATCTTTTTTGTTCATATAGCAGAAATTGCGGAGTTTTATAAAATTTTTCTTTACAATACCTATTATATTATGGTATAATATTTTTTGTTGGGCGTTTAAAAAGAACCTTGGCTAACCAGGGTTCTTTTTTTGCTTTATTATTTAATTATACTACCGTCCGCGTGAAATACAGGAAGCGGTTCAAGATAAGTAATATCTTCACGACCAATAGCGTCGCCTTCGGCAAGAACAGCCATTCTACCGACAACAATTCCGCCAACCTGATTAATAAGTTTTTCAAGTGCCGCCAATGACTCACCTGTGCTGATAACGTCATCAACAATCAAAACACGCTTGCCGTTCATCGCCTCTGCCTCTTCAGCACCCACGCAAAGAGTCTGCTTGTGGGCAGTAGTAATAGAATCCACTTCGGTGGTGATTACATCCTTCATATAAAGCTTTGGGCCCTTACGTGCAACGATATAATAGTTGTGACCTGCCTGACGTGCCATTTCATAAAGAAGGGGAATTCCCTTTGACTCGGCAGTAATCATTACATCACATTCCGGTGCTTTTTTCAGAAGTTCACGTGCGCAGTTTACTGTAATTTCCACATCGCCAAACATAATAAATGCGCCAATATAAAAATCATCTGATACCTTGCAAAGAGGAAGTTCACGTTCTACTCCCGCAATTTCCATTTTGTAAAACTTTTCCATTTATGTCACTACTCCTTTGAAATTATATACATAGTACATCCCTCGCCTTGAAGACGAGGGACTTCTTGTCTTCAATAATATATTTTATGCAAGACCCATAACTTTGAGTGCAACGTATATCGCAAACAGAATAACCGAAACCCACATAACACCACTGATTTCTTTAGCCTTGCCAGTAGCAAGCTTAAGAACAACCCAAGCAAGCATACCAAACATAATTCCGTTAGCAATCGAATATGTAAAGGGCATCATAATGATTGCAAGAAATCCGCCGATTGCATCAGCAATGTCACTGTCAAAGTCCATTTCCTTAACTGCCGAAAGCATCAGTAAGCCAACAAACAGCATCGCAGGTGCAGTCGCAAAACCTGGAATAGCAAGGAATATTGGTGCAAGAGGAATAGCAATGAGGAACAGAACACCTGTTGTCAAAGCAGTAAGACCTGTTCTGCCGCCTGCCGAAACACCCGCACTTGACTCAACATAACTGGTAACAGTTGAAGTGCCGAGACACGCACCTGCAACTGTACCGACAGCATCAGCCATCAAAGCACCGCTTGCCTTGGGGAGGTTTCCGTCCTTGTCAAGAAGATTACCCTTTTGAGCAACACCAATAAGAGTACCAACTGTATCAAAAATATCGGTATAAAGGAATGTAAACATAACGATTACAAAGCCTATAAAATTGTCTTTGACAAAACCAAAGTCAAACTGGAAAAGAGCCGGAGCAGCAAAGTTTGCCTTTATAGCGTCCCATGAAAGCGAAGGAATCAGTGAATAAACACCGTTTTCAACGTCTACAACATACCAACCGCAAAGTTCTGCAACAATACCAAGTACCCATGTTGCCAGGATGCCAAGCAGGATATCTCCCTTAACCTTGTAGTGATGCAGAATACCGATAATAACAAGACCGATAATTGCAAGAGAAACCTGCGGTGTGCCAAGACTACCAAGACCTACCAAGGTAGAATCGTTGTTAACAACTACACCTGCATTGATAAGTGCAATGATTGCAATAAACAAACCAATACCTGCAGTAATGCCAAGTTTTAAGTTCTTGGGAATTTTATTAACTAAAGCTTCTCTGAACTTAAAAACTGAAAGAACCATAAAGATGATACCTTCAAACAGGATAGAGGTAAGTGCTACCTTATAAGAATAGCCCATTGTAAGACAAACCGTGTAGGTAAAAAATGCATTAAGACCCATACCTGAAGCCAATGCTACGGGATAGTTGGCAAAAAACGCCATACAAATAGTAGCAATCGCTGCAGACAAAGCTGTTGCCATAAATATAGCCGGTGCACCGGGGCCATCGGGGATAATTCCCAACATTCCGGGATTAACTGCAAGAATATACGCCATTGCAAGGAATGTTGTGACACCTGCAATAATTTCGGTGCGGACATTTGTTCCGCGTTCTTTAAGTTTAAACAGTTTTTCTAATGTGTTCATATAATTCACTCCTCAATAAAAAAATCATCTTTTTTATTTTATAATATTTTCGCTGACTTTTCAATATCTTTACTAAATTTTCATTATTTTGGCGTTTTAAATAACAAAATACACTATCATTTGTCGATTTTGTATATACCAAATACTTCATATAGTGTTTTACGCTTTAACGAAAAAAAGATGCGGATTTTATCCGCATCCTTTGTAAAAACTGTTTTTAGAAAATACCCTGAGCCATCATAGCATCTGCAACCTTCATAAAGCCTGCAATATTTGCACCTGCAACCAGGTCATAGCCAAGACCGTATTCTTCAGCCGCCTCCATTGAAACCTTATGAATGTTAATCATAATACCCTTAAGCTTTTCATCAACTTCCTCTTCTGTCCAGCTGTATCTCATAGAGTTTTGAGCCATCTCAAGTGATGAAACTGCTACACCGCCGGCATTAACAGCCTTTGAAGGACCAATAATAGCCTTTGCTTCTTTAAGATATTCCATAGCATCATCTGTTGTGGGCATATTTGCAACTTCGATATAATACTTTGTACCATTTGCCACAATCTTCTTTGCTTCTTCAAGATTAACTTCGTTCTGTGTTGCACAAGGCATACAAATGTCAACCTTAACTTCCCAGGGCTTTTTGCCTGCAAAGAACTGACAACCAAACTTATCTGCATAATCCTGAGCACGGTCACGGCCTGAAGCTCTCATTTCAAGGAGATATGCAATCTTTTCTTTTGTTACAACACCGTCTGGATCATAAACATAGCCATCAGGGCCTGAAATTGTAACAACCTTACCGCCAAGGTCTGCAACCTTTTGGCAAACACCCCATGCAACATTACCAAAGCCTGAAACTGCAACTGTCTTGCCTTCGATTGTGTCGCCAAGATGCTTAAGAACTTCGTTTGCATAATATGTAGCACCAAAACCTGTAGCTTCAGGTCTGATAAGCGAACCACCGTAAGATAAGCCCTTACCTGTAAGAACACCGTTCTCCCAGCACGCCTTAATTCTCTTGTACTGACCAAAGAGGTAACCAATTTCTCTGCCACCTACACCGATATCGCCTGCAGGAACGTCAACGTCGGGACCAATATGTCTGTATAGTTCTGTCATAAATGCCTGACAGAATCTCATAATCTCTGCATCGCTCTTGCCTCTGGGGTCGAAGTCACTACCACCCTTACCGCCGCCGATAGGAAGACCTGTAAGGCTGTTTTTGAAGGTCTGTTCAAAACCAAGAAACTTGATAATACCGATATATACAGAAGGATGGAAACGAAGACCGCCCTTGTAAGGACCAATTGCACCGTTAAACTGTACACGATAGCCTGTGTTAACATGAACATTACCATTGTCATCTGTCCATGTAACACGGAATGTTATCTGTCTTTCAGGCTCAACCATTCTTTCAAGAAGAGCTGCCTTTTCATATTCCGGATGTTTTTCGATAACAGGTGCTATGCTTGAAAACACTTCAGTAACTGTCTGAATAAACTCAGGCTCGTTCTGATGTTTTTTCTTTACATCATCAATAACTCTTTCAACATATGTCATAATATTTCCCCCTAAAAAAATAATGGTATAATTTTAACACTTTTTGACACTTTTTGCAATAGTTCTACGAAAATTTTCTTTAATTCTATGCAAATTTTCCAACATTGTTTTATTCATACAATCTCTATATGTAAAATTTCACAATTTTATGTCTGCCCGAGAGTAATTATAGACATAATTCAAGGAAACTAATTGAATAGCGGAGTGCCAACTGCAATCCGCTCTTTTATTTTATATAACGTATTTTGCCTCAAAATCAGCATATTTTGCTTTGAAATCAGGGTCATCTGTTTTCATTGCACGAAGTGATTCGTGAAGATTTAGGTTTTCTGCTTCTGCATCAATTATACAGCCGGCAATGTTGGAGCAATGGTCGGATGTACGTTCAAGATTGGTAAGTATGTCTGACCATATAAAGCCTGTTTCGATACTGCAGGCACCCTGCTGTAATCTTTTTATGTGACCTGTACGCAGTTTTTTCTTCAAAACGTCGATAACCTGTTCAAGTGGTTCGACATTTCGTGCCGAACTGATATCGCTTTGGTCAAACGCCGCCAATGTATAATCAAGAATTTCATCAATTGCATTTGAAAGATTATCAAGCTCTGCAACTGCCTCTGCTGAGAAGGTAATATCCTTTTCCTTTAATTCCTCACTTGCCTTGACAAGACTTACAGCGTGGTCTGAAATACGTTCAAGGTCACCTATGATTTTAAGAAGTGTTGCAGCCTCTGCACTGTCACGGTCGCTTATCTGGTGGGCACTTAGCTTTACAAGATATGTGCCGATTATATCTTCATAATGGTCAGTCTGTTCTTCGGCATCTTTAATCTTTTTCGCCATATCAGGAGAATATTCTTTAAGGCAAACAAGACTGTCTTTAAGAGCAGCAATTGCACCCTTTGCCATATCTACTGAAAGCTCGCGGCATCTTTCTATGGCAATTGAAGGTGTTGCAAGAAGTCTTTCATCAAGCTCAGTAACTGTATCGGGTATTTTTGCCTCGGGCACAAGAATGTAAGCAATTTTTTCAAGTACGCCTGACATAGGCAGCAAAATCGTTGTGCAGACAACATTAAATACCGAGTGACATATCGCAATTCCCGCCTGATTGGTTGCCTGATTAAGAATATCAGGAGCAAACGCCGACTTTACAATGCTGAACACCGCAAGACATACTACTGTACCGATAACATTAAACGAAAGGTGAACAAGAGCAGCACGCTTTGCATTGCGGTTTGTACCGAATGACGAAAGAATTGCCGTAATACAAGTACCTATGTTCTGACCCATAATAATTGGGGTTGCCGCGCCGTAAGATACAAGACCCGTTGTTGCAAGAGCCTGCAAAATGCCCACCGATGCCGAACTTGACTGAATAATTGCAGTAAGAATAGCGCCGGCAAGAACACCCAAAATCGGGTTTTTAAACATCAGGAAAAGCTCTTTAAATCCTTCAACATCCTTAAGTCCCGCAACGGCTTCTGACATAATATCCATACCAAACATTAAAACCGCAAAACCAAGTAAAATAGCACCTGTATCTTTTTTCTTGCTGTCCTTTAAGAACATAAAGAAAATTATACCAATCAATGCAAGTACAGGAGTAAAAGACATAGGCTTTAAAAGCTGTACAAAAAGATTGTCACCATTTATGCCGCCAAGGCTGAGAATCCATGCTGTCACCGTTGTACCTATGTTGGCACCCATAATTACATTTATCGCCTGCTTAAGAGTCATAAGACCTGAGTTTACAAAACCAACTACCATAACCGTGGTAGCCGATGAACTCTGGATTACCGCAGTGACACCAAGACCCGTAAGAAGTCCCGCAATTTTGCCTGTTGTCAGTCTGCTTAGTAAGGACTGAAGACTGCCACCTGCACGTCTTTCAAGAGCCGAGCCCATAACGTCCATACCAAAGAGAAACAGACACAAGCCGCTGATTAATTCCAATACATTAAAAATATCCATCTACTCATCTTCCTCCTATTATATGATGTTACCTTTATTGAACGATTATAATATAGCATAATCTAACAATTCAACTCAAGTAATATTTCCAAGGATTAACTCAAGGTTAACATAGACTTAACATAAACAAAGCGACTACGCCGTTCGCCGCAGGCGGCGGTCGGGTTAATAACACTTTGTTTGCCCACGTGCATTTCGGCAAAGCCGAAAATTTTGCACGGGCAATTCGATTTAAGTTTTTGTTTTATAGGAAATACAACATAAAAGTTGTAATTTCCTATAAAACAAAAGACCGCCAGAATTTATCCCAAACGGTCATTTAGTATTATATATTAAATTCAACAGTAACTCTTGTGCCTTTATCCACCGCACTTTCAAGAGTTATTTCCGCATTATGATATGCCGCACCGTGCTTAACTATGGAAAGTCCCAGTCCGGTACCTCCCACCTGCTTTGAATGACTTTTATCAACCCGATAAAAACGTTCAAAAACTCTGCTCTGATCTGTATATGGAATCCCTATCCCCGTATCTCTTACGGTAAGATATACCCTTCCGTCATCACATCCGCTGACCACAATATCTACAGTTCCGTCTTTCTTGTTATATTTTATGGCATTATCACAAAGGTTATATACCATTTCACTGAGAATTTTCCGGGTCCCCGAAATTACTGCGTGCTCTCCAAAGAGTCTGAGTTCAACCATGCTCCTATCCGCCACCGGCTTAAGTCGGTCAATGATTTCCTCTGACAGTTCATACAAATCTACCTTTTCCATTATCAGCTGAGCAGACTTTTCATCAAACTCTGACAGCTTTATAATATCTGTCACCAGAGTAATAAGACGCTGAGCCTCGTCATAAATAGAGGTAGAAAAATCCACCACCGTGCTGTCAGGCGTACCCCCCATCTTCATCATTTCAGCAAAGCCTGATATTGATGTAAGAGGAGTTTTTAACTCATGAGAAACATTTGATGTAAATTCACGTCTCAGCATCTCGCGCTTTGCGCTCTCGGTGATGTCTATAATCATAATTACCGCACCGATTACTTTTTCACCTTCAAAAACAGGGTTGGCAATTAATCTGTATTTTTTTGTATCTATATCCAAATCACTTTCTGATCTATTGCCATTCAAGGCTATTTCAACTGCTGCACGGAAATTTTCTGTACGGTTAATCATCAGAACATTTTCAACTTTTGAACCGTCGGCTTCAAGAATACTCAATGCAGAATTATTACAGGTAAGTATATTATGGTTTATATCCGTTACAATCAGCCCTTCGCTCATGTTCTCGCTAATAAGTCTGAATTCCTCCTGTTTTTTCCTTGCCTCCTTTATCTGACTGTCAATTGTTCTCTTCTGTACAGAAATCTTTCTCAGCAAAGGAGTTAACTCGTCGTAGGTTTCGTTTTTAGTAGGATCGTCAAGGTCAAGGTCATTTATGGGCTTTACAATCGCCTTAGACAACCGATGGGAAAGGAACAACGAAATACCCATAACAATGAATATAATCACAATAAGTGGCTGAATCAAACCAAGCAAAATCGCTATCACAGAGTTCTGTTTGGTGGATACTCTCAAAAAACTTCCGTCTTCGCGTTTTACCGCATAATATGAAATTTTCTTCATCAATGTATCTGAATATCTTGAGCTTGAACCCCAACCATTCTTTGCTGCCTCGGCAATTTCTTCGCGTTCGGTATGGTTATCCAGTTGTGTAGAATCTACTGAGGTGTCGGCAATCACCGTTCCGTCAGGGGCAATAATGGTTATTCTTTTGTCACTACCCTTAAAATTGTCAATATAGCCTATCCCTTCACTTTCAATAGCATAGGATATATAATTCACCTCGTTTTTTAACTCGGACATAATCTGCTGCTGGAAATATTCAAACAGTATTCCAAAAATTAAAACAAAGCTAACAAGCAAAACAAGCAACGAAGTAAGAAAACTTGAACGAAAAATCTTTTCATTCACCAGTGCTTCCTCCCATCTTATATCCTATATTCTTAACAGTGTGTATAAGCTCGCCCGAACTGCCAAGTTTAACCCTGAGTTTGCGTATATGTACATCCAAGGTTCTTGATTCGTCATAAAAATCGCCCCAGACCTTTGAAAGCAGCGCTTCACGTTTTACCACATTGCCTTCTGCCTCCAGCAGCAATAATAAAAGCGAAAACTCCTTAAATGAAAGGTTTATTTCTTCGCCCGAAACCTGAACAATATGCTTATCAGGATTGACATAAAGCTCGCCTATATGATATTCATTTATAGGGTTTGCCTTCTTATACCTTCTCAGAACCGCACGGATACGTGACACAAGTTCGGTCATACCAAAAGGTTTTGCAATATAATCATCTGCCCCCATATCAAGACCTGTTACTTTGTCAAATTCGCTGTCTTTTGCAGTAAGCATTATAACAGGAATATCTGTTGTTCTTTCATCTTTTTGGAGTTTTTCAAGAATTTGCAGTCCATCCTCCTGCGGAAGCATTATGTCAAGCAAAATCAGCTGAGGCAAGGCAATATTCATCTCTGTCCAGAAGACTCTGGGCAAAGCAAAACCTTTTACCTCGTATCCCTCTTTTGCAAGAGCATAGCAAACCAGTTTGCGGATATTATCATCATCTTCAACAAAATAAATCATTGGTGTCACCTCCTGATTTCAAGTATATTATACAATATTCTTCTTGAAATTTCAATCCAAAAATATACATATAATTTTCATACAACTCAATATTGACATATCTCTTTGAATTTGATAAAATAATAACAGGCAAAGTCATTGTCTGATGCTGAAGATAAGGATTATTTCTGCGTCTGGGGCAAAGGTCAGAAAGTTTTGTTTGTATTTTCGTGCACCTTTGCAGCATTGCATTGGTGCATTATTTTTTTAGCGCCAAGAGGTAATTTTATGAATACACGAATTGCAATAATTGGAATAATAGTAGAAAATACCGAATGTGCCGACGACATCAATCAGATTCTTCACGAATACGGCAGCTACATTGTTGGCAGAATGGGTATTCCCTATCGCGAAAGAAAGTTATCGGTAATCAGCGTTATCGTTGATGCCTCCACTGATATTATCGGTGCACTTTCGGGCAAGCTTGGTATGGTTAAGGGTGTATCGGTAAAAACCGTATATTCCAAGGAGTAGTTTATGACAAACAAGGAACTTATAACTAAACTTGATGGGCAGGGCGTTCTCCAAAAGCATGAATTTGTACAGCTTCTTTCCACCTATACTGATGAAGATTTGAAGTTTGCGCAAGAACTTTCAAGAGAAACCGCAATTAAATATTTCGGTAACAAAATTTATATTCGTGGTCTTATTGAATTTACAAACATCTGCAAACAAAACTGTCTTTACTGCGGTTTGCGTGCAGAAAACAGCAATGTATCACGATATCGGCTTACAAAAGAGGATATTCTGGAATGTTGCCACGAAGGATATAAATTAGGCTTTCGCACCTTTGTTTTGCAAGGCGGGGAAGACCCCCACTTTAAAGATGAGCTTGTTTGTGATATTGTGAAGTCAATTAAAACAGAATTCCCTGACTGTGCCGTAACACTCTCAATCGGCGAAAAGTCTAGGGATACATATCAAAAGTTTTTTGATGCAGGAGCAGACAGATACCTCCTTCGTCACGAAACAGCAAACCCCGAACACTATTCACGTCTTCATCCCGAAAATCTTTCTCTTGCAAGCCGCAAGGAATGTCTTTTTAATCTTAAAGACATCGGTTTTCAGACAGGCTGCGGATTTATGGTAGGCTCGCCGTTTCAGACCTTTGAAACATTGGCAGAAGATTTACTTTTTATCCACAATCTTAAACCGCAGATGGTAGGCATCGGTCCATTTGTTCCACACAAGGACACACCCTTTGGCAAGGAGCCACGTGGCAGTCTAGAGTTGACACTTTTCTTACTGGCTTTGGTCAGAATAATGCAAAAAAATGTTCTTCTTCCCTCTACTACTGCTTTAGGGACTATTCATCCCAAAGGTCGCGAAATGGGAATTCTCTCGGGTGCAAACGTTGTAATGCCCAATCTTTCGCCTATATCTGTCAGAAAGAAATATATGTTGTATGATGGCAAAATAAGTACCGATGAAGAAGCCGCCGAAGGCGTTGAGGCATTAAAGAAAAAAATGAAAAAAATTGGTTACGAAATCACCGTATCACGCGGAGATTTTAAAGATATATTAAAGAGAGGATGAATGTTATGGCAAAATATGATGTTAAATCATTAGTTGCCGAGGAATTTATCAATCATGAAGAAATCCTTGAAACTATTGAATACGCAAAAGCAAATAAGTCAAACAAGGAGCTTATATTCTCCCTCATTAAACGTGCTGAGGACTGCAAGGGCCTTACACACCGTGAGGCGGCAGTTCTTCTTGAATGTGATATTCCCGAAGCGATTCAGGCAATAAAAGACCTTGCAATCAAAATAAAAGAAAAAATTTACGGAAACCGTATTGTTATGTTTGCTCCCCTGTACCTTTCAAACTACTGTGTAAACGGATGCACATACTGCCCCTATCATTACGGCAACAAATGCATCACCCGAAAAAAACTTACTCAGGAAGAAATCAAGGCTGAGGTTATTGCCCTTCAGGATATGGGACACAAGCGCCTAGCAATCGAGCTTGGCGAAGACCCTGTTAACAACCCCATAGAATACGTTCTTGAAAGTATTGACACAATTTACGGCATCAAGCACAAAAATGGCGCAATCCGCCGTGTAAATGTCAATATTGCGGCAACAACAGTTGAAAATTACCGTAAACTGAAGGATGCAGGTATCGGCACATACATACTCTTTCAGGAAACCTACCACAAAGAAAATTATGAAGCACTTCACCCAACAGGTCCCAAGCATAACTACGCATACCACACCGAGGCTATGGACAGAGCGATGGATGGCGGCATTGATGATGTAGGTATCGGCGTTTTGTTTGGTCTAGAGATGTACCGCTACGACTTTGTCGGTCTGCTTATGCACGCAGAGCATCTTGAGGCGGCAAAGGGTGTTGGTCCTCATACCATAAGCGTTCCCAGAATTTGTCCTGCTGAGGGTATTGATAAAGATTCCTTTACCAATGCAATATCTGACGAAATTTTTGAAAAGATTGTTGCAGTTATCCGCATCGCCGTGCCATACACGGGTATGATTATCTCAACACGTGAGTCAAAGGCATCAAGAGAAAGAGTTTTGCGTCTTGGTGTATCACAGATAAGCGGCGGGTCAAAAACTTCTGTTGGTGGTTATATACACGACGAGCCCGAGGACGAAAATTCCGCACAGTTTGACATCAGCGACACCCGTCCCCTTGACGCTGTAGTTAACTGGCTGCTTGAACTTGGCTATATTCCAAGCTTTTGTACCGCATGTTATCGTGAAGGCAGAACGGGAGACCGCTTTATGTCACTGGCAAAATCAGGGCAAATTGCAAACTGCTGTCAGCCAAATGCCTTGATAACTTTAAAAGAATATCTTACCGACTATGCATCACCCCAAACGGTTGAGAATGGTTTAAAAGTAATCAAAAATGAAATTGAAAAGGTTCCCAATGAAAAAACAAGGGAATTGGCAAAGAAATACATTGCAGAAATTGAAGACGGAAAAAGAGATTTCCGTTTCTAAAAAATAAAAAGAGAGGTTGATTAAAATGATAAAACACGTAATTATATGGAATTTTAAGGAAGAACTGACCGCCGACGAAAGAGCCGTTGCGGCAGCAAAAATTAAGGAAGGCATTGAAGGCCTTATGGGACAAATTGACGGTCTTACCGAAATCAAGGTGTCAATCAATCCCCTTGCATCATCAAGCGGTGATTTAATTCTTGACAGCACCTTTGTAGACGAAGCCGCACTCAAAGGCTATCAGGTTCACCCCAAGCACGTTGAAGTTGCCACTTATGTACGTTCACAGGTTGGCAGCCGTGCAAGTTTTGACTACGAGATTTAGTATATAAAATAAAATACCAAGAGCCGTTTTCGATATTTCGAAAACGGCTCTTTTATATTTGCAAAATTTATTTACAATACTTATCTACAATTGCTTTAACTATACGTTCTGATGCGTGACCGTCGCCATAAGGGTTAACAGCCTTTGCCATCTTGTTGTACGCTGACTCGTCGGTAATCAGTTCTTTTGCAAGATTATAAATTACATTCTCGTCTACACCGGCAATTTTTACTGTTCCTGCATCAACTGCCTCGGGGCGCTCGGTTTCGTTGCGCATAACAAGTACAGGCTTACCAAGTGACGGAGCTTCCTCCTGAAGGCCGCCTGAATCTGTCATAACCATATAACCACGGCTGATTGCATTATGAAGCTCGTCAGCATTTACAGGTTCAATAAGTTTAACTCTGTCCATATCTCCAAGAATACTGTATGCAACCTCGCGAACAGCAGGGTTCATGTGAACGGGATATACAACCTCTACCTCGGGGAAATCTTCCACAATTCTCTTTACAGCACGGCAGATGTTCTTTAACGGCTCGCCTAAATTTTCACGGCGGTGTGCTGTCATAACAATTACCTTTTTGCTGTCCCAGTTCATTGACGCTAAACCTTCGTCTTTAAACACATAATCAGGACGTACTGTTGTCTGGAGTGCATCGATTACAGTATTACCAGTAATGTAAATTGTGCTGTCATCGACATTTTCACGAAGAAGATTTTCACGGTTACGCTCGGTAGGTGAAAAATGCATATCCGCAATCACACCGGTGAGACGGCGATTAACTTCTTCGGGAAACGGTGAATATTTATCAAATGTTCTGAGTCCAGCCTCAACGTGACCAACAGCAATCTGGTTATAGAAAGCCGCTAAACTGCCAACAAAAGTTGTTGATGTATCACCATGGACAAGCACCAAATCAGGCTTTGCTTCCTTCATCACATCGTCAAGCCCCTCTAAACCACGTGTTGTGATGCTGATAAGGGTTTGTCTATCCTTCATAATATTCAAGTCATAGTCAGGTTTAATTTCAAAAATTTCAAGAACCTGGTCAAGCATTTGTCGATGCTGTGCAGTAACACAGACAATTGATTCAATGTTCTCGTTTTTTTCAAGTTCCTTTACCAATGGCGCCATTTTAATAGCTTCCGGACGAGTACCGAAAATCGTCATTACTTTAATTTTTTTCATTTGTATCCTCCTTTGAACCATTATTTTCTTCATTTTTAGGTTCAATAACTGCAAAAGTTACAATTAAAATCACAACAACTGCCAAAACCAGAATAAGTCCCCGCAAAGCACCCTTCAATGCCATAACAACTGCTGTAAGGCACAGAATACTTGTAAGTGTATAAAGAATTGTTACTGTCTGTTTTTGTGAAAATCCCATATCAAGTAATCTGTGGTGCAGATGCCCGCGGTCGGGTGACATAATAGGCTTTCTTTTAAGTATACGGCGAATTATTGCAAACAAAGTATCAAATATGGGCAGACCCAAAATCAGTACAGGAACTGCAATCGACACAACTGCATAAGTCTTCATAACACCCTGAATTGAAATGGTGGCAAGCACAAAGCCTAGAAATGTTGAGCCTGTATCGCCCATAAAAATCTTTGCAGGGTTGAAGTTGTATGGCAAAAATCCAAAGCCTGCACCTGCAAGTGCCGCAGTAACAATTGCCGCATTAACATTTTGTGAAAGCAGCGTCATTGAAAGAAGTGCAACAGATGCAATTGACGAAACACCTGCCGCAAGACCGTCAAGGCCATCAATAAGGTTTATTGCATTGGTAACACCTATAATCCAAATCATAGTAATAGGAATCGACCACAATCCCAGATTAACGTATTGGGGGCCAAACCAGTTTGCAAGAGGATTTGCCACATACTGAATATCCACACCAAAATATATCACTATCGCCGCCGCAATTATCTGAAATAACAATTTCACTTTAGCATTTAAATCACGCATATCATCAATAATACCGACTGTCACCATAATAACAGCACCTATGAGAATACCCATAAGTTCGCGTTCCATTGTGGCAAAGCACAAAACACTTATGATAAATCCATAGAAAATGGCAAGTCCACCAATCAACGGAGTGGGTTTTTTATGAATTCTGCGTGAATCCTTTGGTACATCAATTGCATTGATTTTTCGTGCCAGAGAAATCACTGTGGGCGTTGATGCAAAAGAAATTAAAAAGCCCACTGCAAATGCCAGCATAATAAACATAACAATGGTTTTAAACATTTTTATTTATCCTTAAGGCTGAATAAAGCCTACCTTTCTGTATACCTTTGATATTGTTTTCATCGCAGTGCGGTTTGCCTGTTCGGCACCACGCTTGTAAACCGATTCAAGATAATCCTTATTTTTGATAAGGTCAGCATGTCTTTCCTGAATAGGTCTTAAAGTTTCAGCAACAGCCTCAGCAACCGCTGATTTAAAATCGCCGTAGCCCTTGCCTTCAAACTCAAGTTCAATATCATCCATAGTTTTGCCGGTAACCGCAGAGTAAATACTCATAAGGTTTTCAACGCCTTCCTTACCCTCGCCGCGTCTTACCTCAGAACCTGAGTCAGTAACCGCTCGTTTTATCTTTTTTACCACCTTATCAATGGGGTCAAGCATAAGAATAAAGGAATTTTCATTAGGATCCGACTTTGACATCTTCTGCATTGGATCCTGAAGACTCATTATTTTTGCCCCAACCTTAGGAATATATCCTTCAGGAACTTTAAATGTGTCACTGTATGCATTGTTAAAGCGCTGTGCAAGATTGCGCGCAAGTTCAAGATGCTGTGTCTGGTCCTTTCCCACTGGAACTAAATCAGCCTGATAAAGCAGAATGTCTGCCGCCATAAGAGACGGATATGTAAAAAGACCTGCATTAATATTATTTTCGTGCTTTTTACTTTTATCCTTAAACTGTGTCATTCTTGAAAGCTCGCCCATATAGGTGTTGCAATCAAGCACCCATCCAAGCTGTGTATGTGCCGGAACATGCGACTGAAAAAAGATTGGTTCTTTCTCAGGGTCAAGACCGCAGGCTATAAATATTGCAAGCAAATCCATACAATTTCTTCTTAGTGCCGCGGGCTCCTGCCTTACGGTAATTGCATGAAGGTCAGCAATCATATAATAACATTCGTATATATCTTCCTTCTGGAGCTGAACCCAGTTGCGAAGTGCACCAACATAGTTGCCTAAAGTAAGTGCACCTGACGGCTGAATTCCGCTAAGAATTCTTTTTTTAGGCTCTGTTGTTATATTCTCCATAATCTCACTCTCCTATAAACTCGTGAAGCACTTCGCCTAGAGCTTTAATTCCTTTTTCAATATCCTCCTCTGACGCTGTTGAATAATTCATACGGAAGGTACTGTATGTCGCCTTATCATCAATCATACAGGATGTTCCGGGAACAAAAGCAACATTTTTGTCAAGAGCGCGTTTCATCAGTTCTTTGCTATCAAAACCTTCCGGCATTGTGCAGAAAAGGAACAATCCACCCTCGGGGCAGGTATGTTCAACCGATGCCGGGAAGTATTTATCCATACAATCCATCATCAATTTGCATTTTTTGCCATAAGCTGCACGAAGCTTTGCGATATGTTCGTCTATTGAATAGCGAGTTACAAATTCATATGCTATCATCTGAGAAAGAACATTAGTATGAACATCCTCGGTCTGCTTGCAGATAATCATTCTTTCAAGCAAGAGCTTGGGTGCAGATGTAAATCCAAGACGCATGCCGGGAGCTAAAATCTTTGAGAATGAGCCAAAGTAGATAACTCTGCCATCCTTATCCATCGACTTAAAGGTAGGAACTTCCTCACCACTGAATCTCAGCTCACCATATGGATTATCCTCGTAAATAAGGAAATCATATTTTCCAGCAAGCTCCAGAATTTTCTTTCTCTTTTCCAGCGAGATTGTAATACCTGACGGATTCTGGAATGTTGAGATTGTATAAAGCAGTTTTACATTGGGATGTGCCTTTAAAGTTTCCTCTAATTTCTCGGTATCAATTCCATCTGAAAGAACAGGGACACCGTAAAGCTCCGCATTGAATGAACGGAAACAGTTAAGACCGCCAATAAAGCTGGGCTCTTCACAGATTATACCATCACCCGGGTTAATAAGCGATTTTGTGGCAAGATCAATACCCTGCTGACCGCCGCTTACAATGATTACATCGTCGTCATCCGTAATAATGCCTTGATTTACCAGACGTGCCTTGGTCCAGTCTCTGAGTGGTGCATAACCCTCGGTTACACCATACTGAAGTGCCACGTTTCCCTGATTTTCAAGAATTTCTTTTGCAATCTCTGCAAACTCCTTCTTAGGGAAGAGGTTTGGGTCAGGAGCACCGCCTGCAAAGCTGATTATACCGGGTTTTGCAAGTAGCTTAAAAATTTCACGGATTGCCGATGCTTCAAGATGCTTTACCCTATCCGAAAATTTTGTTGTTATATCCATTTTTATCATTCCTTACTTTGATAATTTTTCAATTCCGATTTTAATACGGTTGATGGTTTCGTCCTTACCAAGGATATACGCAAGCTCTACGCCACCACCCGGTGTAAATGCCTTGCCTGATACCGCAACACGAACAGGCCACAAAATTCTGCCATTTTTAAGTTCAAGTTTTTCCACCAGTGCAATCAGTTCATCGTGGATATTTTCTTTTGTCCAATCTTCTATCCCTTCAATTACGGGAAGAACAGCCTGAAGAGCCTCCAAAGAGTTTTCAGGATTGGTTTTCATCTTTTTGTGTGTGTAAAGCTCGTTATCGTATTCAGGCAACTTATCAAAGAAATCAACCTGCTCGGGAATATCCGAGAGCTTTTCACATCTTGGCTGCAGAAGTTCAGAGACCTCTTTTAAATCAATCTTGGGATTTGTGATAACACCATCATAATAGGGAAGTGCCATTTCGTGGAACTTTTCAGGTGTCAATTCTCTGATGTATTCGCCGTTGAGCCAAGCCAGCTTCTTTTCGTCAAAAATTGCAGGAGACTTGCTTATACCCTTAACGTCAAAAGCCTCTATAAGTTCCTCGATTGTAAACTTTTCTCTTTCGTCGCCGGGTGCCCAACCAAGAAGAGCAATGTAGTTGACAATTGCCTCCTTAAGATAACCCTTTGCAATAAAATCTTCATAAGATGCATCACCGTGACGCTTTGACAACTTGTTGTTTGCATCCTTCATAACCGGTGATACGTGAACATACTTTGGAATTTCCCAACCAAACGCCTCATACAAAAGATTGTATTTGGGTGTTGATGAAAGATACTCACTGCCACGAATAATATGTGAAATCTGCATCAGGTGATCATCAATTACGTTTGCAAAGTTATATGTGGGAAGACCATCAGCCTTAAGCAAAACATTATCATCAAGAATTGCATTTTCAACTGAAATTTCACCAAAAACTTCGTCATGGAATGTGGTTTTGCCATACTTAGGCATCTTCTGGCGGATTACATAAGGTACTCCTGCCTTCAGCTTTTCTTCAATTTCTTCCTTTGATAATTTACTGCAAAGACCATCATACTTAGTGGGAACCTTCATAACAGTCTGCTGCTGACGCAAATCTTCTAATCTCTCCTTATCACAGAAGCAATAGTATGCGTGACCAAGCTCTACCAATTTTTCGGCATATTCTTTATATATACCTCTTCTTTCGCTCTGGATATAAGGTCCAAAACCGCCGTCTTTATCAGGACCTTCATCGTGGATAAGTCCTGTATCTGCCATAGTTCTGTATATAACATCAACCGCACCCTCGACATATCTTTCCTGGTCGGTATCCTCAATTCTAAGGATAAACTTTCCGTCATTGGCTTTTGCCAGAAGATATGCATAAAGGGCAGTTCTTAGGTTTCCTATGTGCATATAACCTGTGGGACTTGGTGCAAATCTTGTTCTTACTTCATTACTCATTGTTTTCTCCTCCGTTTATTGTTCTATGTATCCGATATACGGTAAATTTCTGTATTTTTCAGCGTAATCAAGGCCATAGCCTATTACAAACTTATCGGGAATTTCAAAGCCCAGATAATCTATTTTAACCTCACAAACTCTTCTGTCGGGCTTGCTGAGGCAGGAACAAAGTTCCAATGTTTTAGGCTCACGTTCGCCAAGAATCTTTAATACCTCGCGCATTGTGTATCCGCTGTCGATTATGTCTTCAACCAACAGGACATTTTCGCCCTTGATATCCGTTTCGATATCCTTGGTGATTTTTACATTCCCCGTACTCTCTGTGCCCGTGCCATAGCTTGACGCTTTAAGGAAGTATACCTCGGTATCAAGCGTAATCTTTTTCAGCAAATCACTCATAAACATAAACGCCCCCTTAAGAACGCCTACAACTATCAGCTTTTCGCCCTTATATTTTTTATTGATTTCATCCGCAATTTCTGACACTTTTTTGTCAAGAGTCTGTTCATCTATCAATACTTTGTGACTATTCAACAGTTCCATATTCTATCACCAAAGCCCTCTCTGTTTCATTTGTAACTTTATATTTTTCACTCACACGACTGCCCACAATTGCAAGAACCTCTGTCCCCGTACACAGCAGGGGAATTTTGTCACGGTCTTTTTGCGGAATTTTTTCGTCTATGAGTATATTTTTTATTTTCTTAGTTTTTCCGTCGGGGAACCACACAATGCGGTCACCGCTTCGACGGTTTCTTAAAAACAAAGGTTGTCCTTCAATTAAATCATAACTGATTGCAGTTTCATTAATTTTACACTTATAATCCTTTGCATTTTCAATTCGCAATGAGATATTCTTGTCAAGTGCTTCAACAAACACCGCCTGATGCGGTGCAATCCCGACAAAAAAGGCATCCTTCTCTTTAATAATTTCAGGAAGAACAGTTTTATCAACAAATGATATCCATCCGTACTGAACACTTGCCACAACACCGTCGGGCAAATCAATGCTTGCCCCGGTCTGCTTTGTAATAATGTCAAAAAGGCCGTCAATATGCTTTTTTTCAAGGCGTATTCCTCTCTTCACCTCATCTGCCGCAATCTTAAGCACACGTGAGGCTATACTCCTGTCAACCATATTAAGACTTTCAATATGCAATGCCACAGGTCCATCCCCCGGCAAAGGATTGCAAAGCCGCATATACAGACGCTTAGCATAACCATTTAAAAAATCTGCATCTTCTGACGAATTGTCCGAAAGTCGGCACAAACTTTCCTTTATGTTGGGATTAAAATTTTGCTCAATGAAGGGCAAAAGTTTGTTTCGTATTTTATTTCGGGTATAGTCATTATCTGCGTTGGTTGCATCTGTGCAAAAGCTAAGATTATTAGCTCTACAATATTCTTCAATATCAGCCCGAGGAATATCGAGAAGAGGTCTTATTATTCCATCATCTCTGACATACGCAATACCTTTTAGGCCATCTGTGCCCGTGCCGCGGATTATCCGCATAAGGACTGTTTCAGCCTTATCATCCTTGTTGTGAGCTGTTGCCGTTTTATTAATTTTGTGTTTTTGTGAAAGTTCTTTAAAAAATTCATACCGGGCAAGCCGTCCGGCTTCTTCGGTAGTCAGTTTTTTTTCGTTTGCCAATGCCGCAACATCAACCGATTTCGTAAACACCGGTATATCAAGTCTTTTGCATAAATCAACAACAAATTTTTCGTCATTGTCTGCCGCATCACCACGCAGACAATGATTAAGGTGCGCGCAATAAATCTCAAAACCTATTGATTTTTTAATTGTATTAAGTGCGTGAAGCATACACACAGAATCTGCACCGCCTGAAACTGCCGCCAATATTCTGTCACCTTTATCTATCATCCCGTGTTTGCGGATGGTATCCATAACCTCCTGCAAAACTGAGTTAACATTACTCACGGTTTCCACTCCAATTAGAAAATTTAGTAAATTCACCAAGCCATGTTAAATAATCAAATCCGGTTTCACCGTTTCTGTGCTTAGCAAAGATACATTTTGTGCGGTTTGGTTCTTCTACCTCAGGGTTATAAGCACCCTCGCGGTAAAGGAACATTACCATATCAGCATCCTGCTCGATAGCACCCGATTCACGCAAATCGCTGAGACGGGGCTCCTTAACGTCACGGCTCTCAACCGAGCGGTTGAGCTGTGAAAGTGCAATAACAGGGATATTAAGGTCATTTGCCATAATCTTAAGGCTACGCGAAATATCCGAAATTTCTTGCTGACGGTTGCCGTCACCTTTGGTTTTGCCGCCACTGATAAGCTGTATATAGTCAATAACCACAAGACCAAGATTATGCTCCATTTTCAGTTTTCTGCATCGTGAAACAATCTCTGAAGCCGTAATTGATGAAGTATCATCTATATAGATATCGGCACGGCTGAGAACATCTACCGCCTCGCCAATCTTTTCCCATTCTTCGTCTTTTATATTGCCTTTTTTAAGCGCCTCGGAACTTACCATTGCCTCGCTTGAGAGCATACGGTTTGCAATTTGTATTCCGGGCATTTCAAGATTGAATATGGCAACACAAGTACCTGTATCAATTGCTACATTCTGTGCAATATTTAAAGCAAAACTTGTTTTACCCATACCAGGACGTGCCGCAATCAGCACAAGCTCAGAGCCATGCAGACCTGCTGTACGCTTGTCTAAATCGATAAAGCCTGTGGATATACCCGTCACTTCCTCCTCGGTTTCAGAAAGCTTTGCAATCTTTTCAACACTCTGCCCTAAATATGTCCGCAAATGAACAGGCCCCTTTGAGTTTCGTCCCTGAGAAATATCTATCAGCTTTTGCTCCATCTCACCAAGAATGGAATCCGCCTCTTCGTCACCATGGTAACAGTTTTCTGCTGCCTTTTCGGAAATTCGTATGATGTTTCTAAGTAAAGACTTTTGAGCAACGATTTCGGCATAGTGCTTTATATTTCGGGTTGTAGGGACCATATTCATAGTTTCCATAACATACTCAAGTCCGCCAACCGAGTCAAAAACGCCGCGCAGTATAAGCTGTTCCTTTATGGTAACAATTTCAACTGGCTTACCTAAATTATAAAGTTCAACAATAGCCTTAAAAAGCTCCTTGTTTCTCTCGATATAAAAATCATCAGCCCTGCAAATATTAGTTGCTTCGGGAATACACTGCGAATCAAGAAGCATCGCACCTAAAACCGACTGTTCTGCTTCACGGCTGAACGGCATCGCTCTTTCAATTTCTGTGACTCTTGTTTCAAGCCTTTCTTCCATATATTCCCCTCCTTTGTATATTTACAAAATTCTATTTCTGTTCGGTAACATTAACTTTAAACGAACCTGTTATCTGTGGATAAAGACGCACCAAAACCTCTGTTGTTCCAAGAGTTTTTATCCCGTCTTTCAGTTCAAACTTTCTTTTGTCAATATCAATTTTATATTGTGCTTTCAGAGCCTCGGCAACATCCTTTGATGTAATTGAGCCAAACAGCTTTCCGCCGGCACCCGCCTTTGCTGAAAGGTTAACAGTTATTTCCTTCATACGCTCTGCAATATTTCTTGCCTTTTCTTCTTCAACATTTTTATGAAAAGCCGCAGCCTCGCGCTTACCTTCCAAATCGTTTAATGCCTGCTTGTTTGCCTCAATAGCAAGACCCTTTGGCAATAGGAAATTTCTTGCATATCCATCGCTGACATTTATAAGGTCGCCCTTCTTTCCCTGTCCCTTTACGTCCTGAGTAAGTATAACTTTCATTTATGTTCATCCTTTCTGAATTTTATCTTCTTTACTGGCTTAAAACATCATCAATCGCTTCCTTCAAAAGTCTGTCGGCATCCTCTAATGCTGTATCCTCAAGCTGAGCACCTGCGATGGTTATATGCCCACCACCGCCAAGCTTTTCAAGAATTACCTGAACATTGATTGTCTCAAGCGAACGACCGCTGATAAGGACACGACTGCCCGCTTTTGCAAGAACAAAAGATGCTTCAATTCCTGAAATATTAAGAAGTTCATCAGCCGCCTGTGCAACTGTCACCGACATATCGGGACATTCTTCATACAAATATGAAACCGCAATATTATCTTTGTAAATCACAGCATTTCTTATGATTTCTGCCTTGGCAATATAGCTGTTTATATTAGTTTTAAAAAGTCTGCGCACGCTTACTGTATCAACTCCCATACGTCTGAGATATGATGCCGCCTCAAAGGTTCTGACACCAGCTTTAAAGGTAAAGCCCTTTGTATCCATAAATATACCGGCATAAAGTGCCTCTGCCTCCTGCTTGGTAAGACGCTCATTATCCTGAACATACTGCAGAATTTCGGTTATCATCTCACAGGTAGACGATGCAAAAGGCTCATGATATGTGAGCACCGCATTTTCAATAAAATCCTCGCTTTTGCGGTGATGGTCAATCAGCACAACGTTTTTTGCGTGTTGCAAAAGCTCGGGGCACTCTACCATTCCGGGTCGGTGTACATCAACCACAACAACCAAGGTTTCGCGGTCAAAAATGTTAAGAGCGTGCTCGTTGCTGATAAACGCATCTTCATACTGCGAAATCTTTTTAAATTCCTGTATCAGCACTTTTGCATTGCTTGTGCTTTGTTCAACAGCGATAAAGGCGTCCTTACCGCGGCTTTTAACGCTTTTAAAAAGACCTATTGCCGCCCCAAGACTATCCATATCCGAGTTATGATGACCCATAATTATTACCTTGCTTGAATGGTCAATCAATTCACGCAAGGCATGTGCCACAACCCTTGCCTTAACCTTGGTACGTTTTTCAACTTCACGGGTTTTTGCCCCGAAAAATGTAAAGTTTACATTATCACGAATAACCACCTGGTCACCGCCTCGGCCCAAAGCCATATCTATTGCAAGACGTGCATATTTATCATTTTCTGCAACGTCCAATCCCGCCTTACCAACACCGATACTGAGTGTTGCAGGAATTTTATTTTCGTGATTTATGCTACGCACATCGTCAAGTACAGAAAACTTACCCTCGGTAATCTTTGCAAAATTTTTATTGCTGAAAAATACAATAAATTTGTCACGCTCATACTTTCGCAAAATGCCATTTCCTGATGCAACCCAGGCACCAACCTTTGATTCAATCTCACCAATAAGAGTGCCGTGATTTGAATCGGGAGTTTCCTTTAAAACCTCGTCGTAGTTATCAATAATAACTATTGCTTCAATCATTTTTTCATCATCACGAAGCTTTGATGTGCGTACTTCCTCTGTTTTGTCGATGAAATATAATACTATAAGACTGCTTTGGCTTGTAGAGGTTGTATTTTTTGCAATATTTCCCCATACCTCATAATAGTTTTCGCCTATTGTCAGGTTAATGCGGTTTTGCTCATCGGTTTCCATAAACTTTTTTATTTCCAGTTTTGGAATCAATTCCTGAACGGGCTTGCCAAAAAGTTCGTCAACACCAACAGCATTTCTGAACAAATCATTATACCAGGTTATTTGTCCATCGGTATTAGTGATAACCAAAGGTGCCGGATAATTAAGCAACGAACCACGCGAATTGTCATTAAGACAAAAGCCCAGATGCTCGGTGTAAATCAAAAACTCCTTCTGACTTTTTTGCACATGAAAAATTTCGAATGCAATTACACCTGCAGTAATGGCAAGTTCAAAAATCGCCTCGGTTCTGCGGTTTATGGCCATAACAATTCCTAAAGCAACCAATAATGCCGCATACACCGACAATCGTATGTATCTGCGCCGTGAATTAAAAAACACCTTTGCTGCTGTTTTTTCTGTTTTCATTGGAAGTCACCTCCAAGTTCTATTCCCCGGCAGAGCCGAGTTTTCTGAAATCTCTTCTGCTGTCCAGAATTCCCACAATAATTAATCCCAGAATTATATACAACATAAATGCTCCGCCAAAAATAAATACTGCGGCATATATACCAAATCTTGCCCAGGCTGATTTTATGTTTGTCTTAAGCTTAAAATCAATTACCGAAAATCCACACGCTCCTATAATTGTATAAAGAATAAATACAAGATTTGCAAACACCGAGCCAAAAACTGTTCCAGTTCCTGAAAAAACAAAAATCAAATAACTTATAAGTGCAATTGTGCACATACTGCCTGGTGCCTTAATCTGCGAAAAAGGTACTATCTCAATTGTTGCCAGCTTTGCCCTGTTGATAACAAAACCGCAAAGCCTCATTATAATATAACCCTCAATCATAGACATAACAACAATAAATGAAGGCATATAAAGCCTTATCAGCTTCTCGGTTTCCTTAAGAAGCATCCCTGCAAGCTCGTCTGCGGAAATATCTTCGGCAAATACACCTGATTCAGTCACTGTTTGCAGCATAGCCTCCATCATAGCCTTTGAACCATCCATTGCTTGTGCCAGCATTTTGTCAATGCCACCTGCCATAAACAGTTCAATGACCATAAGTTCTGCTATCCAACCTATACAAACAGTTATACAGGTAGCAAAAAGTGCCGTAAAGAATGAATGTCTCTTCCCCAATATATATCCTGCAACCCCACCGGGCAGTACCGACATCAATATAATCGAAAATGCCGAAAGAACATCACCAGTAATCAGTATTGTTACCACAAAAACTGCAATAATTGCGGGAATTGTCACCTTAAACCCATTACGCGCTGCAAGAGCCGCAAGAGGAATACCACAGGCAAATGTACCTATTATTGAAAAGAATGGCACAAATCTTGTTGCCAGTATAAGCACGGCTGTCAACGCAACCATCATTGCGCCTTCCCTGAGGGCCTTTGTCTTATTATTTTTCATTTAATTTCACCTTTATTGTCTAATCTGATAGTAGCTATATTTTAAAAAAGCACGCTATTTGCCACATTTTACAGTATACTAAGACATTATACCAAACATTTCTGTTTTTTTCAACTGTTTATGCATAAATTTTTATTGAGTTTTTGCAGAAAAAACACATTCTCCTCCAATATAGGTTTCTTTTACTTTCAGCTGTCGTATTTCCTCGGGATTTTTCCCTAAAATAGAGTCCGAAAGAATTACCATATCCGCAAACTTTCCTGCGGCAAGACTGCCTTTAATGTTTTCCTCAAAAGATGCATATGCACCATAATAGGTATAACATCTTATTGCATGCATTAAATCAATTGCTTGCGCCTTGTTAATTTCCTTACCCGATTTCAAATCCTTTCGTTCCATTGCCGCGGCAATACCAAAAAGCGGCTCGTATTCTTCTATCACCATAGCATCCGAGCCGAAGGGCGTAATAATTTCCTCGTCTCTGAAAGCTTTTAATGGAATTACATTTTCAATGCGATCCTCGTAATATTTATTAAAAACATCGCCCCACACCGACAAAAAACCCGGATTTGGAATAGGAATTACTCCAAGCTCTTTTATACGTTTAATCAGCCCGGGTGTGCACAAAAAACAATGTTCAATTCTGTGACGAGCATTCTGTCTTGGATAAAGCTTCATTGCTTTTTCATATGAGTCAAGTACCATTTCTATAGCTTTATCCCCCACAGCGTGTGCCGTAAGCTGAAATCCCCTTCTGTGGCCTTCAATAAATATTTCATCAATCTCTTCCTGAGAAAATGTCGGAGCAGTTGTATCTGCAAGATGTGCAAGTGCCATAGAGGTTGCACAAGTACCACCCACAGCCGAGCCGTCAACCATCAGTTTTATTGGGCCGATTTTAAGCAAATCATTACCAAGACCGCTGAAAAACCCGTTTTTTAACGCATTTTTTGCTGTTTCAATCTGTGCCTGCTTCCCGAACAAAGTCCACAGCATTGGATATGTGCGACAAGAAAGTACTCCCTGTTTTGCCGCTTGTTGCAGGGTGCGAAAAGTTGCTGTACCAAAACCGCCTGCATCGTGAACAGAAGTTATACCTCTTGCTACAAGCTCTTTACAAAATTTTTCTATTCCCGAAACAAGCTCGGTATCTGTTGGCAATACGGGAGATTTTTCAAGCATAACAAAATGTGCTGTTTCTTGAAGCACTCCTGTTGGATTGCCGCTTTCATCCATTATTACCCCGTGTATAGACAAATCAATATCAGAACTTTTAAATGCACAGGTATTTGCCACACTCATATGTCCGCTTGTATGAATTACCAGCACAGGGTTGTCGGGTGAAATTTTATCAAGTTCCGCCTTGGTAATATGACGATGCTCCTCCAGACTTTCGTGACTGTAACTGCTACCTATTATCCACTCGCCTGTCCCGACATCAGATACCGCATCTTTAATTTTGTTCAGCAATTTGTCTATCGAAGTTACCCCTGCCTTTTTTGATACATCAATCTGATTTAGTATCTTCGCTCCCGCCACCGCCATATGGATGTGACAATCAACAAACCCTGGAAGCACAGCGTGCCCCTTTAAATCTATCCATTCGGTATATTTATCGGCAAGGCGCAATGCCTCAACTGTTTTGCCCACACAGGAAATTCTGTCATCTTCAATCAGGATAGCCTCTGCAATATCATTATTTTTATTTACTGTTATTATCTGACCGTTGTAAAACAATTTCTTTTTCGTCATAAATCAAACACTCCTCCTTTATTCATTTTATCCTGATTTATGGAGAAAAATTCCTTATACAACAAAAGAACGGTACAGAAATGTACCGTTCAATATTAGTTTATGTCTAAAAGAATTTAGTTATCTTACGATAAGGCTTTCTCCTGTCATTTCTTCAGGTTTTTCAAGACCCATAAGGTCAAGTATTGTAGGAGCAAGGTCTGCAAGTCTGCCGACTTTGAGCTTTGCAGCATCGGGTCCGCCAATCATAACAAGAGGAACAACATTTGTTGTGTGAGCTGTGAATACATCGTTTGTGTCATAGTCAACCATCTGGTCGGCATTGCCGTGGTCGGCTGTGATGAGCGCTGTGCCATCCATTTTGATGATTGCATCAACCGCTTTACCAAGGCATGTGTCAACAGTTTCAACAGCTTTAACAGCCGCATCAAAAACACCTGTGTGTCCAACCATATCACAGTTTGCAAAGTTAAGAACAATCACGTCATATTCGCCGCTTTCAATTCTCTTTACAACCTCATCCGCAACCTCAGGGGCACTCATTTCAGGCTGAAGGTCGTATGTTGCAACCTTGGGAGAATTGATAAGAGCTCGGTCCTCACCATCATAAACCGACTCAACACCGCCATTGAAGAAAAATGTAACATGTGCATACTTCTCGGTCTCGGCAATTCTCAGCTGACGAAGACCCTTTTTGCTGATATATTCGCCAAAGGTATTAACAAGGCTCTGCGGCTTGAATGCAACCTGAACATTGGGCATTGATGCATCATACTGTGTCATACAAACAAAATATGTGTTGAAGAATTCACGTTCAAATCCGCTGAACTCTGCATCAACAATAGTTCTTGAAATCTCTCTTGCTCTGTCAGGACGGAAATTAAAGAATACAACAGAATCACCTGCTGAAATCTTGCCTAAAGCATTACCCTCATCATCTGTAATTACGGTAGGAACAACAAATTCATCTGTCACGCCATCATTATATGATTTCTTGATTGCGTTAACTGCTGATGTGTCTTTGTTTCCCTCGCCGTATACCATTGCGCGATAAGCTTCTGAAACACGTTCCCAACGGTTGTCACGGTCCATAGCATAGTATCTGCCCATAACAGTTGCAATTTTACCAGTGTCCAACGCTCTCATTTTAGCAACAAGTGCTTCGGCAAAGTCAGCACCTGATGTGGGGGATACGTCACGGCCGTCCATAAAGCAATGTACATAAACCTTGTCAAGACCATTTTTCTTTGCCATTTCAAGAAGACCGTAAAGGTGGTTTATATGGCTGTGAACACCGCCATCTGACAAAAGACCCATAAAGTGAAGGGCGGAATTATTCTTCTTGCAGTTTTCAACTGCACCCAACAATGCCTCGTTTTCAAAAAAGTCACCATCTTCGATTGACTTTGTAATTCTTGTCAGTTCCTGATAAACAATACGTCCTGCGCCGATATTTGTGTGACCAACCTCTGAGTTGCCCATCTGTCCGTCAGGCAAGCCTACATCCATACCGGATGCATGAATAATTGTGTTGGGGTACTCTGCCATGTATTTATCCATATTAGGAGTCTTAGCCGCATAAATCGCGTTGCCTTCGTGACGTTCGTTTACGCCGTAGCCGTCCATTATAATAAGTGCGTAAGGTTTCTTACTCATTATCAAACTTTCCTTTCTGTTTTCTTTGGTCATATTTTACCCAAAAACAAGGGCGAATATAGATTCGCCCTCGTAGGTTTCTGTTTTACAAATTACTGAGCAGCCTTTACGATAACTGCAAAGTCAGCACTCTTAAGGCTTGCACCGCCGATAAGACCGCCGTCAATATCATTCTTTGCAAGAAGTTCAGCCGCATTACCTGCATTCATACTTCCGCCGTACTGTATAGTAACTTCTGCAGCACATTTTTCGCAGTAAAGTTCTGCAAAAATCTTTCTGATACCTTCGCAAACTTCCTGAGCCTGCTCAGCAGTTGCAGTTTTGCCTGTGCCGATAGCCCAGATTGGTTCGTAAGCAATAACAACTTTTTTTGCATCTTCTGTTGCAATACCTGCAAAAGCCTTTTTAACCTGAATAGCAATAAGGTCCATTGTGATGCCGGCTTCTCTTTCTTCAAGACTTTCGCCAACGCAAACAATGGGGATAAGACCCTTTTCCAAAGCCTTCTTTGTCTTGAGGTTAACTGTTTCATCAGTTTCAGCAAAGTACTGTCTTCTTTCAGAATGACCGATAATAACATAGTCAACACCAAGGTCGCAAAGCATATCTGCGCTTACTTCACCTGTGAATGCGCCCTTGTCTTCAAAATGAAGATTTTCAGCACCGATTTTAACGTGTGTATCTTTTGCAGCACGGATTGCTTCTGCAAGGCAAACATAAGGTGTGCAGCAAACAACTTCGCACTTTGCACCTTCTGTTGCAGCAGCAACTTCCTTTACAAAATCATATGTTTCGCTGGGCAACTTATTCATTTTCCAGTTGCCGGCAATAATATACTTACCCATTTCAATATATCTCCTTTGTATTTTTATTTCTATTTATCGTTGATTGCAACAACGCCGGGAAGGTCTTTGCCTTCTAAGAATTCAAGTGATGCACCGCCGCCTGTTGAAATGTGACTCATCTTGTCACCAAGACCTGCCTGGTTTACAGCCGCAACACTGTCGCCACCGCCAATGATTGTTGTAGCATCAAGGTCAGCAAGCATTTCAGCAATTGCATTTGTACCCTTTGCAAAGTTGGGCATTTCAAACACACCCATAGGACCATTCCAAACAACCGTCTTTGCATCCTTTAAAGCGTCCTTATAAAGTGCAATTGTCTTTTCGCCAATGTCAAGGCCCTGCCAACCTGCTTCGATTTCGCCTCTGCCAACAGTCTTCTTTTCTGCATCGTTGTCAAATTCCTTTGCAACAACCGTATCAACAGGGATAAGCAGCTTAACACCCTTAGCCTCTGCCTTTTCCATCATTTCCTTTGCGTAGTCAAGGTAGTCAGCCTCAAGGAGAGAGTCACCAACTTCTTCGCCAAGTGCATTCATAAAGGTATACGCCATACCGCCACCGATGATAAGTGTATCAACCTTCTCAAGGAGATTGTTGATAACAGAAATCTTTGACGAAACCTTTGAACCACCAAGAACAGCAACAAGAGGTCTTACAGGGTTATTAACCGCATTGCCGAGGTATTCGATTTCCTTATTGATAAGGTAACCGCCAACAGCTGTGTCAACAAATTCAGTAACACCAACGTTTGAGCAATGAGCACGGTGTGCTGTACCAAAAGCATCATTTACAAATACATCACAAAGGCTTGCAAGTTCTTTGCTGAATTCTTCAACGTTCTTTGTTTCTTCTGCTCTGTATCTTGTGTTTTCAAGAAGAACAACATCACCCTCATTCATAGCAGCAACAGCAGCTTTTGCATTGTCACCTACAACATTATCATCTGCCGCAAATACAACTTCTTTACCAAGAAGTTCTGAAAGACGTGCTGCAACAGGAGCAAGTGAAAGCTCGGGCTTGGGTTCACCCTTGGGTTTGCCCATATGTGAGCAAAGAATAACCTTTGCACCGTCTGCAATAAGTTTTTTGATTGTAGGAAGTGCACCTACAATACGTGTTTCATCTGTAATCTTGCCTTCTTTAATAGGAACATTAAAGTCACAACGTACAAGAACTCTTTTACCCTTTGGGCAAATATCGTCAACTGTTTTTTTATTCATTTTATAAACCTCCAATAAATTTATCTTAATGGTTAATTAATTTCACGAAATATATTTTACCCTATTTAGGAAAAATTATCAAGTGTTTTTGTTAAAATTTTCGCAATCCTTTTCACATTTTATTGTAGCTTTCTACAAAGGGAATTTAATTCTCAAGAATTTTCCCTGACATATCAATAAATTCACGGTTATTTTCGGTCTTTATAATTCTGTCAATTATTGTTTCGGTTACCTCCACAGGATTGCGTGCACTAAAGGCTTTGCGTATACTCCATATTGCTTCAAGCTCGCTTTGTTCAAGAAGGAGTTCTTCCTTCCTTGTTCCTGATTTTGCAATATCAATTGCAGGGAAAACGCGCTTTTCCTGCAATCTTCGGTCAAGGTGAACCTCCATATTGCCTGTGCCCTTAAATTCCTCAAAAATTACATCATCCATACGACTGCCGGTTTCAATAAGGGCTGTTGCAAGAATCGTCAGGCTTCCACCTTCCTCCACATTCCTTGCCGCACCAAAAAATCTCTTGGGTTTATATAATGCACCAGGGTCAAGACCTCCTGAAAGGGTTCTGCCCGATGGCATAACTGTAAGGTTATATGCACGTGCAAGTCTTGTAATACTGTCAAGTAAAATTACAACATCCTTTTTATGTTCCACAAGTCTTTTTGCGCGTTCAAGCACAATTTCTGCCACTTTGGTGTGGTTTGTCGGCTCTTCATCAAAGGTCGAGAATATGACATCCCCCTTTATACTTCTCTGCATATCTGTAACCTCTTCAGGACGTTCATCAATAAGCAACACAATCAAATGTACATCAGGATTATTTTCGGTTATACTGTTGGCTATTGACTTAAGAAGGGTTGTCTTACCTGCCTTTGGGGGTGCAACAATTATTCCACGCTGACCCTTGCCTATTGGCGAAATAAGGTCAATCATACGCATCGCAAAATCACATCTGCCACGTTCAAGTTTTAAACGTTCGTTTGGGTATATGGGTGTTAAATCATCAAAAGCCTTGCGCCTGATTGAAACATCAACCTTGTCGCCGTTAACCGTCTGCACATACAAAAGAGCCTGATAACGCTCGCCTTCGTGCTGCATACGGGTGTTGCCCACAATATAGTCACCGGTTTTAAGATTAAATCTTCGTATCTGGTTTTGTGAAACATAAACATCATTTTCGCCCGACTGATAGTTATCCGACCTTAAAAAACCGTATCCATCTGCCATTACTTCCAAAACGCCACTCATCAGATTTGTTCTGCGTACAGGGTCAGAATATTCAATTCCGTCATTGGTATCTGCTGTTTTTTTAACTTCTGTATCTGTCGGTATGCTTTTTTCTTCATCAAGCGTTTCTGTGAGCAAATTTATCAAGTCCTCTTTTTTCAGCTTGGATATGTTTTTTATACTCTTTTCCTTTGCAAGTTCGTGAAGCTCTTTTAATTTAAGATTCTGTAATTCACTTACCGTCACATTATTCCTCCCCGCTAATAAATTTCAGTATTATGTTGTTGTTATACATTTCTTGTGCAAAGGTGGATTTTTGTATTTCAGTGGTCGCTTTATCAAGGCTATCAATCGGTGTGATTGTCACCATTAACGCCATCGCTATGTAAACCACCAATATACCAAGAAGACCTCCCAGCACCGCTCCGCCCAAACGGTTAAACTGTTTAATCACCGGCAGACATGCAAACAAATTAAGAGCATTCCCTATTAACTTAATTGCAATCTTAAATATAATCACGATAAGAATAAAGGAAACAATGTTAATCAAAAGCTCGGCAATTGCTGCTGAAACCGCACCTTCAGCCCCTTTTATGTATTTTTCAAGGAACTGCCACTCGGTTTGTATTATTCCCTCTGCGGGATATTTTTCTCCTATCTTCTCAACAAAAAATGTATAAAGCGGAGTATCCATCAAAAAATCCGAAAGAACCGGATAGAACAAAAATGAAAGAATAATCGATGCAATATAAGACACAACATTTATCAGGGACTTTAAAAAACCTGACTTATAACCAAGAAAAATAGAAACAACAACTACTGCAATAACAATAATATCTGCAATCATAATTTGCCCTCTCCTTATTTTAACTTAATTATTTCCGCACCAGCGCTGCCAATTGACAAAAATTCGTCTCTGCCCGGAAAAATTCTCACTAACTTTACATCACGCTTAATCCCGATATGACTTTTCTCTTTACCCTTGGGGGTGATACGAAAAGCACCGTTCATACCTGCAGACAAAATACATTCACCATTAACATCAAAGGAAATCATCTCGCCATCAGTTTCATAACTGCCACGCAATTTTCCACTTACAGAATAGCTTTCTAAAATTGTGTTATTTAGCCCGCTGTCAAAGGCAAATACCATATTATTTTCGTTCTCAATGTTGCATCCCACAGGTGTTCTGCTGTTAAACTCTATCACATAATCCTGCTTACCGTTCTTTTTATACGCATACACACCGCTGTCACAAACTGCAATAAGTCCGCCGTTATCTTTATATTTCAATTTTGTCACAATGCCTTCAATTTGGGCAATGCATTTCGCATCCTTTTGGGAATTAGTTTCAACAAGGAGAATACGGCTGTAAATTTGTTCTTTATCAGTCATAAGCTGAGATACCGCAAGCCAATTTTTAGAAGAAATATCAATATCTCCTATATAACCGCTGCCGCTTGACCACTTAAAAAACTCCGAACCGTTTTTATCAAATACACGTACCGCACCTTTGTAACCCAGTTCCTCGGTTGCAACTGCCACATAACCATTTTTATTCATTTTTGCGGACAATATTTCTCTTTCGGTTTTTATTTGCGAAATTATTTTATCTTTTTCATAAACATTTACCGATGTACCCTTATGGTCTGCAAGCATTATGTATTCGTTCTTTGTAATAACCATAGGCGATGTGACAGGTGACACTATGCTCCAACTTTCCCTGCCGCGGCTGTCAATTGCACGTATACCATCGTTCCCGATAAGGAGCATACCCTTGCCATAGGTCCTTGCATCATAATTTTTGCCGCTTTGAACACTGAGTTTTATGTCTGACGGTTCAAGGAGAAACTTCTGCACCTCAGGATTTGAAAACACCATAACCCCAATCAAAACAAAAGCAATCAAAACCGCTATAATTCTTTTTTTGCTAAATGCTCTTTTGACAGTAACACCCTTTTCATTCATAATTTACCACTCCAAAATCTCGGGCATATAAAATACCTTTTTTAAAAACAAACCTTCAGGAGGTGCTGTCATTCCCGCACCGCGTCGGTCACAATTATCAATTATCTCACAAATTTCGTCAGCAGACTTTCTGCCCGTACCTACCTCAACCAAGGTACCCGTAATAATGCGAACCATATTGTAAAGAAAGGCGTCTGCCTCCACCTCAATTTCCAGCTGTTCATCCCATTCACGGCTCTTTTCCACCTTGCAGTCACGAATAGTGCGTACAGTGGTCTTTTGCGAACCGCCTGCTGCCATAAACGCCGCAAAATCGTGTGTTCCACAAAATTTTTCTGCCGCCACCTTCATTTCGTCAATATTCAGCTTGTATGGCACATGCCAACTGTATTTTGCTGTAAAGGGATTTTGAATATTAGAATTCCAAATTTTATAGATATACCGCTTTCCGTTGGAGGAAAAACGGGCATTGAAACTGTCATCAACGCAACTTGCGGCAACTGCCGCAATACCATCATTACGAAGATGTGTATTTATTGCATAAGGAAGCCTGTCGGCAGGGATTTGGGTATCACTTTTGAAATTAAATACATATTCAAGAGCGTGAACACCTGCATCTGTACGACTGCAGCCGCAAACCGAAACTTTCTCACCTGTCAATTCTGTCAGGACATCTTCTATGCGTTCCTGAACGGTGATGCCGTTGGGCTGATACTGCCAGCCATGATAACTACCACCGTCATACATTATTTTTACCGCTATATTTCTCATATCAACACCTTTTAAAAAATAATGTTTGCCAGAATTATCAATGCAGTCAAAATTACAACCGCAATCCATCCTGCAAGGTCAGCTTTACCCATTTTAAGCTCGTTAAGACGTGTTCTTCCGGCATCGCCGCGATAACAGCGACACTCCATAGCAACCGCCAAATCATCTGCACGACGAAATGCACTTATAAAAAGGGGTATCAATATGGGAATCATCGCCTTAGCACGATTTACAAGATTTCCGCTTTCAAAATCCGCTCCGCGGGCTGTTTGTGCCTTGATAATCTTTTCGGTTTCTTCAAGCAATGTGGGCACAAATCTTAATGCAATTGTCATCATCATCGCAAGCTCGTGTGCAGGAACACCGATTTTTTTAAACGGCGAAAGTAGATATTCAATCCCGTCAGTGAGTGCAATTGGAGATGTGGTAAGAGTAAGCATAGATGTGCCAAGCACTAAGAAAAACAGCCTGAGCACCATAAAAACAGCAAGACTTAATCCCTCTGCAGTAATTTTAAGAAAGCCCCAACTCCACAGCACTCTTCCGTTTGTTAAAAACAGATTAAAAAGTGCAGTAACAACCACAAAAACCATAATAGGCTTAAGCCCCTTAAGTACAAATCGAAACGGTATCCTTGATGCAATTATAAACAAAGCTGTAAATACTGCCAGAATTCCGTAACCGATAAAGCCTTTGATACAAAATATTATGGTAATATAGACAATCAAACAAAGAATTTTTGTTCTTGGGTCAAGTCGGTGAATAATAGAATTCCCCGGAAAATACTGCCCTAAAGTAATATCCTTAAGCATATGTCATTCATCCCATTTCGTCATTTTAATAATTTTTCAATTTCCGCCTTAGCCGTCTCTACCGTATATATCCCGTCAGGTATCGGAAGCCCGGCATTGCGAAGTTTTGTACATACCTTGGTAATCTGCGGCACTGTTAGCCCCATTTCTTTTAATTTATCGGCAGATTTAAAAATCTCTGCCGGCTTTCCCGTCATTGCAATTTTGCCGTGATTCATAACCACAATTCTGTCAGCTATGCCTGCTATATCCTCCATACTGTGTGACACCAAAACAACTGTTATGCCTAGTCTACGGTGCATATCTCGGATTTTATGAAGGATTTCATCTCTGCCCGCAGGGTCAAGACCCGCCGTTGGCTCGTCAAGTATAAGGAATTTGGGTTCCATTGCAAGTACACCGGCAATGGCAACACGCCTTTTTTGACCGCCCGAAAGTTCAAAAGGTGACTTTTCAAGCAGTTCTCGATTTAATCCTACCAAATCTGCCGCAAAACGAACACGGCGTTTGATATCTTCTTCCGGCAAACCCATATTCTTGGGGCCAAAAGCAATATCCTTATAAACAGTTTCCTCAAAGAGCTGATACTCAGGGTACTGCATAACAAGACCTATCTGAAATCTTATTTTTCGCATATCACAGCCTTTTGTATGTAGCGGTTGTCCGTCAATTTCAACCATGCCGCCGCTTGGCTTAATAAGCCCTGCCATAAGCTGAATAAGAGTTGACTTACCCGAGCCTGTATGCCCGATTAATCCCACAAATTCACCGTTTTTAAGGTTAAGATTTATGTCTTTAACCGCAACTTTTTCAAAAGGACCGCCACTCATATAAACATAGCTTACATCACTCAGTTTTATCATCAGCGACACCTCCCTTGGGCTTTACTATTCGTTTAAGCAGTTCTGATACACATTCGTCAATGCTAAGCAAATCTGCATCAATATTTATACCCGATTTTTTCAGGCTGTAAAGCAATTCTGTTGTCTGCGGAACATCAAGGCCAATCTTTTTCAGTTCTTCAACATGGCTGAAAACCTCTTTAGGAGTGCCTTCCATAACAATTCTGCCGTGGTCCATAACAATAACACGGTCAGCCTGAGCTGCTTCTTCCATAAAGTGTGTTATCATTACCACAGTCATATTTTCTTCACGGTTGAGTTTTTTAACCGTATCCATAATTTCACGTCTGCCGATTGGGTCGAGCATTGCAGTTGGCTCGTCCATAACCAGCACCTCAGGTTTCATTGCCAGAACACCCGCAATTGCAATTCTTTGCTTTTGTCCGCCACTAAGCATATGAGGCGCATGATGAATGAATTCCGTCATATTAACAGCATCAAGTGCATAATCAACGCGCTTGCGGATTTCAGCAGGCTCAA
>JAZRNN010000031.1:0-2363 GCA_045648175.1 Clostridia bacterium
AAAGTCTACAACCAAACCTGTTGAGACAAAAATCAACACTATCCTTAACCTCGGTGAAATCAAGTACGATGCACCAGTAGTTCACGAGTGGGCTGTCGCTGGTACATTCAACGGATGGAGCACTACTGCAAACCCTATGGAGCTTGTTGATGGCTACTACGTTGTCAAGAATGTAACTGGACTTAACTTCACCGCTCAGGCAGATCCAGAGGATCTTAGCTCTTCAACTGGAATCAAGTTCGTTAACAAAGCTGCATGGAGAGGAGGAGAAGGTAAGGTGACAGCCGGTACTTGGGCTTATGTGTGGGGAGATGGTGGAAACATCTATGTTGAAGGCGCTTCTGCTGATAAGGCATACGATATCTACCTCAATCCTAACGACGGCGACTATGGTAAGTTCGTTATTGTTCCAGCTGGCGATCCAATGCCAGAGGATGGAGTAGAGACTCCGGAACAGCCAGAGGAGGTGACTCCGGGAGAGGCTTCTGAGTGGGCGCTTATAGGAGCATTTAGCAGTTGGGCTGATAAATATTTTGAGACAACAAATGTTGCAAATTTCCTTGTTTGCAAATCTGTTCAAATTAAGGCGGCTGAAGGATTCCTTGTAAGAAAACCTTCTACAGAATGGAAAGATAAATATGGTGCTGGTAATGTTAATTATCTTAAGGCTAATCATTACATTGTGACTTCAAAGGATGGTGCTGACATGTGCTTGGAAGCAGATGGAACATATGATATCTATTTCGATGTCAATGCGAAGACAATCTATGTGATGGCTGCAGGACAGGATTACGCTACTGCAACTGAGCAGACAGCCAATGGTGAGGAGCCAAAGCAGGAGGAACCTGAGGTTACAGAAAAAGTAGTTTACCTTAAGCCTAACTCCAACTGGACTCAGTCAAACGCACGTTTTGCAGCATATTTCTTCGGTGGAACTACAGGCGAGAAGTGGGTTAGCATGACTAAGGTAGGCGATGGTACTTATGAGGCACATCTTCCAGAGGGATACGACTACGGTTGTAATATCATTTTCTGTAGAATGAATCCGTCTACAACCGCAAACAACTGGAACAATAAGTGGAACCAGACATCAGACCTCAAAACCCCAACCGATGGTAAAAATCTTTATACTGTTAAAGCGGGAACATGGGATAAAGGTGGCGGAACTTGGTCAGTAAAGTAGTAATTAACTGTATAAACAATAGGTTTAATATAAAAAAGACAGCACTAGCAATGGTGCTGTCTTTTTTACGCATGCTTGTCTCACTTATTTCACTGAATATCAGTGTGATAGCTATATATGCCTGCTGCGATGGTACCCGTCACAGTTTAATAGGGTGGAGATACCAGTGCGCATTTGGACTTCTTGACCTGCTCGAACTGACAATGCGGTGGTTCAAAAATGGATCATCAGATTCTTTCAATCAGTTCGTCGACTGAGATTTTATCAAAATTACATAATTCTAGGGTATCAAAATAAACTTATCAAGGCAAAGTCAGCGCGCTATTAGTCATGTCGCTATAGATTTGCTTGTGGCTTTTATTTATTGCTTATTTCTTCGTTGGAATATTGTAAATGAATACAAAAGCGCGGCGCATTATATGTTTAAGCAGTTAAATTCGGTACTATAGAAGTATAGTGATGTAAGCCCGAGGCGATGTGCTTCGGGCTTTCTTTATACGGCATTGTTGGTAATGGTGCTGTCTTTTTGCCGGATGTATGGGCTTGCAGGTGAGGGTTATGTGTTCGAAGGGTCGTGTTTTATGCTGGAAGGGTAAGTTTTTTCGCCCTTTAAACATGTCTTGTTTTTGTAAAGTGTTATGTGTTAAATAGTTGCCGATTTTATCGATGTTCGAAGGGTAAGATAATTTGCCCTTCCAGCATGTTTTGTTGCCCTTCGAGCATCTTTCATATAACTTGTTGCTATATGTTATGCACGCACCGCCGCCAGAGAGCCCTCCGGCGGCTGCAAGCAGAGCGTCAGCGGCGAGCTCGGCCAAAGGGCTCGCCGCTGACCGCATGCCTGCTGCGATGAATGGGCCTGGTTGTTCTGCTTGGTCGTTTGCTGGTCATGATGTAATGCTTCTGTGATGTTCCAAATTTGTTTGAGTTTTCATAAAAATCAAACAAATTTTCGCCCCTCAATCGATCGTGTAGCATGTTCTAGGGCCGCTTTTTTAATTTATCCGCGTACTTTTTTGTTACGCGGATAACTCTTCGGAACTTTGCAAAAGAAAAAAACTATTGTTTTTGTGATACTAAAAATAGTATCTTTGCAACGTGTTGGAGTATGGGACGTAAGGAAAAGTTGTTGAGCCGGTTTTTAAAATTGCCAAAAGATTTCACTTTTGATGAAACAATA
>JAZRNN010000032.1:0-2123 GCA_045648175.1 Clostridia bacterium
GCAATGGCCTTTATGGGATTTTCTGGTGTAGTAAAAATTTAATCTTTATATTTTGTTTTAAAATATTTTGTTTATATTTGCACAAATGAAACAAAGAATATTAGTAACAGGTGGTACCGGATACATTGGCTCGCATACAGTAGTCGAACTACAAAATGCCGGATATGAGGTTGTTATCATTGATAACCTTGCAAATTCTAATGCCGATGTAGTCGATAATATTGAAAAGGTAACAGGCATTCGTCCTATTTTTGAAAAGTTGGATTGTCTTGATTTTCAAGGTTTGGATAATTTATTCTCCAAATATACCGGAATAAAGGCAATTATCCATTTCGCAGCAAGTAAGGCTGTAGGCGAATCGGTTGAAAAACCTTTATTGTATTATCGTAATAACTTGGTGTCGCTAATCAATTTGCTCGAGTTGATGCCTAAACATGGTGTAGAAGGTATTGTATTCTCTTCTTCATGTACCGTTTATGGTCAACCAGACGAATTGCCAGTTACAGAAAATGCTCCAACAAAAAAGGCAGAATCGCCTTATGGTAATACCAAGCAGATAAATGAAGAAATTGTACGCGATGTAGTAACATCGGGTGCTCCAATCAATGCCATCCTATTGCGCTATTTCAATCCGATTGGTGCTCATCCTTCTGCTTTATTGGGTGAATTGCCTAATGGAGTACCACAAAACCTGATTCCTTTCCTTACACAAACTGCTATTGGTATTCGTGAAAAGTTAAGTGTATTTGGTAATGACTACAATACACCCGATGGTTCTTGTATTCGCGATTATATCAATGTAGTCGATTTGGCAAAAGCGCACGTTATTGCTATCAATCGCATTTTGGAAAAGAAGCAGAAGGAACAAGTTGAAGTATTTAATATCGGTACAGGTCGTGGTTTATCAGTCCTTGAATTGATTCATGCTTTTGAAGAATCAACAGGAGTGAAATTAAACTACCAAATTGTTGGTCGTCGTGCCGGTGATATAGAACAGGTTTGGGCTAATCCTGATTATGCAAATAATGAATTGGGATGGAAAGCAGAAACCAGTATAGAAGACACGTTGCGTTCGGCTTGGAATTGGCAAGTGAAGCTTCGTGAAAGAGGTATTCAATAAGAATCCTAAAATAAATAATTCTATAGGAAAACAATTACCTCGTTGTAATTGTTATATGATTCGAGTTGATGGGAGATCGGGTATGTTTGAATATACGAAATCACTACTTATGCCACACTTTGGTATAGACAATTCGATTTCATAGTAGTTTTGTCGTGTTTTATTTTGTGTTTGTGTTGTTAATAAGCCTTGTCGTGAGACAAGGCTTATTTCTTTTTTTACTATCTTTGTCCCATCCTAATTGAATTATAATGAAAAAAGTAGCACTAATTACAGGTATAACTGGTCAGGACGGTTCTTTCTTGGCCGAGTTCTTAATAGAAAAAGGATACGAAGTGCATGGCATTATCCGTCGTTCATCTTCTTTTAATACAGCCCGTATCGAACATCTTTATTTGGATGAGTGGGTGCGTGATATGAAGAAACAACGATTGGTAAATTTGCATTATGGCGATATGACAGATAGCAGTTCGTTGATTCGTATCATACAAACTGTACAACCCGACGAAATCTACAATTTGGCTGCTCAAAGCCATGTCAAGGTATCGTTCGATGTGCCGGAATATACAGCAGAAACCGATGCCGTAGGAACACTACGTATGCTCGAGGCTGTTCGTATTCTTGGCATGGAAAAGAAAACAAAAATCTATCAAGCATCTACTTCCGAACTTTATGGTAAAGTGCAAGAGGTGCCACAAAGCGAAACCACACCATTCTATCCTCGAAGCCCATATGGTGTAGCAAAGCAATATGGCTTTTGGATTACAAAAAACTATCGTGAAAGTTATGGTATGTTTGCAGTGAATGGCATCCTATTCAATCACGAAAGTGAGCGTCGTGGCGAAACATTTGTTACGCGCAAAATCACATTGGCAGCTGCTCGTATAGCGCAAGGTTTTCAAGATAAACTTTACCTTGGTAATTTGGATGCTCGTCGCGATTGGGGCTATGCAAAGGATTATGTAGAGTGCATGTGGCTGATTATGCAACACGATGTTCCCGA
>JAZRNN010000033.1:0-11008 GCA_045648175.1 Clostridia bacterium
GCGTAAGTCATCATAAAAACGAAATGGCATTGATCAAGAATATCATCCCGACACTTTGATAAGCTGCGGATCATTTCTTCATATTGTTCGGCGGTGGTTGCGGTATGCCCACACAGAACAATGATCTTGTCAAGCGGAAAATCAAAGAACTCCCTATCCCTCACCTTATCATGTAATGGTTCATACCCAAGCATCGTTGCCACCATTTTTTTAGGGTACTGTATTACGTAAGATTTACTTTTGTATACATTGCCTGTTTTCTCATTGAACTTCTTTAAGGTGTTCAAATTAGGCAAGATAATGTGGTCAGCCACACGATTCATCTTGCTAAAGAAGCAATTGGTCAGCTTCCCGTTTCTTAAAACATCACTTCCGAAATATACGGGAATTACTTTTTTGAAATACTTGTGATACCTTGATACCCAAACGGAGCTTTGCCAACTGCAGTAAAGGATAAAGCACATATCGTATGACTCATTAAATCGGCACTCATTGCGCAAAGTTCGTTCCATTCTCATTAAGTTAAGAACTGCCCTTACTTTTCCATTCTTTGAACGGCTAAGTTTTTCAGTATTAACCACTTTAACTGCATGGTGAACATAGAACGATTCGATTTCCGGCACTAAATCACTTGTATATTCTGTGTTGAAAAGCGTCACTTGATTTTCAGAGTTGTCAACAAGCAGCGTATCAATAAAATTCACGGTATGCTGTAAATTGGCAGCACCTATAATAAGAATCTTTTTCATACCCTAACGCTCCTTTACAACCTTTGCCGGATTTCCTGTACAAACGCTATACGCAGGAACATCTTTGGTCACAACCGCTCCTGCTCCAATCACGCATCCGTCTCCAATATGTACGCCGGGGAGAATTATAACTCTTGCACCGATCCATACATCGTTGCCTATACTTACAGGTCTTTCCGGCTGATAACCTTGTTTTTGCATAGGCACATCTTTATTCTGAAATTCATGATTGGTTGTGTAGATCAAAACATCCGGCCCCATCATAACATTATCGCCTATTGATACGGTTCCTTGAATGATGCAATTTACACCAAGACCAGAGTTATTTCCGATAGACAACCTGCGGCCGAACGTTGCCCCTTTTTCTATATTGATATTTTCACCTGCATAGGCAATTATTTTTTTACAAAAATACCCTCTTAATTTCATTCCAAACCGCATGATCTTTGAAGATGAGGATGGAAGTCTTTTACATAGCAGGTAAGCGATATAGTTTATCCCCAATACAATCTTTTTCATAGTCTACCTCATACCAAGAATTATCCGCTTTTCCTGCGAAGAAGTCTGTTTTTTATTTGCTCTAGGTTTTTCAATAGCAACAGAACTGTTTTTGAATATATGATAGTTGTCAAAACAATCCCACCAACTGCAACCAGCATTTTCACAATGCCTTGATTGAAGAAACTACTAAAAACAGCTGTTATGGTGAATAAAGCCATGCAAATAATCAGTTTTGCATAATTATCGCTACATCTGTAATAATGCTCACCTATAATCGACTTTATAATGAGCATTGTCAAAGATGATATTGCGTTTGCTATTGCCGCTCCAACAATTCCAAATCTGGGAATTAACAACAGACAGGACAGAACGTTTACAACAATGCTGACCGCATATGTCGGAAGCTTCATATAGGTCTTTTTAGATAATTCAATTCCCAATCCCAATGTTTCTGATATTGTTTCAGAAATAGGAGCGATCATAAGCAGTCCCATGATTGCTTTACTCGCCCAATATTTTTCATCGACCAAAATCAGATATACCAAATCCTGAAACGCTATGATCCCAAACCCGCAAGTAATAAGAAGATATGCAACTATGTGATGCATCTTTTGGATTTTCGTTTGTTCGTTTCGATATTCATATACAAACGGTGTCCAAAAGGTATTAAGACCAGCCTGTACGATTGTAATGATGCCTGCCATTGTTACAGCATTTGAATATATGCCTATCATTTCATACTCAACATAATTGTTCAAAATAAGTTGAGATAATGATGTATTAAGCATAATGATAAAGACCGTTGGGAATAGCGGAATTCCATATTTCAGAAGTTCTTTCGTGACTTTCTTGTTATAATCAGCAGGCTCTTTGCGGCATTTGCTGACCGCCGCTGTCACAAATACAAGACCAACAAAGAATAGTAAAGCCGTTCTAAAGAATATGGCATACTCAGCCGAAGGTTTAATCAACGCAACACAAACAAACGAAATTTTTATAATGATCGTTGAAAGCACCGATTGAACGAAAAACAGCCAAATGTTATTATCCATTCTTGCTTTCAGATTTGCATACCGCATTAGCATGGTTGCCAATACATATAAAATTAAACAGAGGTAAATAAAGAGGGACGAATAACCAATAATCCCATCCGAAATAGACTTCCACATTATTAAAGTGATAAGCGTAGTCGGAATGACTAAAATTGAAGAAAACGAAAGGCAAAGTTTGAACATGGACCCGGAAGTATTTTTTCCCAACGGTTCATTGTAGAATCTGACATACGCCTGATCAAATCCCATATATACAAAAGGGATAATGATGTTGGCATAGGAGATCAACATATTAACCTTTCCCAGTTCTTCTGGGACAAAAACCGCTGTTGTTATCGGTGTAGCGATTAAACTGATAATGCAGTTCACCCAAGAAGCCATTGAAAATCCGAAGATTCGGCTTGCAAATTTTGTCCCGGCATTTTCATCCTTCATACGTTTCCCCACCTGTTTCAGTTTTGTGCTGCTTTAGGAATAGATAGATTGGTTGTGTTCTGCTGCATTTGAACGATCAATCAGTATATCTATCATCGGAATAAGCGTAAACATCGCAGTATAGGCATGAAAATACTCAAAGGGATTAACAACAACCATAAAAAGCATTGTTATGATATAGGTGTTGTAATAAACCCAACACTCTTTCTTTAACGCTTTGACAAAAATCATTATAACAGGAATTGCCCCTAATATCCCATGCTGTGCAAGCAAGTCACAGAGTGCAGAGTGCATGCCAAGCCCATTATTTCTCAATTCGGAATATATATTTCCCGACTTAAAACCAACTCCGATCATTGGGTTTTTCCAAAATGTTTCCCACGACCGAGCCACATATCCAAATCTCTCGTCAATATAATTCTCATACGTGGAATCTGCGCCGGAATAAGCCATTCTCTGTCCCACGCTGTTAAATCTACGTAGTATCACATTATCTGTACCGTCTCTCGTAATTTCGATGATCCACTCACCAATCTCTTGAATATTGAGCAAAACCAATAGCGAAACGGAAACCAACAATATGGTCATTACAAATTTATTGAGATCGCTTCTCGAACTGTCGTTTCGCCACATTTTTCTTGTTATGGATAAAATCACACCTACGGCACATGAAATCAGCGTTAATGTGCTTTCCGTCTTTATTAGCAAGTAGAATAAGATAACGACTAATACAAAGAAAAGGCATTTTAATGATTTTTTTATAATATTTCTATTGATAAATCGCTCAAAAAGATAAACGCACAGTATGGCTGATCCAAACGCTATGGCATATCCACCGCCAATAGCAATATTATCAAAGGCATAAAAATCACTTGCCAGAGTTCTTGCGGCAGAGGGCACCGCAATATAAAATGCAATGGCTTTCATAGAAAAGAACGTCCATACCGCAAGAGTACATACTACAACAAACTTTAATTCTCTTGGATTATTTCTTTCTTTATAATATTTGAATTGTAGTACACAAGCAAACAACAAAACATATTTTGCAATATATTCCATCGTGTTGATTGCATCACCATATACCAAACTTGTAAAGAAGTAATAAAAAAGAAACAGTATCACCCATATTGCTGTTTTATTATTAATCGCTTTGCTAAATGAGTGCAAGTCCTCTACTAACGCCATAAATGCCCAAAGTGCAAACAGAGCAATGAGCATGTAATTGTGAAGTTGACTTGAATAACCCGAAATATAATATGATGCATATATAAGATACAATATTGCACTAATGCCAATTCCTCGTCGCACGGTTACGCGATTAGATCCACTAACCACTCTCACATTTACCATTGCTCAACATGCACCTCCGTTCGTTTCAAATAATAGAATTGACAAAATCTTTTACTTCGTCAAGGATAGCAATATTATAATTCTGCAGGGATTTTTTCGCTTTTTTCTTGTTAAGCACGCGGCTTATAAATGCAAAGAAAACCGTGGGGTAGATGAAGCATTTGAAGAGCATACTCAGTCCCCTTTTTTTCTCCCCATCACGATAAAATGCCCATGCCACTTCTGTCATATTATGAGCAATTACCAACCGCTTTTTGTGTGTACTATATTTGTTAAGCACAGGCCCTATTGACTTAAAATAATCATTTTTAAGCTCTACCAATCTTGTGGCTGTCGGCCTGTTGCCCGTATCGCTGCAATCAATAATCGTCAATATCTGGTCAATAAATCCGATCTTATACATGGATGTAAAATATGAGAGGAGCTGAACCTCCTGGTGTCTTTCGAGTCTTTCGTCAAAGTATCCTGCTTTATCCAAACAAGAGTGTCTTAATAACAGGGTGCAAGTTGAGACATTAAGCCGCTTTGACATAATATCAAAGTTCTGCTTTGCATCAGCTTTCCAAATTTCAGAGATATGATCTTGTTTCCCATGCAAATAATATATTTTTCTTGTGCTGACTCCGCCATAGCTTTCATCGAGTTTCGATAATGCGTCAACCTGCAATTCGATTTTCCCCGGCATCCATAAATCATCATCATCAAGAAAAGCAATATATTCACCGACTGCACGACGGATTCCGGCATTTCTCGCCGCAGCTCCGTTAATGTGACGATTTTGTGTTACTAAGAATAAATTTTCATAATTCAAGGATTTAATCAATTCAGCAACATTTTGGCTATATTCATCACCAGGTTCATTGTCATCCACAACTAATATTTCAATATTTTTATAAGTTTGTTCAGCAACGCTTTTTATCGCTCGTTTTAATGTGTCCGAACGTTTGTAAGTTGGAATGATTACACTTACCAATCCTTTACCGTACTTATCCATTTTTCACCTTTCATACCCGATAGCCGGTCATAATCATAGGATTTCTGCTTACTCACATACTTTAAAAATCATTATTGGCATTCATGTATTAGAAAACTACATTATGCCTGACGACCAAAGCCCTTAAAATTTATCTTTTTTCTAAATCTTTCTTTATTTGTGTTGTAGAAATTTCAGGTGTTCTCGGCAAATAAATCACCTCACACATATCAGAAAGAAAATCAAATTTTCCTTTCCAATCATCTCCCATAACAAAGGTATCTATATGGTATTCTTTAATATCGTTACGCTTCTGCTCCCAATTTTCTTCAGGAATTACTAGATCCACGTAGCGAATTGCTTCAAGCAAGGCTTTTCGCTTTTCGTAAGAAAAATAACATTTTTTCTTCTTTTCGTTCCAATTAAATTCATCTGTAGAAAGCACAACCACTAAATAGTCGCCTTGTTCCTTTGCTCTCCTCAATAAATTTATATGACCGTAATGAAGTAAGTCAAATGTACCGTATGTAATTACTTTTTTCATTTGGTCTCCCCCAAATATGATTTATCTAAATCGCATACCAAATAATCGTGATGTGTAATCTGTTGTTCTTTTGGTGGCATCTGCCTCCAATTTCCATATAAGTGTGTCAAATATCTATCATAATCTTCCACACCATACACTTCTATTTTTTCAAACTTATATAGTTTGGGGACACCAAATATCTCTTTTTCCATAATTTCTTTTTTCCCCCAGGCACCATATAAATTCCCTATAATATCAAAAGAATCATAATCTCTTTGTTTGCACATAGTGTCGATAGACAGCATCAATTTTTTATTTTTGATAATCAAATCCGGTATCAATCTTGCAAGACAAATAGAAATGTTTTTATACCATTTTCTTTCTCTGCGGATGGCACAGGTTCTCGTAAGCAACAAATTATACTTTAAATAGATGGGGGCAATGTAAGTGTCTATTTCCTGTACCGTATCTGACACACCATCAAGAGGAAACACATCGATAAATATTCCTCGCTTGATTTTAAACCGGTTGTTTTCAACGAGTGTGCTTTTTGTATCATAGATTTTGGCATAGCCGTAAAAAAAATCTTTATTGTGCGTGTCAATCCCTTCTATTACAAAATCGCCAAATTTTATATCTTTTGTTAGCTTCAAAAAAGCATCATAATCTTTTCTGGGCAGACCGACATCTATATCATCATCCCACGGAATAAAGCCCTCATGCCTTGCCGCTCCCAGCATCGTACCGCCGAGCATATAATATCTAAGATGGTGCTTTACACAAAAATTATGAAACCACTCAAAAATCGCCACTAATCTGCCTTGCATTTCAGTCATATATATCTCTCCATTCAAAATCACTTTCTCAATAGGGTTCTATATGCAACCTTTTTCATCCATGCAGGCATATAAATAAAAACTCTTATATAGAGTTTATTCAACAGAGCTTTTCCGTTCCCTATCAGTCCCGCTTTTTTTAGATAACCCTGCAACATATCCCAATCTTGGATTTCTCTTTTATCGCTTCGTCTCTCTATAAAACCTGCTCCAACCCTTACATTGACACATATCTGGCTGATATTATGTAATTTCAACCCTGCACACACAGCATCAACCCAAAGCTTATAATCTTCAAGTTTTCCGAAATTCTCACTATAACCGCCAAGTTTCACAATATCGCTTTTTTTGAACACAACTGTTACATGGTTCATCGCGTTTCGTGTTTTTAGCATATCAACAATTTGATCATGATCTTGCGGAACAATCCGTGCCTGCAAAGGTGTTTTTTCGTCATCTTCAAATTCAGTTATTCCGCCTCCGAGAACCGAAATATCGGGATTATCAGTCATATAGGCAAGTTCAAGTGCAAACCTGTTGGGTAATGCCACATCATCCGAGTCCATTCTTGCAACATATTCATACTTGCAGTATTCAAGTCCGGTATTCAATGCAGCAGCAAGGCCCGCGTTTACCTCCTTCGGTATAACGGTAAACTCAATGCCGATATCACTTAATATAGACTGCATTTTTTGTATATTAGCATCTACTTCCACCGGAACCGGACCGTCCTTAACCAACACAAGTTGTGCCGGCTTTAGGGTTTGGTCAATTGTAACACTTTGAATGGCTCTTAATAGATAATCTGCATTATCACTCTCATAAACTGACATTAAAACGGAAAACTTCATATTCTACCTCAATAAATCGGTGTTACCCAATCTTTCAGTTTCTCGTTTTTACCCCTTGCGGCATCGAGATATGCCTTGTGCAGTTCTACCGTGATCTTTCCTGCTTCGCCGTTACCAACCACATATTTATCGACAGAAAGAATTGGGGTAACTTCCATAGCAGAACCGCAAAGGAACGCTTCATCACAAGTATAGAGTTCAGTTCTGTCTACCGTTCTTTCGGCAACGGGAATACCCGCCGCTTTCGCGAGTTTGATAATGGTATCTCTTGTGATGCTTTCAAGAACGCTGTCTGTCAGCATAGGAGTTACCAGCGTACCGTTCACGACCATGAAAAAGCAAGAACCGGGCCCCTCGGCAACCTTACCCGCATCATTGAGAAAGATGCAAGTATCATAGCCATTTCGGAGCGCTTCACGCTGACCAACACGGCTGTTTATGTAGTTGGCACCGCACTTGATTCTCGGCGAGAGTGTCGTATCGGATATTCTTCTCCAGGAAGTAACGCAGCAGTTCAGTCCTTTTTTGTTGTACTCAGAGCTTGTTTTTCCTTTCGGGATAGGAGCAACGAACATGTCTACCGGTTCCGCAGAACCCCAGGAACCAAACCCATCAACAAACAAAGTCTGACGGACAGAAAGGTTTTCATCATATTCGTTTGCCTTGACTACATCAACAAGAGCTTTCTTAAAGTCCGCCTTTGTGTAAGGGCAGTTAATCTGAATAAGTCTTGCAGAACGAAGCAAACGATCATAGTGATCGTCCAAGCGAAACGCATAGAGCTGCTTTTCATCATCATTCCAATAACAAGGGATGCCCTCAAAAACATTCAGACCAAACTGTGCCGTCGGTGCAAGGATATTAATTTTTGCATCGTTTACATTAACGATCTCACCCTTATACCATATAAATCTATTTGCTACATCCGTTTTCATAATAGGCCCCTCAATTCATAATTTCTATTTTTTCTGCTATCTCCTCATCGGGCAAGTGGGCAATACGGATAATTTCTTCTTCCGCAAATTTAGCCGCTTCTGCATCGTTCATGGATGCGTCGGATTTTTCTTCGTAAATATCCTGCTTCTTAAAAACTTTTGCAACCGTACCGGCCATGATCTTAATATCAAGCCAAATGCCTTGCTTCTTAAATTGGTCGATGTAGATGTTGTCGTATATAACTTTCTCGCTCCAGGAGTTTTCATTACGTCCTTTGATCTGAGCAAGTCCCGTAATACCCCCACGAACCTCAAAACGCTTTTTATACTTCTTGTTAAGCGTGTCAAAATCTCCAAGTTCGTAAGAGACGCAGGGGCGGGGTCCCACCAGAGAAAGATCGCCCTTGACCACATTCCAAAGTTGGGGCAGCTCGTCCAAGCTGCTGCTACGCAAAAAACGTCCCGTTTTGGTTACACGGGGGTCATTTTCATAGTTGAATAATCCTGCTCCCATGCTTTCAGCATTGACCACCATCGACCGAAACTTATACATTTTGAAAAGTCGTCCGTTTTTCGTGCGTCTTTCTTGTGTGAACAACACCGGACCCTTACTGTCACACTTAATAGCAATTGCGACAATTAGCCAAACCGGAACCAAAACGATAAGGGCTATCGAGCAAAGTACAACATCAAAAAATCGCTTCAAAAACTGGTTGAATAAATACCACATACTTCACCTCTTAAAACGCAAAGGTGTGGAACAAATCATCAAAGTTTTCTCCACGCTTGATTATTTCAAGCTCACCCTCGGAAATATCGATAATCGGGAAGTTAGGCAGAATAAAAGGAGGTTTTAAAACGACAGAGTAAGAACCCACATTTCCGAACACGACCATATCTCCTTTTGCGAGTTTTCCGTTATAGTGGCGATAGAGGTAGTCGGATTCGATGCAGGTAAATCCACCGAAGTCCAAATCTGTATATTCTTTCTGTTGCCCGCCCATCGGGTAGACCTCAATGGGAGGGTTCTTTGTATTCAGCGTAGGATTGATGTTGTAAATACTGCCGAGCAGTGTTGCAATCGCTTTACCACGAACCTCCTTGATATTGACGACTTTTGCCGCAAAGTGCATACAGTCACCAACAAGGGCACTGCCGGGTTCAATCAAAAGCATCGGCTTGTTTTCGGTATTCTTAAAGTGCTCAGCAAAAACAGGGGCGACCGCTTGCGCATACTGCTTATATGTAGGGATTTCAGAATCGAACTGTACTTTAAGGGAATCTGCCATCTTACCAAACAAACCGCCCCCCAAGTCAATATGTTCGGGAACAATGCCCAATCTGTCGATCAGAGCGAGCATACCTTCTGCCCGAGGACCCCACGTGTCAAGTCTGCGAGTAGCAAAGTGGCATTGCATACCAATTAAATAAAGATTTTCATGTTCACCAAACAAGGACATCGCACGGTTGAAATCTTCGGATTGGGTGTCAAATCCAAATCTAGATACTACACCATCGTTTATATCAAAGTTACAGCGAACACCGATATTCATCTTGTGGTTGGGATATTTCTTTGCAATCTCTGCAATCAAATCAATTTCATATGCAGAGTCAATATTCACGGTACCGCCCATCACAAGAAGCTGTTCAACCTTTTGGGGGTTCTTAAATGGGCCGTTCCAAATGATGTTTTTCGGCTCAACACCCACACGAAGTGCGATCTCCATTTCCATGTCGGAAACAACTTCTGCGAAACCGCCAAGCTCATTGACAATTTTACACAGTTTCGGAGTGTAGTTTGTCTTATAAGAATAAGCAATGTTGAAATTAGGATATATATTTGCAAACTCAGACTTCAACTCCATGAAGTTTTGTCTGAACTGCTTGCTTTCAAGCATGTAGAAAGTATCGCCTATTTCTTCTATTAATCTTTTCATCCTGGCTTCTCTCATTATACTTTCTTCTCCTTGAGTTTACTTACAATCTCCGCCACACAGCAGTCAATTGCTTTTGTATTTGCTATATATTCGCTGTCCGTTTTGAAGGCAAGTGTGTTCTCATACTCTCGCAAACGAGCCATATTTTCAGAAAATATGGCCTCTACCATTTTTATATCTTTGATTTCATCGGTATTGCAAAAACTTCTGGAAAGGATTGTTCTTGTTGAACCAAGTCTGTAATGCTCCATAACGATTCGCTCTGCGGGAAGTGTGCCCTCACCGATCCTTGCGATACCGCCAAATCCGTATCTAATTCCTTTTGCTTTGAATTTCCGGCACAGAGTTTCAACCATCCCATTAGAGAGAAGTTCAAACATGAATGTTAATCCATAACTAAGGTGCAAATCGTTTAATCCGACATGTATTTCGTCAAGCAGTGGATTTTCAAGAACTTCATCAATTATCTCTGCGGCTTCTTTGGTTTCAAGTAACAGCGTTGTATGAACCCTGCCCTTTACAGTTTCCAAAAAGGAATTTACCTCCGTTACGGTTTTCCACATTGGAAGCATAATTCTGTCCGCACCCGCAGAAATAACAGCTTCAATCTCATCAACAGATGTTTCATTCCACGGGTTCACTCTAACAAGCAACTCTGAGCTTGTGAGGATATTGGAAATAACGGCGACATCGTTTGTGGTGTGATGGGATTTCACCGTATTCATGTTTTTTTGCCGTTCTTCCTTACCGAGCGTTTCAAGATCAACCCATATCCTCGAAACACCGTTTTTTTCTGCTATTAAAGCAACCGCAGGATCGTTTGTAATATACATTAAATCTAAAAACATATATATACTCTTTTC
>JAZRNN010000034.1:0-20210 GCA_045648175.1 Clostridia bacterium
TGCCTTAACTCCTGTATCTGTGTCACCTATCCACCAATTGCCGTTTTCGCCGATATATGGGGTTAAGCCGTTTGTGCCTGCACTACCGATGTCCCCTTTGTCACCTTTTTCACCTCGTGGACCTTGAGCACCAGTGTCACCCTGAGGACCCTGCGGACCTTGGTCACCCTTGTCACCTTTTTCACCTTTGGGGCCTTGCGGTCCTTCAACTCCTGTTTCACCTTGCGCCTGAATCCCCGTATCAACATATGTCTCTTTGTCAACATCATATTCAAACCAGTTGCCGTTTTCGCCTATGTATGGAACCGAACTTTCAATACTTTTCTGCATTTTAGACATATACTGCTGCCATATTTCCGGAGTAGGTGCAAGCGGTTCTGTGCCTTCCTTCATCCCTGAAGCCTCTATCTCAACCGTCGCAACATTGGCTGTAACAAGGCTTTCTGTTCCGCAAAACAATGAAACCGTAAACATCGGTGCCTTTATTACCTCCCATGGCACAATACAGGAATTTTTATCATCCAAAAACACATGATAAAAACTGCCGCCATATCCAAATATTGCTGTAATCTCGCCTTTCCATTCCTCGCTCATCATAAACTCTGCCCTTAAATAATTGCGGCTGTCTGCAACAGGCAAAAAGTTATCTGTGCGCTTAATTATCTGGTTTTCTACCTTGAACTTAAGCATAAAACTCCCCCTCTAAATAAATGTAAGGTTAAAACTGGTACGACTGTGGATATATGGTACACTTCGAGGCGCACAATATGCATAAAAAACTAATGTACCATCAAGTATATCAAAGCCATATTCTATCTCATTTGCACCCGTTATCAGTTTTTTTGTATTATATATCACCGTATCATATGTCGTTATTCTTTGATGCGAAAATACAAATTGCTTAGCAGCAATGTCGAAAATACCCCCGTATTTTGGTTTTCCATCAACAAGTTCTGTGCTGATAATCAACACATACCTGAATTTACTTAAATCAACCTTTGCTTCATTTATAGCATACCTTGCCTTTCCTGTTGACGAATTTCCCTCATAAAGATATTGCTCTCTGTCCGTAAGTTTTGCTTCATACGCCAGATTTCTCCCCAGGGTTGCAACCTTCGACTGTGCAAACTCTCTTTTATCACAAATCTCTCCCTCGGCTGAGATTTCAGCAAGCAGAACTACTTCACCATTTTCCGGCAAGCTCTCGGCAAATAAAATATCCGCCGTCTGCAAAGCCTTGTTGTAGTATGCATATATAAACCCTGCTGTATTAGGGGATACTGCCACCTTATATCCGTCACCGTCAACAGTAAGTCTTACTCCGCTTTCAAAAAAAACTATGCCCTGTGCTACCGAAACTGCCATATGCTGTGTACCTTTATTCTGCACACTGCACATACACCCATTAAGCTGAACACCCGAGCTCACCAACGCCGCTGTCATTGCATTTAAATCAGAAACGTTATAGCTATCCTTTGAAACAAATGGGGCAACGCCGGCACCCACCAGGCTTTTTGTTATATCGTTTATATCCTCTGTTCCGTAAACTATATTATCCGCAAAGCTGTATGTAATTGCCATTTTCTCACTCCTCCAAACTTTCTAATGTAGGTTTTGTGCCTACCGTATCAATATCATAAAAAATTTCCACTGCACTTACCCTTTTTCTTTCTGTGCATCTGTAATCACCAAACTGTATCTGGACTCTTACAATATCACCTTCGGTATAGTCTGCTCCGTATTCCACGTGTCGAAGAGAGGTTTCGCTTTTCTCAACAACCTTCATTGCTGCAAAATCTGCCTTTGCCTCGTCGGGAGTTTTAATCCCTTGCAAAATTCCCTCCCAACGTGCAGCACCTTCGTCACTTGAATTGCCAAGATATACCCATTTGCTGACAGGCTTATCCTCGCTTACCTTCCATACGCCATCTTCGGAATCGCAATATAAATACGCCCCTTTCTCACACGTAAGACCAAACCGAGTACCCTCAGTGGTAATTTTATAATAAGTAAAATAATTTTCTTCCTTCCCCGATGTGAGTGCAGGTGAATTTAAAGATGCACTCCAGTCTCCCATATCCCGAAGTTCTCTTTTGTACCATCCGCAATCATCAACAAGGCCTTGCATATCACGGGTATAGCTCATATCACAGGCTGTACGGTTTGAAGCGGAAATTAGCAACTGAAGCTCCTTACCTCTGCAAACCGAAAAGGTAAATTTTCTGTCCTTTATATCGGCTCTAAGCTTAAACCCAAGCCCCGCCGGTTGCAGAACCCCGCAAACAGTATCATATACTGTTTTGGGTTCCTTTACCGAATATTCAATCTCCTTATCTACAAGTGCAACATCTGTAACATCTACAAAGTCACCCATAGCGGTCTTCACCGCATAGTTTGCAATTTCTTCAGGAGTTTTTTTAGCATGCGAAAATGGTGCCGTTACCCTTTTAGTCAATAACCACTCGGGAGTTCTGCCAAAAATCGCAATATCTTCGCCCAGTTGCCATCCGGTAACTATCATCTGCATATCCTTTGCAACACATATGATATAAGTGTTTTCCCTTAGCATCTCAATAATTTCTGCTTTGCTTATGGGGAAATGGATTTCTGCAGTTCCAAAGCCGCAATACTTTTTGGTAACATTCAGTGAAATGCATCCCGATACTTGTTTTATTGGGTCAAAATAGAAGTTATAAAAAAATACATCACTCACACAACCACCGCCTCACAATAGATGTTGCTGTACTTACATTCAACTGTAAATGCAGATTGAATATCACCCACAACTACCGACAAATCATTAATGCCCTTTTCAAGAACAAAATCACCCAAAAATGTATCATCCGACAAATTACTAAGCAGATTCCCCGTAATACCGCTTTCTATTTTTCGGTTTTTTATATCCACCGTAATCTTGTCCTCTGCACAGGGAGCATATTCCAGCACGATTTTCTTTCCTGTTGTATTATTGGTTATTATTACAGTTTCTGCGTTATGAAGTTCCTTTGGGCAATTAATATAAATACGCGGCTCAATCACGCAATCCCCCTGATTTTTAATAACTGCACCCATAGTTGTAGTACCAAAGACCGCAGGCAATGTGAAAGGTGTGCTGAGATTTTTTGTCTGCACATAAAGCGGAACAGCACTTTCACGTTCGTCCTCAAAATAAGGGTTGTCGCACACAAACTGCACCGCAAGCTTTGCAATTTTGCCCTTTAAAACACGGACAGGATCAGGAATTTTAACCTGATTACAGTAAATTCTTCTTTGTACTTCGCCCTTTTCAATATACAACCACCCCGGGTTACTTAAAATTCGCAAAACCCTTGACACGGATGCCCTAACATCTTCATCGCAGATTTCAACACTTAAAGTAACCGCTCTGGGAAGCACACGTGATGATATAGTTTCCTGACCGTCATAGCCCGAAACATTTGCCGTAATATACTCTCGTTCGGCAATTCCAAGTCCATCTACTTCCGTCACGCGGATGCTTTTTGATGAATCTCCCGATATTTCAACTGTGCCCTGACTATTTTTATATATTATTACTAATTTCATTATTCACTCGCTCCCCTCAGTTTTTCAAGCGTTGCCGCACTCTTTGCCGCAGCAAGCTGTGCCGTTGTGGTGTCACGCGATGAATTAAATGTATAACTGGTGTTATACACATTTTTATTTGACACCGTCTGCTGACTGATACCTGCCGCTACTGCCGAAAGTTCAGTAGCTAAGCTATTCATACTGTCTATCATCGCAGACCTTACTTCCGCAACCGTCTGAAAAATCAGATTCTCAAAGCCTTGACCGAATGCTTTGCCCGATTCCTCACCCAGTTTATAATAGCTGTCAGGAATATAGTCAAAGCTCTCCTCAAGAACTTTTATAAAGGCGGTTTTCTCGGCATTGTCTGTCTTAAAATATCCGCTGTTAAACTGCTCTGCAGAATATATCCCCGCCTCCTGCAGTTCTTCTTTGTTTAGAATTCCGTTAAGCTGTGCTGCAATACTGCCTGTCAGTTCCGACCGCTTGTTATAGCCGTCAATAAACTTTTTTCGGGTATCATCATCTGCCTGCAGAATTATCTCGGCTGCTTTTACCGCCTCAGCAACACTCATATCGCCGATTTCGGTAAAAATCCCGTCGGGAATATTCCCAAGTTCTTTTAAAGCAAACACAGCATCGCGGTATCTTTCAAGAAGACTGGTTTCATCATCAAAATCAGACAATGTATTTTTTTGATAAACCTGGTCGCTTCCGTCGGGATTTACACCTACAAGCCTTATTTTTTGAGACGAATACCACTTATCTTTGGTTTTCTTAAGGTTTTCTTCAAGTTCCTTTTGCAAACCATAAATTTTTTCTGCTAACTTGATTTGTTCCTGCTCTGCCTCATCTGTCAGTCTTTTGTTATAGGCAATAATCTCCTCGGTATATTTATACCACGCATCTGTCCCCTGACGCAGATTTTCATCACGGTATTTTTTCAGCTTTTCATAATATTCCTGTTCGGATAACAGTTCAAGCTTAAGTGAATTTTTCAGATTGTCAATTTCACGCTGTTGTCGTTTTTTAGCCAGATTTTCAGCATTTTTTGCCGCATTTTTGGAAAGTGTTTCAAGTTCCACATAAACATTCTCAAGCGCCGTAATCGCAAGGTATGAGTTCTCATCAATCCCCACACCTATTCCCGATGCAATCATTTTGCCTATATCATTATTTTTTGCTGCGATTTCTAAATCTTTTATGTACTTTTCAAAATCAAACGACATTTCATCCCTTCCCTCTTATTTACAAGTATTAAGGCAGATGCTGCCTCAAATTTTCCGCATCTCTTCACCTAAAAAAGACTTTCCATCTTCTGTGCCATATCCATTTCCTTCTCTTCCTCGCCTCTCACATCGGGAAGTCTGTACCGTTTTTTCATTTTTTCATAAAAATACTTAAGCTCCCGGTTTTTCATTGTTGATGTGTCGGTGCATCTGTATGACACAATCTGCGAAAATTTGCAGTTCTCGCCAAGGCACGAAAGCAATCGTCTAAACTGCCACCAGTGCATATCGGTGTTCATTAAATCAATACCAAATTCAGACAAAAAGCCTGCCCATATATATTCAAAATCTTCTTTCAGGTCATAGGCCGGGGTTGAAAAAGAATTTTGCTCCTTTGAATTCTTTACCGTGCCTCCGGAATAAAACCACATCAGGCCTTTAACGGCATCCACAAATCTATCGGGAAGAGTGGGAAAGGCAAGGGTAAAAACCCTTGCCAAGCCTTTACCGCCACTTCTCTCTCCCTTTAAAAGTTGCTGCTCTATTTCAATCCATACCGAAAAATCAGTGTTTATCGCATAATCCCTGTCGCCAATTCTGACCGTCTTGGGATAGTCAACCAAATTATTTTTCATTTTCAGCACTCCTAAGTCCTGCACCAATCTCCGAAATTAAACAACACAAAACCGCTGTCAAATTGACAATTTCGGGTGGCTCGCGGTCAAAGATTTCATATGCCGCATCTCCCATCAGACATTTGATACTGTCCTTTAAAAATTCCTTAACTCGAATATCCGCTGCTCTTTCGTCATCTGCTGATGTTTTAATTTCCTCCAGCAAAACCTTTGCTGCAGCCTTTATCCTCTCACACTCTGCCAGAATACTGCTGCATAAAAACAGCCGGGCCTTATATCCATCAATGTCAACCAACAGTTCCTTTCCGCTGTTTGGCGTTTGTATATTCATACATTATTCCTCCGTAAAGGTGCAAGTCTGCCAACCATCATTACTTGTTGCCTTGCCAAAAATCTTATCGCCCTTTACACGGAATGTTCCGCTGTACTTATAAGCATCAAGACCGTTTCCTTCATTTTCGGCAATGACTGCAAAATCACGTTTTATTGCGTGATTTTCATTATCTGCCATATCCACCATAATGATTGGTCTTACCGCATCCGCGCCAACCTTTTCATTATCAAATATTTCAATAATATCTCCGTGGACAGCATCGCCGCTGAATCTGTCAAACCCAAAGGTGATTGAAGGTGTATACCCAACCACATCTGTCTGCTCAAACTCCTCGTCAACATACTGTCTTGAATATTCCCTTGGATTTTTTGCCGTAGAAATTTCATCAAAGCCTTTCATACGGTAAAATGTATAACTGCCCTCACCGCCCGCTGTAGGCACGCCATAAAAGGCAAGTTTTTTGTATCTCTTTACTATTTCTGCCATAAAAATTCACTCCTTAAATTTAATAAACCAACCTGACAGCAGCTAATCTCCCCGCCGTCAAGCTAAATAAACCAACCTAAGCTCCGCCTCAAATCTCGCATCCACACTACCCGTCGGCTCTGCAGTAAAGCTCTTTTCCACCGTCAGCGACAATGGATTAATACTCTTGCCCAAATCGGGTAAATTCCCCAATTCGTTTTGTATAGCAATCCAACCTTCGATGTCCTCGCATCTCTTTGCGGCAACACGGTTATATTTATCTGCCACGCTGTATTCCTGACGAATGGCAAGAATAAACCGGGTCTCAAAAACTCCGCCGCCGTCAGTATAGCGTTTAACCATCGGACTTGACGCCTTCATCCTGAGGGCAAAAGCCAAAGGCTTGCCCTCAAGATAGTTTACCTTTATGCCTGCATCCGCAATATACGGGCACTGTGAAAGATATTTTGCTGTTTCTTCAATCATAACTCGTCTTCACCCTCCGTGATTATCTGTACTCATACTCTGCCTGCAAATGCCAGTGCGGTATGCCTCCAAAATTATTTTCAGCAACCACCGCAATACGTCTGCACTCAGCCACTGAAAATTCATCCTGACTTATTTCACCAAAATATATAAGGTCCCCCAGCGATATCTGATTTATCAGCTTATGCTCAATCCGCACATCAAAATTATCACGGAAGTATATGCCCCTTTCTGTACTGCGAAGCCTCTTTTTGCAGTGTATCCACGCAGGATATGTGCCGCATTTTGTATAATCTTCGCCATCAGGGCTGAGTGTAAACAGTGTTACAACGCCATTTTCAAGCATTACTCCACCCCCGCATACAAAAGGCCTGTGCCCCAAAGATGCTTTAAAATAATTTTGTGCAGAGTTTTTGTATCATTGACATCTGAATACGTCACCGAATAACCGTCAACAGTCTCACTTTTAACTCTCCCATTTCCTTGGGCAAGATAAAGCTTTTCAGCAACCTCACAAAGACATTGCAAAACCTCGGAGCAATTCAAATCCACATCTTTTGCTCTGCCGCACAGGCTCTTAATTTCACAAAAGGCAGGGAGTATGTATCTGTCAAATGACGCTTTGTCAAGAACACCGCGACATCCGCCGCAATACTCATTGAAATAATATTCAAATGTTACCTTAGGCCTTGTCACAGTCTGCACCGCCTTTCACCACAGTTTTAGCTTTTGACGGTGCTTTTAATGGAGATTTTTTTATTAAAAGTCCAATAGTTTTCACATTAAACCCTCCCTTATGCCGCTATTAGTTTGCAGCGTGGTGCAGATAAATGCCCTTTACCTTATTTTCATATACATCAGCAATGCCGTATGAACGGTAGAAGAACTTCCACGCATCAGATACCTGATTTTCTTCGGGTGTTACAACCTTACTTACCAGATGCTTCTGATACTGAATAGCTGCAGACTTTTCAACAATCATAAAGTTGATGTTTTTACCGCCATTTGCAGCCTTTACAAAATGACCCGCAGTTTCACCGTCGGATGAGCCGTCATAAAGGCTGATTGCAGTATAAAATCTGCTCTGCGGAACCTTAACAATATGTGAAAAGCTGTCAAGCACTGCTTTTGATTTTGTTGTATCAATGTTCATCACACCGTTATAGAGTGTGGGTGTAATAAACAAAATTCTTGATTCCATAGGAACTTCTGCTTCGTCCATAGAATTCTGTGCTGCGATAAGTGCCGCAAGAGTATCTTCTGCCGATGCAAGACCTGCTGAAACTTTTGTAATACCTTCTGTTCCCGCATACTGAGCAAAACGGAAGGCATCAATCTCAGGTGCCGCCTTGGTGCGTACAAACTCGCCCGAAAGCTGACCGAATGCCACGCCTGCTGTTTCTTCATTATCCATTGCATCAATGGTAAATGAACGTCCTCTCTCATAATTAAAAGTTACTGTTTCGTTTGTAAGGGTGACATCACCGCTTACATAACCGCCGTCTCTGCTGTAATCCGCAAGACCGTCCATAGACATCTTGGGGATTACAATTTCATTTGCATTGGCACCCATTTTAACAAGACGGTTGTTGCCATCAAGAACAGATGTAACAGACGAAATCTTATACACCTCGTCAAGAGTGTCAATATACTGTTTAAATTTTTCAATTGCATTAGCCATAAATTATCTCTCCTTTTTTATTCTGTGGGCAAGCCCATAATTTCGCGGATATCGCCACGGCTCAGTTCTCCGCCAAAGCCTCTGGTTGAAGCAACAACAGCAGGAGTATCAATGGTGGCTTTAAAAAGATTTTCTACATCTTTTGTAATTTCATCAAAAATCTCACGGTCTGCCTTCGTCTGATTTTCGTCGCTTTGCAATGCTTTGCAAAAACTGTCAAAAATTCCATTACGGGTGTAATCGTTCAGGAACTTTGCCTCCCCCACAACCTTGGCAAATCGACTTTCCAAATCTGCTGTCTGGGCCGCTTTCTCGTCCTGTGCACGTCTGTCATCAATGATTTTTTGCAGCTCTTCTGCTCTTTTTTTAATTTCTTCTGCCTCACATTGACTTGTTCTTAGTGCATCAAGCTCGCTTTCCATATCCGCAATCTTTGCGACTTTACCTTCAAGCTCGGTTTTCAGTTCTTCTGCTCCTCGCTTGGCTTTTCCGATGTCCAGAGAATTAATATCAAGAATTTTCTTCAGTTGTTCGTCTGAAATCCCCTCAATAATTCCTCTCAAATCATCTCTTGTCATAATGCATCATCCTTTCAGTTTGTTTTCGCAGTTTCTGTCTGCATTGGACTTATTAGTTTATCGACTTTTCGGTCATATTTTATTTAGTTTTTTGCACATTTACCTTTGCAGTTTCCTCGTCTTCACCGAAATACCACATTCTGAACTCCCACGGCGCCATAATACCGCTGTTGACCAGAATTTGCTTTTCTTCAAACTGGGCCTTACGGTCTGCCTCAATGCTGTCATCAAAGTCAAAAGATACACTGTAGTCGCTCCTCGGTGCAAGATTATAAAGAGTGCACCACACATCCATTGCATAAACAAGGTCAAGCAGGGCATTTTTAAGTGCCTTTTGATTGTCCGAAACGGTTGCATAGCTTCTTTGCTTTGACGCACGGATTTCTTCGGCTGTCTTTTCAGTATCACTTATCTCGGATAATGTTCCGTAAGCAAACCCGCAGTTAAACTCAATCTGTCTTAAAATTCGGTTAAGCCCCCTTGTAAGCTCCCCTTCACGAAGCTCGGGCGACCATTCGCGGAAGAAGTCCATATCCTCAACCTCTAAAGTCCTGTAAAGCCGCTTGTCAGGAAGTTTGGGTCTGCCGTCTTTATCACGCTTGAACGCCATTGCATTGGCAATAAGTGCCCTTTCACCGCTTTCAAACTCCCACAAAAGGCGGGAATATTGCTTGTCTGCATCATAAATTAAATTTACAGCATTAGCATATATCGAAACCCCGAGGGGCGAATTTGAATCTATAGTGTTTGCAATTGCAGGTCTGAAATACCCAAACAAGGGCTGTGTAACATTTTTAATTGCCAGGCTTTTGGCAAGGTCCTTCCACTCCTCCACCTCGCTAAGCGGAACACTTTTCCCAAGATAATCGCAATTATTACTGCAAAATGCCTGATTAGTTATTTCATATGTGCTGTCTTTAATGCGATGCCCTTCAAGACGTGTATAATACCTTGACCCGATTTTGCGGTTCTGCACAAAAACCGCACCACGGATTTTGCCTGTTTCATCAAACTCTGTGGGGAAAAACTTGTCGGCTTGGATAAAATCCACTTTAATCCTTCCACCCGAAACATATGGTTTCATTACAAGTCCGCCCTTGGCACAGCCGTATTCCACAGGAATTCTTATATTGTCAATTACATCACGGTAGCATTTATCAAGAAAGTCCCCTCGCTTGCCACCCGAAATCTTTGAATTCATTTCCACCGTAATGAGCCTTGCCATTTCAAACGAAATCGCCGCAGGCAAATGAAGCCCCTCGCTCTTCTCATACAGTTCCTTCCACACTCTCTGGGCACAACTCATCTCGTCAGACACCGCAATTTCTGCATCATAAGCCGACCCAACTACGCTTTTGTCAAACATACCTTTTCTCATCCTTCCGATAAATTCTTTTATATTTTCAAACATAACATTTTCTCCCTTTTACAAAAGTCTTTTTCCGGCAACTGTGGAACAAAAATACCTTATATCATCCATAGCATGGTCAAACTCCTTTACCACAGTATCCTGAGCGGCATTTTCATCCCAGCAATATGTGCCAAATTCACGGATTGCATCAGTGCAGCTTCTGTGTATAAGCATTCTTCCGCTTTGCAACAAATTTCCCGTAATCCGTATACCGTTAAGCACATTGTTATCAGCCTTTCTTACGCTAAACTCACCGTGCCTGCGTATTGTCGCAATAAAGCTTGCTGCAGACGGGTCAATGATTACACAATTTATGTTGTAACCCTCAGCTAAATTTTGAAGTCGGCTGTAATATTCCTCATCGGTAAGCAGTTTTTTGCTCTTTCTGCCCGAATAATAGCTTTCCTTAATTCTCACAGCACACTTATCATCCAAACGCCACAGACCCATACTGCATGGGTTCAGTGTTCCGTAGTCAACCGATATGTAATACTCAGCCGCCCCCACAGACGGCGGTATTTCCCCCAGCACGTGTGCTTTTTCATCAAACATAGGATAAACAAGTCCTTCAGCACTGCACCACTCGCCAAGTATAAACCGCCTGTAAAAAACACCTGTATACTCCTTTTTCAGCTCTTCTACATACCTTTTATCAAGAAATGTATTGTCATCAATCAAAAATTCCATCAGCAAAAAGTCAAGTTCATCCCGTCGGTCAATATACTTTTGCTTAAACCAATGATTTGGATTGTCAGGATTGGTTGTGGCAAAAAGTCTTGCCCCCGGCATCGACAATCGTGAAAGCAGCATCCCGAAAAACTCTTCGGTATAAAGCGTTATTTCGTCACAGTAAGCACCCTGCAGGGTCATTCCCCGTATTTTGCTTTCAGCCTCGGCATCACTGACGCCTTCAAAATATATCCGCCTTCCATATAAAACACCCTCCTTCTTTGATATGGAATATTTAAAATTATTTTTCCCCGCCAGTTCTTCAAGCAAATCAAGGCAGTTTCGCTTAAGAGTCGACAACGTCTTTGCTGTCATCAGGAAGCATCCGTCAGTTGGCATATTGCGTATCCACACACACCACAAAACCAAGCTTATCCAGGTTTTGCCTGACCTGACACTTCCGTGAAGAACGTTAATCCGCCTCAATCCCCCGTTTTTTGCAAGCTCCATCAGTTGATTTTGCTTTTCGGTCAGTTTTTTGTAAATTCTCATCAAATCGTCCTCTACTTCACATCATCAAAATCGTCAAAGAGCGTGGCAAGAGTCCCTTCTGCCGATAAATCCTTTTCACCTGTGCCGAATTTGTCAATTAATGTTCCCATCACCGATGTAAGCTGATTAAGCGGTGCATCGGCGATTCTTTCACGATTGCCTAGTTCCTTCATTATGCTGTCAATAACCTTGCACACATCCTTCTTATTCTTTTTTATATAGTCTGAAATAATATTATCATCATTAGATTTTTTCTTTGCCACAAATCTCACCTCAAACACTGTAAAAACTATTATTATACTTTAATTATACCTTTCCAAAAACGGACAAAACGGACAACAATGTCCGTTTTGTCATAATCACTCTTTAATTAAACTTTTCAGATACCTGTCTGCAATCTTACGCACACCATCCTCGCTGTTATATCCACCCGTCATATAACTAACCTTTTTCCATGACATACATCTGACATATCTGTAATAAAAAATCTGTCGTGTCAGGCTGTCATCTATGGTATTTAAAAATTTATCAATTTGCGCTTTCAGTTGGTTGCACTTTCGAATTTTTTCAATAATAACCCTCTCCCGGCGTTTAATTTCATCTTCATCTGGCGCAAAGAAATCTTCGCCCCGTGCCAGAATTTTAAGATTAACCAGCTCCTCTGTGTCGTGCATAATCTCACGATTTAAGTAATAACATTGCATAAGCTCTTTTTTTGTCATAAAGCCTTCCCTCCATAATATATTTTTCTACACTCTTCACTACAAAAACTGCGCCCAAATCTGTCAGTTTCGCAATTATCACCATCTGTATATATGGGTATTCCGCAACAGTAACAAAACATATTGCCGCTGCCTGAAAAAAGATTAAACGAATTTATCATATTAAAATTAATACACACTTTTTTCATCATTCACCATCCTGTACGTCTCCTCGTTTCCTTTAGGAAACTTTTTATTAAAAAAAATATGCATTATCTGACTTTTCTTTAAAGAAAAAATTTGTGATATGCATTTTATTTCCCACAAAGTAAATTCCGTTTCGCCGTTTAATTTTTTATCAAGCTCATCATAATTAATCCCCAACAACTGCGACAAAGCTTCATTAGAAAACTGTCTGTCATTAATTAGCTTTTTTAGCTCTTCGTAATACATTAAAGTCACCTCCTGTTAATATTTAACTCTAAAGATATTACCATTATTTTACAATTTTGTCAATACAAAGTTAACATTTTTTTACTTTTTTGTAAATTTTAGTTGCAATTAATAAATTAATGTGATATACTTTATCCAGAAAAGTTCTCCAACAGAAAGGACCATTCACTATGCTTATAAACATCAACCAAAGAAGAAAGGAACTTGGATTGACTCTTGAGAAAATAGCCGACTATGTCGGAGTCAGCAAAAGCACTGTAAAAAAATGGGAAAGCGGTTACATAAAAAATATGGGTCGCGACAAAATTATGTTGCTTGCAGCAATTTTGCAGGTTTCGCCTCTTGACATTCTTGATTTGCCCGAAAGTAGTGAAAACATTATTATATGTTACAAAGGTAGTATTGCACAGCGCTATACAGTGTCAGACGAAATTTATGACAAAATTATTGCACTGATTAAAAATGAAAAATAATGTAGACAAACCTCACAATTTATAGTATACTGAAAATAGTATCAATTAAGTGAGGTATTATATATGAGTAAAATTACCATATTGAATCACAGTCTGCTTACACACAAGCTGACTCTTTTAAGACAAAAGGATACTCCTGTAAGAGAGTTCAGACAACTTATTTACGAAATTTCCACCCTTATTGCATACGAGGCAACAAAGGATATGCCACTGCAGGACACAACCATTCAAACCCCCTTGTGTGAAACAAAGGGCAAGCTTCTTTGCAACCAACCTGCTCTTGTCCCCATACTCCGTGCCGGTCTTGGTATGCTTGAACCTTTTATGGCAGTTATTCCCGCCGCAACAGTGGGTCATATCGGGCTTGAACGCGACCACGACACTCACCTTCCCCGCGAATATTACTGCAAAATGCCCCCCAACCTTGACAAACGCGAGGTAATGGTCCTTGACCCGATGCTTGCAACAGGTGGCTCGGCAAGTGCAGCAATTGACTTTTTGAAAAAGCGCGGTGCAAAAAACATCCGCTTTGCCTGTATAATTGCGGCTCCTGAAGGAGTAGAGGTCCTCAAACGCGACCATCCCGATGTAGACTTGTATGTCGGCGCATTAGACGAATGTCTCAATGAAAATGCCTATATCGTTCCAGGATTAGGTGACGCAGGCGACAGAATTTTCGGAACACTGTAAATTTCACAAACAAAAAAAATCCTTCCTTGCAACCACAAGGAAGGATTTTTATATTTCAAAATACTGTTCTGCCGCCTTCTTATCCATTTCAATATGCCTCGAAAGCTCCGCTATATTTTCAAACTTTTTAATATCTCTCAGCTTTTTGTAGAATTCAATCTGTATCTCATCGCCATAAATTTCGTCATTAAACTCAAAAATATATGTTTCAATATTGGGTTTCTTATCGTTCACCGTAGGTTTTGCTCCTACATTGGCAACCGAAAAATATCTATTACCGCCAAGTACGGCCACGGCCGCATAAACACCGCTTTGGGGCACTACAAACCCGTCTGGAATTTCTATGTTTGCCGTGGGAAATCCCAATTTTCTGCCCAGAGCTTTGCCGTGAATAACCACACCTGATAGTGCGAACGGTCTGCCCATATACTGTGCCGCCTTTTCCATATCACCAATCTCAACAAATTTGCGGATTTCGGTGCTTGAAATCACCCCTTCAAGCTGAACACAATCCAAAACAAAAACACTAATTCCAAACCTTTTGCACTCTGTCATCAGCTTTTGTATATCGCCTTCTGCCATATATCCAAACCGATAGTTCTCGCCCGAAAATACAGCCGCCGCATTATACCGACAGGCAAGATATTTCTCAACAAAGGCATCATATTTAACTTCTTTAAATTCAGGGCTGAACTCCTCAATTACAATAATATCCGCACCCATCTCTTGAAGAATTTCAAGACGCTTTTCAAGGGTGTTAACTCGCTTTGAATTTGGAATTTCAACAAGCTGTACCACCGATAAAAGTTGGTTTTTGTGTGCATACTCAATGCAATCATTTATAACTTTAATATGACCTTTGTGCAAAGCATCAAAAGACCCCAGTGCAACTGCGGTCTTTTTGTCTTTAATATAATTTTTCAATTGGGTACTGTTTGTAATGGTCATATCCGCTCTCCGTCAGGCTCCGCCGTAAAAGCTTTTAATTATCTCAAATTTTCCGTCACTTTGCTGTGCAAGTGCTAAAAAATTATTCTTTTCATCAAAAACACGATAAATCTTGCCCTCTTGCAAACCACCGACGGTTATTTTTATTCCGTTTCGCACTCTGTTTGCGTTTCTCTCGGCAAGAATAATTCTTTCATACTCAGGTAGGGCCTCCCCTACAGGTGTCATAAAGCTGAAATCCTCTGCTTTTGCCATTTCCTCAATCTGTTCAAGGGTGTACGCCTTTTCAATTTCAAACCGTCCGCTTTTTGTGCGATTAAGTGCTGTCATATGTCCGCCGCAACCAAGCTGTGCGCCGATATCATTACAAAGTGTGCGGATATATGTGCCCTTTGAGCAATCAATCAGCATATCAACTGTATTGTTTTTTAAATCAATATTCTTAATTTCTATATTGCTGATTGTAATTTTTCTTGGTTCGCGCTCAACGGTTTTACCCTCACGGGCTAGCTCATAAAGCTTTTTGCCGTCAATTTTGATTGCCGAATACATTGGCGGAATTTGTGTAATCTCACCAATAAAATTTTTCACTGCATCACAAATCTGCTCCTCGGTAACACACACATCAAAGCTTTCTGTAATTTCACCTGTTGCATCCTGTGTATCGGTGAAGGCTCCAAGCTGCAGCCTTGCCATATACTGCTTGTCTGCGGCAGTCAGATACTCAGCCATTTTTGTACCCTTGCCCACACACATAGGAAGAACCCCCGAAGCCTCAGGGTCAAGGGTTCCCGTATGTCCGATTTTTTTGATATTCAAAATTTTTCTTAATCTGTAAACAACATCGTGAGAGGTTATCCCCAACGGCTTGTTTACATTAACTATTCCGTCCATATAATCTATTCCTTAAAACTGTTTGATTAACTCTGCAACAATCTCTCTTTTAACATCTTTAAGAGGCTTTTTCATTGAAAAACCGCTTGCTTTTTTATGGCCACCGCCGCCAAAGGCAACAGCCACTTTTGCCACATCGACATCGCTGTTTGAGCGAAGGCTCACCTTAAACTCACCATTTGCCCGTTCGCGGATATAAGCACCAACATCGGCACCTTCAACCGCTCTCGGAAGTTCCACAATTCCATCAATGATTTTCTCGTCAACACCAAGCTCGGCAAAATCCGCCTCGGTTATGGCAAGAACTGCAATTTTGCCGTCCTCAAACATTTCAAGATTATCAATTCCGCGTCTGTACGCCCTGAAATATCCTATGCTTTTAGTGTCAAAAATCTGTTTTGAAAGCTCACCCACATCAACACCGCACTCCAGGAGCTTTGCCGCCACCATATGTGTTTTCGGGGTAGTAGATGAATATTTAAAGCTACCCGTATCACAGGTAATTGCCATATAAAGATTATTTGCAATATCAGGTGTTAATTCTACGCCCAGTGCCACAGCAAAATCATATATTATCTCACCCGTCGCAGGTGCATTTGCATCCACATACGTTGCATCTGCAAACTCTACATGAGTCATATGATGGTCAATTGCTACGGTATTTCCGCAAAACTTTTCTTTAATATCGCCAATTCTTTTAAAATCAGCACAGTCAACCGCAATTTTTAAATCACAGTCATCAATTTCAAGACCGCAGCTTTCTGTTCCCTTCAGCAGCTTATATTCCCTTATATTCTCATCACCCTCACGCAAAAAGACCTCTGCCTTTTTGCCCATGGCAATTAAAATCAGCTTAAGAGCATAAGCACTGCCCAGAGCATCGCCGTCAGGATTTTCGTGATTAAATATTGCAATGCTGTTTGCATTTTTAATTTTTTCAATTACAGTATTCATCATAATCACGCTCCACGGTTTATAGTTTTTTCAATACCTCATTTATATGTGCTCCGTATTCAATTGAATTATCAAGCACAAAGGTAAATTCGGGTGTATTTCGCAGATTAATTCTTCTGCCAATCTCCTTGCGGATAAACCCTGATGCACTCTTCAATGCATCCATAGCACCCGTCTGTATATCCTCCTTGCCAAGAACGCTGATATAAGCCTTGGCAAATTTCAGGTCCTTTGTGACATTTACATTCACAACAGAAACCACCGCCTTGCTGAGTCTTGGGTCTTTAAGTTCACGGATAATCATACTCAGCTCGCGTTTTACTTCTTCTGAAATTCTGTCTATTCTGTTATATGCAGGCATTTCTGCACCGCCTTTCTGTTTAATTAGGCATTATTTGTTCCATAACATAAACCTCGACAACATCGCCTTCCTTTATGTCATTGAACTTTTCAATACTGATACCGCACTCATAACCGCTGGCAACTTCTTTAACATCATCCTTAAATCTCTTAAGTGATGCAAGCTCGCCTTCGTGGATAACAATACCGTCACGAACAATACGAACAAGACTGTTTCGCTGAACCTTACCGTCGGTAACGTACGCACCGCCAATTGTACCAACACCCGAAACCTTAAATGTTGTTCTGATTTCAACGTGGCCGGTAATTGCCTCGCGGAACTTAGGAGCAAGCATACCCTTCATAGCAGCCTCAATATCCTCGATTGCATCATAAATTACTCTGTAAAGACGGATATCAACCTCCGAGCTTGAGGCAGCAACGGTTGCACCGGGTGTAGGACGAACATTAAATCCAACAATAATTGCATTTGAAGCACTTGCCAACATAACGTCAGATTCGGTAACCGCACCAACTGCGCCGTGGATAACATTAACACGGACTTCCTCGTTTGTAATTCGCTCTAATGACTGACGAACAGCCTCAACCGAGCCCTGAACGTCTGCCTTAACAATAATATTCAGGTCTTTCATCTTACCTGCTTCAATGTGTTCAAAGAGGTTTTCAAGTGATACAGTCTGGCTGGCCTTTTGAGCCTCCTGCTTTGCCTTGAACTTTCTTGCCTCAACTACTTCTCTTGCCTTTCTTTCGTCCTCAACAGCATAGAAGACATCACCGCCGTCAGGAACTTCTGAAAGACCAAGTATCTCAACAGGGATTGAAGGTCCAGCTTTCTTGATAGCTTTACCCTTATCATCATTCATTGCACGAACTCTGCCCACAGCAGTGCCGGCAACAACAATGTCACCAACCTTGAGTGTTCCGTTCTGTACAAGCAGGGTTGCCACAGGGCCTCTGCCCTTATCAAGCTGAGCCTCGATGACAGTACCCTTTGCCATACGGTTGGGGTTAGCCTTAAGCTCCTTCATTTCAGCAACAAGAAGAACCATATCCAAAAGGCCATCAATGTTAATCTTCTTCTTTGCCGAAACCTCAACGCAGATTGTATCGCCGCCCCATTCTTCAGGAACAAGACCGTGCTCGGTAAGCTCCTGACGTACTCTGTCAGGGTTTGCGCCTTCTTTATCAATTTTGTTGATTGCAACAATTATTGAAACATTTGCTGCCTTGGCATGATTAATAGCCTCAATTGTCTGGGGCATAATTCCGTCATCAGCCGCAACAACCAATATTGCAATATCGGTAACAAGTGCACCACGGGCACGCATTGCAGTAAACGCCTCGTGGCCGGGGGTATCAAGGAAGGTAATCTTTTTGTCATTTACACGCACACGGTAAGCACCGATATGCTGAGTAATTCCGCCAAACTCACCTTCGGTTACGTTTGCATTTCTGATTGTATCAAGAAGCGAGGTTTTACCGTGGTCAACGTGACCCATTACAACCACAACGGGTGAACGTGGGATAAGTGATTCGGGTGAATCTTCAACGTCATTAAACAGTTTATCCTCTTCTGTCAAAATTATTTCCTTTTCAACCTTAGCACCAAAATCTTCCACAATTAATGACGCTGTATCAAAGTCAAGACTTTCGTTAACAGATGCCATAATACCAAGCATCATAAGCTTTTTAATAACCTCAGTGGACGATTTTTCAAGACGCTCTGCCAGTTCGCCCACAGTAATTGAATCAGGAACAAGCACCACCTGTGCCTCCTGCTTCTTTTCTTTTTTAGCAACCTTTTCAAAAGCCTTGGGGTCTTGCTTTTCTTTAACAAGCTTGCTTTTTTTGTTGCCAGACTTAATTTTTTCTTTGCCGCCGCCCTGACTCTTTACATTCTCAGGAACAAGCTCTTCAAGTCTTTCGTTATCCAGACGGTCAAGGTCAACATTGTTTGCACGGGTATCAACCACACGTGTCTTACGTGCAGGAGCATCACTTGCAAAACCGCCCTCTGACTCAATCTTTTCATCAGGCTTTTTCTCACCAGCTAGCTCTTCAGTCGCTTTTTCTTCAACAGTTTCGGCCTTTTTCTCCTCTTTTACTGGTTCCGCTGTGGGAACATCAGCAAACAATGCAGAAAAATCCTCCACCTGATGTTTTTGTGTAACATATTCAAAAATAATATCAAGTTCTCTCTCGTCAAGAGCGCTCATATGGCTCTTTTCAGAAATTCCGTAATCACTAAGAATTTTAACAAGCTCCTTGCCGGGAATTCCTACAAACCCCTTTGAAAGTTCATATGCTTTAATTTTTGTCATAATTCTTCCCCTTTCTAACCTGACTACTCTAAGTTTTCACCAAGGCATTTTAACAATTCATCTGCAATCCCCTGGTTCATCACCGCAAGCACCACCGCAAATTCGCGGCCCGTGTACCTGCCAAGTGTAAATTTATCGCTGTATTCAACCAGCTTTACCGAATAAAATTCACAACTGTTTCTGAACTTTTTCTTTGTATTTTCTGATGCATCCGATGCTACAATCACAAGGCACGCCTTGCCATCTTTGATTGCATCCTTAACTGCTCCTTCGCCAAAGGCCATGCCACGCATCCGTGCGGCAAGACCAAGCATCCTGAAGAACTTCTCATTCTCCGCCATTTTGCATCGCCTCCAATGCATCATACACACTCTGGTCTACCTTGCAGGAAAGGCTTCGTTCTATGGCTCTTGTCTTGCGTGCCTTTTCAATACATCCGCCATCTTTGCAGATATATGCTCCTCTGCCTGCCACCTTTCCGCTAAGGTCAATCGAAACATTATCCTTTTGCTTTACAATTCTGACAAATTCGTCTTTGCCCTTAACCTCACGGCAGACTGCACACATACGCTGTAATTTCATAAATTAACCAACCCTTCCTTATTCTGTGGAAAGTTACCTAATAAGATTATTCTTCGGTGCTTTCGGGCTTAAGGTCAATCTTCCAGCCGGTAAGACGTGCCGCAAGACGTGCATTCTGACCTTCTTTACCGATAGCAAGTGAAAGCTGGTCTGCAGGAACAATAACGCTGCACATTTTCTTTTCTTCATCAACTGTAATTGACACAACCTTTGCAGGGCTAAGTGCCTGAGTAATGTATTCTGCTGGG
>JAZRNN010000035.1:0-1746 GCA_045648175.1 Clostridia bacterium
AAAGGCCTGCCGTTAATTTTAAAATTCTCAAGCAACTCCATTTCGTTAGCATAGACCTCATATTCCTCTGTAAAATGTTCATCACATACAGCTGCATAGTTTTGTTCTTTCAACAAGAAATATTCTTTATTTTTATAAGTAAAGCAAACATCGTAGCATAACACCCCAAATCTATGAAATAAGACCTCCTCGGCCCATGTCTTATAGCCTTCATATAAATCCCCATATTTTTCCCTATTTGGAGGATATTTGCCGTTGATAGGATTGCCATTGGCATCGTTAATTATATAAGGCTTACTCATTTTTTGAAATTTATAATTTTATTTATAAGCTTTTTCATCTCAGTTGTTAACGTATGGGTCTCGCCTTCAATCGGTTTGCCATTAGCCCATTTGTGATAATGTGGTCCCAAACCTTTATGGTCGACAATGTGTATTTCCTCTATTTTCTTACCATCAGGACCATATCTGGCAATTTCTTTTAATCCCTTTCCATTACGATAAAATGTTGCATAAGTTCTATTGGGCGTATGGCTCTCTTCTGGAAGTTTTACACCTGCTTTTGGATTTTTTGTTTCAAGTACTTTTATGTCATCACCTATACTAGAAATGGTCTTATACATTCTGCCATTTTCAAAGTTAGTTATTCCGCTTAAAAAACTACCGTTTCCTCCCATCTTTTAACTTTTTATAATTCTCATTCTCAAAATATGTACTTATCTCTTCATTTTCTTCGGGCATTTTCTCTCCGTATCTAATTATATGTGTGGGCTCTAAACGTCTGATAGCCTCATTATACCCTTTCAGCCACAGATATTTAGAATAATCCGACTTTTTTACACCTATACAATTAATCGCTATTGTCCCATTCTTTTCAATACCTGTAAAACTATAATCATAACTGTCTGGAGTGCTTCAAGTTACATTGGGAATAACATTAATACCATTGTTGCTCCAATAAGCAGCAAATGCCTTGTTCAGAAAACTATGATAGAAGCGTATGGGTGAAGGCATATCAATGTATTGAGAAAAATCAACGGTGATGATAATTTTTCGAGTAAGCGAGTGTGCAGATGCTTGCATATGCACAAAGCGAGCGAAAGAAAAATCAACGAAGTTAACCTAATAGCAGGTTGTGTTTTGGGGCACCCGAAATGTTTCCGGCGTCCCAAAACTACCTATCGGTATCCTACCCTCCAAAGTCGGGTGGATGTAATGGTTTTATATTGCAAATACCTTCGCTTTATGCTCCAAATAATCATATAAACTCCCAGAATTCACATTCTTGAATTATAAAAATTACAATTTATGCGATAAAAAAGTTATTTCAAAAAGACGCAGTTTCGCATATTATCACTAAATTTTGATAATTTAAGCTGCGCCTCGCAATAAAAAATAAATGAATTTATTTTGTTCTTGCCTCGGCTTACATTAAATTTGCGATATACGCCAATAAAATGTGTAAATGATGAAAGATTTAAATAGACTAAAAGTAGTATTGGTTGAACAAAAGAAAACCGGCAAATGGCTTGCCGAGCAGTTAGGCAAAGACCCCTCAACAGTTTCCAAATGGTGCTCAAACAAAATGCAGCCATCATTGGAGATGCTGACCAAGATTGCCCAAACTCTCAATGTGACAACCAAAGATTTAATAAATTAATATGGCAAACAAAAACTTAAATAAGGCAAAAGAGGCAAAGAAGGATGAGTTCTATACTCAACTTGAAGATATAAACAATGAGGTGCG
>JAZRNN010000036.1:0-28249 GCA_045648175.1 Clostridia bacterium
TTTATGTTAGTGGTGCCGGAAACCGGGATCGAACCGGTACGGGAAGTTAATCCCACAGGATTTTAAGTCCTGGGCGTCTGCCAGTTCCGCCACTCCGGCACGCTGCTCACTGCTAACTGTGATATAATAACACATTTTATGCCGTTTGTCAAGACTTAAAACAGAAAAATTTAAATAAATTTTACAGAATATACTGCATAATATATTTTATGCAGTATATTCTGTGTTTATACATTAAATTAACTATTCATAAAAGCTTTATAACCTTTATAAGCCATATAAATATCAAATTTACCTGCAACTTCATTGGGAGAATGCATTCCCAAAAGTGTAACACCACAGTCGATAACATCAACATCTAAATTGGCAATATATTGTGCGATAGTACCTCCACCGCCGATATCAACCTTTCCAAGCTCACCCGACTGCCACACAACACCATTATCTTCAAAAATTCCACGAATTTTTGCAACAAACTCGGCACTCGCATCGCTTGAACCGCTCTTTCCTCTTGCTCCGGTGTATTTAGTAAGCAAAAGACCTTCGTTTATATATGAAGAATTGTTTCGTTCAAATATTTCAGGGAAATTGGGGTCATATGCTGCACCAACATCCGCAGAAAGGCACTGAGAATTTGAAAGACATTCGCGCAAAGCGAGTTCGCTGTAATTACCATCTGTAAGACTGCAAACCTTTGCAAGTACATTTTCAAAATTACGTGACAACATTCCCGTATTACCCATACTTCCGATTTCTTCTTTATCGACCAAAAGACAAATAGCAGTTTTTGAAGGGCTAGTGGTGTCAATAATTGCTCTGATTGCAGTATAAGCACAAACTCTGTCATCGTGGCCATAGCCTGCAATCATACTTCTGTCAAAACCCAGGTCACGTGCTGAAAATGCCGGTACAAGTTCAAGCTCGCTGCTCATAAGGTCTGCTTCACAAATGTCATATTTTTCATTAAGAAGCTTCATCACACCATACTTTACCTTTTCTTTTTCTGTGTCATCGTACGGAATATTGCCCACAACCACATTAAGTTTTTCGGCATCAAATGCCTCGCTGAGTTTTTTACCGTTGTACTGTGATGCCAGATGTGGCAAAAGGTCTGTTATACAGAAAATTGGGTCGTTCTCATCTTCGCCGATTGAAATGTTAATAGCTGTCCCGTCTTTCTTTACAACAACGCCGTGGAGTGACAAAGGAATATTATACCACTGATACTTTCTTATACCGCCGTAATAATGTGTTTTTAAGAAAGCAATTCCATTATCCTCATAAAGAGGCTGCGGCTTTAAATCGAGTCTTGGAGAATCGATATGTGCACCAACTATGTTTACACCATTTTTAATTGGTTCAGTACCGATTACAAAGGCACATACTCCTTTGCTGCGGTTTACACTGTAAATTTTATCTCCAGGTTTAAGCGCTTTTTTTTCATCAACGTTGCAAAATCCGGCAGTTTCAAGCATTTTAACAGACATACTGCAGAATTCTCTTTCGGTTTTTGACTCGGTTAATGCAAGTCTGTATTCCTCGCAGAAATCATAAATTTTTGCTTTTTCATCATCTTCCATTCCAACAAAACCATTTTTTCTTTCATAAAGCAGATTTTCACTCATATTTTAATCCCTCACTTCGTTATATTTCGTCTGTCTTATATAATTTGTTGTACATTTCATAAGTTTTAAAAACTTTTTTAACATAGTTCTTTGTTTCGGTGTACGGAATATCAGAAAGTCCGCCCATACCATCGGTAAGTTCTTTGTCATCAAGCCATTTTGTGACGTTTCCTGTGCCGCCGTTATATGCAGTAATTGCAAGTTCTGTATCGTTATGGGTATCCATTAGTGTCCGCAGATAAAAACAGCCCAGATGTATGTTTTTTTGCGGATTATAAAGGTCGGCTGGTATAGTATAGCCAAAGTTTCCTTTTTGATTACACTCTTCTGCAGTTTTACGCATAAGCTGCATCAGACCTCTTGCCTTTGCATTTGAAAGAGCATGCGGGTCAAAGTTGCTTTCCACTTTTATCACCGAATATACAAGATATTTGTCAAGGTTATATTTATCTGCATATTCCTCGACATAGTCTTGATATTTAATAGGGTATATCTTTTGTAAAATTTGTTCTTTGCCGTTTCCTACCGTAAAATATAAAAGAAAAACAGCTAATAATATAATTAAAATAAGTTTAAAACAACCTATGTTACGTTTCATTATTTAAATCCCTCAAAATTAATAAACTTTAAACTAACTTATGCATAAGTCATTGGCAAATCCCTTTATTTTTGCGATATCACCGTCGTTCTTAAAACAAATATCGGCATGTTTTATGTATTCTTCATCTGACATTTGATTTAAAATCCTCTCTTCAGCTGATTTCCGGTTTATTCCGTCTCGTGCCATTATACGCCTGATACGTTCTTCCTTATCTGCAACAACGGCAACAGTTAAATCACAATTAAAGGGAAAATCTTTCTCAAACAAAAGCGGTACATCAAGCACAAGGATATCAGTAGAACATTCATTTATCTGACGTTGCATTTCATCAAAAATATACTTATGTGTGATTTTATTTAGAATATTTAATTTATTGCTGTCGGCAAACACTATGCCTCCCAACTTTTTTCGGTCAAGTTCGTCGTCGGGGGCAATAATATCTCTGCCGAAAACAGAAATAATTTCTTCAAGTGCAGGCTTGCCTTTTTGGACAATTTGTCTTGCAATTAAATCTGCATCAATTATTTGTGCACCGCATTTTTTTAATTCGTCACAGACAGAACTTTTTCCTGCACCTGTTCCACCGGTAATTCCTATAATCTTCACTTAAATCTATCCTATCAAAATTCTATTTGGTATCATACCAGGTTTTGCCGCAGCTTCCTTCAACCTTAAGAGGTACAGAAAGTTTAATCGCATTTTCCATTTCTTCGGTCAAAAGCTTTTCAACCTTATCGCATTCATCAGGAAGAGCCTCAACAATCAGTTCGTCGTGAACCTGCAGGATAAGTTTTGACTTTAAGTCCTCAGCTTTTAAGCGTTTATAAACATTGACCATTGCAATTTTTATTATATCTGCCGCTGAACCCTGAACGGGTGCATTCATTGCAACTCTTTCGCCAAACGCTTGGGTTATTTTGTTTGCAGCACGGAGTTCGGGAAGATATCTGCGTCTGTTAAGTATGGTTGAAACAAAGCCTAGTTTTTTGCCATCTTCAACAGTTTTTTCCATATATTCCTTCACTTTGGGATATGCCGAAAGATAGTCTGCTATATATTGTTTTGCCTCTTTTATGGATATTTTTAAATCCTGAGCAAGTGAAAACTCGCCTATTCCGTAAACAATTCCAAAGTTAACAGCCTTGGCACCAAAACGCATTGAAGGTGTAACTTCACCTACAGGAACTTTAAAGACCTGAGATGCAGTCTGAGTATGAATATCGGTGCCACTGAGAAAAGCGTTGCGCATATTGTCATCGTCTGCAATATGCGCTAGTACTCTAAGCTCAATCTGCGAGTAATCGGCATCTACCAGAACATTTTCACCCTCGGCAACAAACATTTTGCGCATTTGTCTGCCACGCTCGGTGCGGATTGGAATGTTTTGAAGATTAGGCTCGGTACTGCTTATTCTGCCTGTTGCAGTAACGGTCTGATTAAAATTAGAGTGAATTCTGCCTGTCTTTACATTTATTACCGAAATAAGACCATCAACATAAGTAGACTGCAGTTTTGTAAGGCCGCGGTATTCAAGTATACATTCTATAATTGGGTGCTCGCCCTCTAGTTTTTTTAGTACCTCTGCATTAGTTGAATAGCCTGTCTTGGTTTTTTTGCCGTGTGGAAGCTTTAAGCCTTCAAAAAGTACTTCTCCAAGTTGTTTTGGGGAATTAATATTAAAAGTTTTTTCTGCAAATTCGTAAATCTGCTGTTCAAGTTGAGTAATACTATTTTTTAGCTGTAAACCAAACTCAACAAGTGCTTCACGGTCTACCATAACACCTGTATACTGCATATCTGCAAGAACTTCAACCAGGGGAAGTTCAACGTCATAATAGAGTCTGTGCTGATTGTTTTTCTCCAACTCATCTGCAAATTTTTTCCACAGTTTAGCAATTACAAATAAATCAAAAGCTGTATTTTCAAGACTGTCTGTATCTTCATCAAATGAAAGACTAAGTTGACAGTTTTCTTCAATATTATCTTCTGTTCCTCCTGTAAGACCTAAAAACTCCAAAGCCAAATCATCTATTTTATATGCTGACCTTGTTGGGTCAAGGATATATGCAGCAATTGCTGTGTCAAAGCCAAGACCTGCATACTCAATTTTACGGTTTTTGAGATACAGAATATCTTCTTTAACGTTAAAACCAATCTTATTGCAGCCATCATTTTCAAAGAAAGACTTTAACTCAGCATCATTAGGGTTAGCTATATAAAAGCTGTTTTTGCCGTCAACAGATATTCCTATATCATCACCATAAAGACGGTATATTGCCCACTTTTCATTTTCAGCAATTTCACGAAGTTTTGATGAGTCAGCAACTGTGCATTTACCTTCAAATTTAACTTCTTCGCGTTTTTGAGGGGGTGTTAAATTATGCTTGCTCATAAACGCTTTAAAATTAAGCCTTGTAAAAAGTTCAGCAAGTGCATCTTTGTCATATTCACGGATTGCACATTCTTCAACAGAAAAGTCCATAGGAACATTTCTGTCAATTTCAGCGAGCTGACGGCTGAGGATGGCATCGTCTCTGCCTTCCTCAAGTTTCTTCTTTACTGAAGGCGTAGCTTCAATGTTTTCAAGATTTGAATAAATATTTTCAATACTCTTGTACTTTTCGATGAGAGAAAATGCAGTTTTTTCGCCAATTCCTTTTACTCCGGGAATATTATCAGACGTGTCACCCATAAGACCTTTTACATCAATAAATTCGCTTGGGGTGACCGAGTATTTTTCATAAACTTCATCAGCGCCGTAAATTGTGGTTGTTGTACTGCCCATTTTAGATATAACCAGTTTAACTTTGACTAAATCAGAGGCAAGCTGAAGGTCATCTTTGTCTCCTGTGAGAATAGAACATTCTATCCCTGATTTTTCGCATATTGAGGATACTGTACCTATAATATCATCAGCCTCATAACCTGGTTTTTCAAGACAGACACAGTTCATTGCTCTGAGAACTTCTTTAATCAAAGGAAGTTGCACGAGAAAATCTTCGGGGGCAGGCTTACGTTGAGCCTTATATTGGTCATACATTTTGTGACGAAAGGTTTTTTCCTTAACATCAAAGGCGACACAAAGATAGTCGGGCATATCCTCCTCAAGATTTTTAAACAGAATATTTAAAAAACCATAAACTGCGTTTGTAGGAGTTCCGTCGGGTGCGTTCAGCATACGAATTCCGTAATATGCACGATTTAAAATACTGTTTCCGTCAATTATAAGTAGCTTTTTCAAGTAAAATCACAAACCTTTTATTATATGTACTTAAAAGAATACTTCCGGCAGTATCGCCTGCCAAAAGTATTCCGTAAAATCATTTATTCAGACACAAAATCATCTGCAGTATCATCTTCGGTAGATGTAGGCACAGCTGTCATAGCATTCTTCTCTTCCTTTTTTGCTTTGAATGTGTTTTTAACATATTCAGTTCCTTCAATCAGCTTGTCAATGGCTGATGGAACCATATCAAGAATTCTGTCATAAACCGTTGAATTGGGGTTTACAGGCATAAGTCTTATCTGTCCTTTGCCAACCACCATAAATGCAACCGGAGTAATCGAAACACCTCCACCTGCACCGCCACCAAACATATTTGGCTTATCTGCGGGGGTTTTTGCAGCCGAATGGTCAGAGCCGCCTACGCCAAAACCAAGACCTACCTTGGAAATGGGGATAATTACGGTTCCGTCAGGAGTTTCAACAGGGTCACCGACAATTGTATTTACATCAATCATATCTCTGATGCTTTGCATCGCTGTGTACATCAAGCCCTGAATAGGATGTTGTTCTGCCATATTAATTTCCATAGCCTTTCTGCCCACAAATAGTATTTAAAAATATACACGCATCTCATTGTGGGCAGATAAGGCGTGTAGTGGAAATTACGCACATCGCCATTTTGTGCCTTTCAGGCACAAAAGCTCGGCGGTGCAATAAATTCCACCGGAGGTTTAACGTGATTTTTCACGTTAAACCTCTCCTTTTTCTTTTTTATGTTTTGTATATAGTCTTAATACTCTCAATCCTGCAAGAATAATATGTGCCGTACGCATTTTTATTATTCCTTCTGCTTCAATTTCAAAAGTTTTTTCATTATATGCAGGTGCAAGCTCTACATGTGGAAACTCTATTTTGATATACCGGCACAAATATGCATATATATTGCTAATTAGTGTCCATATTGCACCATATGCAATGCCGGTCTGTGCCGCATCACCCGTACCAAAGCTGCATCGTATAAATATATCGCTAACCTCTGCACGGCTACCGGCATAATCAAATACCGCATTAACAACTTCTTTTACTTCTTGATACTGTGCCTTAAACTTTTTAATTTTTGCTAAAAAACTGTTAACAGACTTATCATTTTGAGTTTTGTTGTTTGTTTTTTTACCGCCAAAATTCTTTAGCTTTTCATTATCAAAAGTAAATTTAAAAAGCAGACTTTTAAATATCATTTTAACTTTTCCGCCACGGTATTCAATGATAATATTCAATTTGGGATAAAGCAACAGCCACAAAACTGCAGCTAACAGCAATGCTATAATTCCAAGCCAAAACATTTTATCACCGACTATGTCTATTCTTCTGCAGAAATTTCAGTCTCTGCGTCTGTATTTTCAGTTTCACCGAATTCTGTATTTTCAATACCTTGTTTAGATACAAAATCTTCCGGGTTTTCTTCTTCAAAATCAGGCAGTTCTGCAAGACTTTCAATACCAAAACATCTTAAAAATTCTTCAGTTGTTCCAAAAAGCATAGGTCTTCCGGGTGTGTCGAGTCTTCCGACTTCTTCAATAAAGTTCTTTTCAAGCAATTTATTTACCAGTGTATCACACGAAACACCTCTGATTTGTTCAATAACCGCACGTGTTACCGGTTGCTTGTATGCAACGATTGCAAGAACCTCCATTGCAGCGTTTGAAAGACTTTGACTGCGTCTTGGTTCAACAAGTTTTGATATGTATTCCTGATAATCACGTCTTGTACACATCTGGTATGAATCCTCAAGGCGTATTATCTGTATACCACGCATTTCGCGGTCATATTTGTCTGACAAGGCTGTAAGTATAGCTCTTGTGCTTTTTATGTCAATATCAAGTATATCCGAAAGCTTTTCAACATCAACCTCATCACCTGCGGCAAAAAGTACACCCTCGATTATTGATTCTGCTTGTTTTAATTCCATATTTCCCCCAAAAGTGTTTAAAACACTAATCTTCTATTTCTTCAAAGTTAAAATTGTCATCATCACTGATTTTTGTAACCGAATATTCGCCAATTATATCGGTATCCTCAACATAAATTTTATTTAGCTTTATCATCTCAAGCACAGCAAGGAATGAAGCAACCGCCTCAGGTTTAGATTTAATTCCCTTAAAAATATCCTTAAACAATATTTTGCCTTTTGAAATAAGACCGTTCCAGATTTTTCGCACTTTTTCCTTGATAGATACCTTTTCGTGACCTACTATTCCTGAAAACGACCTCTTTGGAGGCGGAAGTTTGCGTTCAAGCTTTACACGTGACACTTTATAAGCTTCCATCAGGTTTTCAAGGGTCATTTTTGAATAGTTCATCTCAGCTGCAGGTCTTTCGATTACATCAGGAAGTTTAAAGAAAATACCAAAATCCGAATTTTCGTGGTCACGGAAGAATTCAATACTCTCTTTAATCTGCTGATATTCAAGAAGACGCCGTACAAGCTCGGTTCGTGGGTCTTCCTCTTCCTCGTCATCCTCTTTAGGCAGGAGCATTTTTGATTTTATCTGAAGAAGGGTAGCTGCAAGCACAAGAAATTCGCTTGAAACCTCCAAATCCATTTCCTTCATACTTTGCATAACTTCTAAGTATTGGTCAAGAATGGTGGCTATTGGTATATCATAGATACTTACTTTATTCTTTTTTATAAGCATAAGAAGGAGGTCGAGTGGTCCTTCAAACGCATCAAGCTTAAACGAAAGCTGTTCCATAAGTTAAATTCCTGTTCTTTTGTAATTAGAGAAATGGTATTAAACTGATAATCCAGTTAAAACCTGTCAGAATAAGATTTGCCACATACGTGAATATGCCGTTGAAAATCGGTGTGTATATAAGAATTATCAATATGATAAAACTGTATCTTTCAAGCGGCAGAAGTTTAAAACGAATTTTTGCGGGCAAAAACATTGTCAGCACAGTCCATCCGTCAAGGGGCGGAATGGGTAAAAGATGAAACACCGCAAGACCAGAATTGAGAGATATCATAGTTGACAGTAAAATTGTTATCAATGTATAGGTTTTTACCGCAACTTCAGACCAAAGTGCTGCATTACCCGCAAACAACCCCATAATTCTCAAAATCAAAAGTGCAAAAAACACAATAACAAGATTTCCGGCGGACCCTGCCAATGATACTAAAATTGTTGCCTTTTTGTGCTTACCTTCTTTAAAATTTCTAGGATTAATTGGTAAAGGTTTTGCCCAGCCAAAGCCAAACAAAAACATACATATTGCACCAATAGGGTCAATGTGACTTGACGGGCTGAGGTTAAGCCTGCCCATATTTTTTGCTGTATCATCACCCATTTTATAAGCTACATAGCAACGGCAAAATGATTGTATAGAAATTGCAAAGAAAACACATAACGCGGTAATTAAAAGCTCAATAATACCCATCGTACCGTTTCCGAACCAGCGCTGAATTCTGCTGAACATAAAACGTCGCTCCTTTAAGTCATGTATAGTGTTTATATTTTATCATAACCTTTATATTTTGTCAATAAAACAACAAAGTGTGCTTGTAATATCTAAAACTACAAGCACACTTTGTGACAGTTGATATGATTTAACCAATGTCCTTGCCTAAATTACAAGTGTATATCCACTCCACTATATCACCCGGATTAACTACATATTGCGAGCATCCTACGCCCAATGTTTCTCCGTTTACTGTGTATGTCCATCCCGAAAGTTCTCCGCAATCAAATTCATACAGATTGTTTATTCCTTTTATATACATAGATTTATATAAAGGCGTTTCAGTAAAATCCATGTGTATTTTATTTTGTTGCATTTCTCTTAGTAACACATCAAATACAGTTTCACCTGTGTTAAATTTAACTATTTGTTCAGCAAATATTACGCCATCTTCAGGTACACAATTTTGTTTTTCTTTTTTGAGTTTATTCATATTTGAAAGAATAATTTTGCATTGAACAGAAAGCGTACAGATGTTTTGCACAGTTTCAGGCTTATCTAATTCCACTTTTTTATCTTCTTTGATTGCGTGTTCTGCAGTGTTTTTGGATTTTTCTTGTTTTTTGGGTTCTTGTTGTACATCTATTGATGGTTCAACGTACATCTCAACAGATGTAACTTCGTTTTCTTTTACTGATAAGTCTACATCCATTTCTTTGGTAATTATTAAATCAGACGTATCACTTTCAATGTTTTGACAACCTGATGTGCAAAAGATGCAAAATATTGCAATCAATATAAGAATTGTTGTTAGTTTATTTTTCATATTTATCAAGCACATTAATAAGATTTACGATTATTTTTGCTGTTTCACCACGTGTTGTATTATCTATAGGTGCAAAAATGTTATCTTCCTTTCCTGAGATAATACCTAGGTTTTTAACTATTCGGACAGCTTGCTTTGCCCACTGAGATATAGCATTTTCATCAGCAAATTCTTCATTATCTTGCTCATCAAATAAAGTCTGTTTATATTCAAGATATCTTGCGATAAATACAACAGCCTGTTCACGGGTTATATTATCATCAGGTGAAAAATTTGTGTCAGATATGCCCATTGCGATACCGTTTTCAACCGCCCAGGCAATTGCACCATAATGCCAATCTTCTACCGCTACATCATCAAAGTTTATTGTATTTATGGTGGTATCACCACTAATTCTGTATAAAAGAGTTATAAATTCTGCCCTTGTAATGTTATTATCAGGTGCAAAAAGCGTTTCTGTTTTTCCTTTTATAATATTTTTCTCGGTAAGAGTGTTGATATAATTTTTAGCCCAGTGATTTTCAATATCATTAAACGGAATACTAATAATGGTGGTTTCTTGTTCTTCTGCTTTTGTTGTTTCTTCGGGAATATATTTTATTTCATCTAAATTTTCTTCCTCAACCTCTTTATTTTTATCAGGAGCAGAACCTCCGTCACCTCCAACAGATACTGAAGGACTATTTAAATATCGTTCAAGCGCCATAAGATAGCCGGAATCATTTTTGTAATAAATTGTTCCGTCGCTATCGCAAATAGGACTGCATACGCAATACTGTGCCATATTTTCTGATGGAACATATAAATTATTTGCTGCAAAATCTACTATTGCTGCACCATCGTTATCTGTCTTATTTGTCTTGCGACAGGTAAGTACATATATTCCACCGGGGGGATAGTTATATGTTATATAAACATACATTAGCCCCTTTCCTTCGGTGTATGCTGATGTAAGTAAGGCACTTGACTGAACATAACCAGGAACTTCACATTCTCCCACAACTTTCAATGGACTAACTGCAACATCAATAATTTTATATTTATTTTCACCATTTTCTGATACTCCGATATACGCTAATCCATCAAGAACAAGAGGTGTAACTGTGCTTGATCCCCCCAGGTCAAGTTGTTCAAATGTCGCATAATCAAATGTACCATCCTCGTTAATTTTCACTTTGCACAATGTTCCGCCTTTTGTTGTGAAATAGATCCTATCTGTATCACCATCATAAGCAATACTTGAACGTATATCACCTGCTAATCCATCAATCATATCAATAATATTGCCGGTATCAGGATTTACACTGTACAATACTGAAGTGCCTGTTTCACTCTCTGAAACACCGTCATCACTTCCAAAAATAACATAATTTTCGGTTGCATATGCACCTGCCCAATAAAAGCCTCCTTTATGTACAATCTTCCACAAACATTCTTTTTCTTCAGTTTTTTGATTTGTGTCGGTGTCTTCAACAGATATGCAAAAATATGTTCCGTCAGCTGTTTCTTCAATAAATGTTCCGCAGTAAACCTTGCCGTTTTTATATGTTATAGGATTAATTGTCTGGCCCCCAACAGATTCACTTACCCATACACTTTCAAGCGTATCTGCACGAAGTGCCTGAATTCTTCCGTTGCCCAAGGGAACAAAAAACATTCCTCCGCCATAAGTGATTGAAGTGGTACCATACCCGATATTTCCAACAAGCGTCTCACTTTCGGTAATGATGGTGCCGTCATTAGTACTTACACATATTATCTTATCATTTTTTGCAAAGTAGATATTTCCATTTACAATTATTGGCGGAGTTGTTGCATCCATCCAGCTATCGGTAAAAGGTTCTGCCCATTTGAGTCTCACCTGATTGTTTCTTTTAGGTGTTTTCCAATCTCCGACAGCCATATTATTTTCATTTCCGCGAAATGATGTCCACTCTCCTGTATAATCAGGTAAAGACGTGGGCTCGATTACTGTAACTTTACAAACAGCAGGAGCAATTGTTGATGATTCCATCCCAACATTTATGTCAACGGCAGAAACATAAAACACACCTGGGGTGTCAAATCTTACATTGAATATTCCATCTTCATTTGTTTCAAAAATATATTCTGACGTATCATCATTGACCCAGTCAATTTGTGAACTTTTTACAATAAATATCTTGTCACTTCCAAGGTTTATCTGTTCGTTTCCTCCGTAAAATATAGGGTCTCCCTTAACGTCAAATTTAACTGTTCCGCCTGAATATGATTCAATTTCCTTGTCGGAAAAAGCTGCAACAGTGCCACTGTATGCCCAGTCATATGTCGAAAACATACATATTTCTATATTCATATCATCTTCCAACAAGATATAGTCACAAGATGCACCCCATCCTGCACTCATCTCAGGCATTTTATTATCTATTAAATATGTAAAACTTGAATTATGTGCCCAAAATTTTTCAGCATAAGCACTTGTAGCAACACCTGTAAACTTTAAAATGTCACTATGATTATTGCTATTATATTTTCCAGAGATATAATAATCTTCTATTGATTTAATAAATAAATGCATAAGAGTTGGCTTTTCTACAATTGTTGTATTAATATATGCACCGCCATTTTCAAAGGTATCTGCCTCATATCTGTAATATGCATCCAATCCATAGTTTGCTAAATCAAAATACGAAATTTCAACTGGAATATTGACCATTTTTTCATTTGTAACAGGTGATGTAACAAACTCTCCATTTTCACTTATTGAAAGATATACCGTAATTGTTTCTACAGTATTTTCGGTTGCCTGAACTGATTGAAGCAACCCAAGAATCATAATAATTGTAAGAAATAAACTTAATACTTTTTTCATAATACCTTTCCTTTCGCATGTTTTTTATTTTATCGTAAAATTTTCACTTATCACTTCCTTGTATAATATTAAAAAAGAATTTACGGTAATAAAAAGGCTGTAACACTTAAATTTAAGTGTTACAGCCGAATTTCTGTAATCAAATAAAAGGAACAGGGCAAAATGATTCCTTAAATTTTAAATACACACTATGTACCGTAGCAGTATTTATTGATTCAAGTATGTCTCCCGGCTTGCATATCAACATATTCTGTCTCTGCCTTTCCAAAAAAATCAGTGGCTGCAATTGCTTACAACGAAACAGATACTCCTTGCTCACGGTGGCGGCACCGTTCGTGAATTTCACACGATTCCATCTTAGCCTGAAATCCAAATTGTTCAGAAATCAGGAGCTTGAAACAATTCATTATTCTTTTTTTACATTATAGTACAGCAAAAATAAATTTTCAAGATAATTTGAAAAATTTTTAAAAAAACCCTTGCATTATAAATAAGAATATGATATAATATCATCTGCATTGAAAAATGCCGGTGTGGTGGAATTGGCAGACGCGCTGGACTCAAAATCCTGTGGTAGCGATACCGTATCGGTTCGACCCCGATCACCGGCACCAAAAACAAAGAGCACTCGTATGAGTGCTCTTTGTTTTTGGTCTCTTCACTTTTCGCTTTTTTTATTCACTATTCTCTAAAAAGAAAAATCCTGCCTTGCGACAGAATTTTTCTTGTATGTAATTTTTATTTGTACATTGACATATAATCGCCGTGAGCATCGATAAGCTCATCAACCATCTTTTTGATTGTATCAACGTCAAGTTCGCTTGATGTATGAGGGTCAAGCATTGCAGCGTGATAGATATGTTCCTTCTTCTTTGTTCTTGCAGCTTCAATTGTATTCAAATGAACATTGATGCAGTTCATATTCATAGCAGCAAGCTGAGGCGGAAGAGTACCAACATATGTAGGATGAATACCGTGACCGTCTGAGAAACAAGGAATTTCAACGCAGGCTTCCTCAGGGAAGTTAGAAATCAGATGTCCCTTGTTAAGAACATTTCCGCCGAACCCATAAGGAATATTTTCAACAATACTCTGCATAATCCATGATGCATATTCGGTGCTGCGTTCCTGTTCTTTTATGCCCTTTTCAAGCATTTCAGCATATTCTTTTTTCCATTCTTCAATCTGACCAACACAACGACTTGGATATTCATCAAGAGGAATCTTATATTTATCAATAAGTTCAGGATATTTACTCTTTATATACATATTACTGTATTCTGCATTATGCTCGCTTGACTCAGTGCAGTAATATCCAAAGTTTCTAACATAATCAAGACGAACTTTATCAACTGCATCCTCACTTGCAAGATATTCATCAAGTTGAGCTTTGATTATAGGATAAAGGTCAACTCCATCTTTATCCTTGATTTCAAGCAACCAACCCATGTGGTTAATTCCGGCAACAAGCTCTTTTCTTCCCTCAAGTCTATCCTCCATATTGAATCTCTTTAAAAGAGATCTTGAACAAACCTGAACACTATGGCAAAGACCGATTGTGTTAACACCTGTATATCTTTGCATATAACCTGTCAGCATGGACATAGGATTAACATAGTTAAAGAATAATGCATCAGGACAAACCTCTTCCATATCTCTTGCAAAATCTTCAAGAACAGGAATTGTACGAAGAGCACGCATAATACCGCCGATACCCAAGGTGTCACCGATAGTCTGTCTCAGACCGTATTTTTTGGGTATTTCAAAGTCAGTAACGGTGCAAGGTTCATAACCGCCAACCTGAATTGCGTTTACTACGAAGTTTGCACCGCGAAGAGCCTCTTTTCTTTGTTCAACACCAACGTAGCATTCAATTTTACCGTAACCGCCTTTTGCAGCACGAATAGCCTCAAGAATTGTTCTGCTTTCCTCAAGGCGTGTAGCATCAATATCGTACAATGCAAAAACGCTGTCTCTGAGAGATTCAACAAAAAAACAGTCACCAATTACCTTACGTGCAAAAACAGTACTGCCTGCACCCATAAATGTAATTTTCATAAAAATACCTCCTTATCCTTATGGATTATAAATTAATTATAGCTTGACATAGCTAAGATTAAAATGGTATAATGTTTTAAAAATTTGTCATTTTGTTCTTTTTTGAGAGGATGTTTATGTCTTATGAACAATGTTATTGTCACAGATTATAAATATAACGAAATTAATCCAATGCATTTTGGCTTTGATGATTGCGAAGAGTCCCACGCATATGGACCTGCAGTGCGTACACATTGGCTTATTCACTATGTTGTATCGGGGTATGGATACTATAAAATTGGAGATAGGGAATATAATCTTGGTCCCGGCGAAATGTTCGTTATTCCGCCCTATGTCGAAACCTTTTATCAGGCAGACAGTAAAAAACCCTGGAGTTATATTTGGATTGGCTTTACCGCAGGCAAAAAATTACCCGTTGAGCTTGAAGACACCATATACTGCCCCGAGGCTCTTGGTATTTTTAATAAAATGAAGAATTGTGCAAAAAAGACAAACGGCAGAAGTGCTTTTCTTTGTGCTCGTCTTTGGGAATTGTTTGATATTCTTCTTGAACGTGAGGACGAGCATATTGACTATATAGGGCAGGCTTTGGATTGTATACATTCGGAATATATGACAGCCCTTACTGTAGATGATATTGCTGGCAGACTTAATCTTGCACGCTGTTATTTTTCAACTCTGTTCAAAAAAACGGTTGGTATCTCGCCAAAACAATATTTGCTCAATTACCGAATGACCATTGCTGCATCTTTGATGACAGATATGAAAAAAAGCATTACCGTTGCGGCATCTTCGGTTGGTTATCCAGACATATACAGCTTTTCCAAAATGTTTAAACAACACTTTGGAATGTCACCAAGTGAATACATTTCCAAACATAAAAAAGCTCCTCAATGAGGAGCTTTTAATTTTTAACCAATCTTGGGAAGACTAGCCGCAGCAACAGACTGACCTACTCTTCTTGCCTTTTCGTCAGGAATGTGAAGTTCGATTTTCTTTGCAAGTTCGGGGAATTCAACACTAAGAACTTCGTTTGCTTTGTTAAGAAGAATTGTACCGCCCTTACCGCTTGTTACACGGCCCATAATAAGAACGTGCTTTATATCGTAGAACATTGAATAATATGCAATTGTGTAACCGAAATATATACCGATTGTATCATAGATATCTGCGGCTCTCGGGTCATTTTCTTCCATAAGTCCCTGAACAACCTTAAGTTTTTCAGCGGGTGACAAGCTTTGATCCAGTGCTATTCCTGCTTTTGGCGCAAGCTTAATTACAGCATCCTGTGAGAAATACTTAACGCCACAGCCGTAATCACCACTCCATTCATCAACCATAGCACCTTTATTGAAGTCAACGGGGACAAATGCAAGCTCATTGAGCCATCCGGTAATGTTTCCGTCTTTGTCAACATAGCCGGCTGCTTCGCTTGTGCCCATAGCAACACCCATTACATTGTTATCTTCTAAACTCATTGCGCCAGCTAGAGCTGTAACATCACCATCATTTGCAACTTCAACGGGTACATCACCAATTTCCTTTGCAACATCTATGTACATATTCTTTACATGCTTTTCAAAGTCATCATCTGAAACCTTGATAAAAAGTGATGCAACCTTAATTTTATTATCAATATACACGCCTGCAGAAGAAACACCAATAGCATCAACCCTTGGCATATGAGAAGCCGCCGTCTTCATAGCATTGAGTATGCCCTCATAATGATATTTAGGGTCGCTTTCAAGTTTGGGGAACCATACAACCTCTTCGGAATATACTGTTTTACCGTCAACAACGGCTGAAACCTTGCGGTCACTGCCACCTGCATCAAAGCCGATACGACAACCATCTAGATGATGGCCAACGGGCGATGAAACATCATTTTCAGCAGGTGCATCAGCGATATTTTCAACATAAACAACCTCAAATGGCTTCTCAAAAACACGAGCCATAAAGTTGAAATCAAACTCTCTTGCACCACCGATGCGATAGTCATCTGCTATTCGGTCATAAAGGTATTTTGAGCCGGCAATATAAACCTTATATCCGCCTTTTGCCCAAAGAAGAGTTTTAATAATTCTTTCAGCAATGCCATAGTTTTCTTCATCGTGACCTGTACCATCCTTAAATATATTAAGGTTATAAACTGCAACAAGACCATTGTTTCGCTCAACAGCGATAACAACTTTCTGTGAGTCAGCCTTGGCAACAGCCGCTTTATAGTCGTTGATAACGTTTACCATTGGCATAAATTCGGGTTCAAGTTTTGCAATAATCATAAGTTTTCTCCTTTATATCTTATTTCTCCGCCGAGAATTGTCATATTAATATCAAATTTTTCGTTTGCAATAATTATATCAGCACGTTTACCCACTTCTAATGAGCCTATTTCAGCATCCTCGCCAAGTGCTTTTGCAGAATTAAGTGAAGCACAGGCAACAGCTTCATATATTTCTAGACTGCTGTTTGTATAAAGATTATAAACTGCGTTGTTGAGATTAAGCACGCTTCCTGCAATGGTACCGTCGGACATAAGGCATTTAATACCTTCTTTATGTACAGGTTGTCCGCCAAGTGTATAGTCACCGTCAGGCATACCGCCAGCCCTGATACAGTCAGTAATTAAGCAAAGTTTGTCACCTTTAATCTTTGCAATAAGACCAAACAGACCTTTGTTTACGTGGAATGTATCAGCTATAAGCTCACAACTTACATTATCACTCGATAGTGCTGCACCCACAACACCCGGACTTCGGTGAGAAAGAACTGTCATTGCGTTGAAAAGATGTGTTGTGTGGCGTACACCACATTCTATGCCAAAGCATGCTTCGTCATAGGTTGCATCTGTGTGACCCATAGATATGAGTACAGATGTTTCGTTTGAAACATTTTTGATACATTCTTTTGCACCTTCAACCTCGGGAGCAACAGTAAAAAGCTTAACTATATCAGAATGCTTTTTAATAAAATCACTATCAGGTTTTAGAATATGCTCTTCTGCCTGAGCACCCTTCTTTGCCGCATTAATGAATGGGCCCTCACTGTTTATACCCAAAATTCTTGAGCCATAATATTCATCGCTGTTTTTGAGTGTACGTACGCTATCAAATGCCGCTTCAATCTCGGTTTTTGATACTGTCATTGTTGTTGGACACCATGCGGTAACTCCGTTTTTAATGATACCTTCAGCCATCTTTTTGACGCCATCAACATCACCGTCGGACACATCCGCACCCAAATATCCGTGGATATGCATATCAACAAGACCGGGCGAAACATATTTGTTCGAGACATCAATTATTTCATAGTCAGATGTATTAATTTCATTTGCATCAACTATTTTTTCGATTTTTTCATCAAATATAATTGCAAGATTATCAGCAACTTTATCGGGCAGAATAACTTTGCCGCCAATGATACATTTCATTAACATCTTCTCCTTTTTGCATCTTAAAATGTTTAATTTAATTATACAATATTATTTATTAAAAATATTTACATAAAAGTATATTTTTTTTATACTATCATGTAAATTATAAAAAAATTAAAAAATTTTATAAAAACACTTGCAAAAATCAAATTATTCTGTTATAATACTTTAAGTTGATTTATTATGATTTTAATTGGAGGTGGATATATAATGGCAAAATGCGAAATTTGCGGAAAAGAATTAAAGTTTGGAATTAAGGTTTCTCACTCACATCGTCGTGCAAACAGAACCTGGAAGCCTAATATCAGAAGGGTCAGAGCAGTTGTTGACGGTACTCCCAAAAGAGTTTACGCATGCTCAAGATGCTTGAGATCAGGTAAAGTACAGAGAGCTGTTTAATACTTAATCACAAAAGATAAAAGCCGTAAGTGCTAACGTGCACCTATGGCTTTTTTGCATTATGTATATTAATTAGTTTCGTTTTTAATCTTAAAAATGCTTTTTAAAATTCCTCTTAAAAGTTTTGGTGCTTTTACTACAACTATTTTCATTACATCCACTCCTTTTTATTTTTTTACGATAAAACAAACTCCTGCACTAATCAAAACCAATCCAAGCAAGGTTATTAAAAGATATCTCGGTATTGCATATGCAAGAAACAACCCTACCCCTATGGCAATCAGAAACAGTCCTGCACCTTTAAAACTATTATGGCAACAGCATCTCCTTTTTTTTAACATCCAAACCACCAATCCTTTTGTTTTCAGTATATTCTGTGGTATAATTTTGGTTACAAACTAAAAAAATGCTGAATTGAATTTTTCCAATTCAGCATTTTTATTTTATATATCATCTGCAAGAGTTTTGCGTTTTTTCCATACTCCGCTTAAGAAGTATATAAGCGACGGGATTGCATAACCAAAAGGAGCTAATGCATATCCAAGAACAAAACCGTAAAAACCAAAATTAAAGTATATACCAAAAAGCCAACTTAGTCCTATTCTCAAAGCAACTCCGTCAAGGATAGAAAGAACCATACCAAATTTAACAAAGCCTATTCCCTGAATGAACGCACCTGTTCCGCGCATTATAGCAAACGGAATAAAAAGCCATATTATTGCACTTATGAATGTAGCCGACAGAGCGTGTACCGCTGTATCATCCGAGAAGAGCATAAACAGTTCTTTTCCAAAACACATATATAGAGACAGAAAAATTATAGTGAATATTGCAGAAAACATCCAAGCCGAATATACAACCTTTTGTGCGCGTTCTGTTTTCTTTGCGGCAATATTCTGACTTATCATCGGAAGTGCTGCATACTGTATACCCATTGAGATTTTATTCATAATATCATCAATTCTGACGCCTATACCAAATGTTGCAGACTCTACAACACCAAGTGAATTTATCATAGCGTTTACGTACAGCATAGAAATATTTATAAAACCTGACTGAATTGCCATAGGAGTTCCAAGACTTAATATCATTTTTACATATTTTAAAACAGGCTTAAAGCTTGGAAGTTTAAAATCAAAACCAAATTCTTCTTTATTTTTATAAAGGTAATAAATCGAGAATATAAACGACACAGCCTGACCTATTATTGTTGCCCAGGCAGCACCGGCAACGCCCCATCCCCATATACCGGTAAACAATATATCAAGAACTAGGTTTACAACCGATGCAAGTGCAATAAATAAAAGCGGTCTTTTTGAGTCACCCATTCCGCGAAGTATAGCAGATATCATATTATATCCTGCTGTAAATATCATACCGAGTCCACAAATCACAAGATAATTATCCGACATACTAACTGATTCGGGTGGAATATTCATAATTTTAATAATTATATTTTTTGAAAACATAATTGCAATAGAAAACAGAAGACCCATTGCAAGTATTACCGAAAAAAGTGTGCCAATCAGGCTGTTGGTTTCCTTTTTCTTTCCTGCACCTATTGCATGGGATATTAAAACTTGGCCACCGTTTGAAAACCCAAGGCATACCATTGTAGCAAAATTTAGTATCTGACTGGATTGCGAAACTGCCGAAAGCCCCGCTGTGCCTACATACCTGCCAACAATAATCATATCTATGGTTGAATATACTACCTGTAAGGCATTTGAAAGCATAAACGGTATCATTAGATTAAATAACTGCTTTGATATGATTCCTGTTGTAAAATCTTTTACAAGTTTTGTTGTTTTCATTATGTAATTCATATCCTTTCTATCCATATAACTCAAATAACCCGTGAGTGTTACAATAATAGTACATTTTTCCTCCACGCATTTGTGGAAATCTGAGCTCCCCATCCTGCTCAGGATAGAGCCTTACTGTCAGCACTCTATCAAACCTCACATATGACACAAATGAAATGTGATGTTCCTTGTTCATAGGATGCGAAAATGTGATATAGAACTCATCCTCAATTTTTTCGACTTTTAATATATGTTTCTCATCAGGTTTTTTGCAATGAGTGGCAAAAGCTTTTCACCACAGCAAATAACCTCGGCATTATCTGTGCTTGTAAGCAGATTACCACACTTGTTACAAAAATAGAATTTAGTGTTTTCGTATTACCAACCTCTTTTCGTATTCAGCTAAAAAACGCTTGTTTTAGCTTTAATAATATTAGTCACGATATTTGTTATACGGAATATAACGTTTAGATGCCATATGTTTTCAGTATATAAAGACTGTATAATCTAGATGCCATTTTTTTGTGATAGTTCTCGTATATGTTAAGGCTGAAAAATTATTTTATTTCGATGCTTTGTCACTTTCTTTTCTTGCATAATGTATAACAAATATAATTTGAATAAGAAAGGCAAGTATAGTTTCAAATATAATAAGTTGATTTGGCAAGAAAGGCTTAAAGTAGTATTCCCATTTTTCTGTTTGAAAAAGCCACGCAAAAACGCACGATGAAACAAAGCTTAATATATTGCCAACAACTACTATCAAAGAATTTTTTGTCTTTATACATCCAAAGCACAAAACACTGAAGCCAATTATCATAATAAGATAGAACCATAGTGTTCCTGTAGTCGCATCCTCGTTCATTGCTAAAAACACAAAAGGCATGCAATATCCTAAAATTAACAGTGCTTTTGTTATGGTCTTTTTCATATACTTCCTTCTTTCGACATTATTCGACATCCCTTATAAGGTCGCAACAAGTTAAGACTAAAAAATTATATACCTATCAAAGCTTGACAGAAAAAAGTTTCCATACTGGAATCATCAAAATAAATATTATATAATTTTCTTCTAAATTTTTATATATTGCTAAGAACTAAAATTTTTTAGTTTCATTTGATCTTTTGACAAAAAATGTACTCATAAGCAAGGCGATAATATATAAAACAATAGTCACATACAATACAGTTTGGTAACCCACAGGATTTATCATATTGCCTGCAACCTCTATTTCCTCACCAAAATGATTTACAATCCAGGTAGCAAGCTGATTTCCTGTAAGACCTGCAAACGCCCACGCTGACAATGTGATTCCATGAATTGCACTTATGTTACTCATTCCGTAATGGTCTGAAAGCAGTGTCGGGACATTTGAAAATCCTCCACCATAGCCTGCATTTATAAACATCAAAAGCACCAAGACGAGAATAGCAAGCGGGGCACTCGTTGCACCATTTTTTATCCCCCCTGTAAGGATTGTAATAGCAGTAAGTATAATGGAAATAATGAAGATAATCTTGAAAATAGTATTTCTATCTTTCATTTTATCAGCCCACGCTGAAAATCCAAGACGTCCACCTGCATTGAATATAGCAGAAACTGTTGAGATTATTCCAACAATTTCTGCAAGTCCTATACACTTTACAATCATTTTTTCCTGAGACAAAAGTGCAAGGCCACATGTGATATTTATATAAAACATTAACCATATGCCTATGTAATTTATAATCTTCTTTGTTTTAAGAACAGCTAAAATATTATTTTTATCTTCCTTTCCCTGAGGTTCTTTCCAATCTGCAGGTTTTTTTAAAAGCAAATGTCCAACAAACATCATAGCAAAATAAACCACACTTAAAATCAAGAACATTTTATAAATACCACTCTTGCCCATCGTATGAAGCATTGATTGCATTATGGGACTCGCTATTGCCTTTGCTGCACCAAATCCTGCTACTGCAAGGCCAGTTGCAAGCCCCTTTCTGTCTGCAAACCAAAGCATAAGTGTTTTTACTGGCGAAAGATATCCTGTACCAAGACCTATTCCCATAATAAATCCATAGCATAAATATATACCGACAAGAGCCACTATACTACCTTGGTGTAATCCGCCGTAGTAAATAAATCCGCCTGTCCCAGCCATGCCTAAAGAAAAGCATATAGCCGCAATTAATGATGACTTGTGAATATCCTTCTCTACAACATTGCCGAGAAATGCCGCCGACATTCCAAGAAAGAAAATCGCGAAGCTGAACGCCCATTCCACTGCGCCTTTTGAAAATCCAATATACTCTGCAATTTCCTGACTAAAAATTGACCAACAATATACTGTACCGATACTGCAATGAAGCAGTAGCGCAGGAATTGCTGCTCTTATCCACTTGTTTTCTTTCCAACCGTTTTTTAACTTTTTACTCACCGTAACCTCTCCTTATTTTTTAAATTTTCTTTTGTTAATAGTTGCCATTATCATATGTAGGCACATGTCAAGTTAGAAAAAATATTTTTATAGATATTACTAAATTCTAAAAAAATTCAAATGTTCCCGCTATAATCCAGATACCAACCATTATCATTCCGATGGTGTTTAATATTTCATCATATTTCGTTTCTATCCACCACGGCATTATCGAATCAATATACAATTTAAATATCAAACTTTTATCTTATGAATAAACTCATTATACACCTTTTTATCCCAAAAATCAATCTTGTTTTACTCTATTTTCCAAATTAATTCGGTATATATTATCAAATTCAATTTCAGTTTTTACAACAGTCATTTTTCTAAAAACTTTATCAAATACTGTAACCATTCCTTCCGCAGATATATACTCGCCGTCAGCAAAACACACAACATGTACATATGTTCCTTTTTCGATAAGATTAAGAGTGTTTGCAATATCCTGGGCACTTTCGTCTGATAGTTCTGCTTTTTCAACAATTATTCGTTCCTTATTGCGTAGGGCATCCTCAAGACCGCTTAATGCTGAAAATGGCATAAATTGTTTTGCACGCTCGGATACCGGCATCTTCATTCTTGGTTTATTCGCCACTTTTGTGTCCTCCTATCTGTTTATTTCTCTCGAGTGTTGTTGCACTCTCTTCCAAATCCATACCTTTAAAAACTGCGTTTATACCAAACTGTTTTTTTATCTTAATCAAAGCTTTTTGTATACGGTTGTTCTTTTCGGTCTTTTGTGAATCATCAAACAAACTAAGCTGTTCGTATTGACGCACATCTTCTGTTACATTGTTGCAGGAAATATTCACCCTGCGTATAGGAAATCTGCGTTCTATAACTCTGTCATACAAATCGGCAATTAATGGCACAAGAATACTGTCGGCATTGGTGGGTACATCAGGAGATATGCTTCCGTGGGCAGGTTGAATTTTTAGGGAATTTGAATATCCAATATGGAGTGTTACCGACCTGGTAACAAGTCCTTTTTCAACCATATCAAGACATAGTATATCCATCATTTCTTTTGCAATAAGCTTGCCGTCTTCAAAATCATAATCACACATAAGCACCTGACCGCTTGTAAGGGAATTTGTTTTTGGTTTGTAATTTTTTATATCCGCCATTGTGGTTGCCTCTCTCCCCAGACGTGGTCAACAAGAAGCTCGGCATCAATACCGAATTTATTATAAAGAAAGTCTTCAGGAACACGGGTGATGCTTTGCATATCATATATACCCATAGCTTCAAGCTGTCTTGCTGTGCCCTTACCTATTCGCCAGAAATCTGTTAGTGGACGGTGTTGCCACAAGGTTTTTCGGTATAATTCCTCATCAAGAAAGCCTACATAATCTTTTGTGTGCTTTGCAGTAATATCCAGCGCCACCTTTGCAAGATACAAATTTGTGCCTATACCGCAGGTTGCTCTTATCCCCAGCTTGTTGCAAACGGCATCCATCATAGTAAGCCCAAGCTCCTTAGCTGTCATTTTATACATATTAAGATAGTCGGTCACATCAACAAACACTTCGTCAATCGAATAGACATGTATATCATCTTTAGATATAAAACTAAGATATATTGCATAAATTTCAGCTGCATAATCAATATATTTTTGCATCCGTGGCTCTGCCGTGATATATTTGATACCTTTTGGAATTTCAAAAACACGGCAACGGTTTTTTACGCCAAGAGCCTTCATTGCAGGAGTTACGGCAAGACAAATTGTTTTATCTGTTCTCTCAGGGTCTGCAACAATAAGGTTGGTTGTCATTGGGTCAAGACCCCGTTCGACACACTCAACCGATGCATAAAAGCTTTTTAAAGAAAGCCGATTTCGGCTTTCTTTGAAGAATGCCGAATTATAAGTAATGCCGAAGAGTTAAAGCTGCATGCTTTAATTTTTCGGCATTTCTTTTTCATAAGCATTTTCAATGTGAAATTTTTTCAAATCCTGACTTTTATATAGAATACCTTGAAAGTCAAGAATTTTGCATAAGAAAAGTTTCGTTTTTCCCTTCATCAAGCTACTGCCTGATGCCCAATTTATAGAAACTATTGCGTAGTCGGAAATTTGAGCAAAAGCGTCATAAGAGCAAATATTTGTGGTTTCTCCCACAATTATAACACATTTCCATTCTCATGTCATCAGCAAAACTGTACCAATTTTGTGCCACTTTTGTGCCATAAAAAAAGGGCCTGTGCGTTAAAAACAAGCCCTCATTTTGTAATTAACTAAAATAGTTTTCAATCAGCATATCAACAATGTCTGCATCCCAAGTTTCGTGTAGAATATCAGGAATATCACTTATCAGGATTAGACCTTTGCTGTAGAACACTTCTTTTCCGATTGCCTCGGTACAGGCACGAAGAGGAAGGAATGTTCTCTCATTACGGATAATCGGAGTTACATCAAGAGCTTGTGTTTCTCCGTTGATGATGATTTCCGGTTTTCCTATTGTAAGTGATATTGTTCTGTCCGTAAATGTGATGTTTACAGTTTGTGCTTCTTGCACCCATTCAACCTGTCCGTTGTAATTCTCACTAATAAACCTTACAGGAACATAAGAACGGTCATTTTCAACAAACACTTCTACGGCCGGATTATCCTCGTCAATTTGCTTTTCAATGTCATTGACATATGCTTTGTTACTGCCAACATACAATGCAGTATATTCTAATTCGGCAGCAAAAGCAGTGGGCGAAAACAAACTACAAACAAATAGTAATAATGAAATAATTTTTTTCAAAAGAACACCTCCTATCTAAATTCTTTTTTATAACAGCTTCATTATATTGAATAAAATCTGCCATTTAATATTCTGACAGGCAACACAAGAGAACCGTCCCCTATGTTTCCCCTATGTTTCTACTTATCCCGTCTCCAGTTTTTGATACCATTGTTTATCAATTTTATCATTATATCTGTTGCTATCATAATTGCTTCCACATAAAAGATATTTTTGATTTTTTGAACACCTGTAATATATAGTCTGCAAACATATTCAATATCGGTATTGAACATAAACATATTAAATAGTCTAAGGCACAACGGAATCAATATCAAAAACACTATCCAAAATATTTGCCACAATACTATTAACAAACTATATCGGTCTTGTTTTTCATCATAAAAACGATGTTCTCCACATCTAAATACTCTTAGTTTATCTAAGCCAACCATCAAAAATATTTTTTGATATTTATTTAATTTAACTGTTATATTACAACAATTTGTATTATGTAATAGAAACGCTCCAAAAATATATAGAAATAAAAACATTTTAAACATTAATTGTTTTCCTCCAAAACTTTTATTAAGGCAGATTCCGTTTCGGGACCATATATACCGTCCGCTTCTACTCCTAAGGACAGAGGACAAGGAGGGCAAGGGGACGCGAGGACAAGGGGATGGTTCTCCCATCCACCTTGCCAAGACAACAGAACCGTCCCCTGTGTTTTGGATGACGTGGCTTTACGTCAGTAGCATTTCCACAAGAGACCAAACTCCTAAAATCATCCCTAAAACAACGCAACCTTTACAAAATTTTTCTTTTCCAAATATTTCCATGAACGGATTGTGGTATGAAAATAATGCAAGCAAAAAATTAACTTTCCAAAGTCCTGCAACTATAAGTAATACCCCAAGAAAAACGCCAAACCCTTCCATAGCATTAACTCCTTTCGTCTGTTTTTTAATTACTTGACTATTCCAACATAGTATTCATATACTCTTTATACAAATCAAAAACAAACTCTCTTCTTTCTTCATAATCAGAAAGAGAAGATTTAATATTATTAGCAGCATTTACAGCTTCATTTCTACTAAAACCTAAAGAAATATAGTAAGAAACAGCTCTTTTATAATATTTGTTTATTTCATTTTGAGGATTTTTTGCTTGTGATAAATTATAGTCTATCCTGTGTAATGTTTCATTTTTAAATATTTTTCCAGGTATACTATCCGAAAAATAACTTAAACTGTCGATAAACCCATATGTATATTTCATAATATTATCCAATTTACCAGAGTCCGTACTTGTTTTAGAAATGCTCGCTTTATCCAACAATCCAAAAGCAGTATTGTCTTTAAGAATAATATCAGTAGCTGAAATAATTGTTGATGCACCATCATAAATGTCCTTAATTTTGAAAGCAATTTCAAAATATGGATACTGACTCCTAATTTGATTAATAGACCCCTCTTCAAAAGCATCGCCTTGTGCTATGGAGTTTCCACCAACTCGGCCCAGTGCTTCTTCTATATCCCCAGTAATAGTCTCTGATAAGATTATAGTACTCACTGTTCTAAGTGCCACATTTAATACGGTATCTTGCTTTAATGTATAAGTTCCATTCCCGTTATTTTTAATAAAATACAACCCCCAAGGATCAACATACATAATCGGATTATTACCACAATACACATACCAATTCAATCCATCTCTAATGGGATCTTCATTGATAAATCTGCCTGTACTTGGGTCATACAATCTTGCTCTTAGATATACAAGTCCACTTTCTATATCTGTGTATTCACCACGATAACCAAAAGGATTATATACGGTATTTTCTTCCGATTGATTTCCGTAAGCATCAAACACATAATCTGCGACAGATGTTCCGTCAGCTTCAATTAGAAAAGCAATATCACCTTGTCCGTTATAGAGATAGTAATGGTTATCATCATTCTTTATAATCTCTATACCTCTATAATATTTGTTTGTGCCGTCTGCTGTTATTTCTTCAATCACATTAGCATTATCATATACAAATGTTGTTGAGTTTCCGCCAACGGTTTTTGAGTGTCTTAAACCATCCGGCGAATATGTATAACTCGAAACAATGCCATTTGTATCAACGCCTATAAGTTGATTATAGCAGTTATACTCATAAAGTGCAATAAATGAATCAGATGTGTTTGAAATTGTATAATCACCCGACATCCCCTCTACATACGGCTGATTAACCATAACAGCTTTTGTAATCTGATTACCATTATTGTCATAGAAGAATTTAGTGTTTGTTGTTACATCACCATTTTCTTCAATGCTTTCTGTCAAGCGATTGTTGATGTCATAAGAATATGTTGTTGTAACCTCTCCGTCCGACATAGTAAGACGATTTCCAAAATCATCAAAAGTATATTCTGTATTGTTTTCTCTCACAAGACGATTCATTTTGTCATACTCATAATTTGTAGTATTTCCGTTTGATGTCTTTGATTTCTGATTTCCGTTAAGGTAATATGTGTACTGCTCCGACAGCTTATCGCCTGTGGTTTGACTTGTCAGCATATTTGCAATGTTATATGCGTAGTTTGTTGTTTCGCCACCTGTAACGGTTGTCTGAGTTCTGTTGTCATTAGCATCATAAGAATATGAAGCGATAACAGCTCCGTTTTCGCTAACACTTGTCAAACGATTTAGCAAGTCATAAGTATAGGTTTGACTTATCTCCGCTATATCATTTCTTGTAAGTGTAAAGCCTATGCGGTTTCCGTTGGA
>JAZRNN010000037.1:0-12253 GCA_045648175.1 Clostridia bacterium
TGGTCACTGTGGAGCTGCAACTCTGCAGTGACTTTTTCTTTTCTCTTTGCTTCTTTAATTGTTGAAAGAACAAGATTTGTATTTTGTTCTGTTCCGGTTTTGTAAGCAACGATACTGTTATCGTATAAATCTCTGATAACTGACAAGTACAATGTTCCTTGTTTAGTTTTGATATACGAAATATCTGTAACCCATTTTTGATTTGGTCGTTCAGCGTTGAAATCCCTATTTAACAAATTTGGATAACGATGTAGATGTTCGCCATAATTACGATATTTCTTTCTTCTGACAACGGATAAAAGATTGTATTTCTGCATTACACGAAGTATTGTTTTGGGATTGTAGTGTACGCCTTGTCTTTCGAGCCATATATGTACTCTACGATATCCGTAAGTTTTGCCGCAGTTTTCCTGACATTCGTTTATCTTTTCAGCAAGTGCCAAATCCTTTGCAGGTATATTCATTCTTTTTACATAGTCATAATATCCGCTTCTTGATACATTAAAAAATCTGCACATTTCACTTATTGAATATTTATTCCTGTGACGATAGATAACCAAATATTTTACGCTTGTCCTCACTTCCTTTCGATGAGCGAGAGAAAATCCCGCATTAACTCATTTTCCATTTCCAATGATTTAATCTTTGCATCTTTGCGAGCAAGGATATATTTGAGTTCAGCGACCTTATCTTGTTCGGAAACAATGTAGTCCTTCAGCGGTCTTCCTTTCCTTTTTAGTGCAATTCCGGCTGCAATTTTATCTTGTCTTCTGTTGTATCTTGTAATGAAGTTTTCGTATTGTTTTTTGCTAAATCCAAACTTCTCTTGTATTTGTCTTCCGGTTAAACCTTGTTCACGCAGTTCCATAATTTCTTTTTCATATTCTTGAATGTGTCTATAACTTCTTGGCATAAAAAATCCTCCTATGGTTTTATTATACCATAGGAGGCTCTTTTTTTCTATTGTCCGTTTTTACTGGACCTGTTCATTATATGCTGAACTCTTTTTATACTCAATCACTATTTTTCTTATTTTTTGCAGGTATTTCCTCGTATTTGCAGTCTTCATTAAAGCAGACATGCTTAATGGGGCCACGGCCACGGAAGGGGCGTTTTTTCATCAATATGCCACCGCATTCAGGACACTTCATATTAGTTGGCTCATCCCATGATATAAAGCAGTCTGTTCCTTTTTCACAAGTGTAATATTTTGCTCCCTTTTTAGACTTTTTAACCTGTACATTACTGCCGCAGTTGGGGCAAAGGGCGTCAATTTCTTCAACAATTGACTTGGTGTTTTTACATTCGGGATAACCTGGACAAGCAAGAAACTTACCAAATCTGCCTTGCTTATAAACCATCATACGTCCGCACTTTTCACAAGCTACATCCGAAACTTCGTCCTGAACCTCAATCTTTCCTATTGCCTCCTCGGCATCAGCAAGAGTTTTCGCAAAGGGCGTATAAAAATCACCTATTATTTCCTTCCAGTCCTTGTCACCTTCTTCAACGCTGTCCAGCTTTTGTTCCATATTGGCGGTAAATTCAACATCTACTATATTATTAAAATGTTCTTCCATCAAGTTGGTGACAATTATCCCAAGTTCTGTGGGATAAAGAGATTTGCCATCCCTTGCCACATAGCCACGGCTGCTGGTGATTGTAGTAATGGTAGGTGCATAAGTACTTGGGCGGCCAATTCCGTCCTCCTCCATCTTTTTAACCAAAGATGCCTCAGTATATCTTGCGGGCGGCTGTGTGAAATGCTGTTTTGGCTCCACCTCTTTGGCAAGCAAGGTCTGACCTTCAGTGATTGAAGGAATCTTACCTTCCTTTTCTTCTGCAAAATCCTGACCCTCAACATAAATTGCCATAAAGCCGTCAAACTTCACATTTGCACCGGTTGCCTTAAGAAGATACTCGCCGGTTGTAATGTCTGCCTGAACAGTATCCATAACTGCATCAGCCATCTGGCTTGCAAGAAATCTGTTCCAGATAAGCTTATATAGTTTATATTGGTCAGCCTTAAGAGAGGCTTTGATTTTCTCGGGCTCAAACTCCATAGATGTGGGACGGATAGCCTCGTGAGCATCCTGAGCCGATTTTTTTGAGCGGTAGAATTTAGGCTTAGCTGGAACATACTCTGCCCCAAATCTGTCACCGATATATTTGCGGCATTCCGCCTGTGCCTCTGTTGCAATTCTTAAGGAGTCGGTACGCATATAGGTAATGAGACCAACACTGCCACTTCCCTTAATGTCAACACCCTCATAAAGCTGCTGAGCCGTTGCCATTGTACGCTTTGTGGTGAAGTTAAGCTTTCTGGCAGCTTCCTGCTGCAATGTGCTGGTTGTGAATGGCGGTGCTGTGTATCTTTTCTTTTCACTTCTTACAATTTTGCTTACTGTGTATGAAGAATCTTTCAGCTTTTCGGCGATACCTTCAACGGTTTTGCCGTCACTAAGTTTCATCTTCTTTGAATTCTTACCGTGAAATTTTGCAACAAAAGGCTTTTTGCCCTTTTCGTCGGTAAGCTTTACATTAATTGTCCAATATTCTTCTTCTTCAAAATTTTCTATTTCACGCTCGCGGTCAACAATCAGCTTGGTTGCTACAGACTGTACTCTGCCTGCACTAAGGCCCTTTTTAACCTTTTTCCAAAGAAGGGGGCTCAGTTGATAGCCAACAATACGGTCAAGCACACGTCTTGCCTGCTGAGCGTCAACCAAATCGCCGTCGATTGCCCTAGGCTTGGTAACCGCCTCTTTTACGGCTGTCTTTGTAATCTCGTTAAATGTAATACGGCATTTATCCTGTGGGTCAATGTCCAAAAGATTTGCCAAATGCCATGATATTGCCTCACCTTCACGATCAGGGTCAGTTGCAAGGAATACTTTTGCAGAGTTCTTCGCATCCTTCTTAAGCTTTGTAATCAAATCACCCTTGCCACGGATTGTTATATACTTGGGTTCAAAGTCATTCTCCAAATCAACGCCAAGCTGACTTTTGGGAAGGTCACGCAAATGACCCATAGAGGCCGTAACCTCATACTTTGACCCCAGATATTTTTTTATAGTTTTTGCCTTTGCAGGCGACTCAACAATAACAAGATTTTTCTTCTTGTCGGTTGACGTTTTTTCAACTGTTTTAGCCATATGCTCACCTATGCTCTATTTTAGTATTTAACAACAATAAATCTATTACCGCTTTCCTGACGCAAGACGCCCCGTATACACAAAACTGTCAGTCTGGTATTCAGAACGTTTGGGGCAATCATGAGTTTTTCTGCCATCTCCTCAGCATCGGCAATGCCTCCGTGTTCGGCAATGAAATCAAGAATTTCCCTGTCGTCGTCCGAAAATCCTTCAAATCTTTTAACTTCCTCCTGCCTTGGTGGAAGATTATTTTCAAAATACTCTGTCTTTGTTTCTTTATAATATTCAAGGGGTCTTGTAATTTTATCAACAATCATTGCGCCCTCACATATTAAACTGTTAGGTAGTTCTGCCATTTTTACCATCGGGTTACCGGGGACAGCAAAGACATCTCTATTATTTTCTGTGGCAAGCCTTGCAGTAATTCCCGTACCGCTTGCCAGCTCGCCCTCCACAACAACAGTCCCTTGTGACAAACCCACAACAATGCGGTTTCGTTGTTGATAAAAATACGGCTTAACAATTGTCCCAGGCGGACGCTCGGAAATAACTGTGCCACACTCCAATATCTCATAATACAGTTTTTGATTGCATTTTGGATAAATTGTGTCAACACTACCCGCCAGAACGGCAACAGTTTTGCCACCCGCCTCAATAGCACCGCGATGCGCCTCGGCATCAATACCCTCTGCCATACCGCTTACCACCACTACGCCATCAACGGCAAGGCTTTTGCCTATTTCACGTGCAACCGCCTTCCCCTGAAGTGTAGGCTTTCTGCTACCCACTATTGACACACACAAACTGGTATTCAGGTCTATTTTCTTGCCCTTTGCAAACAAAATACGTGGTGGAGAATTAATATGTCTCAAAGCTTCAGGATATTCCTCTGAGTTCTGCTCAATAATTCTTATGTCATTGTCGCTACAGTAATCAAGTATTTCCTGGGCACGCTTGAAATATTCAGCCTCGCCTATTCTGTCTGCCAGTTTAGAAGAAAGCCCCGCCTTAGTAAGTTTGAAACGGTCTGCCATATTAGAGGTGAATCGTCTTCCCTTATCTTCAAACAAGACAACTGCCTTTTCAACTATTTCTGGCTCAAAATCACACATAGTGTGCAGCCACAATTCATACAAAATTTCCATAATACTATTTCCAATAAATTACTTACTATGCTCTGCAGTTTTTTATCCAATGCATAGCAATTCCTGCAGCTACAGCCGCATTAAGAGACTCCGCAAGCCCCTCCATTGTAATTTTTACGCGTAAATCCGAAAGTTCAAGCATCTGACTGCAGACACCGTGAGCCTCATTACCTATAACAAGGGCAGTTTTACCCCTGACTGAAAGTTGTTCAAGAATTGTTTCTCCTCCGGGAGTGGTAGATATCACAGAAAAGCCTTTCTTCTGTAATTCTTCAATGTCTGAAAGTTCACACCCGGTCTTGAATTTCATTCTGAAAACCGAACCCATAGTGGCTCGAACTGTTTTAGGACTATATATATCTGCACAGCCTTTCATAAGATATATTCCGTCAAAACCCAACGCCTCAGCAGTTCTTATTACTGTACCCATATTGCCGGGTTCTGAAACGCCGTCAAGGATTACAACATCCCGCACATTTTCCGTTAAGGTAAATTCCTTTGCGGCCATATTTATAACTGTAAGAATTCCCTGCGGTGTATCGGTGTCGGATATATCAACAAAAATCTGTCCCGATACAACATAAACTTTATCGCATACATTTTCGGCACAAGCAACTATCTCCGATTCTTTTTCAAAAAACTCGCGCGTCATAACAATGCAATAAACATCCTGCGGAACATATACAAACGCCTCAAGAGCAAGCTTTCTGCCTTCTGCCACAAACTTGCCTTGTTCAATGCGGTTATTTTTCTTTTTTAACGCCTTGATAAGTTTCAAGGTTTTGTTGTCTTTTCCGGTTATCTCAACTATCATTTGCCCCATCCCCAGGAAATCTGCCTTAGTTCTTTTTTGACTTTTCTCATGATAATTAAAGCAGCAAAAATAACTAATGCCTGAATTGGAGCAAAGACTACATTGAATACTACTGTTTGTGAAATTGCATCTGCAATCTGATTTGTCATTACATCTCCGCGAACCATAGGAACCAGCAGAATATTACTAACAATATTTACCATAAGTTTAGCCTTAAGGCACCTTATATACCTTGTTCTGTGGGCATAAATAACCCAGCCATAAAGCATACCGCTTATACCCGCAATTAACATAGCACTGAGGTCAAACGTTTCACCCGGGTGCATGAGAAACGAAGTCACATACTGAATAATACCAAAAGCAGCTGCCAAAACGGGGCCAAACAGTTTTGCTGCAAGCGGCATCACAATAAGCCCAAAATTCAGTTCTAGTCCAGGACCGATTTTCATAGGTATTTCGGTAAGAATTGCATAAATAATCAACAGTACTATTGCAGCAAAATAGTTGGACGGTTTTTTAAGCTTGCGCTTAATACGATGGCGTCTTACATAAACCATATAAAACAGCAATGCAAAAAACACAGCAATGACCAATCTATCATTTATAATACTCATAACTCTAAGCACCGGATGCAGTTTAAATACAACAGGATTAAGCATTGCTTTAATATCTATCAACATACTGTTTATAACAGCAACGGGATTATAAATTTGTTCTTCAATCATAAATATCCCCTCAATTTAAGCTGTGGAAATTGCTCCAACGCTTAATTGTTTATTGTATTAAAAAGTTATACCGCAATTGCGGTATAACTTTTTGCACATCAAATATTATTTAACCTTTTCAACAAGCTTTGTGAAAGCTGTAGGGTCAGAAACTGCAATTTCAGCAAGCATCTTTCTGTTAATTTCGATACCATTGTTCTTGAGACCATTCATAAATCTGCTGTAGCTGATACCATTTGCACGAGCTGCTGCATTAATACGAGCAATCCAAAGTTGTCTGAAGTTTCTCTTCTTTTGCTTTCTGTCGCGATAAGCATAAGTAAGAGATTTCATAACTGCCTGGTTGGCTGTTTTAAAGAGTTTGCTCTTTGCGCCTCTGTAACCTTTTGCTAATTTCAATATTTTTTTACGTCTTTTTCTTGTGTGCATAGCACCTTTAACTCTTGCCATGATAAAGACTCCTTTCTTATCTGAATCAATTATTACGGAACACTCCGCTGTAAATCACTCCGCTCTCAGCGGAAATTTGCGACATAGTGCCGCAATCGAAAACTACCCTTTATTTGTAGGGCATCATAGCCTTGATAGTAGCAGCATTTGCCTTTGCAAGATAACCTGCTCTTCTGAGCTTTCTTTTTCTCTTGGTTGTCTTCTTGTTAAGGATGTGGCTTCTGAACGCCTTACCTCTTTTAATTTTTCCATTCTTTGTAACTCCGAAACGTTTTGCAGCGCCTTTGTGTGTCTTAATTTTAGGCATCTTTCATTCTCCTTCCATAAATAACTTTTAAAGCTTTTGTCCTAACTGACCGAAGCCTTATGCCTTCTTGGGTGATACAAACATAGCCATATTTCTGCCCTCGAGTTTAATATCCTTTTCAACAACGCCAACTTCTGCCATTGCATCCTTCACTCTAAGAAGAAGTTCCTTACCGCTGGCACTGTGAGCAATTTCACGGCCGCGGAAGCGTACAGAAACCTTAACCTTGTCACCGGACTTTAAAAACTTGATTCCCTGATTAACCTTTGTCTGAAAATCGTGCTCGTCGATATTGGGGCTGAGACGAACCTCTTTAATGTCAATAACTTTTTGGTTCTTTCTTTGCTCCTTTTCCCTTTTGGCAATCTCAAATTTGTACTTTCCGTAGTCCATAATTTTGCACACGGGCGGTTTTGCCTGAGGCGCAATCTTAACAAGGTCAAGATTGTGCTTGTCAGCCATCGCAAGTGCATCCTTGCCTGAAACTACGCCAAGCTGTTCGCCCTCGGGACCGATAAGACGGACTTCTTTGTCTTTGATTTCTTCGTTAATCATCAACTCTTGCTTAGCTATACCTAAACACCTCCAAAAAAATTTGCACTGTTTCAAAAAAAGAAAAAGTGCGGAAAGCATAAATCTCCGCACTCAAAAAACAAACTCAAAACCCTGTTGCCAAAAGCTAAGGGGAGAAGCGGACCTTCTGCTTTACCACGATAGTATATCACGTCTTATTGCATTTGTCAACTGTTTTTTAAAGTTTTTTGAATATTTTTATTATTAAAAAACAGTTTCCTCTTGAATATTGCAAAACAATATGATACAATATACAAAATAGAAAGGATGTGTTTACATAGATGTATAAACTCACCAATACAGTTATTGAAACAATCAAGACATTTTGCATATCCATAATTTGTTCGGTTCTTTTTTCGCTGATGATATACAGAGAAAACGTTTTATTCAGCACCTTTGCCTGCTTTATTCTTAATGCGACATCTTTTATTATGTTTTTGTTTTTATACTATAAAAGCTGGTCACGTGTCTATATGCGTTCATTCTCAAACACTGACTACTGGGTTCCGGCTTTAGGTTCTTTTGCTGTTTTCTGCATTGTTTCAAGCTGGCTGTATATTATACAGGCAAAAGATGTCTTCCCCTGGTTGTTTCAGCAAACCAGATTTTTGGAGCCTTTGCTCAACAGAGACTATAAATTTGTCTCCTTTATCGTATCACAACTTTTGATTTTGGCTACATTAGCCGCTGTGCCCTTTACTAATTTTGACAAAAATTAATCTCAGATAACTTCCATCAGGCAGGCCTCACATCTGTATATCGGCTGACCCTTTTCGGAAAACAATTTTTCATATTCGGTCATAACATTGCCCTCAAATGCGCTATTGTGCAAATCTAGGGTAATGTTTTTTAATTTCAGCCCGAAATCTGCAAAGGAATTCAGCGAAAACTCAAAAAGCCCGCGATTATCGGTTTTAAAGTAGATTTCTCCTCCAACTTCAAGCAGTCTTTTATATATCAAAAGAAAGTTCTCATGCGTGAGTCTCCTTTTTTTATGTCCCGCCTTTGGCCACGGGTCGCAGAAATTAATGTAAATACGCTGAATTTTTGTTTTGGTTTCCATATTGCCAAGAACACCAGCATCCCCCGGAACAAATCGCACATTTTTAAGTCCCATTTGCTGCACCTTTTCCATTGCCAGTACCAAAACATCAAGATTCTTTTCAAAGGCAATATAATTAACATCAGGGTTCCTTCGTGCAGTTTCACTGATAAACCCGCCTTTGCCGCATCCGATTTCAATGTGCAACGGCTTGTCCTCGCCGTATACCGCACGGATATCATCCTTATATTTCAAAATATCTTTTATTATAAGTCCCGAGCAGCTTTCCATACGCTCCTCGCGGTGCTTTTTTCTTCTCATTCGCATAATGTAATGACCTCCGTAAAATCATCTGTCTTTGCTACCTTTCAAACATTTGAAAGGTAGCAAAGATTATTCTACCAAAATGTAGCCAAAAAGTCAATCAGTCATTAAAGGTAAATGCACTGTATGTATCTGCAATAATATTCCATAGCTCACGGTCGATTTGTCCTGACGGAGTTTTTCCGTAATAACGTTCAATATCCTCTGCTGCCTTTTTGGTATCTTCATCAAAGACTCCCGTTATTTTTGGCATATGGATATTTGGAAAAATTTTTGCAAGCCTCCTAAGCATTATCTGCAGAATATATATTTCCTCAAAGTCATCCCCTTCCTTAATATTGGGTATATCAACGGGATATACAAACACAGGTTTTACGTGCTTTTCAGCGCGGACAATATCATCATACTCTTCCACAATACGGGTCCACGTTTCAAAATTTGCATCGCCCGTCACAGGCAACCCAAATCTTTTTTGGAACGCACTTACCGCTGCACGAGTCTCGGCCCCATATATTCCGTCAGGGTTCAGCAGCGGAATTGACGGCATATATCTCGACAAATATCTCAGATAGGTTTGCAGTTCATAAATATTTGCCCTTTCGTCACGATGCGAAAAATACAAGTTGTTATTCAATTAAGCTCTCCCCCTCTCATTTACTGCATATCCCGGATATTGCCCGGGAGTTTTAAGGTCACCATTTTTCAAATTAAAGTATGTATCTTCAATCAGTTTCCAAAGTCCCGGTCCGACAAACCCCTTTGGCGGAAAACCTTGGTCTTGTGCAAAAGCATCGGCGGCATTTTGAGTCTGTTCGTCAAAGGTTCCCGTAACCTCCACATTAGGAACATTTTCATAAAACTGCGATATAAGGCTGAGCCTTGTCTGCAGTGCCCTTACTGCATCACTCTGAGTGCCTAAAGTCAGCGGTGTGCCGGGATACGGAGCATAATCCTCGGCAATAAACTGCGGCGGATAGCTCTCTAAAATACCAAGATATGTCCGGTTAAGCTCGTTCCATGTGGTCTCGTCAACCACTCCCGTTTCGGGAAGTCCCTTTGTCCGCTGAAAGCTGCGTACCGAATTTTCGGTTGCCTCTCCGAAAATACCGTCAATATTAACCGAAGGAACAGAATTATTATACACAGCAATAACCGCCAGATAATACTGTATAACACGCACGGGGTTGCCTGTATCGCCTCGTCTTACCTCGGTGACAAAATTCTTTGGCACATCCGCAAGTAATATACCCTCGGAATTAAGGGCACCAAGACGTGCCACTGCAACAAAAATTGACTTTATTCTGTACCACGTTGCTTTACCGATTATTCCGTCGACAGTCAGATTAAAAATCTCCTGAAACTTCCTCACCGCATCCTCGGTTTCCTCTCCAAACACTCCGTCAACCGTTGTTATTTTAGGAATAAGAGGATAATCCCTGGAAATTCGATTTAACTGAGTCTGGATTGTGCGTACCTCCTGCCCCGAGCTACCCAGCCGAAGTGGCGTACCGGGGTAGGTTTCGGTTACATTCTGTATAGGGGCATCCTGAACAATCTCAATATCATTGCCATAATAACGTGTAAGAATATCATATGGTCCCAATCCCTGACTGGCAAGCTCCACCGAGCCCCATTGGGAAAGTCCGTCACAGGTCACCTCCCGTCCGTCACAAAAGGCGGCAAATAATGGTTCAATATTGCCCTGACGGCGTATGTAATCGTTGAAAATCTCATCAACAATAAGGCTTATATTTTCAAAAACGTCACGGTTTTTGACAAATGACTGGTCAAACGCCGTTGAATTTGTTATATCAAAATCATACCCGCGTGAACGATACCACTCGGTATAAACTCGATTCAAAGCGTAGGAAATCTGCGCATATATATTTGCACGCAAAGCACTTTCGGGCCAGGTGGGAAAAATCTCACTTGATGCAACATTTTTTATATAATCCGCAAAGCTGACTGTTACATTTTCGGCATCGGCATCGGGGGCACCCAGATGCACGGTTATTGTTTCGGGAATATAGGGTCTTCCTATCATCTATGTCACCGCCTTTCACTCATTTTCAAATGGCTCTTCTTCGGTAACCGTTACTACCTTCCCCTGCTCATCTCCTTCAGCTAAAGGTATCAAAGAAACCGACTGAATGGATTTTTGTCCTTCAAATACCGGAACATTAACATTTTCGGTTGTGATATATCCGGGATAATCAACACGTATATTGTACTTGTAAAACCTTGTCCCAATATCATCAGGGGTCTGCGAGTTTGCCGCAGGCGGTGCAGGAACCGCAACAATTTCGGTTTTTCCGCTGCGGTCGGTTTTAAGAACCCGAATTAGCTCCTCACCGCCATCAAACGGTCTTGAAATAATCACATTTGCATCAGTAATGGGTATGGCCTGGTCTGCCGTAGACACCTGAACAAGAATATAGCCGTCCATAATAACACTCCTTAATTTTTTATTACCTTACATAATATGCCAAAGCCCCCAATGTGTGCAATAATACATAATTTTTGTATAATCGGAAACAGTATTGTAAACAGGAGGTTTTGTTATGCTTATCACCTTTATCCGCACAATAATTATATATTTCTTCACAATACTCTCATTGCGTATGCTTGGCAAACGTCAAATCGGTGAGCTTGAGCCGTCGGAGCTTGTTGTGACAATTATAATTTCAGAAGTTGCCGCAGCCCCCGTTCAGGACTCGTCTCTGCCCATACTTACAAGTCTTATTGCAATTGCTTTGTTGCTTATACTTGAGGTTTTATTGTCGTATGGTGCGTATAAAAATTTCACCATACGAAAAATCTTTTTCGGCACGCCAAGTGTTTTCTATGAAAAGGGTTCCATAAACCAAACCGAAATGGAAAAACAGCGTTTTAACCTGAATGACCTTATGGAAACCGTACGAAACACAGGGGCTACCTCACTTTCGGAAGTTGAATATATTATAATGGAAACAAACGGCAATGTAAGTGTTATTCCCAAGAACAATCAACGGCCCGTTTGCCTTTTGGATTTTGGAATAGAAAGCTCCTCGCCCGTTTTACTGAGTTATGTAATAATTGATAACGGGCATATCAACTACAACAATATAAAGCGTCTTGGCTTTAACGAAGAGTGGCTGCGTACCACCCTGAAAAAGCATAAATTCTCAAAGCCTGACGAGGTATTTTGTATGACGGCAGACAGGTCAGGTGAAATTGTAATTATCCCCAACGACAAAGGAAAGGGTGAAAAATAATGAAGGCATTTATATCAGCCGTTGCCATATTTGCAGCTATCTGCATTTTCATTGGCCTCCACTCTTTTGTAATGGTGACTCTTGCCAATGACATCACGGCAGAGTGTAAAAATATACACTCACTTGCCAATGAAGACCGTTGGAACGAAACCATCAAAAAAATTGACCATATCCGAAGTATATGGGACAAAAAACGGATATGGGCATCTCTGACCATTTCCACCAAGGAAATTGAACAAATTGAAATTTCACTTACACAAAGCCGAGCCTATGCAGAACTTCACCAAAAACCTGATTTTTTTGGAGAATTTATAATGTTTGAAAAACTGGTGGAACACATCACCCATCAGGAAGGATTTCATATTGAAGAAATTTTGTAGTCCCAAAACAAACAGGTCGATTTCACCGACCTTTTTGAATTTATATTTATCTTTCTTTTGCATATTCCATAAAATCAACACCGC
>JAZRNN010000038.1:0-8014 GCA_045648175.1 Clostridia bacterium
ATTGTTGTCAAGAACATAAACACTAAATTTAAGATTAGATAAAAGAAATTACTAATTAGATAATAATTGAACATTGAAGAGAAAGCCGAATTATGATAAAATGGAAATAGTTAAAGGTGGTGGATGTATGGAACACATTACGGTTGGCAGAAAGTATAATGAAGGCAAGGTTGCTTTTGTTGAGTGCGTTAAGAACGGTTCGTTTGATAATATCAATATCAAGGGTAAGTGTTTTTTACTAATTATACTCACTAAAGGAAAGTTAGAATTTAAAGTTGACGGTGAGAAAATTACTGCTGTCGCTCCGTCTTTTTTGTGCTTTGATGAATTGGAAAACCCTGTACTCGTATCAAAATCAAAAGCTCATTACACTTGCGTTTACTTCCACCCTAAATTCTTAAATATCAATATGACCTTTGAACTTTTACGTTCCAGTAAATATGGTGATATCGCTACTACCCACGATATGTTTATGTTAAAACCGTTTATTGATAAAGCGTATGTAATTGCTATCGCCGAGACACAGGTGGAAAAAATCGAACAATCCGCTGACTATATGTTAGAGGAACTAACCGAGCAAAGAGATTGGTATTGGTCTTGTAGAGGCCGTTCCTACTTTATGGAGATTATTATAGCATTAGAGCGTATGTATGGTCTTATAGGCTATGGCTTAACCCATCAAAAATCGGATAACGCACCAATTATTAAAAACCCAAAGCTTCGGGATGCAGTCCTTTATATAGAGAGCCATTATGGTGATAGTATAACCCTCTCTGATATATCAGCTAATGCCGGAATAAATCATACTACTCTTACCGCACTTATGAAAGAAGAACTTGGTTGCACAGCTATAGAATATTTGATGCAGTACAGAATTACTATTGCAAAAAAACAACTTGCTTTTACGGATGTTCCGATTAAAGATGTTGCAAATATGGTCGGTTTCAAAACCGTACAACACTTTAACCGAATTTTTAAAGAAATAGCAGGCACAACACCCGCCGAGTTTCGTAAAGTAGTCGTAAAAAACAGAAAGGATGACCTGAATGGAAAATAAGATTATAGAACTTGAGAACCGTATAAAAAAATTAGAGGCAATACTTGAAAATATCGAGTTTTCAGGTGATGGATTAAATATTACATTTAACAAAACTCCCATTAATTCCCTTGAAATCTCAGGCGATGGTGCGAACATGGATTACAGACATTGTCTGATAGGTTATGATTCCAATCTTGAAGAATTAGAAGAATTAGAAGATGCTGCAGATGATTTAGAATGCCGTGTAGATGATATCAAATGTGCGGCAGAAGACGCAAAATCTATACTTAATGATATAGAACCTAAGGTCATAGCTTTGTTGGAAAAGTTAAAGGAAATAAAAGTATAAAAGGTGAGAAAAATGCGTGAACCATATCAAATATTATCAATTCCATATCGTGTAGTTGACGGTAAGCCATTGTTCTGTATATTTCGCAGGGCAGATAGTAGCTATTGGCAATTTATTGCCGGAGGCGGAGAAAATGGTGAAACACCTATAGAGGCAGCCAAGAGAGAAATAACAGAAGAAATTGGCGTCGAGCCTAAAAATATTAAACAACTCACGTGTATAGCATTTGTTCCGGCAGAAGTTATTGCCGAAAGCAGACGTCAACATTGGGATAAAAACACCTTTGTTATTCCCGAATATTCATTTGCGTTTGAGTGCTATTTAGAGCCTACGCTATCAAATGAACATACTGAATATAAATGGCTTACATATGATGAGGCAAGAAAACTATTAAAATGGGATTCTAACAAGGTTGCTATGTATGAAATCGACTCAATAATAAAAAGGAAATTATAATGAAACGAATTCTTATAATCGGCAATGCAGGTAGCGGTAAAACCACATTTGCTAAAGCGCTTGCCGAAAAGACACAGCTACCGCTAATTCATTTAGATAAATTATTTTGGTGCGGCGAATGGGAACATCTGTCGCGAGATGAATTTGACACTATTTTACAAGAAGAATTAGATAAAGATGAATGGATAATTGACGGTAATTTCGGCAGAACTATACCTCACAGATTTAAATACTGCGATACTGTTTTTTATTTCGATTTACCCACAATAACTTGTTTGTGGGGTTCAACTGTTCGTGTTGTTAAAAACTACGGTAAGTCAAGGGATGATATGGGCGGTAACTGTCCTGAGTATTTTGATAAGCAGAAAGTAAGTTTATACAAAGCAATCTTTTCGTTTAATCGAACTCATAGAAAGAAGTATAGAAAACTTTTAGGAGAACAAAAGAATAAAAACGTAGTAATATTCAAAAGCAGAAAACAGGCTTATTCTTATTTAAACAGTTTATAAAGAGTTTTAAAGGTGAAATTATTTTGCAAATACATGAAATTACAAACAAACATAAAAATTGGAATGCGGCAATTGAATTTGCGGAGAATTGCTCGTGGAAGGCTGGAAAATTTCTTGCTAAACTGATGAAAGAAAACAAATTTCTCGGTTGGGAAAGAGTTTTTATAGCTTGTGTAGAACAAAAGGTCATTGGATATTGTACACTTGCAGAAAAAGACGAATTGCCTGAACAATATAGCTTTTCACCATTCATTGGGTTTGTTTTTGTTGATGAAAAATATCGTGGAAATAGAATTTCTGAACAAATGATAAATAGTGTGATTGCTTATGCGGTAAAACTCGGTTTTGAAAAAGTATACATTATGAGTGGTGAACATGGTTTATACGAAAAGTACGGTTTTGAAAAAGTAGGAGATTTTGAAACTATATATAATACTGTTGACCAACTTTTCGTCAAATATATAAGTTTATAAAATTATATTTGGTGCAGGAGAATTGTAATGACATACGAAGAAAGAAAAGCACTTGTAAAATCATATCTTGGCAGGACGGTAGATATTAAAATCGACCGTCCTATAGGATATGTACATAAGAAAGAGAATTATAGCCTGACTTATCCCATCAATTACGGGTATATACCCGGTGTTATCGGTGGTGATGGTGAGGAACTTGATGTTTACTTGCTCGGCGTGAACGAGCCCGTAACCGAGTATAAAGCTCAAATAATCGGTATCGCTCATAGAGAAAATGATGTTGAGGACAAGCTTGTTGCTGCTCCGTCTAGTTTAAATTTTACTAAGAAAGAAATCGAACGAGCCATTCATTTTCAAGAGCAGTATTACAAAACACACATTGAGATTATTTGAAAGGTCTTAACATAATGGATAAAAGATTAGTTGGAAAATGGTATAAAAAAGATTTGGGTGAAACCATTAACATTTTCGATGAAAGCCCACTTCGTATGAAAATGTCCTTTACATCAAGCGGTTATTATAACTTTGAGCCTAACTGTGTTTATGAAAAAGACGGATATCTTTGCTATGAAATAAATGACGAGTATTTTAGAATGGTTTATCACGTTAGGTACGCCGACGGTTCTCTTGAAGGATTTTACACACAGCATGGTAAAGAAACTCCTGTAAAGTATGAGAAAATTGACGATGTCCCTGAAGATGCACCATATAAATTTGTTGCACCGGAAGTGTTTGTCCCAAATTCTGATAAAACAAGAATAGAAATTCTTAAAGAATATCCTGAATATGACCGAAACAAAGAGTACGGCTGCAGTAACGAATTTGTATTGGGTGGAGATGCACCTAAAATACTGCAAAAGTACAATTATAATGATTACATAAACGGTTTAGATAATCGGACAGACTCGATTGTTTTCAAACTTCTGGATTTTGTGTGTGACCATTTTGGTCATAACGGTACAGGAGGAATTAGTTCCGGCAGAAAAATCACCGACATTATTGAGTTTTGCGAAAGAAACGATAACAAAACAAACTGTCGCGGTCTTGCGATTCTTTTAGCTTCTTTACTTCGTTTAAACGGAATAAAAGCACAACATATTACCTGTTTGCCTTATGAAGATCCGTTCGATGATTGCCACGTGGTAGTGGATTGTCTGTTGCCATCAGGGAAACGAATTATGTTAGATCCGACATGGAGATTGTATTTGAAAGACAAAGACGGTGAATATGTTTCATTACCTCGCCTGAGAGCACTTTTATTGGATGACGAGCTAATCTGTGAAAACCCAACGGCTGACTATAACGGAAATGGATTTGCTAAAGAGTATCATAGAAACTATATGACTAAAAATACATTCCGCTTTGCACGTTGTACCCTTAATAAAGACGGTATTGACCATCGCACAGAAACCTCAAGGTATATAGAGCTGATTCCAAAGGGATATCCGACAGATAATTTCTCTGAAAGTAAAAAATCCGACTTTGTTTATAACGATATTGAATTTTGGAAGATGTAAGTTATGAAAATACATATAATTGGTTGCAGTGGCTCGGGTAAAACATATTTAGCCAAAGCGCTAAGTGAAAAGTATACTATTCCGCACTTTGATTTAGATGATATTCAGTGGGATAACAATGCTGACGGCTATGGTGTTAAAATGCCCATAGAAAAACGCACCGCATTACTTAATGATATTCTTAAAAATGACAGTTGGATTATAGAAGGTGTATATTACGCTTGGGTTGGAAAGTGCTTTGAGGATGCAGATAAAATATATGTGCTTGATATACCTAAACGAGTTTATACTTATAGAATAATCGAGCGTACAATCAAGAGAAAACTCGGTCTTGAGAAAGGCAAAAAAGAAACTTTAAAATCTGTTTATAATCTTTTTAAATGGACGGACACTTTCCAAAATCAAAGTATGGTTGAAATCAGAAAGATACTTACGAAATACCCATCTAAAACTGTATGGCTTAAAAGCAAAAGAGATGTTGAAAATATATTGAAGGGGTGAAGTAATGTTAACTCATAAAGGAACAAAAACTATAATTACCGAAAGATTAATATTGCGCAAATTTCGAGTTGATGATGCCACGGATATGTTCAACAATTGGGCGAGTGACGAAAATGTCACGCGTTTTTTGACTTGGAAACCACACGAATCGGTTGATGCAACAAAACAATTATTAGAAGGTTGGGTTGCAGCTTATGATAACGAAAAAACATATAACTGGGTAATTGAATATAAAGGACAAGCCATCGGTTCAATATCTGTCGTCCGGCTAAGCGATAAATGTGAATATACTGAACTTGGTTATTGTTTAGGTTGTGATTATTGGAATAAGGGTATTATGTCCGAAGCCGCAAATGCAGTAATAGATTATCTTTTTGCGGAAATCGGGGTAAATCGCGTTGGTATATCTCATGCGACTGAAAATCCCGGTTCCGGAAAAGTAGCGCAAAAATGCGGTATGTTTTATGAAGGAACTAAACGGGAATATTTCAAAACATCAACAGGGAAATTCGTTGATATAGTAGATTATGGTATAACACGAAGTGACTGGGAACGAAAAGATAAATCTAAATCAAACACAGACATTGTTATACAAACAAATAAAACACGCTTTGGACTTCGCACGGTTGGTGTTATGGTGCGCGACGGGAAAATACTTGTCCAACGAGAAAAGGACGGAACGGAGTATGCTCTCCCTGGCGGTGCAGTTCAAATGCTTGAAACAACCGCAGAAGCACTTGTTCGCGAATATAAAGAAGAAACCGGTGCGGATATAGAAATAAAGCACCTGCTTTGGACCGAAGAAGACTTTTGGAACTACAAAGGCAGAAGGCATCACGGATTGGCATATTATTATCTTATTGATTTTTGTGATGGCAACGATATACCTGAAACCGAAGAATTTATTTCTCAAAAGGATGATTGTAACGTTGTTCTTGGTTGGATGCCAATAGATAAACTAAAAAATATAACAATCTATCCAACATTTTTAAAGGATGAAATTTATAACCTTAATGGTGAACTGAAGCATTTTATATCTAAGGAGTGATCTGCAAGTGAAAACGCTTGAAACTGGGCGGTTGATTTTACGAGATTGGAACATTAAAGATATAGGGTGTCAGGTTTATGATGAAAACATTATACAGTATTTAATAACTGTGAAAAATAACTATGCCGTTGTTCTGAAAGAAAACGGAATGGTAATTGGCACAATAGGTTTAAATGAAGATGCAGAAAACAATCCGAATCGTAGAAATGTTGGTATTAGATTATTGGAATCGTATCAAAACAAAGGTTTGATGTCAGAAGCCTTGGAAAGTGTTATTCAAAACGCAAGTGATATTACCGATGAATTATCGTATTTATGCCGTTCTGATGACAAACGAAGTCAATACATAGCAGAAAAATTTGGTTTCGAATATTTCAAGACTTTTTATAATGTTCAGAAAGAACCTAATGATGAACCTAAGGACTTTCTCTATTTTATATTAAAACTATCAAAGGAATAAGCAGCATATGAACAAAACAATTGTAGATTGCATAGACGAGAATCTGAACGGTGACGCAAAACAAACCGCTTTAGATTTTGTGAATTTCTTAAAGTCAAAGCAATTAACCTTTTATAAAGATATGTGTGACTGTTGGAAAGACAAGATTTATTATTGGGTAAAACTCGGTGATGAGTGTGTTGCTTTCATCGCTATCAAAGATCCTGACGAACCCGAAAACCTTTGGACAGTTTGGTCGGATGAGAGCAAGTTGTATGAAGATTATATTGTTGACGAAGAAATCAAGGCCATTGCTTGGAAGAATATAGATTTGTGCGGCAACTGTGGTTCTTGTGGCGGCGGTCAATCTAAGAAGGTGTTTGGCAAAACTTTTGATCGAGTATGCGGTTGTACATTTCGCATAGATAACCCCACAACAAAAGATATTCCGTTTTTAGAAAAAATGGTTGAGATTAAAATTATAGATATTTGCGGAAGTGATAATGTTTGAATTATAAAATTACAAATGATATTCGAACCGAATTTAAACGTTTACAAAGTCAAAATAATTTAGACGGTATTATAGACTATTTATCCTCTATATTGTCAACTAACAATGAAGATGATTTATTGGCCGGATTCTGTTATTGGAACATTTCGGACAGTTATGCTATGCAACGCAAGTCAGAGGAACTATACGCTAACCATCTAAATTTTTGCAAAATGTTAGACACTATGGACTCACAATACAAATTTTGGTCTGTTTGCGATGCCACCCAACGCTTTACTCTTGAGCTTGGAGGATATGGCGATTTTTGGTGGGATATTTATAAAAATGCTTTGGACCTAAATCCCAACACTACAGATATTGAACGGATAGTATTTGATACCCACGTAGCGGCAATATCAATAAATCTAAAGGTTGAAAATCCAAAATCCAGATTATATTTAGCAAAGGATAACTTCGAAAAGTTTGTTATGAACTCGGCTAATTCTGAAAACGAGGCGTTTTATAAACTTGTGTACTCTTCTCATGTGTTAAAAGTTTTCGGTGATGAAGCGTGTGACATTTTAAATCTTTGCAATCGAATTTTACCATTTTTAAAAGAAAATATACCTGATAGTGAATATGCTGTCGGTGAATGGGAGCGCTTGAACGCTCCTCGTTCAAGACAAAATATGGCACAGGTTGGTATAAACCGTGCAATAAATGCTCTAATTGACGTAGGTAAAAAAACGCAAGCAAAAGAATTATACAACGAAGCGTTAAACAGTGGATTAACTCGCAATACATATATCGAAAAAAGGTTATAGGGTGATAAAGATCAAATATTTAAAATTAAATTCTAATAGTCCGGAATTGCATAAGCAAGATTTTGAAAGGCTTGTTCTTTTATACGGTGCCGAGCTTGATAGCCACCAAAACCGAAACACGCCAAAAGAGATTTTGGTAAAGTGGGCCAACAGTATGATAAACATACAAGGTGATGCTGATAGGCATCTAGAACTTTGTTATGACGGTGATAGTTTAATAGGTTTTTTATACGGAAAAATTGACCATCCCGATCACAAAGGTTATATCAAGGTTGGGTATGGTTACATAATGGAATTTTATGTGTTGCCCGAATTTCGCCGTAATGGATACGGCAAACAAATGTATTCGCATTTAGAAGAATTGCTAAT
>JAZRNN010000039.1:0-10814 GCA_045648175.1 Clostridia bacterium
CTTGTTCACGCAGTTCCATAATTTCTTTTTCATATTCTTGAATGTGTCTATAACTTCTTGGCATAAAAAATCCTCCTATGGTTTTATTATACCATAGGAGGCTCTTTTTTTCTATTGTCCGTTTTTACTGGACCTGTTCAGTTTTATAAAATCTCTTTTGTTTTTTATAAAAACGATTATAAAAAATGCCTGCTCTTTTATAAAAGATTGCAGAAGATTTATATAAAATATTTAGACTTTTATAAATCATTGACCGACTTTTTATAAAATCAGAGACGGATTTTTATAATTTTACCGCTGACCTTTTATAATTTTAGGGATAGCCTTTTATTAAATGAATGCAGATATTTTATAAAAGTTGCTTTATTATTTTATAATTTCAGCATAAAGGTTTTATAATTCCTTCCGTAATCTTTTATAATTTCAGTTTCAGAGTTTTATAATTTCTGTCCTATCCTTTTATAAACAGTTGCCAATGTTTTATAAAACATATCTATTATTTTATAAAAACTGTTAGAAATGCCGATTTGACAATATTTGCACACTTTTATATAATATAAGTATCAAAAAGGGGGTGTATGGGTATGCACTTGAGCAAAATTATGGAAAAATATTCTAAAATAGATAAAAGATTAAAAGAATTAAAAAAAGAATTAAAATCCTTGTCAAAAGAAGAATTGGAGTGGGTGTTAAAGGGATTTTTACCGCCCGAGAAAAAGCCAACCCGACCACCAACAGATTATGAAATCTTTATTGACAAATATGGGTTAAAGCCTGCTTGCCCTTACTGCACAAGCCGATTATATCACCCACACGGTTTAGACGATTATGGAAAACCCCGATATAAGTGCAGAAAATGCGGGAAAACCTATACCATAATGACAGGTTCTTTTGCAGATAAATCTACATTCCCCCTACCTGTGCAGATTGCAGTAATTAACTATACTTTAATGGGGTTATCCTTATCCGCTTGACGGCGTAATTTAGAGGTTGACTATGGGTGGCACACCTCAGAAGGCACAGTCTTGCTATACAGACATAAGTTCTTAAAAGCCCTTTTAGAACACTACGGAATGCCAAAATTATCGGGTGTAGTTCAAGTTGATGAAACATATTTCAGGGAAAATCAAAAGGGTGCAATGGAACTTGTCAATGTTGCACCAACCGCAGTAAGAGAGAGAAAACCCCGACTTGAAAACACACATATACCTTCCGAACTTGGGATTTTCGGACCAGAGTTTGCTTGTGTAGTTACAGGAATTGACAGTAATGGCTATGTTGCCGCAGTTCTGTCGGGTTTAGGGAAAAGCAGTTCTCAGATACTTGAAGATTATTTTAGTGATTATTTAGGAGACATAACCTTCTTGTGTAGTGACGATTATGACTCCTATACTCGGTATTGTGATAATAATGCTATTCCGCATTACATACAACCTTCTGATATGAAGAATATAGTTAGAAAAGAGCAAAAGGACTGGACGGAAAAGCATAATGGCAGAGAATTGGCGGAAGAAACAATCCTTAAAAGATATTATCAAACACAAGGGCTTGACAGAGTGGAAAACTACGGAAGATTAAGTTTTACGGAGTTTGAGAGATTAAAAGCTGAAAAACACTTGACATTGAATAATATTGATAGTTTTCATAATCAATTAAAGCGACATATCAACAAAAACTTGACTGGTGTTGCTACTGTATATTTGCCTTTATACCTTGCGTTGTATGTATTCAAGCATAATTGGAGTATCAGCCACAACAAACAACACCCCACCTCCAGACATGACGCTGAAAACATACTGATTGACTTACTGCAAAATAAAGGAACTGCATACCGTAGTGAGGATATAAAGGGCGGGAATATTCTTGATTATGTAAAGCCTACAACCCACTATATAAACAATCTGCAAGAACTGACAGAAGAAATGAGAAAAAAATCAAATGATATGGGCTTTACTTTTGACGAGAATGACAGATTGCTCACTTTTAACAAAAGAAAATATTTCAGGAATTGCGGAATAACAAAATTAAAGCAGATATGCAAGGAATACCATATAAAAGGCTATACTGCCATTGACAGTAAAGAGAGATTGGCAAAATTAATCTGTGAATTACCACAAGTCAATGACATTTTTCTTGGACTTGTTGCCGCAGACCACTTGCACTCACAATTTATGGAAGATATACAACTAATGATACAACAAGCAAAAGAACTTGACTAGATCTCAAAAGTGTCATTTATAAGTGTCGGAAAAATGCGGAAGTTTTTTCGACCGCACTATTTTTGTTGATTTTACCCCCCGAAAAAGCACTGGTTTTTAGAAAAATTAATAGGCAAATATATTAAAGTGTTGTTTTTTTCATTCTTCGGGGATGTCCACTAGAAGGAGATAACCATAACAGGGCACTTTGCTGATTTTGTAAAAAAATATAGACATTTTAAGGAAAATGTGCTATAATATAATAAAGTTAATAAGTATGTTAAGGGAGAAGGTCTTTTATGATTATTGTATTTTTTCCAATATATTGGATTGCTATACTACTGCTCTTTGGCGGAGGATACCTAAACTATTATGTATTTCAAAAAGAAACTTTGTATTTGTTTTTGTTCTTTATCGGAATTATGTTTATAATAACAGGTGAGATACTGTATTTACTGAAATGTCCAGCAAAAAGCTCCTCTAAAACTTTTAGGTTATTAAGTGCAATTGTTTGTTGTATAATGTCTTTAATGAATTACTTTATATGGGAAGAAAATAGTGCACAAACTCAATTATTCACATATTTTCTTATAGGTGCAATTTTTTGGGCTATTAGTGTTGGCATAGAAATAACCTATAGTATATTTTCAAAAAAACTAGTAGCTTATTGTCATTTGTTTTCTTATGTCTATCTTGTTTAACATTTTATTTGACAGCATACATAAATTACGGTATATATATTGCTTAACCCAAAAAGACATGGCGATTTAGTCATGTCTTTTTCGTATTCATAAAAAAGTTTTTTTGCGAAATATCAACAATAAAATTATTCCACAGAAAATAAAGTTATAGGTATCTATATGTTTTGTTTGCATTATGGGGGAAAATGGTATATAATATTCATGATAATACAAAAAACGGAGATGACAGTATTGAAACATATAAAAGAACTATGGGAACTTTATGCCTCTTTTTTCAGGATGGGTGCCTTGACTTTTGGTGGAGGCTATGCAATGCTCCCGATGATTGAACGTGAGATTGTTGAAAAGCATAAATGGGCAACAATGGAGGAGGTAATGGATTATTATGCCATAGGCCAGTGTACCCCCGGTGTTATTGCGGTTAATGTTGCCACATTTATCGGTCACAAAATTAAGGGTATTTTGGGAGGTATTGTTGCAACTATTGGAGTTATAACTCCTTCTGTATTCCTGATATCTATTATTGCGTCGCTTCTTCAGACTTTTTATGAAAATAGCCTTGTGAAGGCGGCTTTTCAGGGCATCGGGGTTGCGGTTTGTGCGATTTTGGTACAGGCTGTTCTTAAAATAGGCAAGGCAGGTCTTGTTGATAGATTTACATGGATAGTGGGTGTGATTAGTTTTATGACAGCCTGGCTATTTGATATATCAACAATCGTAATTATTGTTGCTGCCGGAGTAGTTGGGATAGCATACAGAATAATTTGCGAAAAGCTCAGCAAAGATAGAGGGGGTGAAGAATGATGCTTTATATTACAATGTTTATTGAGTTCTTTAAGGTTGGGCTTTTTTCGGTTGGCGGTGGTCTTGCAACTTTACCCTTTTTGTTTGAACTTGCAGATAAATATAATTGGTTTACTGCAGAGGAACTTACTAATATGATTGCGGTATCAGAATCTACCCCAGGCCCAATAGGCATCAATATGGCAACGTATGTGGGTTATACCACGGGCGGAATATGGGGCGGAATTCTTACTTCACTTGCGTTGGTACTGCCGAGCATTATTGTTATAATGATTGTATCAATGATTCTACAGAAATTTAAGGAAAACAAGTATGTAAAATACCTCTTTTACGCTTTACGTGCCGCAGTGGCAGGGCTTTTACTACTTTCGGTTATGAATGTGTTTATACAGAATTTTACCATCAACGGTGCAGAAAGTATATGGAGGTTGATTGACTATAAAAAGACAGCGTTGTTTGCGGTGCTGGTATTTTTGGTGTTCAAATTGAAAAAACATCCGCTTCTTTATATCTGTATTGGTGCAGCCGCAGGAGTTTTGTTTAATCTCGGAGCATAAAAATTTAAAAAAACAATTGTAAAATTAGATAGAATATGATATAATGAATTCAACTACATTTATCAGCTCGTTTTTTGAAACAGGGCAGAAAGGTAAGGGATATTTTATGGCTATTGAAGAAACAAATGTTAATACCAATATAGATAATGAAGGCAATGTTTGCATTTCAAACGATGTTGTTGCAACCATCGCATCGATTGCAGCCAAAAGCGTTAATGGCGTTGCAGGGATGTTCGGCTCAATTACGGGCGGGTTTGCAGAGCTTCTTGGCAAGAAAAATCCTTCCAAGGGCGTAAAAGTTACCATCACTGACAAAGAAGTAAAAATTGATATGTATGTGGTGGTTGAATATGGAGTTAAAATTCCCGACGTTGCCTGGGAAATTCAGGAGAAAACTAAAAACGAAGTAGAGGCTATGACGGGGCTTGACGTTGTTGCTGTAAATGTCAATGTTGAAAGCGTCAATACAACTAAAAAAGCAGAGGATGTCAATATTGACGAAGCATCTGCTGAAGAAAACGTTGAAACAGAAGAATAAAAGGATTATATACAGAAGATTTAAAGTTGAGGTAAGATGATGAACAGAACAAAAGCCAGAGAGTTTGCATTTATACTGCTGTTTGAATACAAATTTCAGCCTGATGAAATCGAAACAATCCTACAGGATTTTATTGATGAATATACACCCGGTGAACAACAGGAATATATTCAGCGTGCGGTTCGCGGTACGGTTGCTAACCTTGAGGAAATTGACAAAAAGATTGATGGGGTTTCAAATGACTGGAAGGTTGAAAGAATGTCCTGTGTCAGCCTTGCTGTTTTAAGGCTCGCAGTATACGAAATAATGTTTTGCGACGATATTCCGTCGGTAGTTTCGGTTAACGAGGCGGTAAGCCTTGCAAAAAAATACGATGGTGAAGAAGCGGCTCCGTTTGTAAACGGAATTTTAGGCAAAATCAGCGGAATGTAGGTGCCGCATATGGACGAAAGCAGATTAATTCTGGGGATTGATACAAGTTGTTACACCACATCGGTTGCCGCAAAATGCGGTGACAATATTCTGCATTTCAAAAAAATGCTGGATGTTAAATCGGGAGAGTGTGGACTAAGACAGTCTGACGCGGTGTTTCAGCATATAAAAAATCTCCCTGTTCTTTTTGATGAACTTAAAAAGAATATAAACATCAAACAATTTAATGATATTACGGTTGCCGTCAGCGCAAAACCCAGGTCGGTTGAGGGTTCATATATGCCTGTATTTCTTGCGGGTCAGTCTTTTGCAAAAGCAATTGCTGATGTGCTTGATGCAAGGTATATTGAAACCTCTCATCAGGATGGGCATATTATGGCGGCAATTTATTCTTGCAAAAAATACAGTATTTGCGATAAACCTTTTTTGACATATCATTTATCGGGAGGTACAACCGAACTTTTGTTGGTAAATAAAAATGGAAATACTTTTGACTGCAGTATTGTCGGCGGCACAAAAGACCTTCCGGCCGGTCAATTTATTGACAGAATAGGTGTAGGATTGGGTATGGACTTCCCTTGCGGAAAGTATCTTGATTATTCTGCAGTTAATTTTCAGGGTAAGTTACCGAAGGCGAAAATTTGTGTAAACGAAGGATATATTAATTTTTCAGGCGAGGAAACTCGATACAGCAGAAAAATTGCCGAAGGTGCAGACGACGGTGAGGTTGCGTATTGCGTAATGAAATGTATTGCCCAATCGGTGAGAAAATCGGTTGAATATGCAAAAGAAAAGTACAATGTAAAAAATGTGCTTATGGTTGGAGGAGTTTCGTCTTCTGAGATGCTCAGGAAAGAATTTTTTGATATGCCGGGTGTGTATTTTGCCGAACCGCAGTTCAGCACAGATAACGCAGCAGGTGTTTGTGAAATCGGAGCAAGGTGGAGTTTAAATGTATGAAAGAATGACTTTAACAGTAAGTCAGCTTAACTTATTTATAAAAGATATATTCAATCAGATACCTGCCCTTAATGATATACGGATAAAGGGTGAAATATCCAATTTCAAGCATCACACATCAGGACATATGTATATGTCTCTAAAAGATGAAACAGGTGTTTTACGTGCGGTGATGTTTCGTGGTTCTGCAATGGGGCTTGATTTCAGGCCCGAAAACGGTATGCAGGTTATTGCTGAGGGACGAGTTGGCGTTTACGAACGAGACGGTCAGTACCAGTTATATATCAACTCAATGGTTCAGGACGGCAAGGGAAATCTGTTTGAACAGTTTGAAAAGCTGAAAAAGAAACTGGAGGCAGAAGGCCTTTTTGACCCGATGGCAAAAAAGAAGATTCCTACGTTCCCAAAACGTGTTGGAATTGCAACAGCTCCAACGGGAGCGGCTGTCCGTGATATAATAAACATTATTTCAAGACGTTTCCCATATGCAGATATATGCCTTTACCCTGTGCTTGTTCAGGGTGACGGAGCGGCGGAGAGTGTATGCAAAGCAATAGAGTATTTTAATAAAAATTTTGCTGCGGATGTTCTTATTATTGGCCGTGGTGGAGGCTCTATGGAGGATTTGTGGGCGTTTAACGAAGAAATTCTGGCAAGAGCGATTTTTAAAAGTGAAATACCGATTATTTCTGCAGTGGGACACGAAACAGACTTTACAATTTCTGACTTTGTTGCTGATTTGCGTGCTCCAACACCTTCGGCAGCGGCAGAACTGGCGGTTCCGTCAGGCACGGAATTTACCGAGAAATTCAGTACGGCAGGTATGCGTCTTGCCAATGCTGCCAATAAAATTATAGAAAAACAGCAACTTCAGTTAAAAGTTTATGCCGATAAACAGGTTATGCGTGCCCCGATGCTGAAGGTTAATGAAAAAGGAATGCAGCTTGACGGCATTTTCCGTATGTTTGAAAATGCGGCAAAAACAGCAATCAACGAAAAGAAACAGACCTTTGGCATGGCCGTTTCCCGTCTTGACGGGCTAAGCCCGCTCAACACTTTGAACCGAGGCTTTTCGGTGATGAAGAATACTGATGGTAAGGTTATAAAGTCAGTTGCCGATGCAAAGTCGGGTGATGATATATCTGTTGTTGTTTCAGATGGCGAAATAAAGGCAATGGTAAAATAAGGAGAGATATAAGATGGCAACTAAAAAGAATGTAAGCTTTGAAGAAAATCTTAAAGAGCTTGAAGATATAGTGAAAAAACTTGAGGCTGGCGATGTTTCTCTTGATGAAATGCTGGAGCTTTTTGAACAAGGGATTGCCAGAACAAAAGAGTGCAATCAACAGTTAAAAGATGCAGAACAAAAGATAAGCATTCTTATAAAAAACAATTCAGGAGAGATGGAGGAGCAGCCGTTTGCTGCACAATAGTGGTGAAAACTATGGAATTTCAAAAACAGCTTAATGAATACATTAATAAGGTAAACAACGAGCTTGAAAGAGTTTTTGCAGAAGAACAATGCCTTCAAAGGTCGGTTTATGATGCTATGCGTTACAGCATAATGGCGGGCGGCAAGCGCCTGAGACCCGTACTTTGTCTGGCAGTATGCGATATGCTTGACGGATACATTGAGGATGCTTTGCGTTTTGGTGTGGCAATCGAGCATATTCACACATATTCGCTCATCCACGATGACCTTCCTTGTATGGACAACGACAACCTTCGTCGAGGAATGCCTACCTGCCATAAAAAATTTGGCGAAGCAACGGCGTTGCTTGCAGGTGATGGATTGCTGACTGGTGCGTTTGAGTACCTTGCTGATTTAAGTAAATATAAATCGGCATCTCCGGAAATCGTAATAAAGGCAGTATTTCAAATTGCACAGGCTGCGGGTTGTGCAGGTATGATTGGCGGACAGGTAGTGGACCTTGAGTGTGAAGGTAAATCGGATGTTGACCTTGCTACACTTGATTATCTTCATTATCGAAAGACAGGTGCGCTAATAAGAGTTTCGGCAGTCAGCGGTGCACTTGCGGCAAATGCCACAGCGGATGATATTACGGCAATATCAGATTTTGCCGAAAAACTGGGTCTTGCTTTTCAAATTCAGGATGACATTCTTGATTGTACCGGAGACGAAAGTGTTCTGGGCAAACCCATAGGCAGTGATGCCGAAAATGATAAAGCTACATATGTTACACTTCTAGGCCTCGATAACGCAAGAAAAAAAGCTGATGAAGTTACGATGGATGCAGTAAGGGTTCTCGACAAGTTTGGCGAAAAAGCTGATTTTATGAAAAAACTTGCCCTGAATCTGCTTGACAGAAAGAACTAAACGGGTATATAATAAATTTTTGGTACAGTCCGGGTAAATTTACCCGTATATATAATATTGAAGAAAGGAATGTGTTAAGATGATTAAAGTAACACTAAAGAGCGGAGACGCTAAAGAATTCGAAAAAGGCACAAGTCTTATCGAAATGGCAAAGGCTATCAGTGAAGGCCTTGCTCGTGTAATCCTTGCAGGAGAGGTTGACGGGGTTGTTCACGACCTGACATATACTCCTGAGACTGATTGCACGGTTAATTTCCTAACATTTGATGATGAAGAAGGAAAGAAGGTTTACCGCCACACCACATCACACATTCTGGCACAGGCAGTAAAGCGCCTTTATCCCAATGCAAAGCTTGCAATAGGCCCGGCTATTGATGACGGTTTTTATTATGACTTTGATTTTAAAGCACCGATTACAAATGCTGATTTAGAAAAGCTTGAAGCCGAGATGAAAAAGATTATAAAAGAGGATGCAAAGCTTGAACGCTTTGAGCTTCCCAGAGCTGAGGCAATAAAGCTGATGGAAGAAAAAGGCGAAGAATATAAGGTTGAACTCATTCAGGATCTTCCTGAAGATGCTGTTATTTCATTCTATAAGCAGGGTGATTTTGTTGACCTTTGTGCAGGGCCGCATCTTATGTCTACAGGCAAGATAAAGGCAATCAAACTACAATATACAGCAGGCGCATATTGGCGTGGCAACGAAAACAACAAAATGCTTACAAGAATTTATGGTACAGCATTTACTAAAAAAGCAGACCTCGATGAGCATCTTGAAAGACTGGAAGAGGCAAAAAAGAGAGATCACAACAAGCTTGGACGTGAACTCGAAATTTTCACAACCGTTGACAGTATCGGTCAAGGGCTTCCTATCCTTCTTCCCAAGGGAGCAAAGATTATTCAGATACTCCAGAGATTTGTTGAAGATCATGAGGATAAGAACGGTTGGGTAAGAACAAAAACTCCATATATGGCAAAAAGCGACTTGTATAAGATTTCAGGACATTGGGATCACTATCAGGACGGTATGTTCGTTATGGGTGATGAGAAAACAGATAAGGAAGTTTTTGCTCTCCGTCCTATGACCTGTCCATTCCAGTATCAGGCATATCTCAACAGAATGAGGAGTTATCGTGACCTTCCTATAAGATACGGTGAAACTTCAACTCTTTTTAGAAATGAGGCATCGGGCGAAATGCACGGCCTTATCCGTGTTCGTCAGTTCACTATTTCCGAGGGTCATCTTATGTGCCGTCCCGACCAACTGGAAGAAGAATTTAAGAATTGTCTTGAAATGGCAATTTATATGCTCAAGACTTTGGGACTTTATGATGATGTTTCATATAGATTCTCACAGTGGGATCCCGAAGACAGAGATAAGTATATAGGCACAGAAGAACAGTGGGCTGAGGCTCAGGATACAATGAAGAAAATTCTTGACCATCTAGAACTTCCTTACAAGATTGGTATTGGCGAGGCTGCTTTCTATGGTCCAAAACTTGATATTCAGATTAAGAATGTATTTGGTAAGGAAGATACTCTTATTACCATCCAGATTGACCAGATGCTTGCTGAAAAGTTTGGTATGGAATATATCGATAAAGATGGCAGCAAAAAGAACCCTTATATCATTCATCGTACCTCAATCGGTTGCTATGAAAGAACTCTTGCTCTGCTTATTGAAAAGTATGCAGGTGCATTTCCTGCTTGGCTTGCGCCTACTCAGGTGAAAGTTCTGCCTATCTCCGAAAACTATCGTGATTATGCAGATACAGTATATGCAAAGTTGCGCGATGCCGGTTTCCGCGTTGAGGTTGATGACCGAAACGAAAAGATTGGTTATAAAATTCGCGAAGCTCAGCTTGAAAAGATTCCCTATATGATTATTGCAGGGGAAAAGGAAATGAACGAAGGTACGGTTGCAGTTCGTTCGCGCAAGCAGGGCGACCTTGGTGCTATGTCAATTGATGAATTTATCAAAATGCTTGCCGAAGAGGTAGAAAATAAGGTTATTTAAATTCGCTATAGCTATCTTAAATATCAGGGCGTATGGATGTATTTCCGTGCGCCTGATTTATTTTATAAAAAAATATCAAAAAATTTAAAAAAAGGGGTTGACAAGGCGAAAACTTTGTGGTAATATAAACGAGTTGTGCCGAACAAAGGCTGTCAGAAAAAACTTTTTAAAAAAGTTTCAAAAAAGTCTTGACAAGATGGTGTTTGGTGTGATATATTAGATAGGCTCTCTCGAAACGAGGGGAGCGCCTCAAAAAGAAGTTTTGAGGA
>JAZRNN010000040.1:0-6557 GCA_045648175.1 Clostridia bacterium
TTTCATATAATGCTGCGATAAGCAATACACTATCGTTTTCCGAGTTGCCGTTATATACATTATATTCAATATCCATACTCAAACTATCATTAGAAACAATGCTATAAGTTACATCATATTCAATAAGCTGTGTAGTGCTTATTGTTAATGCTTGTTCCGCATTTTCAGTTCTTGTTGAGCTCATGTCATCAGAATTTTGATTTTCAGGTGCATTATCTTCTTCAGGTTTTTCGGCAGGTACAACCCAATAACAATTTTGGGTTTGCCAATCACATAACACTAACGGTTTTTTATCTGAAAAATCAACATTTACCCATCTTCCATTATCATATTCGCCAAACAGTCCTGAATAAAAATGACTTGCCGTTCCGTCCGGCGTTATTTTTGTTACTTCCACCCATAAATCAGAAGAGTCAGTTTCTGTATCTAATTCCTTTGGTGTAAGTGTTGTTTCGCCTGTTTTTAAATCAAGCGATGCATCAAAATACAAATCAAGCAATTCCTCCGCATTTACCGGAACTAATAATACTGATAAAACAAGAACTGTTGCTATAAATCTTTTCATAACCTTCATCTTTTGTAGTCTCCTATAAGTTCTTTAGTAAAATAAAAATGGCCAGCGAATAACTAATGCAAATTAACTGCACTAAACTTCGCTTGCCTAAAATTATCTGGTTCCTTCATAAAGATGTCTCCTATTCACCTATAATTATCTCACTACACACTACCACCTTTTTATTTTAGTATAGTATAACATAACAAAAATAATTTTACAATATATTTGGTATTTTTTAGCAATGGTCTATGCACCAAAAATTAATATATTGCGATTAATGACAATGCTTAGTTTGACATTGCATCGCCTAATGTCACAGCATTTATACTTTTATTAACACTCTCAAAAATTGTATAAACTCTCGATTTTGAGCTTTGTATCTTATCTATTACATCTTTATATTGTAATACCATCGACTTTCTTTTAGATATTATACCTTTGATATAAAGTTTTGTATCAAAATTAAAAGAAAGTGAGGAACCAAACGTGGTATTTAATTTCAGTAAAAAGAAATTTTTTAAGAAAATTATTCTGGGCATAAGTGCATTTCTAAAATTTATAATAGCAGGCATTGCCGAGAGTATATCATTTGCTTAAAGAAAATTGACTAATGAAACGGAGGAACTAAAAATGACAGAAAAAACAATATGCTCACTGTGTGGAACAAAACTTACGGATAAAACAGCAACAGATTTTGACGGGAAAATATTTTGTGATGAATGTTTGAGAGAAAAGACTACAATTTGCGATTGTTGTGGAGAGCGCATTTATCGCGATGAGGCGCAAGGCGATGATTTTACAACATTATGCGATAATTGTTATGAATACAGTTATACGCATTGCGAAAATTGTGGCACACTAATACATAATAACGATGCGCATTATGAAGATGATTCAGATTATCCATACTGTGCCGAATGCTTTGCAAAGCTTCAGGAAAGTGCGATAAAATCATACAATTACAAGCCCGAGCCAATATTTTATGGCTCGGGCAATTTCTTTATGGGAATAGAGCTCGAAATTGATAAGGGCGGTGAGGAAAATGAAAATGCAGAAGTTCTACTAAACATCGCCAACCGCCATAAGGAGCATATCTACTGCAAACACGACGGCAGTATTGATAAGAATGACGCAAATAAAATCCCTTTCAGTTTGCCAACAATGTCAGAAAAATCAACAGCTATTTCCATCGAAACAGTTAGTCATATCATATTAAAAATACTTGAAATATCAAACACATCATCGTGCTTTAAAATTTATGAATATGATGGATTTTTCTTTATGTTACCGGATTGTATCAACCTTGATATGCCTCACAGAAAAATACATATTACAAATAACGGAATAGTGGATAATTATACTCAAGGTGATATTCCCCACACAAGCAAATATCCAAAATACGGGGACAGTTGGTTTTCTAAAGAGGCACACAATAATATGCAAGTTTTAAAACGAGAATATCGAGAACTTGTTAAGAAATATCATCCTGATATTTGTGCCAATGCAGAAGCAAGCGCAATTTTTTCAGCAATCCATAATGAATATGAAAGTATAAACAGTTAGTTTTTGTAAGGAATGGTGAATTTATGGAAATAGGAATTCAAAGAAACTGCAGATGGGCAAAACCAAAAAAATATGAAAAGATTGTTAATAGCTATGAAGAGGCAAAAAAGTGTATTGCAAAACTTGGAAAAAGGTTAAAATACACCGATGAATACTGGATTAAGCTATATATTTTGAAAGACGAATTTAATAAGGTTGCTCCTTTCGTTCCGAATACGTTTGATAGAAAGTTAGATGTTATGGAGTCGTGGCTTACCATTGGTGCTACATTGCCTAAAGACAATCCTAAAGCGAGGGCTGTTTGGTCGGATGCCGAAGCACTTGAAGCCATTAAGGTTTGTGACAATCCAATTTTAAAGCTTTGTTTGTATCTTGCGTTGGGATGCAGTATGCGTTTGGGGGAAATTCTCGGTCTTCAATGGGATAATGTTTATTTAGATGATAATGAGCCATACCTGAAAATAGATAAGGAATTGCAGCGGTGCAGCAATAAAAGTATAGAAGCATTAGAAAAGGTTAACCGCAGTACAATTATAACTAAATTCCCTGTGATTATGCCTAAAAAAGCAACAACTACTGTTGTATTAAAAGCTCCAAAAACACAAAGCAGCAACAGAATTGTATATTTACCAAAAGCGGTTATTGACGAATTAATTAAGACAAGGGAAACACAAAAAGAAAATATGGCTTTATTAGCAAACGAATATCACGATTACAATTTAGTTGTCGCAAAGGTAAATGGTCTGCCATACGAGCTTAGGACTATTGATAAGATGTTTTATAAGCTTATAGAAGAAAAATCATTGCGTCCCGTTGTTTTTCACAGTTTAAGACACAGCAGTACATCTTTAAAGCTAAAGCTTAGTAAAGGGAATATTAAGGCTGTGCAGGGTGATACCGGACATGCTGAGGCACGGATGGTAACTGACACCTATGCACATAGCTTTGATGATGACAGAAAACTTATAGCCAAGTAAATGGATTCAGGTTTCTTTGCCAAAGTTGATGATACATCTGAAAATACTAATATAGATTCTTCCACCCTTGCACAATTAAAGCTTTTAATTAAGCAACATCCTGAGTTATTGAATGAATTGCTTGAATAAAATTAAAGTTGTTGACAAGATGCAATTAAGCTTTGGATATGACTATTTGTACCTAACCGAGTTAATTGATTTTATATAGTTTTAACCTGTTTTGTTGGCAAATGTATGCAAAACACGCTTTGAGGCTAAAAAATAAGATTTATTTGTAGGCAAAATATACACTAAATTGTATAATTATAAAAGTTTAGAGAACAAAAATTAACCACCGAAAACGAATATGTTTTCGGTGGTTTTTGGCGTCCCAGATAGGAATCGAACCTACGGCGTTTCGCTTAGGAGGCGAACCCTCTATCCTACTGAGGTACTGGGACATGTATAAATATTAACTTTAATTGCATATCAGGCAAACGTCACACCTTCCGCTTAGGAGGGGCTTGTATATTATGAGCGTAGCGAATAACAGGTTCGCTCAGCCGTAAAAATCCTTGATTTTGCTAACGTCATACGGTTCTTATATCCATTTAACTATGCAAGCATATTAAACCACCTAATGAGTATACCACAATGCTTTCAATTCTGCAAGTAAAATTTTAAACAAAATCTGCAAGTATTATATTGCTGACAAAAAACCCCTTATCCGAAAAGCGGATTTTGCCGTTTTCTCTGATTAAAAATTCTGTCTTTGCGTATTTGTCTATTTGTTTCCCGAAAACTTCATCAATGTTCAAATTAAATCTGTCTTTAAACTCTTTTTCTACTATTCCGTTTTCAAGACGCAAGCCTAAGAACACAAACTCGCTCATTTTGTCAAAGTCGGATAGTTCTTCTCTAAAAACTTTCTCACTTTTTTTCTTTTTAACACTCTCAATATATTCTTCTATATCCAGTACATTTGAAGACCTGACACCATTAGCACAAGAAAATGCTCCTGCTCCAAAGCCAATAAAGTCATCGCACTTCCAATACTTTAAGTTATGACGCGATTCAAAACCTTCTTTTGCAAAGTTTGAAATTTCATAACGCCCGTATCCTTTATCACGCAAATACTGCACCGCCTGCTGATACATATCGGCAACCAAATCATCATCAGGTAAATTTAACTTTGCATTTGAAAATGGTGTACCTTCCTCAATCTTCAATGCATATGCCGAAATATGCTCGGGATTAAACCGAACTGCACTTTTCAAAGTTTCTGTCCAATTAGCCATAGTCTGTTCAGGCAGACCGTACATCAAGTCAAGGGAAATATTATTAAACCCCACCTTGCGGACATCGGTAAAGCATCTGCCAAAATCCTCAAATGTATGAATTCTGCCCAATGCCTTTAAACAACCGTTATCTGCCGACTGCAAGCCTATGCTTAAACGGTTTACTCCTCCGTCATATAATTTGCACAATCCGTTATAATCAATTGTCCCCGGATTACATTCTGTGGTAATTTCTATATTTGAACATTGTTCAAAATTATTATTAATTGTATCAATTGTTTTGCAAATATAATTTGTATCAACAACAGTTGGTGTTCCTCCACCAAAATAAATAGTGTCAACTGCACCCGTATATTTTTTTGACATCAACTCAATTTCCCGATTCAACGCATCAAAATAGGGCTCTATCAATCCTTCTTTCCCTGCGTAGGAATTGAAATCACAGTATCCGCACTTTGATTTACAAAAAGGAATATGAATATAGAGCCCTAAGGTTTTCATTAAATTTTCTCCTATCTTTAGTCCAGCTTTAACACCGACATAAATGCTTCTTGCGGAACTTCAACAGAACCCACCTGACGCATACGCTTTTTACCTTCCTTCTGCTTTTCAAGCAGTTTCTTCTTTCGGGTAATGTCACCGCCATAACACTTTGCAAGAACGTCCTTGCGCATTGCTCGAACAGTTTCGCGGGCAATAATTTTGCTGCCGATTGCCGCCTGAATGGGAATTTCAAACAGCTGACGTGGGATTGAATCCTTAAGCTTTTCGGCAATACGTCTGCCGCGTGCATATGCACTGTCTTTATGAACGATAAATGACAGAGCATCCACCATATCACCGTTAAGCAGGATATCCAGCTTAACAAGTTCAGACTTCTGATAATTTTTCATTTCATAATCAAACGACGCATATCCTCTTGTTCTTGATTTAAGTGCATCAAAGAAGTCATATATAATTTCATTAAGCGGAAGCTCGTACTGCAAGGTTACACGATTCTGGTCAAGATAGGTCATATCAATATACGTGCCCCTGCGCTCCTGACAAAGCTCCATTATACTACCCACAAATTCCTTTGGAGTCATTATGTTTGCCGCAACAATAGGCTCGGTCATATGGTCAATTTCCTGAGGCTCAGGCAAATTTGTGGGGTTTGATATCGTCACCATACTTCCGTCGGTTTTAAACACCTGATATTCAACCGAAGGTGCTGTGGTAACCAAGTCAAGATTATACTCTCTTTCTAAACGTTCCTGAATAATTTCCATATGAAGAAGACCCAAAAATCCGCATCGGAAACCAAAGCCCAATGCCACCGAGGTCTCAGCCTCAAACTGAAGTGCCGCGTCATTTAGCTGCAGTTTTTCAAGTGCATCACGAAGGTCATTGTATCTTGCGCCATCCGCCGGGTAGACACCCGAATATACCATCGGCTGAACTTCTTTGTATCCGGGAAGAGCCTCGGCAGCGCTCTTTGCCACAGTTGTCACTGTATCACCTACACGAACATCACGAACATTTTTAATACTTGCCGCAATATATCCAACTTCTCCTGCCTTAATTTCCTTGGCAGGAAGCATACCCATAGGATTAAGATATCCAACCTCAACAACATCAAATTTGCTACCTGTTGCCATCATTTTGATAAGGTCACCGGTTTTCACTCTGCCGTCCATAACACGAACATACGCAATTACACCCTTATAGCTGTCATAATATGAATCAAATATTAACGCTTTAAGAGGTGCGCTCTCGTCGCCCTTGGGTGCAGGAACAGCCTCAACTATTCTTTCGAGTACCGCTTCAATATTTATACCATTTTTTGCAGAAATACACGGAGCATTTTGAGCCTCAATACCGATAACATCCTCAATCTCCTGCTTTACAACATCAGGCTGTGCCGAAGGAAGGTCGATTTTGTTGATAACAGGCACAAGCTCAAGGTCGTGTTCAAGGGCAAGATAGGTATTTCCCAAGGTCTGTGCCTCGATTCCCTGTGCGGCATCAACTATCAAAACCGCTCCTTCACAAGCCGCAAGACTACGCGAAACCTCGTAGTTGAAGTCAACGTGTCCGGGGGTATCAATCAGGTTGAGAACGTACTGCTGTCCGTCCTTGGCAGAGTATAAAAGACGTACCGCACGGGCTTTGATTGTTATGCCCCTCTCCTTTTCAAGGTCCATA
>JAZRNN010000041.1:0-1929 GCA_045648175.1 Clostridia bacterium
TGTTTTTTTGTCAAGTATGTAGAGAAGAATGGCAAGAAGTGCATTATATGATGCAGACATTATTAAATGTGGTGCCATATTTTCATCTCCTTATAAAAACATTCTTCGCTATTACTCGATTGTAAGAATATCTAAAAATCCTGTAATATCAAACACTTCCATAATGCTGTCATTAACACCTGTAAGCTTCATAGAACCCTGTGCGTTCATTGCTTTCTGAGCTTTTAAAATAACTCGAAGTCCTGCAGATGAAACATACTCAAGGTTTGTCATATCAAAGGTAAGTTCCTTAAGACCGGGAAGAATGCTATCGAGTTCGTTTTCAAGCTCCGGTGCTGTTTGTGTGTCAAGTCTTCCTAATACGATAAGTGTTACTGCATCGTTGTTAATTTTCTTTTCAATAGTCATTGTAATAATCTCCTTATAAATATTTTTATTGTTTCCACGATTCTATTGGCTCGTAGAGGAATGATAATTCCACCATCGGAGTTTCAAGACTCTCCGCAAGCCTTTTTACAGCCTTTCGGATTTCAGGCGAAAAATCCATATACCAGTCTACGGTTTCAAGGATATATTTTCGTTTGAATTCCTCATCTGTAATGATTGCACACTGTAAGTTGTGCAATCTGTCTGCCGCCTTTACCGCAAAAGCAATGGGATTTTGCTTTATGCTACTTACATATTCTGCCATATCGTATCCTTTTTGCTTTGTCAGCAAGTTTACAGCTTCAAGTATTTCAGGACTACCATATTTCAAAATTTCTTCTTCGGTTGCATCAGTATCCTCAAGCAAATCGTGAAAGAGTGCTGCTATCTGATAATTTTTGTCAAGGCCCTGACTCTTTACAATCTCACAAACTGCTATCGGATGGGTTATGTAATCATCACCGCCGATACGTTTTTGACCTTTGTGCTTTGCTTTTGCAAATTCAAGAGCGAGCTGCAAGCTTTCGCTATCATCCATCAGCATTCCTCCTTTTGGCGAAGCAGGTGTTTTGCCTGTCTTTCTGCTTTTTCCTTTGTTCCCAAAGAAATTTTCAGGAACTCTGTGATTTTATCAAAATCATAGTTTTTATTCAGAAGCTCTGCACGACACAAGAAACGAAGTGCAACGCTTGATGAAACAATATCAAGACCTGCCGCAGACAATGCTTTTTTTGCAAGTGTCATTGCAAGATCATAATTTTCTTTTATCATTATTTCAATATCCCCGAGCTTTGTTATCCCTAAAAATGCAAGCTGGGGAATATAGCTTTCCGGATCAATCTCATTGATTTCTGCACCTGCAACATCCGCTATTTCTTTAATTAAGCTTTGCATTTTCTGATTATGCAGAACATATTCATTAAGCGAAATCATATTGATTGATATATCGTCTGCATCATCTGTTATGATGCGCTGTCTTATATCTTCCGTATATCCCACCATATTGTCACGGGCACGAACAAACTCATCATCTGCAAGCTCTAAAAGTCCTGCAAGCCTTGCAAACTGTCTTCTAATCTCTCTCGGAACGCCGAAATCACTCTTATATCCTATATCGTGATGAATGGCTGACCACGCATGTTGCAAGATAGTTCTTATCTGAACTTCAAACTTCTTTCCGCATATTTCATCAGGCCACTTGCTACCTGCGGGAAGTGAACAGATGTAATGAAGCGATAAATATCCGAATGTATCTTCCTTGATAAGAGCTCTTTTATCCGAGGAATTCTCCCAGTCAACAACAAAATTTTCTTCTACCTTTTGCCCGATTTTGTCGATTTCATCAGAAAGGAAACAAACAACACGGCAGCCGAGAATATCGGTTATATCCTCAAGGGTGTTATATCCGTCGCCCTTTCTTTCAAGCTTCCCGGCAAGACTTTTTTCCTCTTTGACACGGTGCTCAACAGCAAGAACAGTAAGTCCAAGCTCCTTTACTATATC
>JAZRNN010000042.1:0-8348 GCA_045648175.1 Clostridia bacterium
CTAATATATCACACCAAACACCATCTTGTCAAGACTTTTTTGAAACTTTTTTAAAAAGTTTTTTCTGACAGCCTTTGTTCGGCACAACTCGTCTATATTAACACACTTACTCTCCTTTGTCAATACCTTTTTGCAAAAAAATTTTAAAATTTTTATTTATTGACATCAGCGTGTTTTGTGTTATACTTATCATATATTTTAACAAGAGGTTATATTATAATGAAGGAACTCCATTTTAACACTAACGATTTATCCGCAAAGGCGGTATGCGTCCATCTTGATGGTATAAATATCGGCGATATCTTTGTGCTGGAAACTGTAAATTCCACCAACACATATGCAAAAGAGCTTGCTCAAAACGGTGCAAAACATAACACTGTTGTAATCGCCGACAAACAAACTGCCGGCAGAGGCCGATTGGGCAGGGATTTCTATTCACCATCAGGTACAGGATTGTATATGAGTATTATTTTGCGGTCTGACAGTGCCCCCCTTGACCCTGTAGCGTTGACAATTGCCGCAGGGGTTGCTGTATGTCGCTCAATTGAGAATGTATGCAATAAGCAACCACAAATCAAATGGGTAAACGACATTTTCCTTGACGGAAGAAAAATTTGCGGTATCTTAGCCGAAGCAGGAACAAATTCAGGAGCTATTGACTATATAGTAGTTGGAATCGGGATAAATATATCTACTCAAAATTTCCCCGCAGAACTCAGTGCTATTGCCGGTTCTTTGGGCGATGATATTAATCGTAGCGTTATTGCAGGAAGCGTGATTGCTGAATTTATCCATATGCAATCTCTTTGCGGAAGTCACGAATTGATTAACGAGTATAAAAGCCGTTCACTTGTTTTAGACAAAAAAATAGATTTCACCAAAGATGGTAAAACCTATTCAGGCATTGCAACCGATATTAATATTGAAGGGAACTTGGTTGTTGAACTTGAAAACGGAGAATCTATAACCTTAAAATCAGGTGAAATCAGTTTACATAGCGAAAACTTTTCAAGATAAAAATGGCCGTATCTAACAGATACAGCCATTTTCTTATCATCCAAAAAGCTCACCAAAATCCCGACCTAAATCATCATTGTCATCATAATCAAACTCTTCTTCCTCATAAAAACCGTCAGCATTGTCGAAATCATCGTCAAAGTCATCATATTCTTCTTCGTCATCATCGTCATCTTCCCAATTTCCATCACCGCCAAAGGCCTCATCAGGGAAAAGTTCCTCAAAGCTGAGCATTTCAGGCTCGTCATTTTCTTCCATTGTCAAATCTACATCAAGGGTGTTATAATCGCTGTCCATATCAAGGCATGCACCACAACTGTCGCAGACCTTTTTGGGATCTAGGTCGCACATATTACACTCGCCACAATTGTCGCACACTTTGTTGTCATATAAAATACAATTTTTCTTTTCCATATCTTAACCTCGAATTAAATTATTTGTTTTTGTTTAGAATTTCTGTCAGCAATTTAACCGCCGTGTCAAAATCAGTTTTGTTAACTCTTTGGGGTTCACCCTCTTCACAAAGAACCGATATTCCAACCGCACCGCAAAGGTTGTCGGATGTTAAAATTTGCTCAACGTAAAAATCATCATCGCATACTGCTATTTCGGCATCCAAATCATTTTCGACCACTATTCTTTCAAGTTCTTTTCTGATGTCGACCGACGCCACCGCCCTTGCATCCTTGGCAACAATCACACAGCCATCATTTGAGCTGGCACCAATTGTAATCACTTTGTCAAAGCTATGAGCACCCAAAAACGCTTTGATTCCTCTTGCGCCAAGTCGTTTTTGCGCAGAGAATAAAACAGTTAGATTTTCAATCTCGTTCTGCATTTTAAGCGCACTGCAAACCGCAGCTAAACCGATACGACTTTTTAATCCATATCCCGAGTAACCACACTCGTCCTCATCAAACTCAGAAACAACCGTACCGAAATCACCGATACTGATATCAACAGTATCCATTTCAACATACAAATCCGAAACTTTTGCAGTTTTTAAATCCAATTCGTCTTCATATTTTACCACGCCAGTACTACCATTGCTAAAAATTATCGTTCTGTCTGCCAATTCGGCAGGTTTGGCTCCACCAACAGAAGCAAAATACACCTGATTGTCTGTTTTTGAAACGACCATAATCCCCGTGCTGTCTATTCCGCACTCAACACAAAGGCCACCAGCACCCGAGCTTGCAATCAGGTTACCCATGTTATCTGTTTCAATTTTTTCAAATACGTCGCTGAGTTGTTTTTTCAGCAGATCCCTTATGCCCTCTTCGTTTCCCGAAGGCGAAAATGTTTCAAAAATTTCTTTTATCATCTTTCGTCCTTTCCGCAATCGTCAAGAAAGCCTTCTATTATTCTTTGGCAGGATTTGAAATCCGCCTTGTTCATAACGCACACAGGGGAATGAATATACCTGCAAGGTACAGAAAGCGAAGCCGTTTTAATGCCGCCATCTGCGAGATAAATTGAACCTGCATCATTACCCCCTGCGGTTGATGCTTTGAATTGCCACGGGATGTTTCTTGATTCTGCAGCTGAAACCAGTAAATCAACCAACTCTCTGTCAGCCTTGCTGGCAGAGTCAAGAATTGAAATTGCAGCACCGCCTCCTGATTTAGTAACCCGAAGATTTTCAGGGATGCCTGTCATATCATTACAGGTAGTGCCTTCTATAACCACTGCGTAATCAGGATTAACACCCTTTGCCGCAACCTTTGCACCACGCAGACCAACCTCTTCCTGAACGGTAAAGGCACATACCAGATTAACATTCCAATTCTTTTTAAGCATTTCAATCATAATTGCACAGCCAAGTCTGTCATCAAGTGCTTTTGCCTTTATCTGATTGCCAAACTCTACATATATGCTGTCAAAACCAAAATAATCACCCTTTTGAACAACAGTCTCTGCATCGGCTTTGTTCTTTGCACCGATATCCACAAAGAGTTTATCCTCACTTGGAGTAGTTTTGCGTTCTTCCTTGGTGGTCAGGTGAATAGGCTTCAAACCTATAACGCCTTTTCTTCCGTTGACACACACCCTTTTTGATATAAGAATCCGTGGGTCAATACCGCCCACCGATGCAAATTTAATATAGCCATCGTCTGTAATGTCGGCAACGATAAACCCTACCTCGTCCATATGGGCAGAAAGCAAAATTGTCTTTGCATCAGAATTTTCCTCAGCAAGTTTAAACACAAGCATATTGCCCATACTGTCGACGGATATATCCACTTCACAATTTTGTAGTTCATCCATTATAATATTTCGGACCTCTGTTTCATAACCCGAAACTCCAAAAGCTTCTGTCAACTTTTTAAGCAATGACCTCACCTCCGCAAATAGTTTCACAAATAAGGCTGCATACACTTGCGGCATCATTTAAATCTGCCGTCTCTACAGTAGTGTGCATATATCTGAGAGGAATAGACAGCACAATACAAGGAACACCACTACCCGACGTCTGAATTGCCCATGCGTTTGTACCCGTACTGCGTGGTGCAACTTCTATTTCGTATGGTATACCCTTTTCCTTTGCAGTCTTCATAACATTCTTGGTCATTTCATAATGGACATTGGGGCCCCTACAGATTGCCGTACCGCTGCCCAGATGGAATGTATCACTCCCGCAGGCATCAGGTGTTTCGCCATATGTCACGTCAACAACAATCGCAAGGTCGGGCAGGCATTGGTTAACTATGGTATATGCCCCCTGAAGACCCTGTTCCTCACCCGAAGCAAATGCAACGCATAAATTATATGGAAGTTCTTTATCGTTTAACTGCTCTAAAACCGCAAAAACCGCCGCCATAGACAATCTGTTATCAAGAGCTGCAGATGAAATTCTGTCATTCATTAATTCGCAGAACTCCCCTTCAAGCATAATCGGGTCACCAACCGAAATCAGCTCACCTGTTTCCTCTCCAAGTCCTGTATCTATAAGCATATCCTCAACCTTAAGACCTTGCTTTTCTTCGGATTTTGCCATAAGATGAGGGGGTTTTGCACCTATTATTCCAAAGACTTCTTTCTTACCCAAAATGCGAACTTCACACGCAGGGAGAATCCGCTCGTCAACCCCACCCAAAGTCTTGAATGACACAAAGCCATTTTCATCAACTCCTGATACAATCAGACCTATTCTGTCAAGATGTGCCTCAATCATAACAGTTGGTGCATCTGCATTTTTTGACTGTCTTGTCCCCAAAACACAATTTGCTTTTGTAACATATGCATCTGGACAGTATTTTTTCAATTTCCCACAGACAAACTCTGTAAAATCGCCTTCATATCCCGTAACTCCCGGGACAGAAAGAAGTTCTTTTGTTATTTCTTTAATGTTATTCATAAGCATTGTCCTTTTTTTATTTATTAATTAATTAATTATACCCCATTAAAGTTTTTCCGTCAAGATAAAGCAATATTATATTATTTTTTATTCTGTCAAAAATAATTTTATTAAACATCTTTACTTTTCCGTTTTTATACTATATAATGTATTTGGTGGAATTTGACTACAAAAGAAAGGAATTTAAATATGGATATTTTCTCAATCTTAGCACTTATAGGCGGGCTTGCGCTCTTCCTTTACGGAATGGATGTTATGGGAGACGGACTTAAAAAGCTTGCCGGTGGAAAACTTGAATCAATCCTCGCAAAACTGACTTCAACCAGAATTCTTGGCTTTTTGCTTGGCTTTATAGTTACCGCAATCATCCAGAGTTCATCAGCAACAACCGTTATGCTTGTTGGTTTTGTAAACTCGGGTATTATGACTCTTGGACAGACAATCAGCATCATTATGGGTGCCAATATAGGTACAACTGTGACTTCATGGTTGCTTAGTTTGACAGGTATTAATGGTTCTACCGTGTTACTTAAATTACTTAAACCCGAATCATTCACCCCCATTCTTGCGGCAATCGGCGTTGTTATGACAATGATGTCCAAATCAGATGCCAAAAAGAACATTGGTACCATTTTGCTGGGTTTTGCCGTCCTTATGTTTGGAATGGAAACTATGAGTGGTGCTGTTGAAGGTCTTAAGGACAACGAAACCTTCACCAATATGCTTACTATGTTTTCAAATCCCATTATGGGTATAATTGTAGGAACAATTTTTACTGCCATTATTCAAAGTTCATCCGCATCTGTCGGTATTCTTCAGGCCTTGGCACTTTCATGCGTTATTCCTCACTCAACCGCTCTTCCTGTACTTTTGGGTATGAATATAGGAACAACAATTACCCCTATTATATCCTCTATCAGCGGTAATACTGAGTCAAAGCAAGTTGCAATTTCCTGCCTGTATATAAAAATGCTGGGTGTTATTGTTGTAACAGCTGTATTCTATTTGATATACTATACAGCAGACCTTCTTGACCCATTTATGAATTCTCAGTCAACCGTTTTCACCATTGCAATTTCGCATACACTTTTTAATATAATTTCAACCATTATTCTTATGCCATTCTGCTCGATGATTGAGAAGCTTGCCATCAAAACTATAAAAACCAATCATAAAACACGTCAGACAGATGTATTTGACACTCTGGACGAAAGATTTCTTGATATTCCTGCATTTGCTGTTGAAAAGTGTCGCGAGCTTGTTTGCGATATGGCAAAAATCTCGGCAGATTCGTTTACAATGGCAACTAATCTTATGGCAGATTACAGTGCCGAAAAGTTTAACGAAATTATGGAACTCGAAAAGATGGTTGATAAATACGAGGATAAAACCAGTACCTATCTTATAAAAATTGCAGCAAACAATATGTCATCAAAGGACAGTAAAGTGGTGACAGAACTTCTTCATTGCATCGGTGATATCGAAAGAATTTCTGACCACGCTGTAAACATTGCCGAAGTTGCTCAGGAAATGCACGAAAAAGGTATTTCATTCTCACCACAGGCACAAAAGGATATTAAAATTATTACCGCCGCATCTATTGAGGTTCTGGCTCTTGCAACCAATGCACTCGTTGATGAAGATTTATCGGTGGCTACAAACGTAGAACCTCTTGAACAGGTTATCGACCGCTTAAAACGCAAAATCAAAGGTAATCATATTTCACGTCTTAAGCAAGGCGACTGTACAATGGAGCTGGGCTTCATTCTTTCAGACCTTCTTACCAACTACGAAAGAGTGGCCGACCATTGTTCAAACATAGCAGTTTGTCTTATCGAAATCGCCCATGACTCATTTGAAACTCATGAATATCTCAAAAATGTCAAGGAAAATCCCAACGCATCATTTGAAGATATGTATCAATTCTATAAAGAAAAATACGCAATTTAAATCAAATATTAAAGGGACTGTTTAAAACAGTCCCTTTTGTATCTCTTAAACATCTATTCTTCATACATTCTTGCCAGAGCTTTTTTCTTAACCGCTTTATAGCATACAAAATGCATGATTATTACAAGTATCCACGAAATCGGCCAACAAAGGAAAAGTACCTCAGGAGTGTGATTTAATGGTAGAACAAGCATTATCCAAAGTATTCTGAAACCACACGCGCCCACAAGAGAATTTATCATTGCGGTTGTGGAATAGCCAAGGCCGCGAAGTTGACCCGCCTGAACTTCCATCACACCGCACAAAAAATACGGGAGCCCTACAAATAACATTCTTGTTAAACCAAAGTCTATGGCTTCCTTAGAGTCAACAATATATATACCCAGAAGCGGACGGGCAAAGATTACCGTTGCAAGGCCAAGCGAAAATCCTACAACCGCCACACTAGCGGCACAGACTTTTACTGTTTTTCGCAGACCTATCTCGTTTTTCGCACCATAGTTTTGGCTTACACCCGTTATTGCCGCCTGATAAAAAGCATTCATAGCCGTATACACAAAGCCTTCAATATTACCCGATGCCGCTGCCCCTGCAATCGCAGCTGTACCAAAAGTATTTACTGAAGACTGAATAAGGGTATTTGCAACAGCAAAAAGCGAGCTCTGAACTCCTGCAGGTATACCTATTTTAATAATTGACACAAGTTCGTTTTTATAAAATTTTAACTTTTTAAGATTAAGACAATGTGCCCCTTTTTCTCTTAAAAGGATACAAATAACCGAAGTCGCCGAAATATAATTTGATACAGCGGTTGCAATGGCAACACCATCAACGCTCATATGAAAGTCTATTACAAACACCAAGTTTAAAACAACATTTACAATTCCCGAAAATGCAAGAATATACAAAGGACGGCGGGTATCACCTGTTGCTCTTAATATCGACGCCCCAAAGTTATATATAAGTGCTGCGGGAATACCCATAAAATATATTTTCATATAAAGTATGGCTCCGTCTAAAACTTCTCCCTCGGGAGTTCCCATAAGCCTTAAAAAATAGCCCGAACATAAAATACCAATAGCCGATGCAACAATTCCCGCCACTATACCGAGGGCAATCGAGGTGTGAACTGCTTTATGTACACCTTTTTCATCACGAGCACCAAAGCAGCGTGAAACAACAACACTTGCACCTGCGGTAAGTCCTATAAAAAGGCTTATAATAAGTGAGCAAAGACTTCCGGTTGCACCTACCGACGCCATCGCTGTACTTCCTGCAAAACGGCTTACAACTATTATATCCGCCGCATTATACAGAAGCTGAAGAATGTTTCCTAAGATTAGCGGAATAACAAAAGCCACCATACTTTTAAAAACCGAACCGTTGACCATATCTATTGTGCCGTTTTTTCTTCCCATAGCTACTACCTCCGCCAAATAATGCTTTGTCTGCTTGATAATTATATACCTGCCGCAACATAAAGTCAAGGTAATAATATTAAAGATATATTAATTAAATACATACTCTTATGTTATCGGGGTTAACATCGGGTATATTCAATGATATTTCAGTGTTATCATTTTTAATTCATAACAGAATGTAAGACATCTATTTTCACTCCACGGGCCGCAGTAATAAGCATAAAAAAGCATTCATCCAAAACACTGAATGTCTTTGGCAAAGCAGAGCAATATAGATGCAGATGTGCCTAAGGCACGCTATCGAAAAAGGTTGATAGTGAAACAAAGGCGTTATGAGTGCGTTTACAAGCGAATAGACGACTTGAACGTGACCTTTTGCGAAAAAGGAGCAGTAACGGATCATATAAAAAATGACCACTTTATAAGTGGTCATTTTGATTGCAGCATAGTTTGCTGCGACGTGGTCGAGGCGACAGGATTCGAACCTGCGCCGGAGCGTTAAGACGATATGCCGGTGGCATATCGGTAGCGTAGGATTGCAAAATGCGAGAGAATTTTGCAATTCAGGAAAACACAAAGTGTTTTCACACCTCTCGGGCCGC
>JAZRNN010000043.1:0-53106 GCA_045648175.1 Clostridia bacterium
TTGCAAAATGCGAGAGAATTTTGCAATTCAGGAAAACACAAAGTGTTTTCACACCTCTCGGGCCGCAGTAATGAGCACAAAAAAAGCACTCGGTTAAAATACCGAATGCCTTTGGTCGAGGCGACAGGATTCGAACCTGCGGCCCCCTGGTCCCAAACCAGGTGCGCTACCAAACTGCGCCACGCCTCGATATATTAAATTGTCAACTATGCTATTATACACATTTATACGAACTTTGTCAAGACCTAAATTGGGCGGAATGCAATATTCCGCCGAAAAATTATATCTTTTTATATTAAATCAGCCAAATGCGGACGCAATTTTTTGAAGAGAACGTTTCCAATCACAGTAAGCACCACAACAAATGCCCAGAAATAAAGCGTCTGCCATGGTTTTTCCCAAAAACCTGTTCCGTAAACAAATGTATCACGATAACCCTGTGTCACATAATAGATAGGATTAATCTGAAAGAATATATGAAACTTTTGCGGCAAGCTATTTATATCCCAAAAAAGTGGTGTTATCCAAAATCCAAACTGCACCAGAACACCCACAAAATTATTGGTATCACGTACAAATGCCGTAAGGGTTGCAGTTATTCTGCCCATCGAAAGAGTCAAAACATATGCCGCCACCATATAATAAACAATCTGCAAATCAAGCCACTGGGGAGGATATCCGCAAGCGAAATTCACAATAAATGTAAGTGCAACAAAAAACAAATGCACAAATGCAGCTGATGTTACACGCACCGCAGGTAAAAGTTCAACCTCGAAAACCACTTTTTTTACAAGGTATGAATAATCAATCAGAACCCCTGTTGCACCGCCCCAACCTTCGGAAATAAAGAACCAAGGTACAATGCCCGAAACGAGCCACAGCACATAAGGAACACCATTGACAGGTCCATTCTGAAAGGCTACCTGAAACACAAACCAATAAATTAATATGGTAATTATAGGGGTAACAAACCCCCAAACCATACCTAGTGCCGAGCCTGCATATTTTGCTTTGAAATCATTTTTTGCTAATGAAAATAACATATGTATCCCTCCGGATATTATTTAATTTTCCAATCTTCAAGCCCCGTTTTTATAGCTGTCATCATACGGGTTTTAAAGTGGTGGTCTATCTCGTTTCTTTCGTTTATAAAATCCTTCATCTCCTGCCGTTTTGAAACACCATCCATCGGGCAAGGGTTGTGAACAATGGGAATGTTCTCTCTTTTTGCAAAACCTTTTATATCCCCCTCGGCAACATAAATCAGCGGTCTTATAACATACATATCAGTCCTAGAAAGATACGTTACCGGTGAAAAACAGTTGAGTCTGCCCTCATAAAAAAGCGAAAGAAAGAATGTTTCAATTACATCTTCATTGTGATGCCCCAGTGCCACCTTGTTGCAGCCATAAGCCTTTGCAAGGTCATTAACGCCGCCTCGACGCATCTTTGCACATAGAGAACACGGATTTTTTTCCTTACGGACATCAAACAGAATTTCTGCAATGTCGGTGTTTTTTACAACATATTCAACCCCGATTTCGTCACAAAGTCTTTTGACGGGCGAGTAGTCAACACCTTCAAAACCCATATTAAGAGTAACGCCCATAACCTCAAAAGGAACTTCCGAAAATCTTCTATACGCCGCCAGTGCACAAAGAAGGGTCAGACTGTCCTTGCCGCCTGAAACGCCTACGGCAATTTTGTCGCCCGGCTGTATCATATTATAGTCCTGAATTGCACGACGCATTCCGCTTAAAACTCTACGCATAAAACTATTCCTCAATACTTAATTTAGCCAAAGCCCGGCTTCTGTGGCTGATTGAATTTTTTACCTCTGCTGGCAGTTCTGCCATAGATTTGCCGTATTCCTCCACATAAAATACGGGGTCATATCCAAAGCCGTTTTCTCCACGTTTTTCGGTGAGAATAAATCCCTTACACTCACCACAGTAAGTTACAGGCGCTCTGTCGGGGTACGCAACTGCGATAGCACAAACAAATCTGGCTGTCCTTTTTTCTGTTTCAACCCCGTCTAGTGCTTTCAGCAATTTTGCAATATTTTCATCATCAGTTGCACCCTCACCTGCAAAGCGTGCAGTATAAACACCCGGTGCACCGTCCAGTGCATCTACACATAGCCCACTGTCATCAGCGATTGCAGGGAGCCCTGTGGCCTGCATAACAGTAACCGCCTTTTTTATAGCATTCGCCTCAAAGGTGTCGCCGTCTTCAATTATTTCAATATCACCGCAGCCAACTGCATCAAGGGTTTTAAGTTCTATTTTATCGTCTAAAATCGCCTGCATTTCCTGAGCCTTGTGACGGTTCTGGCTTGCAAGAATAAGTTTCATATATTATTCTCCGTTTCTTTTTGTCAATTTGTATATATTATTTATACCACATTTTTTTCATGTTGTAAATATTGATAGTTGCAAAATTTATTTTTTTGTGTTATACTATCCAAGGTGTGTTAAAATTTGACATATCACATAGTTAATTTTTTAACAAGATTTCCCGAAAAACTCTTGTATATTTCGGTAATATATGGTAAAATATAATTAATAATCATATAAATATATATTTTGGAGGTAATCTAATATGTCAGTAAAAGTTGCTATTAACGGTTTTGGTCGTATCGGACGTCTTGCATTCCGTCAGATGTTCGGTGCAGAAGGTTATGAGGTAGTTGCAATCAACGACCTTACAGATCCCAAGATGCTTGCTCATCTTCTTAAGTATGACTCATCACAGGGCAGATATGACGGTCACACTGTTGTTGCCGGTGAGGACAGCATCACAGTTGACGGCAAAGAAATCAAGATTTATGCAATTAAAGATGCAAAGGAATGCCCCTGGGGTGAACTTGGCGTAGACGTTGTTCTTGAATGTACAGGTTTCTACTGCTCAAAAGAAAAGTCACAGGCTCACATTGATGCTGGTGCAAAGAAGGTTGTTATTTCTGCTCCTGCAGGCAACGACCTTAAGACAATCGTATTCTCAGTTAACGAAGATACTCTTACAGCTGATGATACAATCATCTCTGCTGCATCATGTACAACAAACTGCCTTGCTCCTATGGCAAAGACTCTTAACGACTACGCTCCCATCCAGAGCGGTATCATGGCTACAATCCATGCATACACAGGTGACCAGATGATTCTTGACGGTCCTCACAGAAAGGGCGACCTCAGACGTGCAAGAGCAGGCGCTGTTAACATTGTTCCCAACTCAACAGGTGCGGCTAAAGCTATCGGCCTTGTTATTCCTGAACTCAACGGCAAGCTCATCGGTGCTGCACAGCGAGTTCCTGTTCCCACAGGTTCAACAACAATCCTTACAGCAGTTGTTAAGGGCAAGGATGTTACAAAAGAAGGCATCAACGCAGCTATGAAGGCAGCAGCTTCTGCTTCATTCGGCTACAACGAAGACGAAATCGTTTCTTCTGATATCGTTGGTATCACATATGGTTCACTCTTCGATGCAACACAGACAATGGTTGCAAAGATTGCTGATGACCTTTATGAAGTTCAGGTTGTTTCATGGTATGATAACGAAAACTCATACACAAGCCAGATGGTTAGAACAATCAAATATTTCGCAGAAATCTAAGAAATATAAAGAGAACTTAAAACACCTTGAGGCGATGCCTCAAGGTGTTTTTTTAATTAGTTTTTTGTGTATTACTTACCTAAATTCACTGTAACCTTTTTCATAACAATGGGGTTAACTGGTGATGCGAGTTCGCCTGACCCATTATAGTCCATCTCATTTTCCAAAAAGCTGTCAAGTACATTCATTCCCATAATTACCTTACCAAAAGCCGCATAATTGCCGTCAAGGAAAGATACATCATCATAACAAATAAAGAACTGACTTGATGCACTGTTGGGCTCATCACTGCGTGCCATTGAAATAACACCACGAGTATGACTTAAAGTATTTTCAACGCCGTTTGACGCAAACTCGCCAAGGATTGTGTGGTCGCTGCCGCCTGAACCGTTGCCTTTGGGGTCACCGCCCTGAGCCATAAAACCTTCAACAACACGATGGAATGTCAACCCGTCATAAAATCCATCCTTAACCAATGCTACAAAATTAGCAACCGTCTGCGGTGCATATTCAGGATAAAGCTCGATAAGTATCTTTTGTCCATCTTCCATATGAATGGTAACAACAGGATGTCCTGTTGGGATTTCCTCATATGTCTTAAGCGAGCTGTCCATCTGGCTTTCGCTTTCTTCTTGCATCTGTTTTATATAATCAATTACTTCCTGCATAAGACCTGCCACACGATTAACAACAACCACCGCTTCAGCACGGGTGCCGCCATTAGCGGGCTGAATTTTACCGTTTTCATCACCGGTCATTATGTTTAAAAGAAATGTATTATCAATTGCTGACGAAATATCCGCGGGATAATTTTTTTCAATTTCAGCCTTATCTGCATATGTTCTGCCCTGGTCGCGTCCGATAATTCCGCAAACATTTCTTATACCTTCGCTAACCAAGAACGCCATTTCCCATCTGCCGATTGGCAAGTCAAAATCTGATATGCTCATAGCACCCGGAACAATTTTTTCAACCTTTGCACTTTCATCAAGAGGCTTATAAATTGTGGTTGTTGCAAAATTATAGTATTTTGCCGCCCAATGTGTGTTGTCCTCAAATTCTTCAGGAATGACAACACCTGCCTTTTCGCAGATAGCCGCAGTCATCATCTTTAAGAACTCTGCACGTGAAATCTTGTCATCGGGACGGAATTTGCCATCAGGGTCACCATTTACCGAGCCGCCAACATATGCCTTTTCAATCTCAGTCTCTGCCCAATGACCCGATACATCTAAGAACGGATGTGCGAATGCAGTAACGCCGCAAATCATAGCCACTGCAAGTATTAACGCAAGTATTTTTTTCATAAATTTACTCCTTCTTCTCTTGTATTATTCTTCAATAATTGTAACGCTTTTCATTGTTACAGGTTCAACAGGTGATGCAAGCTCGCCTGACATATTATATGTTCTTTCAACATCAAGGAATGCATCAACAACTTCCATACCCTCAACAACCTTGCCGAATGCTGCATAGTTGCCGTCAAGGAATGATGCATCATCATAGCAGATAAAGAACTGACTTGATGCACTGTCAGGATTCTGACTGCGAGCCATTGAAATTACGCCTCTTGTATGACTGAGAGTGTTTCCTTCAAATCCATTGGATGCAAATTCGCCTGGAATCTGAACACCGCTGCCACCCATTCCTGTACCCTCAGGGTCGCCGCCTTGTGCCATAAAACCTTCAACGATGCGGTGGAAGCCCACACCATCATAAAAACCGTCCGAAACCAAATCTATAAAATTCTGAACAGTCTGTGGAGCATATTCAGGATAAAGCTCAATTACAAACTTGCCTCCGTTTTCCATTTCAACCAATACTTTTGTGTTTTCTGTCATAGTATTTTCCTCCTTAGTATTTTCTGTCACGGTATTTTCGTCTTTTTTGTCATTTGCCGCTGTCTCACCGGTGTTTGAGGTCAGGGTGCCTTCGACCTTATCGTCGTTTTTAAGTCCGCCCGTAGCCCCAATCACAAAAAGTGCAATCAAAACTACCGCTGCTACAATGCCTACAATTCCTTTCCAGACAGAACCGTTACTTTTTTTATGTGATTTTTTATTATTTGACATATCGTTAAATTCCTTTCTAAGACATCTAAGAAATATTGTAATTCTTCACGCAGATTTTGTCAATACTATGAATGTTACATTTTGATGAATTTTTCTTTTTAGCTATTGTTTTTAAATGAAATTTATGGTAATATAATATATGTATAAAAATTTGCTTTTACGTTCCGCTCTGCGGAATATATGTTTTTAGTCCAGGAGGCGATCACTTGAAAAAAACTTTACGCGGAATTGGTTTCTATGTGATATTATTTTTAATAATACTTGCAATCTTTGTTATGACATCAATTCCCGAAACAGCTACAAAATACGTATATTCTGACCTTATAACCATGATTAAAAACCAACAGGTTGCCGAAATGCAAATTGTTGAGCCAAACATCTATGCAAAGCTCATTGACGGCACCCAAATTGAGGTTGCGACTCCCGGATATCCGGTGCTTTACCTCAGCGTTGGTGATGAAATTGACCGTCAGGTTGCGGCAGGAACTCTTAAAATTGACACTCCCGAGCCTGTATCACCGCCATGGTGGCTGAGTATGCTGCCTTCATTCGGGCTTATTATCATAATGATAGTTTTTTGGGTCATCTTTATGCGTCAATCCCAGGGTGGCGGCAAAGGTGGCGTAATGTCCTTTAACAAAAGTCGCGCCAAGGTATCAGTTGATGGCAAAAACAAAAAGACCTTTGATGATGTTGCAGGTGAAGACGAAGAAAAAGAAGAACTTCAGGAAATTGTTGATTTCCTGAAAAACTCCGATAAATTTCGTGAGCTTGGTGCAAGAATTCCCAAGGGTGTTCTGCTTGTCGGCCCTCCCGGAACGGGTAAAACCCTTCTTGCCAAGGCAGTTGCAGGTGAAGCGGGCGTGCCCTTCTTCTCAATCTCCGGCTCTGACTTTGTTGAAATGTTTGTAGGTGTCGGTGCATCACGTGTACGTGACCTTTTTGAGCAGGCGAAGAAATCCGCACCTTGTATTATTTTTATTGACGAAATTGATGCTGTTGGCCGTCAGAGAGGTGCTGGCCTTGGCGGCGGACACGACGAAAGAGAGCAAACTCTCAACCAGCTTCTTGTCGAGATGGATGGTTTTGGCGTTAATGAAGGCGTAATTGTTATTGCCGCAACAAACCGCCCCGACATATTAGACAGTGCTCTTCTTCGTCCCGGTCGTTTTGACCGTCAGGTTGTTGTTGACGTTCCTGATGTCAAAGGCAGAGAAGCAATTCTTAATGTTCATTCAAAGGGTAAGCCCCTTGCCGATGATGTAAAGCTTGATGTCCTTGCAAAAGAAACAGTTGGCTTTACAGGTGCCGACCTTGAAAATCTTATGAACGAAGCCGCACTTCGTGCCGCAAGACTTGGTGCAAAACAAATCACTATGTTTGACTTGGAAGAATCAATAATGAAGGTTCTTGCAGGTCCCGAAAAGAGAACAAGAAAAATCACCGAAAAAGACAAAAAGATTACTGCATATCACGAAGCAGGCCACGCAGTTGTACAAAAAATGTTGCCTACTCAGGACAGAGTTCAGCAAATTTCTATTATTCCCCGAGGCAGAGCGGCAGGCTATACAATGTCACTGCCCAAGGATGATTCATCGCATATGTCAAAAACAGAAATGCTTGAAGAAATTATTTCACTCCTTGGCGGACGTGTGGCTGAAAGCATATTCCTTGAAGACATCTGTACAGGTGCGTCAAACGATATTGAACGTGCCACAGCAATTGCCAAAAATATGGTTGTGCGCTATGGTATGAGTGAAGTTTTGGGTACACGTTCATTTTCAAGCAACAATGACGAGGTATTTATCGGTCGCGACTTTGGCCACACCAAGGACTACAGCGAAGACGTTGCCGCAAAGATTGACTCTGAAATCAAGCGTATTATTGACGAATGCTATGCACGCTGCGAGGAAATTCTTAAAGCAAATTCGGTAGCTGTTGAAGCAACAGTTACTCAGCTTCTTGAAAAAGAAAAGCTGGATGCAGATGATTTTGACGCAATATTCAACAGCAAAACATCTGATGTAACCCCAACTGTGGCCGAGGAAACCTCTGCCGACACAGAAAAAACACTGGAAGAATAATTCAACAAGGGCTGTTGCAAACGCAACAGCCCTTGTAAATAGGAGAACCCCACAATGAAAAAATTTGAAATAAAATGCCCTGCAAAAATTAACCTATCACTTGACGTTATCAGCCGCCGCAGCGACGGCTATCACAACCTTTCAATGATTATGCAGGAAATCAAGCTTTTTGATATTTTGACATTTAAAATTTCAGAGGGTAGTGGCATCACATTAACCTCAAATGACAGATTTGTCCCCACCGATGACAGAAATCTTATAATCAAGGCAGCAAAGGCTTTTTTTGATAAAACCGGAATATCCGCATCCGCAAGTATTTACCTATGTAAAAATATACCTATGGGTGCGGGTCTTGGCGGCGGCTCGACCGATGCTGCAGGAACGTTAACCGCCCTTAATACAATATTTGACAAGCCTCTTACAATCAATGAACTTGCCGTCATGGCAAAGACTTTGGGTGCAGATGTACCGTTTTTCCTTTACGGCGGATGTATGCTTGCCGAAGGTATTGGTGAAAAGCTTACGCCCGTTAAACCGCTTAGTAATGCATATATCGTTTTAGCTAAACCGCCTATTTCTATATCAACTGCCTATGTATACAAAAACCTTGTGCTTGACGATACTATTTGTCACCCCGATACCAAATTGGTAATTGCGGCCCTTGAGTCAGGTAACCTAAATCTGCTTGCCTCCTCCTGCGGAAATGTGCTTGAAACCGTTACCGCAAAAGAATACGCCGAAATAGAAGAATACAAAAAAATAATGCTGCAAAACGGCGCAGCATATTCTTTAATGAGTGGCAGCGGCTCCTCGGTTTTTGGCATCTTTGCCGACGAAGGTTCTGCCAATATGGCATATAACAAGTTTAAAAATATTACACCATTTACATATATGGTATAGAAAAACATGGGAGGCTGTGAAAACAGTCTCCCTTATCTTTATTTAATTTCATATCCACCTTTAATCATTACAATTATATCGGTTTGAGCCTTTAATCCTCTGCCATCAGCAACAGGAACAATCAACAAATGATTTGATGGCATCGCTGTTCCGTTTGCCAAATCTGTGCCCGCAGTGGTATCTGCAAGTCCGCCCTTTTCAGTGGCAATGATTTCAGCCTTACCCATTCGCAAAATCAGTTCAGCTCCGGCAGAACAGATAATTTCGTCCCCTTCCTTTGCATCAACAACCTTAAAGGTATCAGCTGTACCCTCACCGGCACTACCCGAAGACAGTCCCGCCAGCTTGCTTTCAACATATTGTTCTATTTTGGGCATAAGCACATTCTCAATATAAGATTTTGAAATCAACGGGTCATCATCAGTGCCCGGTTCTGCCAGAACAACAGTAAACATTATGCAAAGGCAAATCAACCCCGAAACAATCAATAATCTAAGTCTTCTTTTTTTCATAATGTATTCCTCCCTATATCTTTGGCATTTAAAGACCAAAGCTTATTTCCAAAGCTTCGTTAACCCGAGTCATAAGTTCATCATCAATGTGTCCTATTTTTTCTTTTAATCTTCTTTTGTCAATGGTTCGTATCTGCTCGGCAAGCACCACAGAGTCCTTTGAAAGCCCGTATTCATTGGCGTCAAGTTCAATATGTGTGGGCATTTTTGCCTTGTTTATCTGTGAAGTAATGGCTGTTGCAATAACTGTAGGACTGTATTTATTGCCTATGTCATTCTGGATAATAAGTACAGGCCTCACTCCGCCCTGCTCAGAACCAACCACAGGGCTTAAATCTGCATAATAAATATCTCCTCGTTTAATTATCACGATAATTCACACTCCGCAAGTATTCAAGAATTGGTGCGAAAACAAGATATCTGTTGTCATCACGCACATTCAATCCTTGGTACATTATACGCAAAGTATGAAATTTTGGCTCTATGTATCCAGAAGATAATTAACAGCTTCTGTCACTTCGCCGTCCCTGATATAAATGCGCGGAACACGGCGCCCCACCGCACAAACAAGTTCATACCCGATTGTGCCGATAAGCTCTGCCGTATTCTCAGCAGAAAACTTACCCGAGCCGCCAAACAAGATAACCTCGTCACCGACATTTATATTATTAACCGCAGTTGCGTCAATCATACATTGATCCATACAAATTCTTCCTATCTGGTTTGCTTGCTGACCGCAAACGCATACAACCGCCTTGTTTGAAAGGCTTCGCATAAAGCCATCAGCATAGCCGACAGATACTGTTGCGATTTTTGATTTTTTACTTAAAGTATAGGTTCTGCCATAACTGAGTGTCGAGCCTTCATCAAGCATCTTTATATGACTTACACGCGATTTAAAGGTCATGGCAGGCAATAAATCAATCGTCGACTTATCAAAGTCGGCCGATGGATAAATACCATAAAGAATTATCCCTGCACGCACCATATCAAGGTGCATCTCAGGAAATTTTATAAGACCCGCACTATTGCAGATATGCTTTAGCGGAATTTTTAAACCTTTTTCTTCAAGGCTTTGCACAACCGCCATAAAACGTTTGAACTGCACCTGTGTGTAATCGTCAGCATCCTCATCTGCCACAGCAAGATGTGAAAACATCCCTTCAATTTCAATTCCGGGGAGCTGTGAAATCCTTAAAATTTCATCTATTGTATTATCGTCTTCGGCAAGGAAACCTATTCTTGACATTCCCGTATCAAGCTTAATGTGCACCTTTGCAGTCTTTCCCGAAGTCACAGCCGCCATCGACAGTTTATCTGCAAATGAATAGTCTGACACTGCGGGCATTATATCGAAGTCTATTAGTTTTTTTATATCAGATTCGGGTGAATTGCCAAGAACAAGAACAGGCACACCAAAGCCTGCCTTCCTCAGTTCTACTGCCTCGTCAGCAAAGGCTACCGCCAATTGGTTTGCACCGTTTTCAAGCAACACTTTTGCCGTCTGACAAACACCATGTCCATAAGCATTCGCCTTTACCACACCCATCAGGCGCGTGCCTTTTGACAATTTCTTCTTTATTTCTGATGTATTGTGTCCTATGGCATCCAAATCAATCTCTGCCCAGACTCTTAAATCGGTTGTCATTTTACCATCTCTTTTTATTAATTTTCAAGTTCGTCTGCAATTGCAAAGGCTGTATAATCTGCCACATCACCTGCAACAAGACCATGAATTCCAAACTTCTCTGCCGCCATATCTCCGGCTTTTCCGTGAATATATGCACCCAAAACCGCCGCATCAAACGCTTTAATTCCCTGGCCGAGAAATGCACCAACAATGCCCGAAAGCACATCTCCTGTGCCGCCCGTTGCCATACCAGGATTCCCTGTGTAATTAATCTTTACATTGCCACTGCCGTCTGCAATTACAGTTTCGTTGCCCTTAAGCAAAACAGTGATGCCGTATTTTTTTGCAAATTCTGTCGCAACAGCCACACGATTTTGCTGAACTTCTTCTGTCGACAACCTTGTCAGACGTGACATCTCACCGGGATGAGGTGTAATAACTACGTCACACGCCTTATCTTCAAGAATATTACAATTTTTGCCAAGAGCGTTAAGCCCGTCTGCATCAATAACCAGCTTTCCTTTATATACTGAAAGCAACGTTTTCAGTATACTGTGTATATCGCCATTTTGCCCCAAACCGGGTCCAAAAACTACAGCATCAGCTTTGTTTGCGTATTCCAAAATTGTTTTTATCGATGCCTCGGCTATTCTGCCGTCATTATCTTTCAGCGAAACAGTCATCGACTCGGGCAGCATACAGGCAACGATGTGTCTTTCACTTTCGGGCGTTCCAATCGTTACAAGTCCAATACCGCTACGTAATGCTCCTTTTGCGGCAAGATATGCCGCTCCTATCATACCGCGGCTGCCGGCAACAAGAAACAACCTTCCGCAGCTGCCTTTATGTGCATCAGCGCTACGCTTTGGGATAAGCACTTTCATTTCTGCATTTCGTACCCTGCTGCACCCGTCCTCACCGCAAACAACCGCCACCGCGCTTGTTTTGTTGTGTGAAATGCTGAGGGATATCTTCTGCCTTTCTCCCCGAAAAACAACAAATGGTGCTCCAAGACTATCGTGTTCTACAGAAATCTCCGCAAGTTCAAGCCCTCTTATTCCTGTTTTTTTATACTTAACAAAGGCTTCCTTAGCAGCATAAAAACCGGCCAATATTTCGTGTTTTTCGCCCGATTTCCTGAAATAATCCAATTCAGCCTCAGAGAACACCTTTTCGACAAAGCGTGGGGTTTTCTCAACAGCCTTTTTTATTCTTTCGATTTCGATTATATCAACGCCACAGTTTATCATCTTTTAGGACTGAATTTCTCGATGTTATTAATCATCTTTTCTGAAGGGCTGAAAATCAGCATTGTCTTAACGCTGTCGCTCATATACACCACAAAATAGTTGCTTTCTGAATTCTTTTTAGCCGTCGCATAAATCTTCTTTACCGAAATATCTGAAAGATATCTGTTAAAATCTCCTCGCTCTGCACCGCAAACGCCATAAGCTTCAAGCCCTGTAACTTTAGCAGTTGTCAGTTTTTTTCTGTTTTTGCGGTTTATAATCTTGTCAACATCAATTTCGGTATTAACCATCGAATATTCAAACTCTACATTCTGAGAAACCACAAGGCGATATGCAATATAAAATACCGCTATTACCAAAAAAGGTACTATCCCCATAAGTATTGGCAACACCGACGGAAGAACAGCAGTGATGATAAATGCAGCCAACACGCTCAGCAAGACAATCCCGAACGATGCCGCAATATTTTTAAAATCTCTCTTTTTTTCAACAATTTCCTCAATAAAAATATCCATTATAAAATTCCTCCTTGGTCATTTATCCTTGCTTTGATGTGGTGTATGAAACCACTCCTTATCGTCCTTCTTTAAAATCCCCATAATTCCCACGGGAATCCAGGTCACAAGATATACTGCAAAACCCCAAGCGTTTTTTATCACATTGCGGTCAAGCTTTCTGTCATTGTACAACCCCGCAAGAATAAGAAAAATATTACCAAACACCAATACAGTAAGCAATAAAAACTTCCAAGGCGCAGTCCACATTCCGCAAAACAGCTCAAACCAAATCGACTTTTCAGGAGCTATAAACATCATAGCATACACTGCAGTAAAGAATATTGCCGTAACGGGATAAAGTGTATCACCCCAAAAATTCATAAGCATATGAAGAGCCGGTGCTGATTTTTCTTCAAAGCCCTTTTTCATCAAAGGCTTTACATAGTGGGACGCCACATCAGCAAGCCCCTGCATCCATCGTTGTCTTTGCCTTATAGATGTATCAAGGCGGGTAGGCTTTTCATCATAAACAACTGCATTGTGTGCCCATCCAACCTTAATGTCACTTAGTGCCAGTTTAAGTGTAAATTCAGTATCCTCGGCAAGACAGGTCGCCCCCCAACCAAATTTTTTTATCAATTGGGTCTCAACAGCAAAGCCTGTGCCGCCAAGTCTGCATCCCAAATCAAGATTTCCTCTTGAAAGCTGAGATAGTCTGTTGTTAATCCAATACCATAAAGAATATGAAAATGTCAGCCACGAATCTGTGGGGTTTTTACTATCAAGATAACCCTGAACCGCACGGTAGCCTTCATTTATTTTGTCATTCATATGAATTAAAAAGTCGCCTTCAACCAGATTGTCTGCATCAAACACACAGATATATTCAAACTGCTTTTCAAGTGCAAAAATCCGTTCAAATGCAAATTCCATTGCATATCCCTTACCCCGTTTTGATGTGTCAAAACGTTCAAACATGGTTGCCCCTGCCATCCGCGCCTTTTCTGCCGTGTGGTCATCACAGTTGTCTGCAACAACAAAAACCTTAAAACATTCCTTTGGATAATTAAGATTATTTAAACTTTCAACAATCTCGGCAATAACATTTTCTTCATTATGTGCCGCAACCAGCAAGGCAAAAGAGTGGTTTGTATTCACTTTTCTTTCTTTATTTGAAACCTTCAGCGAAAAAAGGGCAACAGTAAAATAATAGCACCCTATAAAAAACAATATAAGCTGACAAATCTCAATCAAAACCTTAACCAACAATCTTACGTCAACCTTTCGATTATAAAAATTTGCACTATAATTCAATTTATATTATACATTATGTGACAAATAATTTCAATAGATTTACTAAAAGTTTTTTCACTCAACTGCACTTGTGCATATAATAAAAATAAATTTAAATATTTTGCAGAATTTCCTTTACTATAATCAAACTTTGGTGTATAATATTATGTTGTAGTAACATTATATGTATGCAAACAATTCTGTTATGAGGTTTATCATATGGGTTTTATTAAAACTTTAAACGAAGAGATTACTCTTGTTTTCGAGCGTGACCCTGCCGCACGAAGCAAATGGCAGGTACTCTTTCTTTACCCCGGAGTAAAAGCGGTGCTAAGCTACCGTTTTGCACACAGGCTATATTGCAAAGGACATTACTTTCTAGCCGACTGGATTTCAAAACGTGCCCGTCGCAAAACCGGTATTGAAATTCATCCGGCGGCACAAATCGGCAAAGGTCTGTTTATTGACCACGGCATGGGCGTTGTTATCGGCGAAACCACCATTATCGGTGAAAACTGTACCCTTTATCAGGGAGTGACGCTTGGTGGTACCGGTAAAGACAAGGGCAAACGTCACCCAACCATCGGCAACAATGTTACCATCGGCAGCGGAGCAAAGGTTCTTGGGCCATTCACAGTTGGCAACAACAGTAAAATTGCCGCAAACGCTGTGGTGCTTAACGAAATCCCACCTAACAGCACTTGTGTGGGCGTTCCCGCTCACATTGTAAAGCGTGACAATGTAAAGGTTGCTCCTGCTAAAATCGACCTTGACCAGATTCACATTCCTGACCCTGTGTCAATGGAACTTTGCAAGTTGCGTGTTGACCTTGAACGATTGAAAACACAGATTGAAACAAAAGGAGAGAAAAGCAATGAAAGTCTTTAATACATTAAACCGCAAAAAAGAGGAACTTATTCCTGTAGAAAAGGGTGTATTCCGTATGTATTCATGCGGGCCCACAGTTTATAACTACTTCCATATCGGTAACGCACGTCCTTTTATCATCTTTGACACTCTGCGCCGTTATCTTGAATACTGCGGCAACACGGTTTATTTTGTGCAAAACTTTACCGATATTGATGACAAAATGATTAACAAGGCAAACGAACTTGGCATTACCGTAAAGGAGCTTGCTGACCTGTATATCGAAGAATACTTTAAGGATGCCGACGGTCTGGGTATCAAGCGTGCCACCGTTCATCCCAGAGCAACCGACAACATAGATGCAATCATTGAAATTGTCAAAGAGCTTGAGGAAAATGGCTATGCCTATAATGTTAATGGCGACGTTTACTTTGCCGCAAAGAAATTCAACGAATACGGAAAGCTGTCACATCAGCCCCTTGAAGATTTGGAAAGCGGTGCAAGAATTAACATAAACGAAGACAAGGAAGACCCTATGGACTTTGCTTTGTGGAAAAAGCAGAAACCCGGCGAGCCTGCATGGGAGAGCCCCTGGGGTATGGGTCGACCCGGCTGGCATATTGAATGTAGTGCTATGGCAAACAAATTCCTTGCCAAGACCATTGATATTCACAGCGGCGGTCAGGACCTTATCTTCCCACACCACGAAAATGAAATTGCACAAAGTGAATGTGCCCACGGCGTAACCTTTGCAAACTATTGGATGCACAACGGTTATATCAATGTTGACAACCGCAAAATGTCAAAATCCTTAGGCAACTTCTTTACTGTTCGCGAAATTGCTGCTGAATTTGATTATGAAGTTATCCGTTTCTTTATGCTATCGGCTCATTACAGAAGTCCCATCAACTTCAGCAAGGATTTGATGGAATCTGCAAAATCTGCTCTTGACAGAATTTACAATTGTCTTGCGGATATGCGTTTTATCGCAGGCAATGCTGAAAGCCGTAGCGAACTTACTGAAACAGAAAATACATTCCGCTGCGCACTAGACTCACTTAAAGAAAAATACATCACCGCAATGGACGATGACCTTAACACAGCAGATGCAATCTCTGTCCTATTTGAAATTGTATCCGAGGCAAACAAGAATATTACCGCAACCTCAGGCTTTTCAAAGCAGGCAATCGAATATGCAATCAATATGCTGACAGAGCTTGGCGGCGTTCTTGGCTTGCTTCAGAAAAAAGACGAAGAAACAAACGGCGAAGTGGATGCTATCTTAGAAGAACGCGCCAAAGCACGTTCCGAAAAGAACTGGGCAAAATCAGACGAGCTTCGGGATAAACTGAAAGAAATGGGCATAATAGTAAAAGACACCCCTCAGGGACAGCAGATTACAAAAGCCTAATAACAGATAAAAGAGAAAAGATTTTTATGCTTGATACATTTTTAAAACAATTCGCCTTGGGTGAGAATGTCTCACCCAAGCAATATTCCCCCCTTACCCTTGCGTATATTGGGGATGCGGTTTATGAACTGTTTGTCCGCACATATCTTATAAAGGACGCCAACTTTCCCGTAAACCGTCTTCACAAAGAAGCCATTCACCTTGTCAACGCCAAGGCACAATCTGACCTTTATCAAAAAATAAAGGACAAGCTTACCGAGGAAGAAATGCAGATTTACAAACGTGGCAGAAACACCAACTCTCATCCGCCAAAAAATGCGGATATGGTTGATTATAAATCTGCTACAGGAGTTGAGGCATTAATCGGCTATCTTTACCTTATAGGCAATGACAGCCGTATTGTAGAACTACTTAACTTTCTGGTTGATTAGCCTGATAAGCATTTTTACATATTTCAAAAAGGAGATTGGTAAAAATGCTTGCTGTGATAAAAAAAAGTCTTTCTGTGCTCCTGGGCACCTTTATTGTGGCAATGTCTTTGGATTTATTTTTAGTTCCTGCAGACATTGCACCAGGCGGTCTGAGCGGAGTTGCAATAATACTTCACCACCTGGCAAATATCCCTGTAGGACTTTCAATACTGTTTCTAAACATTCCCATATTTATATGGGCACTCAGGTATTTTGATGCAAAATTTTTATTTTCATCGCTTTTTGGTATGATATCTCTTTCAATTCTTACCGATGCTCTTGCGTGGATTAAACCCGTAACAGGCGATATGCTGCTTTCTGCCGTATATGGAGGCGCTCTTATGGGTCTTGGCTTAGGGATAGTTTTTATCTCAGGCTCCACCACCGGCGGAACAGACATAGCCGCACAAATACTGAAAAAACACTTCCCCTCAATTTCTGTGGGAAAGTTCGTTCTTATAATTGATGCCTTTATCGTAGCTTTGGCAGGGCTGACCTTTGGCAGATGGGAAATAATTCTTTATTCCGCTGTCGCTCTTTATATCTGCACCTATATTATAGACCTTCTTGCAGAGGGCATTGATTTTGCCAAGGTGGCATATATTATCTCGGACAACCCCAAGAAAATTTCGTCCGAAATTTCTTCCCGACTCGAACGGGGAACCACTGCACTTCACGGCTCGTCCCACTACAGTGGTGCAGAAAAAACCGTTCTTTTGTGCGTGGTTAAAAAATATGAAATAAACAAGCTAAAAAGACTGATAAAAGAAATAGACAAGGATGCCTTTGTCATCCTTTCAGACACCCGTGAAGTTCTAGGGAATGGATTTAAAACTAATTAACATTTTATATACAACGGAGGCACAAAGCAATGAGCAACAAACAATGCAATCTTAAACTTTCTGCCGCTAATATCCGCAAAATGGCACTTGAGGCAATTCACAGTGCCAAGGCAGGTCATCCCGGCGGATCCCTTTCGGCTGCAGATATTCTGACATACCTTTATATGTCAGAAATGAAAATCGCCCCACAAAACCCCAAAGCCCCCGACCGTGACAGATTTGTTCTTTCAAGGGGTCACGCAGCACCCGGTCTTTATGGTGCTTTGGCAGAGAGAGGTTTTATCCCCAAGGAGGATATTAAAACCTTCCGACACGCAGAAAGCTATCTTCAGGGTCATCCTGATATGAAGGGTGTGCCCGGTGTTGATATGTCAACAGGCTCACTTGGTCAGGGTATCAGTGCAGCCTGCGGAATTGCTCTCGCCGGCAAGCTTGACAACAAAGATTATCGTGTTTATACCATTCTTGGCGATGGTGAATGTGAAGAAGGTCAGGTTTGGGAAGCAGCAATGTTTGCGGCTCATTATAAACTTGATAACCTGACTGCATTCCTTGATTTCAACGGACTGCAGATTGACGGTGACATCCGTGAGGTTATGAACCCCACACCCTTTGACAAAAAATTTGAAGCATTCAACTGGAATGTAATAATCATTGACGGTCACGATTTTGAGCAGATTGCAAATGCTATTGAATCTGCAAAAGCTTGCAAAGGCAAGCCCACAATGATTATCGCAAACACCATTAAAGGTAAGGGTGTGTCATATATGGAAAATCAAGCTGGCTGGCACGGCAACGCTCCTTCTGACGAGCAGTATGAAATTGCAATAAGTGAGCTTGACCAATACATAAAATCTTTGGGAGGTGAGTGCTAATGTATACAATCGGCGAAAAAAAGGCAACCCGTGAAAGCTATGGTGCTGCGCTTGCAGAATTTGGTAGTGATGAAAGAATTGTAGTTTTGGATGCAGACCTTTCAAAATCAACAAAGACCGAAACCTTCAAAAACGCATATCCCGAAAGATTTATCAACTGCGGTATTGCCGAGGGCAATATGGTATCTGTTGCGGCAGGTATGGCAAGCTGTGGCAAGGTTGTGTTTGCAAGCTCTTTTGCTATGTTTGCGGCAGGCAGAGCGTTTGAACAGGTGCGAAACTCTATCGGTTATCCCTGCCTTAACGTAAAAATCGGTGCAACACACGCAGGCATCTCGGTTGGCGAAGACGGTGCTACTCACCAATGCCTTGAAGATATTGGCATTATGCGTACAATTCCCAATATGGTGATTTTAAACCCTGCTGACGCAACAGAAGCGAGGCTTGCAGTAAAGTCTGCAATTGACCATAACGGCCCTGTATATCTGCGTTTTGGCAGACTTGCTGTACCAACCATCTTTGGCAATGACTATAAGTTTGAAATCGGCAAAGGCGTACAGCTTGCGGATGGTAAGGACGTAACCATCGTTGCAACAGGACTTATGATACCCTATGCTCTGGAGGCGAAGACAGCACTTGCCGAACTTGGCATTGATGCCAGAGTAATCAATATCCATACAATCAAGCCCATTGACCGTGACATCATAATTAAGGCAGCAAAGGAAACTGGCGCAATTGTCACGGCCGAAGAACATAACATTATCGGCGGTCTTGGCTCAGCCGTTGCAGAAGTTCTTGCAGAAGGCTGCCCCGTACCTATGGCACGCATTGGTACTCAGGATGTATTCGGACGTTCAGGTGTGCCTGCTAAACTCTTTGAAATCTATGGTCTTGACACCAAAACAATAGTTGAAAAAGCAAAATCTGTAATCGCAAGAAAGAAATAGTTTTTACATAATTGCAACTCAAAAAGGAGTATTAATATATGAAAATCTATTCTTCAATCTCTGACCTAATTGGCTCAACTCCTATTATGGAGCTTAAAAACTACAGCATTGCCAATAACCTGAGCACTGCTATTCTTGCAAAATTAGAATATTTTAATCCTGCAGGCAGTGCTAAAGACAGAATTGCAAAAGCAATGATTGATGATGCTGAAAAATCGGGAAGGCTCTTTCCCGACTCGGTAATTATTGAGCCTACCAGCGGTAACACCGGCATTGGTCTTGCGGCTGTCGCGGCATCAAAGGGCTATAAAACTATCTTCACAATGCCTGATACAATGAGTATTGAACGCCGCAATCTGCTTTCCGCTTATGGTGCTGAAATTGTCCTCACCGAAGGCTCTTTGGGTATGAGCGGTGCAATTGCCAAAGCAACCGAACTTGCAAAAGAAATTACTCACAGCTTTATCCCCTCACAGTTTGAAAACCCCGCCAACCCATCGGCACATTACAATACAACAGGGCCAGAAATCTGGGCAGATACCGACGGCAAGGTTGACGTATTTGTTGCAGGTGTGGGCACAGGCGGTACAGTGAGCGGAACAGGTAAATTCCTTAAAGAGCAAAACCCCGATGTGAAAATAATTGCTGTTGAACCAAAAAACTCACCACTTTTGTCGATGGGCAAAGCAGGCAGTCACGGACTTCAAGGAATAGGTGCAAACTTTATTCCCGACACCCTTGACAAAGATATCCTGGACGAGATAATAACTGTCACCGAAGATGACGCATATAATTCTGCACGGCTTATGGCAAAGCTTGAGGGTATACTCGTAGGAATATCCTCGGGAGCCGCCCTTCACGCCGCAACCGAGGTGGCAAAACGCCCCGATACGCAGGGCAAAACAATTGTTGTTCTTTTACCCGACACCGGGGAGCGGTATATGTCAACAGATTTATTTAAATAATAAAAGGACCTGGACTTCATGGAAACAGAAAAATCTTCATGGAACGGTTTTGAACGACTTGACTTTAAGTTTGAAGACAGAGAAGCAATCCTTATTCTTCCCGAAGAAGGCAAAAAATGTGCGATTTGGCTTTTAAAAACCGAATACTTTGACGCATTCCCAAGCTTTGAAATTGAAATGGTAAAGCGTGGCTGGTGCGTTGCATATTTAAAGAACATTACCTGTTGGTGCTTAGATGAAGACCTTAACCTTAAAGCTCGTTTTGCAGACTCTTTAAGAAAGGAATTTGGTCTTTACAAAAAGTGCGTACCGGTTGGTATGAGCTGCGGCGGTCTTATAGGTTCAAAATTTGCGGCAAAATATCCCGAATATGTATCTTCTGCTTGAAAACAACATTCCGATTATGCTTGTTGCAGGCGGTTCTGACGGTGTCGTTCCCTTTATTGAAAACGGTGCTATTCTCGAAAAATACTACAAGGAAAACGGCGGAACAATCGAGGTTATCATAAAACCCGGCTGTGAGCATCATCCCCACGGTCTTGATGACAATACACCAATCATTGATTTTGTTCTTGCACACGCTGAATAGTTTAGTTGTTAAATGCTAGGGGGTCGATGCAAATAGCATTGACCCCCTGTTTTTATCTCTGAAAATGTAAATACTGAGCAAGTCTATCAGGAAAATTAACTGTCATACCATCCACGCCAAATCGACACATTCTCTTCATAAGAAGAACATTAAACACGCCCCACGCTCTTACTCCAAGGCCACACTCTCTGAGTTTTTTCATCAAATCTTCTGTGATGAATTCGGCTTTGGGTGCCATTTCCTCACCGGAGATGCTGAGCAGTTTTTCTATCTCTGCCTCTCCAACATTGTCTGTAAGCCAGCCAATTCTTGCGGTAGAATCTAATTCTTTTATCTTTTTTATGTATTCAAATTCAAAGCTTGTAAATGTGGTTTTGTCAAAAACTCCAAACTCTTTAATCATCGCAAGAGTTTCTTCTTCTACACCTTCACCCTTGAGTTCTATTGCAAATTTTATATCATAATCTGCAAACTTTTCAAGGAATTCTCTTAATGTGATAATTCTGTCATAAAAGCCTGTAACACTGTTTCCGTAAACCTTTACCGATTTAAGCTCTTCAAATGTATAGTCTGAAAGCTTTCCCATCTTGTTGGTAGCCCTGTCTAAAGAGCCATCGTGAAACAAAACCAAAACTCCGTCTTTAGTTTTTTGAACATCTGTCTCTATTCCGTTTGCACCAAGGGACAATCCCATATAAAATGAAGACAGTGTGTTTTCAGGTGCATAGTCGCTTGCACCCCTGTGTGCATAATTAATCATTTTAAATCTATCCTTAAAAATTATTTGTTATTTACCTTGAGGTTGAGCCAAACCCGCCATTGCGTACTTCGGTTGCATCGTCATCAACCGTAATTCCGTATTCCACAAAAATGCCTTGCGCAAAAGCATCACCCTGATGTATTGTAAGAGTTTTGCCCTCACGTGAATCATTTGTAATTTTAATAAAAATATGTCCCTCGTTGTCTGAATAGTAATAATCGCTGTCAATAATACCAACAGTGTTATTAAGCTGCAGGCGGTATTTAAATCCCATACCGCTTCGTGGGTAAAGCTTCAGCACCCAGCCCTCGTCAATCTTAACACGTACTCCCGTTGCCATTGTGGCAGTTTCACCAGGGTTTAGTTCCAAATCCCTGAGGGCATAAAAATCATAACCCGCCGAGCCTTTGGTGGCACGTTTTGGCATTTTTACCTCATCATAGGCATCATACATACCAATTCCTGTATCAAATGCATCCATCCAGCCAAGAACAAACTGCTCGCGGCTGACCTTTTCAAATTTTGCAATCTTTTTCATACTCTTATCTCCTTATATTAAACATTCCCTATTTTCAAAATGAAATCAACAAAGTCGCGTGTTGCATTTGGTTTGCCTAAAAACTCCACCATCTCGCGCATATTTTTAAGTCTGATATCGTTTGAGAAAATTTGAAACAATGCCTCATCAATGGGAAAGGTAGAGCTTATTTTAAGTGCCGCACCGTTGTTCAGCAAAAATTCTACATTCCTGTCCTCCTGACCGGGAATGGGGTTTGCAATTATCATAGGCAGACCCTTTGCCAATGCCTCGCTTGTGGTAAGCCCGCCCGGCTTGGTAACAATACAATCTGCCGCATCCATAAACAAATCAACCTTGTCAGAAAATCCAAAATTATATATTTTGTGACGGAACACAGTTTTATCAATTTTTTGTTTGAGTCTGTCATTATATCCGCAAACCGAAACAATTTGAAAATCAAGGTCAGACCTGTCCAGAGCCTTAATCATACTGCCGACCTTGCCATACCCCATACTGCCGCTCATAACAAGAATTGTCCTTTTATTGTCAATGCCAAGAGTTGCCCGGGCATATTCCTTTTCGTTTTTCTTTGCAAATTTCGGGTTTATGGGAATCCCTATAGGAACAATTTCATCAATTAAAATTCCCTTTTTAATCGCCTGATTATTAAGAAGCTCGCTGGCCGTTATATAATAATCAAGCGGTGCATCCTCCCAATATGGATGCATTGTAAAGTCGGTGACAATTCCTACTGTTTTTATCCCAGCATCCAGCGTGTTTGCAACATAACTCACCATAATAGCGGCAAAAACGTGGGTGCAAATAATCACATCCGGTCTGTAGTCCTCAACAAACTTTACGAGTTTGCGTGCCAACATTCCGTTGAGCAGTTTTACCAAAACGCTGTCGTGGCTGTCTGCATCACGCTTTTCTACCATTCTGTAGCCCTTTGCATAAACCTTTGGAAGACGCTTGGTTGACACAAGATAACCCTGATTTATGGTTTCCTTCAGCATAGGTGTGATATATTCAAACGCATCAATCGCCAACGCATCAATACCTCTGTCCTTCAGGCTTTCACATAAAACATTGGCAACCTGATTGTGTCCCTGCCCTGTTGTCACTGTAAAAATCAATGCACGCATTTTTTCACCTCACATAGTTGCGGAAATAAATTCTCCGCAATCCATAAAATAAAGATAAGCCTCATCTGGCTCCTTACCTAAAATATCTCTAAGCGCACGCCTGTAATATTTCATCTGTACATCATACTTCTTAGCAATAGTCCGGGCTGTCTCACGATTTTTCGCTATGTCTGTCTTATAATCAAGCAAAACAACCGTGCCGTCCTCTTCTATAAAGAAACAGTCAATTGTACCCTGAAGCAAAATATCCCCCGTTGCTCCATTACCGTAAATTTCATCAGCGCTTTCACGGGTATAAAAACTGAATTCTCTTTCGCATCTCACTGCGTTTTTCAATCTCTGCCCGATTTCACTTGCATAGAATTCTGCAATTTTATCGCAGTCAACCGCTTCGTTTTGAGCCTTTGTTATAATCTGCTCTGCAACCATTTTATTAATGCACAGCTTTACATCTTCGGCAGAATTTATCTCGCCCGGGCTAAGCCATTGCATCACAAAATGTACCACTGTACCCCTTTCGGCACCGCTTATTTTGTCGTGTTCAAGCATCTCAGAATTCTGCAAAGCTTCAATTAACGGAACATACTCCGCCTCTTCTGCCTGCATCCGCTTGACCTCGCTGACCGACAGCTTCACCGGCAAGCGACTGCCCTCCAAATTGGGATATATATATGAAAGCCTCTCAAAAACTTGTTTATCAATATCCGCAAACTCTTCTGCTGTCTGTTCTGCCGCAATTGTGTCTATCGAACTTATTGCAGGAACATCGTCTGCAAATTCATAGATAAATGTTTTTAAATCAAAGCCTGTACTTTTGTCTGCCGCACTTTCGGGCACATCACAGAAGTTTCGCAGATTAACCGCTCCGGGATGCGTCAAAAATGCCGCCACCAGCCATTCTCTGTAATTATTTCTGCTTCGTATATATGCCTGAGGGATACTGCCGTCAGCCCTGCGTACAATCTTTTTGAAAACATTTTCATTGCCGCGGTAGGTGGATGTGATAATCAGCTTTTCACGGGCACGGGTAAGTGCAACATAAAGAAGACGCATTTCTTCAGAAATCATATCTTTTTTAAGTTTCATCCCCACCAGAGTTCTGGAAAGCGTTGGATATCTTACACGCATACGGGTATCAACATATTCAATGCCTAAACCGGCTTGCACGTCCCAGACTATGGTTTTGGACGCATCCTTAAGGTTAAACTGATTTGCCGTACAGGCAAGCACAACCACAGGGAATTCAAGTCCTTTTGATTTGTGAATACTCATCAGGCGCACAACATCCTCGCCCTCGCCGAATATTTTTGCAGGTGTCATATCCTTTTCTTCGGCAATCATAGTGTCAATATAGTTCATAAAGCTGAACAAACCGCTCATTTGGGTATGTTCAAACTCAATCGCACGTTCCATAAGAACACGCAGATTTGCCTGACGCTCCCTTCCCGAACTTAAAGAGCCTACATATGCAAAATATCCAAAATCATAGTATATGCTGTAAATCAGCTTATCTACTCCCGAACTTTCAGCCATGCAACGCAACTTGACAAGTGCATTAATAAATTCCTCTGCCTTTTTGTCACCTGTCTCTTTTGCATAAAGTACCACATCATAAAAGCAACCACTGCGGCACTTGCTTCGCATATGTGCAAGTTGCGCAGGAGTAAAGCCCCACATCGGTGAACGCATAACCGCAATCAGCGGTATATCCTGACGGGGATTGTCAATAATCTGTAAAAATGCCAGAACTGTCTGTATTTCCAGCGACCCGAGATAGCTGTGCCCCACATCCGAATAAACGGGTATTCCGCTTTGTTCAAAGACCCTTTCAAACACAGGTGCAACGTCCTTGGTTTTGCGCATAAGAATAACTATATCCCTATATTGCACTGGTCGCATTGACTCGGTTTCCTTGTCAAAAATCTGCATTTTGCTGCCAATTATATCCTTTATACGGTCGGCGGCAACTCGTGCTTCAAGCTGATACCGCTCCTCGTCGTTGTATCTTGCACCGTTTTTCATATCACGGCTGATAAGGTGAAATTCGGTGCTGCAAAACTCGGTGTCGGTGTGCTCGTTATATGGAAGTGCACCCTGAACAAGATACTCTTCCTCTGTATAGTTTATGTCACCTACCTCAGGGGACATAATACGACTGAAAACATAATTCACCGTATCTACCACCGAGTGACGGCTTCTGAAATTTTTAAAAAGACGTATAAGGTGACCTTTTTCAGCATCCTTGTCATACAGCTCGTATTTGTCGGAAAAGAGCTTAGGTACAGCATTCCTGAACTTATAAATACTCTGTTTAAGGTCGCCGACCATAAATATATTAGAATTATCACGTGATACTGTACGGAAAATCATATCCTGAACATTGTTGGTGTCCTGATATTCGTCAACAAGAATATATTTATATTTCTCGCGCACCTTGTCCGCCACTTCTGTTGTATTTCCCTGACTATCTACAAGTAATTTCAGTGCCTGATGCTCCAGGTCGTTAAAGTCAAGCAGGCTTTTTTCTCTTTTCATTTTTGTATAGCATCTGTCAACCATCAATACTATATTTTTTAAGGTTCTTACCACGGGGTAGGTATTTTTTATTCTGTCGATTACGGTATCAATATCAGCCGAACAAGCCGCCTTCAGTTCTTCCATTATTTTCTTGCCCAAATCACGCAAGGCAGTTATTCTTTCCTGAACCATCTTTACATCAGGCTCGGGCTTGGTTTTGCCCCTGATGGTGTCATATGAAATACTATATACCGTATCCCTGACAGATGCATAATCATCTGTATTCATATGCGAAAATGCAAGACGGAACTTTTCAGCCTCGTTTTCATATGATGCCCGATACGGATGGTCGCTATCTAAATTATCGTCAATATCCTGAAGAATTTGTCTGTATATTTCAAAAAGCTCGTCCCGGGATTTTCGGGCAAAATTTTTCAAAGCACTCTGCCATATGTTTGCCGAAAGTTCTCCCGACTTTGCAGTTTCCTTAAATGGTTTTTGCACATCACCAAGCCACTTTGCAGGATATGGCATGCTTCGGCTGAATTCATGAAGTTTTGTCACGGTATCACGCAAATCACTGTCATTTTTTATACCGCCATAACCCATAACCAAATCTGCAAAAGATTTGTCCTTGTCTATTATACGATAATACCTCTCAAGCACACTCTCCAGTGCTTCCTTTATCAGAATTTTATTTTCAAGCTCGCCCGCAAGAGTAAAATCCACAGGCAAATCTGTCATATGTATGTTGCTTTTAAGCAGATTAAGACAAAATGAGTGAATGGTAGAAATATTTGCAGAATGTATCAGCAATCGTTGCTTTTGGAGATGCTGATTTTCGGGGTTTTCTCTTAAAGCCTTAAGAATGGCCTTTTTAATTTTTTCACGCATTTCGCCTGCAGCCGCATCGGTGAATGTCAACACAAGAAGTTCGTTTACCGAGACATTATCATTTATAATCAGCTCAATTATACGCTGAACAAGCACCGCAGTCTTACCCGAACCTGCGGCCGCCGCCAACAAAATATTTTTGCCGCGATATTCAATTGCTTCCTGTTGCTGCGGTGTCCATCCCATAATTTTACCTCTTATCTCTTTTCGATTACTTTGCCTTTGAGATAGTCAAATTCACCCGTTGGTGTCTTAAAGTCAAACTCTATCTTATATGCCCTGAGGCTTTGGAAGTCGCGTCTGCCGTTTTTCTGTGCCCCGTATTTAACATCCCCCACAAGCGGACAGCCAAGATGGGCAAAGCTTGCACGAATCTGATGCGTCCGCCCTGTAAGAAGCTGAACCTCAACATTTCCTTCATCATCCAGTTTTTTGTAAAGTGTTTCTGTGTATTTTGCCCCGTCTTCTTCGCGATCATAAAAATATATCTTCCGCTCTGCCTCGTTTTTTTGGGTATATCCGCAAATTCTGCCATTGTCTTCAAGCCGATTTGGGTTTTCGACTTTAAGCAGATAATATTTGTTTATCTCGCGGTCTCGGATTTTTTCGTTTATAACTCTTAATGCCGCCGCATTTTTAGCAGCAATAACAAGCCCCGAGGTGTTGCGGTCAATACGGTTGCAAAGGCTTGGTGCAAAGGTCTGCTCTTTCGTTGGGTCATACTCACCTTTTTGAAATAGATATGCCTGAATGTTGTCAAGTAAACATCCCTTCTCGCCATGTGCTACCATCCCCGACGGTTTGTCGGCAATAAGAATATTATTATCCTCGTACACCACCGTAAGCTCTATAGTCTTATTAAGATGTTCGGGCAAGGGCTGGTCATCATTAAAGAACTCATCATTAATGTAAAGCTCCAGAATGTCACCTTCCTGCAACTGATAGGAATTTTCCCCTTTTTTCCCGTTTACCTTAACTCTTTTCTTTCTCAGCCACTTGTAAATCATACCCATTGATGCACCGATAAGCAGCTTTGAAAGATATTTATCAAGCCTTTGTCCTGCATCATTTGAGCCTGCAACAAATTTCTTCATAATTTCTCCGTTTAAACTATTTTATTCTGCTTTAAATAAACCACCAACACAGCAACATCTGCAGGCGAAACCCCTGAAATTCGGGATGCCTGACCAATGGATGCAGGTCTTAACTTTTCAAGCTTTTGTCTTGCCTCAATTCTTAACCCGCCAATCTCGGAATAATCAATATTTTCGGGAATTTTTTTATTTTCCATCCGTTTAAACTGATTTGCCTGAGCAATCTGACGGTTAATGTAGCCCTCGTATTTAAGAGTTATTTCCACCTGCTCCTTTACGTCTGCAGGGAGCTGGGGTCTATCCTTATCAAGTGCCGCCATACCCTCATAGGTAACCTCAGGACGTTTAAGCAAATCGCTTGCACGCACACCTGTTGAAACCGACGTACTGCCCACACTTATAAGATATTCATTGACCTGAGCAGATGGTGGGAACACAATGCCCGAAAGTCTTTCTACCTCTTGGTCAATCATTGCCTTCTTTTCAATAAACTTCTTATATCTTTCTTCGGAAATCAAGCCTATTTCATAAGCTTTTTCAGTTAGACGCAAATCCGCATTATCCTGACGCAGAATAAGTCGGTATTCAGACCTTGAAGTCATCATACGATAAGGCTCGTTGGTGCCCTTGGTAACCAAATCATCAATTAATGTGCCAATATACGCATCCGAGCGGTCAAGGGTAAAGTCTGACTTACCCTGAATTTTTCTTGCGGCATTAATGCCCGCAATCAGGCCCTGAGCCGCCGCCTCCTCATAACCCGATGTGCCGTTAAACTGCCCCGCCCCGTAAAGACCTGGAATATTTTTAAATTCAAGTGTATTTTTTAGTTGCAATGGATTACAACAATCATATTCAATAGCATAGGCATTACGTGTAACCTGAGCATTTTCAAGACCGGGAAGGGTGTGCAGCATTTCAATCTGCACATCCTCAGGCAGACTGCTTGAAAATCCCTGAATATACATCTCTTCGGTATTTGTGCCCATAGGCTCGATAAAGAGCTGATGTCGTTCTTTATCCTTAAATCTTACAATTTTATCTTCAATTGACGGGCAATAACGCGGACCAATGCCCTTTATATCACCGCCATATAAGGGAGAACGATGGATATTATCAAGTATTACCTTGTGTGTACGCTCGTTGGTGTATGTAACATAGCAACTTACTGTATTTTCAAGTCTTTCCTTTGTTTCAAATGAAAATGGTGTAATTTCATCATCACCAACCTGTTCTTCAAGCTGTGAAAAATCAATACTTCGTCTGTTTACTCTGGGCGGTGTTCCTGTTTTAAACCTTACAAGTTCCACCCCGATATCACGCAGGTTTTGCGAAAGTTCGGTGGCTGGGAATACCCCATCAGGCCCGCTTTCCTGACTGAATTCACCAATTATAATTCGGGATTTAAGATATGTTCCTGTTGAAACTATTGCTGCCTTACACATATAACGTGCCCCTGCCCTTGTTTCAACCGACTCAACCTTGCCATCACTACCTAAATTAACCTTAACAATCTCACCTTGACGAATATGCAGATTATCACACAGCTCCATACGGTGTTTCATCTCGGTTTGGTATTCTCTGCGGTCAATCTGTGCACGCAATGAATAAACCGCAGGACCTTTGCCGCGGTTAAGTATTCTTGACTGCAAAAGGGTAGCATCTGCCGCCTTGCCCATTTCGCCGCCAAGAGCGTCAATTTCACGCACAAGATGGCCTTTTGCCGTGCCCCCGATACTGGGATTGCAGGGCAGGTTCGCCACGCTGTCGAGACTGATTGAAAAAATACAGGTCTTTGCCCCAAGCCTTGCCGCCGCAAATGCCGCCTCAATTCCTGCATGACCGCCGCCTATTACTATTACATCATAACTGTCTGCTGTAAACAACTTTCATCCTCCGTCCTTATGAGCAGTAAATTCCTATTATTTATGCCTCGTCAAAAAGCTTTAATATATCCTCATAAATCTGCTTTGAATTTTTTTTAAAATAGTCTGCCGCCCTTTGTGCGTATGCACGGCTGCCCATATTGATGTTTAGTTCAAGAAGCGGCACCTTGTCTTCTATAATACGGCACTTTGCCATATACTGCTCGTCCGCAGCAAAGGTAACATCCGCCAAAACTGCATTCGGGTCGGCAACCTCATCATACTTTATTCTGCCGATTGCGTTGTCAATCCGCTCTCTTATGCTGGCAGGAATACGGCTTTTAAAATACAGATATGCCTCATCACCCTTTTGCGTAAGGCAAAGTGCCTCCTGATTGCGATAAAACTTTTTACAGATATACCCGTCCTCTGTCAACTCTGCCAGGACCTCTGCTAAATCAAAGTATTCCATAATTTCCTTGTCCCAGGTGAAAATCTCATACAAAAGGCTCTCAAATATAGGGGCTTTATACTGCTTTATGGCATAAACCGCCGTAAATTTCATTTCCTCTTTTTCAAGATACATAACTATCAATCCTTAAAACATTTTTAACAATTCATAAACTTATTTATGTCTGAAATAAACACCGAATACTCCAACTCCTGCATGACAGGTGATGATTGGTCCTACCTCTGCCATCCTGAATTTATCTGTGCCAAGTCGCTGAGCAATCATATCCTTCAGTATTTCGGCTTTTTCGGGGCAGTCGGCATTAAGAATGTGAATTTCGGTATTTTGGCGGTCTTCAATATTTTCTTCTATGCAGTCAACCACTTTTGCAACTGCCCGCTTCATACCCTTTACCTTGGCAAAGGCTTCAACCATACCGTCATTTGAATAGAGTATGGGTTTAATGTCAAGCATTGCCGACACAACCATTGTTGTTGCCTTTATTCTTCCGCCTTTTTTAAGAGTTGTCAGGTCATCGACAATAAAATATACTCTGTCCTTAGCAAACCTTTCGTTAAGATATGCCACAATTTCGTCCTTGGTTGCACCTTTTTCAGCCATTTCAGCAGCCTCAACTACATTTGCACCGATGCCATAGCTGTAAAGACTTGAATCAATAATTGTAATATCAAAGCCCTCGTCAGCAAGGTCTGACGCAATCATACGTGCAGTATTTACAATACCGCTGCTGTTTGCAGGAATGGTAATATGAATAATCTGATTTTCCTTGCCAAGCTCACGATACATTTGCTCTAAAATATCAGGAGTTGCCTGACTTGTTGAGGGGGTCTCCTCCATTGACTTGAATTTTTCATAAAACTCTCCTGGAGTATAATTTACATCTGCAAGAATACTTTCGTCCCCGAAGTTAATATAAAAGGGAAGAACCTTTATCCCATACTTTTCGGCTTGTTCCTTTGTTATGTCTGCCGACATATCAGTCATAATTTTAATCATTTTTCAAAAATCCTTTCTCGTCTAAATTTTCAAAATCAAACTGTCTTAACACCTCGTATGCCACAATGGCAACAGAGTTTGAAAGATTAAGCGACCTTTTATTATGTTTCATTGGTATTCGTATACATCTATCTAAATTATCCCTTAACAAATCCTCGGGAAGTCCCTTTGTTTCCTTACCGAAAACAAGAAAGATTTCCTTATCTCCGCAAGCGGTAAAATCTGCCTTACTGTAATTATTCGGTGCTTTGGTGGTGCAGAAATAAAATTCGCCATCGGGATATTTTTCCCTGATCTCCTGAAAGCTATTATACTCAAAAAGCCTTAGTTCATCCCAGTAATCAAGGCCAGCACGCCTTACCGCCTTTTCATCAATGTCAAAGCCCAAAGGATGCACAAGATGAAGAGCTGCATCAATCACAGAACAAGTCCTTGAAATATTCCCTGTATTAGAAGGAATTTCAGGCTCTACCAATACAATATTCAGCCTCATTTTATCTTAACTCACTTTCATTTTTATCTTAATTAAAAAACTTCTTATCAAGAGCACGATACTGAATTGCCTCGGCAATGTGCTCCATCTCAATTTGCGGTGAATTCGCCAGGTCAGCAATTGTCCTTGCGACCTTTAAAATTCTGTTATGTGCTCTTGCACTAAGACCAAGACTCTCAAAAGCCTGTTTAAGCAGGGTGTTTGCCTCCTCGTCCAAAACACAGTATGTATTCATAAGTTCGGGCGTAAGCTGGCTGTTGGAGAAAATTCCAGTGTCCTTATACCTTTGAGTCTGGATTTTTCTTGCCATATCAACTCTCTCCTTGATTTCTGCGGAGCTTTCGCCACGTTTCTTTGTGTCCAAGTCATCATAGCTTACCGAGGGAACCTCAATATGCAAATCTATTCTGTCAAGAAGCGGACCACTTATTTTGCTCATATATTTCATTATCTGCGTTTGCGAACAAGTACACTCCCGTGTTTTGTCGCCATAATAACCACAGGGGCAAGGGTTCATAGATGCAACCATCATCACACTGCATGGGTACGTTGCCGACCCGCCTGCACGGGTTATGGTAACCTGACCGTCCTCTAACGGCTGACGCATCGCCTCAAGTGCATCTCGACGGAATTCAGGAAGCTCGTCCATAAATAAAACACCATTGTGTGAAAGGCTTATTTCACCCGGCTTGGGGTTTGAACCGCCACCAGTAAGACCCACCGCAGAAATGGTATGATGCGGATGACGAAACGGCCTCTCTGCAACTAACGGACTGGTGTCAGAAAGTGTTCCTGCAATACTGTGTACCTTGGTGACCTCCAGTGACTCCTCAAAGGTCATATCAGGGAGAATGGACGGTATACGCTGTGCAATCATGGTCTTGCCCGAGCCGGGGGGACCAATCATTAAAAGATTATGTCCGCCTGCCGCTGCAATTTCCAAAGCTCTTTTTACATAAAGCTGACCCTTTACATCAGCAAAATCAAACTTGTTTCTTCCCGAATTTTCTAAAAGCTTATCAATATCAACCGTTGTGGGTAATAAAACGTTCTCACCTGTGAAGTGCTGCAAAATTTCTTTAAGGCTCTTTACTCCAAAAACCTCCATCCCGGCAACAACTGCAGCTTCTTTTGCGTTATCCGCAGGGAGAAAAACTGTTCTTATCCCCTTTTGATATGCCGAAATAACCATTGGCAAAACGCCACTGACACGCCTTAGGTCGCCATTCAGCGAAAGCTCGCCTAAGAATATCAAACCTTTGCATTTGTCTGCATCAAGCTGTTCGGATGCACCTAAGATTCCCAAAGCAATCGGCAAGTCAAAATGTGCGCCCTCTTTTTTTATATCTGCCGGAGCAAGATTAACAGTTATCCGCTTTGCAGGTAAGACGAGTCCCGAATTCTTTATTGCGGCACGAATTCTCTCCTTTGATTCTTTCACCGCTGCATCAGGAAGTCCCACAATGTCAAACCCGGGCATCCCGTTTGAAATGTCGGTTTCAACATCCACAATGTATCCGTCAAGCCCGCAAAGAGCCGTACTGTTTAAAACTGAAATCATCCTTCTCCTCCTGAATCTTTTAACCTATTCTCTGCCTAACAGCCTCATAAACTATAACTCCTGCGGCAACAGATGCGTTAAGGGATTCTGTTTTGCCAAGCATAGGAATTTTTACAAGAAAATCGCACTTTTCACGCACCAGACGGCTTAAACCTTCGCCTTCGCTACCGATTACAATTCCCGTTGCATCCTTCATATCACATTCATAAATGGGAATACTGCCCTCAAGAGCTGTTCCTACAATCCACAGTCCCATATCCTTGAGCTTTTCAATGCACGCCGCAACATTGGTGCATCTTGCAACGGGAGTATGCTCAATTGCACCTGCCGAAACCTTGGCAACGGTTGAAGTCAGCCCGACACTGCGGTTTTTGGGAATTATAACTCCGTGAGCACCTGCCGCATTGGCTGTTCTTATTATACTGCCTAAGTTGTGGGGGTCATTTAAACCTTCTGCAATAATTACAAGGGGTTTTTCGCCCTTTTCCTTTGCGATGTTGATTATATCTTCAATTTCAACATAGGAATGCATTGCCGCAAATGCAAGCACACCCTGATGGTTGCCGCCATCTGACAGCTCATCAAGCTTCTGACGGCTTGCTGTGGTATATCTTATCCCCCGCTTTTTTGCAGCAGCGGTAATCTGACCAAGACGGCTGTGCCGTGCGCCTTCCTGAATAAAAATTTTATCAATTTCCCTGCCTGAGTTAAGTGCCTCTAAAACAGGATTTGTGCCATATATTCTATCTTCCATTTTCACAGTCTCCTACACATAGTTATACAGTTTTTATTGTATCACAAATCTATCCAAAAGGCAATAAAAAAATTGTGGTTTTTATTATTTTTAACCATTGACATTAAGCGACATATATTTACTCTTGACCTGTGGCAAAAAATAGTGTAAAATATATCTTGAGGTTATATGCATACCTCATAATGTATATTTTAAATTATGTAATCTTGACACTATATGATTGGAGGAAAACCAATGAGTGCTGAAATTAAAAATGACAAAGGCATTATAAGCATTTCAAACACAGTTATTGCAAAGCTGGCAGGTTACACCGCAACCCAGTGTTACGGCGTTGTGGGTATGTGTGCACGCAACAGCAAGGACGGAATTGCAGGCCTGTTGAAAAAAGAAAATATGGATAAGGGTGTTCGTGTTAAAACAGAAAATAATGTTATCGAAATTACCCTTTTTATCATTGTTGAATACGGTCTCAACATTGGCACAATAGGCGAGACAATCCGCAGTAATGTTAAATACCACGTTGAAAAGATGACAGGTATGGAGGTCTCCTCCGTACAGGTTAATGTTGAAAGCGTGCGTATTGACCACGCATAACGGATATCTTCATTATGCCACACGAGGTGATTCATATGAACAATTTTGATACAACGCAGCTGAGGCTGATGATTGCATCTGCAGCTGCAAACTTAAAAAACAACAGGAAAATAATTGACGACCTGAACATCTTCCCCGTTCCTGACGGTGATACAGGCACAAATATGAGCCTTACCTTCAGCGGTGCGGCATCACAAACTCTTGCCGAAGAATTTGACAGTTGCGGCAAATTGCTGGCAAAGCTTGCATCCACATCACTTCGCAACGCAAGAGGTAATTCGGGTGTTATTCTTTCACAGATAATCCGCGGTTTTTCAAAAGGGGTTGAAGGCAAGGAATTTATCGGCATAGCCGACCTTAAAAATGCACTTGTCTCCGCAAAGAAAACCGCTTACCGCGCGGTAATGAAACCAACCGAGGGTACAATTCTTACCGTAATCCGCCAGATGTCGGAATTTGCCGAGGCAAACTATTCATCCTTCGATGATGCGGGTGAATTTTTACGTGCCATCCTTGCGGCAGGCGAAGAAAGTCTTATCGGCACAACCGAGCTTCTTCCTGCACTTAAAAAAGCAGGTGTGGTTGACGCCGGCGGTAAAGGTCTTGTCACCATTTTTGAAGGTGCAGTTTATGTTCTTGACAACGGCAAGGCAATCGAAAGCGGCGAGCCGACAGTTGTTACCGCAACCACCGCAACTCAATCAAGTGAGCCTGTCAACATTAAATATCTTTACTGCACCGAATTTATAATCAACAAAACTTCAGACCGACAGATAACCCAGTTCCGCACTGCAATTTCTGAAAAGGGCGACTGTATGCTTGTTATCGAGGATGACGAAATTGTTAAGGTTCATATTCACACTAATCATCCTGGGTTCGTGCTTGAACAGGCAATTAAGCTTGGCGAGCTTACTAACCTTAAAATCGAGAATATGAAGTATCAGCACAACGACAATATGGAAAACAAAACCCAAACACCTGCCACCGAACCCGAGGCTGACACAGATACAATTCCTGTCAAAGCCGCTCCTGAAAAGAAATACGGTTTCGCGGCAGTTTCAGCAGGCGACGGAATTTCAGAACTCTTCCGTTCCTTATCGGTTGATGAAATAATTGAAGGCGGACAAACTATGAACCCCAGCACGCAGGACCTTCTTTCAGCAGTTGAAAAAATTCCTGCCGAGGTGGTTTACATTCTGCCAAACAATAAAAACATCATCCTTGCCGCCGAGCAGGTCGCACCTCTTACTGAAAAAACGGTTATTGTCCTTCCTACCGTTAACATTCCACAGGGAATTTCAGCAATGACAGCCTTTGACGAATCTCTCTCTCCCGAAGAAAACGCCGAGGCTATGATGGAATTTGCCGAATACGTTGCCTGCGGTCAGGTTACCTTTGCGGCACGCGATACCGTTCTTGACGGAATGGAAATCCACTTAGGTGACTGTCTTGCAGTTTGCGGGAAAGAAATTACCGCTGTTACCCCCACCCCCGAAGAAGCAGCCGAAAAAGTTGCAGAAAGTCTTGTAAATGATGAATCGGGCGTGATAACAGTATATTACGGTGTAGAAACTTCTCAGGAAGACGCTGAACGTCTTGCAGCCAAGCTTGAGGAAACTTACGGCGATTTAGACATCAGCCTTATAAACGGTGGTCAACCGGTCTATTATTACATTATTTCTGTTGAATAACTTAACGCAAGTTACAACTCCGGAGTTTTCGGCAGTGCCGAAAACTCCACTTTTTTTGGAGCGAATTTTATGAAACCAGAAACATCCATACAATACATAAAAGGCATTGGCGAGGCACGTGCTAAAGCATTTGGTCGGCTTGGTATAACCACAGCAGCCGACCTACTCTTTCACTTTCCACGAAGTTTAGAAGACAGAAGTGAAACCAAATCCATATCCGAGCTTATGGACGGTGAAACCGTCTGCGTATGTGCAAGCCTAGCAGGTGAAGTTAAAACCTATCGTGTCCGTGGCAGAAAAACCGTTACTCAGGCACGGGTATCAGACGGCAGCAGTATTATGCGTATAAGCTGGTTTAATACCCCTTATATTGCCTCAACACTCAGCAGTGGCGGTGAGTTTACCTTTTACGGCAAGGTATCATACAAGGGTAATTATTTTGAAATGATAAACCCCGTTACCGAAGTAAATACCGGACAAAACAAAAAAACGGGTAAAATCCTTCCTGTTTATCCGTCAACCGCAGGTCTTTCACAAGACACAATACGCAATGCCGCAGGAATTATCCTGACCGAACTTGAAAAACCTCTTTCCGACATTTTGCCCGACGATATCCGCAAAGAACAGGGTTTTAAAACCATTATGGAATCCCTTGTTGACCTTCACGTTCCCAAATGCTATGAAGACTTTGAAAATGCACGAAAGCGTTTTGCCTTTGAAGAACTTCTTGTTCTGCAAACGGGAATTCGTCTTATGGGCGATGAGCGCAGGAACTTTTCGGCAACACCCATAAAGGATGTAAAATGCATTAAAGATTTTGCCAAAGCATTGCCATTTGAACTGACATCAGCACAAAAGCGTGTTATCAATGAAATTTGTGCTGATATACAAAAAACAACCCCTATGAACAGACTTGTTCAGGGCGATGTAGGTTCGGGTAAAACTATGGTTGCGGCTGCTGCTATGTATGCGGCTGCACACTCGGGTTATCAGGCTGTGCTTATGGCACCCACAGAAATCCTGGCAATTCAACATTATAAAAATTTAAAACCATTGTTTGCTCGATTCGGATTTGAACCCCTTCTCCTTTGCGGAAGTATGTCTGCCGCCGAAAAACGTGATGCAAAGTCACAAATCAAGGACGGCTCTGCACAAATTATTATAGGTACTCACGCCCTTATTACAGATGACACAATTTTCAAAAATGCCGCACTTGTCATAACAGACGAACAACACCGTTTTGGTGTGCGTCAGCGACTTGCCCTTACCGAAAAAGGCATCGGGGCACATACCTTGGTTATGACGGCAACCCCAATACCACGTACACTTTCGCTGATACTTTACGGCGACCTTGATATATCTGTAATTGACGAACTGCCTCCCGGCAGAAAACAAATCGAAACCTATTCGGTTGACGAAAGGATGCGTAGCCGTGTTTATGAGTTCCTTCGCAAAAATGTCAAAGACGGCAGGCAAGCCTATATCGTGTGCCCGTTAATCGAGGAATCCGAGACTCTTACTGCAAAATCCGCGATTGAATATGCCGAAAACCTTAAAAAAACCGTTTTCCCCGACCTATGCGTGGAGGTTATGCACGGCAGACTTAAAGCCGCTGACCGAAAAGATATTATGACACGTTTTTCAATGGGTAAAATTGACATTCTTGTATCTACCACTGTTATCGAGGTTGGAGTTGACGTCCCCAATGCCACGGTTATGGTTGTTGAAAATGCCGAGCGCTTTGGACTTTCACAGCTACATCAGCTACGTGGCAGAATTGGTCGCGGCGGACATAGTTCGTACTGCATTCTGTTTTCAAACGGTGGGAAAATTGCTGACGAGCGTATGAAAATTATGTGCGAAACAACCGACGGTTTTAAGATTTCAGAAAAAGACCTTGAACTACGCGGTCCCGGAGAATTTTTTGGCATCCGACAGCATGGTTTGCCCGAGCTGAAGGTAGCAAATCTATCCTGCGATATGTATCTTTTAAGCCTTGCAAAAGACGCCGCAGACAAATTACTTGCCCGTGACCCCAATCTTGAATTACCTGAAAATATCTGTCTTGTTAGCCGTGTCCGCGAAAAATTTCTTGAAGTATCCGAAAACGGAATATTGAATTAAATATCTTAAATAAATGCAAAAAGAGTGATAATCATACTTAAGCCGAATAATTGGAAATTTTAAGTAAAAAAGATATGTTGGCTGAGTTATCATCACTCTTTTTGTGTGCCTGGCGGCTCAAGAACAAAAGATTTTGTTCTTCAATAATATACTAACATATATAGCATAAAAATCAATATATTTTTCTCATATATTTTAAGTTTCTGTTTTATATTATACTGTAAATATAACATTTATTTTTACGGGGTGATATTATATGGCATTTAATCCTGATTTCTCAAGAAAAAAGGTACAGGCTTGTTACAAGTCATTATATATTTCTGACGAATTAGCCGACAAGGTAACTAACCTTGCAATTGAAAACGATACCAGTTTCAATAACATTGTTATTAAAATTCTTGAAAGTTATTTTGGGCAGTTAGAAAATAACAAAGATTAAAAAAGTTCTGTTGCCCAAAACAAGCCCCCGCCAATTGGCGGGGGCTTTGTCGTATCGCATCATACTGCAATATTATCTTTTAACAATAATCATTGTCTTTACAACAGTGTCACTTGTCATATGAATAAATACTTCAACAGGCTTGGACGAACCATCATAAAGCTGAAGTGCATCAATCACACCTGCAACATCGCCTGTTCCATATTCGGTAATCTTAAGTTTTGAGCCGGTTGTATCAAATTCATAAATTTTTGCACCGTTAAACCAGCTTCTCTGCATATCAAGACGTGTTGCATCAACTGCATCTTCATTTTCAGTTCCGGCAAGAACATCTGTTGAAACAACAAACAATTCGTCATCTCTCTGATATGCTGAACCCCAGATACCAATGAAGCGGTTGTTACCGTCTGAGTTGCGATATTTCTTGGGATAGCTATCATCATTGCCATAATCATCTATAACATCTATTGCTGTGTCACGATGACCGTCGGCTACACTGAATACAACATGTTCGGGCAGAACCGTATAATAACCGTCAGCATCTGTACCCAGTCTTACAACGTCACCTTCCTGAAGTGTATCAAGAACATCTTCACTCTCTTCTGAACCCCAGTAGTCAACAGCTGTACCGCCTACATAACCTACAAGTCTGTATCTTGAGCTAAGCTCACCTGCTGGGTCTTCTTCCTGAGATATGCCTGTTATAACCATAACAGGAGAGTCAGCCTTAACTTCACCTGCAGTAGCCGCACCACCATATACCAGAATTACCTTTGCAGAATTTGTGCCAGTTACGTCATAGAATTCAACATTGTAGTTTAAGTTGTTCTCCAGGTCACCAAAGGTAATCTTTTTATAATCCTTGGTTTCGCTTCTGTCCTCGGGAATTTTGAACATTATTGCACTGCTCATATTGATTTTCTTTGTTCCGTCTGTTAACTGCTTGTTTGTTGACTTATAGGTAAGTGCACTATCTGCCATAAATCCATCTACAGCATAGAAATAAAGGTCATCTGCTGATACATTATTGCCGGATGTTACGTACTCTGCTGTGATGATGTCATCAATAACAGTTTCGCCCTTGTTTGACTTTGTAGTAAACTTAACCAACTGTGAATATTCACCGTTTGATGCATTTGGATAATCACTTTCAGAACCGGTGATGTATGCTGTATCATCAAGTGCTTCAAGAAGGTCGCTGTAGCTGTCAAATGTTTCGCCGTTTATGCTTGTCTTTTCATATGCATAGTATGAAACCTTGCTGCCTGATTCTGTAAGAATATTGAATACAAGTGTTTCATCAAGAGCGGTTGTCCTTGTTCTTGCCTGCATAATGTAGCCATACTGCTGGTTATTGGTCTGTTCTGTCTTGTCATAGCCAATAATATCACCATTCATATCAAAATAGAACTTACCGCTTTCACCCATCTCAGGCTCGGGCATACCCGAAACATCTGCACCTGATACAGGATTCATCCATGGTGCCTGAGGTGAGTACTTATAGTTCTTATTTTCAATTTTAATGCTTCCGTCAGAATTTGTACCCTTTACTGTACCTATTACAGCTTCATTTATAACAACAGCTGTGATAAGGTGTTGACCGCCGTTGGCTATGTTTGTTTCCTTAATGCAAACAACTGTGCCTGTTCTGATTGAACTAAAGGCTGTATCCTTACCGTTTTTATCAACAATCTTGATTGTCTTGCTTGTATCAGCAACATCAAGAGTCACTTTGTTGTTTGCCAAACCTTTTCTCAGGTTGTTGTCAGTAAATGTAGAAGTTGAAGATGTTACAGAAGATACAATGTATGCATCATAGCTTTCAATAAACACAATGTCATATTTCTTATCAGCGTTTCTGTCAAGGAACTTCATGCTACCCAATGTAGGAATAGCATCTGCACCCTTATCTGTGCAATACTGAGCATATGTGCTTGAAGCCACATTTGTGCCATAAAGCTGGTCATTGTAAATTACGATTGCATTAGAATCTAATGAAACCTGTGATGCACGTTTAGCATTGTCGCTTTCATAGTAAACTACAGCATTTTCGTCAGAAAGACTGTCATCAATCTTATCTGCAGAAATCTCAAGCGTCACTGATCTTTCAACAGTTGCCATAACCAAAGTTTTTGTGCCGGCATTTCTGTCAGTTGTTGAATAGAAGGTAATCTGAGCACCAAGCATATCATTATACTCTGCCGCATTGCTTACCTTATAAATATCAGTTTCATCGCCAACTGTAATTTCAACTTCGTCAGCACGGAGATTTGAATTGGGGTTTGTCAAACTTACTGTGGGATTTGCAGAAATGTAGCCAACCTGCTTTTTAAGTTTAAGGTCGTCCTCTAAAATTGTCTTGTCTGTGATTTCGTTATTTTCAGCAAGCTCAACTTCAAGGCAGTTATAAAGCATTTCAGCAATCATAGCACGGGTAGCAGGAGTACCTACTACGCCTTTTACACCTTCGGTAAATCCAAGCTGTATTGCTGTTGTAAGGTATTTTGAATACCATGCTGCGCCCTCGTTGCCCATTTCACCGTAGCCAAGAGCACAAACAATCATCTTGATTGCTTCCTCATAAGATACATTGTTGGTGGGTTTGAAGGTACCATCATCATAACCGTTAATAATTCCCATACTATGAGCTGTACGGATATTGCCGATTGCCCATGATACATTGGGGGTTACAACATCAGGGAATGGGGGATTTTCAAGGCTTGTTGAGCCAAGAGCGCCCATGCCGCGTGTTCTGAGCAGCATTGCTGTGAATTCTGCTCTTGTAACATTGTTATCAGGTTTAAATGTGCCGTCATCATAGCCGTTGATAACACCCAGCTTATTGAGGACGTCTACTGCTTTGTATACGCTTGTGCCTGCTGTCACGTCGGTAAAGGTTGCAGCTGAAACAGGCATAACAACAGTATTAACCAATGTGAAAACTACCAGCATCAGTGTACACAAAATACGTTTTGAAGTTTTCATTTTTCAACCTCCTGTTAAAAATATTTATGATTTAATATTATTTACAAAATCTAACGGAGAACTATTTCTCCCTTACACCTCTCATCATCGAATCTTTTTCGATAGGTGTATCAATGCGGATTTTGGCAATTTTCTGGGGTCTGTTTGCAATCTCCAGTTCGTTACCTTCCTCATCTTCCATATACTCGATTTTATGCTTTATAAAATCTCCGTGAGGTCTCAGAAATTCTACTTCCGAGCCTTTAAAAAACCTGTTCTTCTGTACAACTGAGAGTAATCCTGTAACCGGATCATAACTATCTGCAATTCCCAAAAGCTCGTAATTTCTAATATAAGAGCTTGTTTCATAGTTCTGCTCATTGCCGTCGGGCTTACCAAAAAAGAAACCTGTTGTATAGTCGCGATGGCTAACCTTTTTAAGTTCTTCAAGCCACCTTGGGTCTGTTTTAAAAGTGTTGGGATTTTCAAAATACTTATCAATTGCATCACGATATGCTTTGACAACAGTTGCCAGATAATATTCGGTTTTAACTCTGCCTTCAATCTTAAAACTATCAAGACCGCTTTCAATCAGCTTATCAATATGCTCAATCATACACAAGTCTTTGGAGTTGTATATAAAGGTTCCCCTTTCATTTTCAACAACCGGCATATATTCACCCGGTCTTGTTTCCTCCATAAGATAATACTTCCATCTGCAGGGGTGCGAGCAAGCACCCTGATTGCTGTCACGGTTTGTCATATAATTGCTAAGCAGGCATCTGCCTGAATAGGATATACACATCGCCCCGTGGACAAAGGCCTCAAGTTCCAGCCCATCGGGCGTCTTTTCGCGAATTTCCGCAATCTCCTCAAAGGACATTTCTCTTGCCAGAATCACTCTTTTTGCACCCATTTTGTACCAGCCTTCGGCACTTTTAAAGTTCACATTATTTGCCTGGGTGCTTACATGGATTTCAAGGTCGGGGGCAATTTCACGTGTTAACTGAAACATTCCCAAATCTGACAAAATAACTGCATCAAAGCCTGCTTTAGAATATTTTTTTAAAAATTCTTCATATCTGCAGATATCCTCATTATGAGGTATGATATTTGCAGTAAGGTAAACCTTTTTACCTCTCTTGTGAGCAAATTCCACACCCTCGGCAAGCTCTTCGGGGGTAAAATTCTCAGCTGCCACACGAAGCGAAAATTCCTCACCGCCTACATAAACAGCATCTGCACCATATGTTATTGCTATTTTAAGTTTTGCAAGACTGCCTGCCGGAGCAAGCAATTCGGGTTTTTTAATCATTATAGTCAACCTCTGCCTCTAATTCTTCTTCTGTTTGCGCATCAATTTCTTCTTCTGCAATTTGCAAGGGTTCCATCATATCATATTTATAAACTGCATCCGCTATCGCCTGCGCAAAACAAATCTGTCCGTATTCGGTTGTCAGCAAAAGGGCATCCCTCTGGGTATCCATAAAACCTGTTTCAATAAGTATTGACGGCATCAGTGTATTTTTTATCACAAAGAAATTTGCAGTTTTTACACCTCGGTCATAAAGCCCCGTTGCATATGATATCTCGTCCTGAACAAGCTCTGCCAGTCTTGCGGAATATCCGCCCCCCGCAAAGCAATAGGTTTCGGTACCTGTTCCTCCGCCCATATTACAATGGATGGAAATAAACAAATCAGCCAGATTGGTGTGCGCCATATCCACCCGTGCCTGAAGGCTATCTGTGGCAGATGTGTTGGCAACACTGTCGGTCATTTCCTCACGGGTCATAATAACTGTATAACCCATATCCTGAAGCCGTGTGCGAAGTTTATCTGCAATCTCCCAGGTTATCACTTCCTCAATTGCATTATAGGGTTCATACCTTGCACCGGTATCCTTGCCTTCAAAGTTGTGACCCGGGTCAACCAGAATTACTTTTACATCCGAATAATCCTTTTTCAAAAAAGCTTTTTCAATATCTGACAAATTTTCTTCAGGTTCTTCGTCATCAGGAAGATTTAAATTATCATCTTTTTCTGGCACTTCCTCTTCTTGCTCAACAGAAACGCCTGACTCAATCATATTGTATACCACCTGAGCAACATTTGCACGGATAGCATTTTCGTCGGGTTGCTGGTTGGTTTTGTCAAGCAAGCCGTAAAGTTCTGCAACCTCGACATAGCCTGAATACCACTTTTTGCCCTTTATCTCCTTTGCTTCGCTTTCCTTACCCACAGCACAGACCGACATTTTTGCAATCTGCGCCACGGTAACTTTATCAGCCGGAGCAAAAACCCCTTCTTCCATGCCGTTTATAAGACCCAGCTCAAAGCAGAACGAGATATAATCACGGCCCCAGTAACCTTCAGCAACGTCATCAAAGGGTATTTCCCCTGCGACATAAGTATCCTTATTGTAACCAAGGGTCCTTGCCATAAGGGCACAAAACTCTGTTCGGGTGATCTCCTTTTCGGGGCAAAAGGTGCCGTCATCATATCCGGCAATAACCCCAAGGTCTGTAAGGTGCATTATCGCATCATAGTTTGTATGAGTATGCTGAACATCAGGGAACTCTGCTGCAAAAACACCCTGGGTCAATGCAAGCAATATAGATATAATGTCCAGCAATATCGCAAGTGTTTTTTTCATTTTGGATATTCCTTTTTTATGTGACAGTATTCCAAGTAACATTATACATTACTTTTTGTTGATTTTCAATAGAATTTAAGAAATATTTTTTTGAAAAATGTAGAAATAAAGATAGATTTATCCCGCAATATTAACAAACTTTATTACAGAAATGTTAAATGTTGATTGCAAAGCATCAATAACAATAAAGGGGGTATAAATATGCGTTCCCCGTCCCCAATGGGGAACGCATACTTTCACGGTGGACTCCGTCCCCCCCTTCCCCCCTTAATTATATTATATGCCAAAAAAGCGGACATTTCGGACAACTTTTAAAAAGATTACGAATAAAATTCGTAATCCGACGTACTAAAAAAATTATAAAAAATGGGCGCGAAAATTGTCGAATGGCAAAGTGCTAAACACAAGCAATCAGCTGTAGCCAATACTAAATGAAAAATGCCTGTAGCGACGGGGTTTAAGCCACTTTTTGTGAATTTTTTGTAAAAATTGCACAAAAAACTTGCAATTTAAAGAAAAAAGCGGTATAATGTTAAGGTGTTATGGTGGGAAATTGTTTATTCTTGCTTTTTAAAACTGCTATTCTCAACTTCCCACGTTTTAAAGTGTTATATGGAGGTATCCAGATGCAAAACAGAATATTTCAAAACACGTGCAATCAGTTGAAAAAGGATATTCGCAGAAAAATCGGTATTATGGACGATAGCGGATATATAATCGCCTGCAGCGACGAAACCAAGGTTGGTCATCATAACGAGGCTGTGATTACTCATTTTGAAACAAACAACGATGAATACGTTGGCGGTGGCTATGTTTTCCGCAAAATAGAGACCTGCAACAAAAACATATATCTTGTTTTTTGTGAAGGCACCGACGAACTTGCCAAAGGCTATTCTGCCTTTCTTGGCACTCACTTTTTGACAATCAAACAGTACTATGACGAAAAATACGATCGCAACAGCTTTATGAAAAATGTCATCTTAGACAATGTGCTTTCCAATGACATAATTTACAGAAGTCGTGAACTTAAACTGTTGGTTGACTGTGAAAGAGTTGTCTTTCTTATAAGAACCCACAAAAATGTGGATGTTTCTATGGTAGATATCCTTCAAAGCATTTTTCCTGACAAAACAAGAGATTTTGTTATCCGCATTGATGATCGTGATATTGCCATCGTTAAAGAAGTGAAGTCAGGCATCGATACAAAGGAAATCCTTAAACAGTCTCAGGAAATGCATGACACCATTAATTCAGAGGCTATGGTTAAAATATCTGTTGGAATTTCCACAGTTGTTGATTCCATTCAGGAGCTTGCCCGTGCATACCGCGAGGCAAGAATTGCATTAGAGGTAGGCAAGGTTTTTGACACTGAAAAGAACATTATCAGCTATGACAATCTTGGTATCGGCAGGCTTATTTACCAGCTTCCCACCACTCTTTGCGAGTTATTTTTAAAGGAAGTTTTCAAGAAGGAATCCATTTCTGTTCTGGACAGCGAAACAATCTATACCATTCAGAAATTCTTTGAAAACAACCTTAACGTCTCGGAAACCTCAAGAAAGCTGTTTGTACACAGAAACACTTTAGTTTACAGACTGGATAAAATTAAAAAACTCACAGGTCTTGACCTGAGAGAATTTGACGATGCCATCATATTCAAGGTAGCTATGATGGTTAATAAATATCTTACTTCAGAGCCCACAAGAATTTAATTCGTGGGTGGTTGCCTGCCCGCGGCAGTGCAGAAAGGCCAAGCAAGAATTATGATTGAATTTAAAAATGTATCCAAAACATACGAAGACACTGGAGTGCGCGCCCTTGACGACGTTTCATTCTTTATTGATAAAGGTGAATTTGTCTTTCTGGTAGGCCCCTCGGGTGCAGGTAAATCAACCCTGACAAAATTAATTATCAAAGAGGAAACTCCCAACAATGGCGAAATCATAGTCAACGGGATGAATCTGGGCGAGCTTCCTAAAAATCGTATTCCTTATCTAAGACGAAATATAGGAATGGTTTTTCAGGATTTCAGACTGCTCCCCAATAAAACTGTATACGAAAACGTTGCTTTTGCAATGCAGGTTATCGGTGCATCACGTGCCGAAATCCGCCGCAACGTCCCCAATGTTTTATCTCTGGTAGGGCTTGCACACAAAGCAAGAATGAAACCGGGTCAGCTTTCAGGCGGCGAACAGCAAAGAGTATCACTTGCCCGTGCTTTGGTAAACAAGCCTCCGGTAATCATTGCGGACGAGCCCACAGGCAATCTTGACCCCGACACCGCAAACGAAATTATGCAGTTGCTTGTCGACATCAACAAACGCGGAACCACTATGATTGTTGCCACTCACGCAAAGAACTTTGTTGACGAAATGCACATGAGAGTTCTTGCCATAGAAAACGGCAATTTGGTTCGTGACGAGGAAGAAGGTGCTTACGGCTATGATATTTAGAAATATTAAATACTTCATCACTCAGGGTTTTAAGGGCCTTATATCCAACAGTCTTATGACACTGGCATCAATCGGTATTGTTATTGCAAGCCTTGTGCTTTTTGGTTTTTTTGTCCTTTTTGGAATGAACCTTAACTCCATTGGCGACCAGATAAAAGAGCAGTGCGAAATTAACGTATATATGCCCAATGAAATGAGCCGAGATGATGTTCGCGCAATAGGCAGTAAGCTTAGCGAAATACCTTATGTCAAAGAGGCTCAGCTTTACACCAAGGAAGAGCGTCTGCAAAATTACAAAGAGGGCGTTTATCACGAGCAGGCCGAGGTTATAAATACTCTTGAAGAGGACAACCCCCTGCGAGATGCATATATCCTTGCCCTTGAAGATGTTACCAAGGCGAATGAAGTTGCCGAAGCTGCATTAAAAATCGAAGGTGTAGAAGATGTTGTTAACCGTCAGGATTTAATTCAGCAGATTCTTTCAATCACCAACACCATTCAGCACGTCAGCATCTGGCTTTTACTTATACTGGCGGCAATTTCGGTTTTTATTATTTCCAATACTATAAAGCTTGGAATGTTCTCACGGCGCAAGGAAATAAACATTATGAAATTCGTTGGTGCCACAAACTGGTTTATAAGATGGCCCTTCATTGTTGAAGGTATGCTTCTTGGGGCAGTCGGTGCTTTGATTGCAACCGTTATTGTAATGTTTGGTTATGGTTCGGTGCTCCCTACCGTTCAGGAATTTATGGGCAACATTGCCCTTCTTGAATCTTCCGAGGTTATTAATGTTATAATTTTTGCTTTCCTTCTTATGGGAATCGGAATTGGTATGATAGGCAGTGCAATGTCTATAAGAAAGCATCTGCATGTTTAAAATACAAACGAATCAGGAGTGATTTAACTTGAATAAAAAAGTAACCAGAATAGTTTCAGCAATTATTGCCGCACTTATGATTTTTGGTTTAATTGCCTCTGTTGCGCCTATGTTTGTTTCAGCCTCTCAGGCAGAAATAAACAAACAACAGCAAAAAAAGAATGAGGCTCAGCAAAAGCTTGACAGTACACGAACCAAACGGGCCAAGACGCTTCAGAATATGGAACTGCTTGAAAAGGAAGCGGGGGACATCCAGGCAAAGATTGATGCGGTAAACGCCAAGATTGCCGAAACTGACAAATCCCTTGCCGAACAACAGGTAAAGCTTGATGCCGCAACCAAAAAGGCCGAAGCGCAATATGCTCTTTTTAAAGAGCGCTTTCGTGTTATGTGCGAGCAAGGCGATGTAAGTTATATTGAAATGTTGCTTTCTGCAAAGAATTTTGGTGATTTTGTTGACAAGGTTGAAATTGTAAAGGAAATTTCACAACACGATAAAGACATATTCGACAAAATGGAAGCAAACCGCCTTGAGATAGAAGCAGCACGTGACGAAATTGCAGCTTTAAAGGAAACTCAGGAGGCATCAAAAAGCGACTTGAGTTCTCAAAAATCGGCACTTGTAAAAAAACAGCAGGAACAGCAGGCGTATATGAAAGAGCTTGAAAACGATGCTGCCACCTACCAGAAGATTATCGACCAGGCAGATGCGGCAATGGAAAGTCTGCGACGCAGTATTTCAGGTTCGCTCAGTTCCTCCTCTCGTGGCAAAGCGTATGTCGGCGGTGAATTCACCTGGCCTACACCAAGCTGTCACTACATAACCTCGCACTTCTCGCCCAGAAGAAAAAACCCGGTATCCGGCATTTATAAAAGACACACCGGTACTGATATCGGCGCAGCATACGGCACAACAATTGTTGCGGCAAATTCAGGTACTGTTACTCTGGCGGGTTGGAATTCAGGCTACGGTAACTGTGTAGTCATTGACCATGGCGGCGGCAAAGCTACCCTTTATGCACATATGAGTTCTTACAGTGTATCAAGGGGTCAAAGTGTTCAAAAAGGTCAGCAAATCGGCCGCGTAGGCTCAACAGGCAATTCCACCGGTCCTCATCTTCATTTTGAAGTGCTGATAAACGGTGCGGCGGTTGACCCAATGCAATTTTTTAATTAAAAGGTAATTAAATTATCCTTGTCTGCATAGGATATGTTATATATGCTTCATCCCTTCATTATGTGAAGGGATGAACTTTGTTAAGAAAGGTCAGTAAGTTATGTATATAAAAAAATCTGTTCTGGTTATATGCGCAGTAGCATTAATTATTGTTTCAGCTCTGGGAACAGTTATGGCTGTAAACCCTTTTGGTGCATTGCGTTTTGCAGAATTTTTAAAATTCAACTTAGGCATTGCTGTCCTCGAAAATTTATATTATGAAAATGTTGATACTGAAAAACTTCTTGATGGCGTTCTCCTTGGAGCTTCATCGAGTGTTGAAGACCCCTACACCATTTATATGAGCAAAGACGAGGCAGCCAGCTTTGTTGAAAATATGGAATCTGATGACTACTCAGGTGTGGGTCTGTATATCACCGCCGGCAAAGAAGGCGAAGGCGTGATGGTTATTTCGCCCCTTGCAGGCTCTCCGGCAGAAAAGGCAGGCATTGCATCAGGAGATATAATTTTGAGCATAGACGGGCACTCGGTTATAGGTGTAAATGTTGACAAGGTTGCATCGGATATGAAAGGCCCTGAAGGGACCGAAGTTACACTTACCATTTTAAAAAAATCTTCGGGGCAAACAACAGATATAAAGCTTACCCGTGCCACCATTAAGCGCGAAACCGTTTCATCCAAAATGCTTGACGAAAAAAATGCATATATTAATATAAGTCAGTTTGGGATTAACACATATTCCGAATTTGTACAGCAATACAATTCCCTTATAAAACAGGGTATGAAACGTCTTGTAATCGACCTTAGAAATAATCCCGGCGGCTATATGGAGGTTGCCGTTAACATTGCGGATTCTTTTATTGATGAGGGTGAGATTGTTTATACTCTCGATAAAGACGGCGACAGACGCGATTATACAGCAACTGCGGGTAAATCACAACTACCTATGGTTGTACTTACAAACGGCGGAAGTGCCAGCGCCAGCGAAATACTTGTTGGTGCCCTGCGTGCATATGATATTGCCACCATCGTAGGCGAAAAAACATTTGGCAAGGGTGTTACACAAATTCCGTACAAATTCTGGGATGGCAGCATTATGAAAATCACCGATTCAAAATATTACACCCCCGACGGCGTGTGTATTGACCATCAGGGCATCACCCCCGATGTTGAGGTCAAAATGAGCATTGACGACTATAGCACAATTGATGAGGCTGATGTAAGCCGCGATGTACAATTGAAAAAAGCCATTGAAATTCTGGAAAAGAATTAATTCTGATACAGGAGAGTTTTTTACAGTGCAAATTGGTATTATTTCTGAATGCGGGATAAAGCCCCGAAATCCTTTTAAAAGATACCGCCGAGAATTGATATCCAGTGAAAAAAACCCTTTTGAACTTATTATCGTAAGAATACCCTATACAACCCGGGAGATTAATAAAACATCGCCCCGACGTATAAAAAGAGCAGTTTTAAGGGCTGAAAAAATTTTAAAAAAATCAGGAGCCGACAAAATAGTTTTCACACATTTGTTGAACAACTATTCTGATGATTTAACTGACTCTACAAATAAGATTTTCTATACACTTATCCCTCATTGTATAAGGAGCCTGGCTCCAAAATGCAAGATATCCCCCCCCGACTGCAAAATTTGCATAAAGACCGCTGAAATGGACAGAATAACTGAGCGTCTTGCCACAGAACTGTGTTATGACACAAAAAAGCTGATTATATGTACGCCTGAAAGTCACCATGCTGAAAGTTTTCAGGAGTGGTTTTATGACGAAACCGGTTTTTTTGCAGAAATTACAGACAAGTATACAGCAGATGCCGAAATTATGATTAATTTAAATCAGCCTTCAGTCAGAATAGGTCGCGACATCCTTATTGACGGCATCTTTTTTGACTTTGATGTAAGCGGTTGTGATGTGAATTTTCTTGATATTGCGATATGTATTAACGACTTTAACCCAACAGATAAAATTTCTGCCTGGATGATGGGCAAAAAAAAGTTGACTTTATGAGCAACTTGATATATAATATATGGGTTATATGCGACAAAGGTGCTTTACGGGCTCACGGTAAGGCTGGACAGGATTATTATGTGAGCAGGAAGGCCAAGAAACAAAATGGATAACAAACAGATTTTACTTACAGATGCAGGACTTTTAAAGCTTGAACAGGAGCTTGAAATGCTTAAAACTCAAAAACGTCAGGAAGTTGCTGAAAAAATCAAAGTCGCACGTGGCTTCGGCGATTTATCTGAAAACTCCGAGTATGACGCAGCTAAAGAAGAACAGGCTCAGGTTGAAGCACGAATTGTTCATCTTGAAAATATGCTGAAAAATGCTAAAGTAATTGATGAGGACGATATCGACCTTAACGTTGTCAGCGTGGGTACCCGTGTAAAGGTTTATGACGAAGAATTTGACGAAGAGCTTGAATACAGCATTGTTGGCTCTACCGAGGCTGACCCCGACCTATGCAAGATTTCTGACGAATCACCCGTAGGACGTGCTCTTATCGGAAAGACGGTAGGCGATGTAGTTGATGTTGAAACTCCCGGCGGTACCATTCAGTTTAAAATACTCAGCATAGACAAATAGATAGGAGAGAATTACAAATGAGTGAAAACAACGTACAAAATGAACAAATGCAGCAACAGGATATAGGTGAACTCATAAAAGTAAGACGCGACAAACTTGCACAACTGCAGGAAGAGGGCGAAAATCCCTTTGATGTGACAACTTACAATCAGGAGTATCACGCAACAGATATCATAGATAACTTTGACAAAATGGAAGGCACTCAGGTTTCACTTGCAGGCCGTCTTATGTCAAAGCGCGTTATGGGTAAGGCTTCATTCTTCGACCTTCGCGACCGGATGGGCAAAATTCAGCTTTATGTTACCCGTGACGATATGGGTGAAGACGTTTATAAAAAGTTCAAAAAGCTTGACATCGGTGACATAGTAGGTGTTACAGGTGAAGTTTTCAGGACACAAAAGGGTGAAATTTCCGTTCGTACAAACGGTTATACACTTCTCAGCAAGTCCCTACACCCCCTTCCCGAGAAATTCCACGGAATGACCAACACCGACCTCAGATACAGACAGAGATATGTTGACCTTATTATGAACGAGGAAGTAAAGGATACTTTTGTTAAACGTTCAAAGATTATTTCTACCATACGCAAGTACTTGGACGCTCAGGGATTTATCGAGGTTGAAACACCAATGCTTGTTTCAAATGCAGGCGGTGCAGCTGCACGTCCCTTTGAAACACATTTCAACGCATTGGGCGAAGATTTTAAGCTTCGTATTTCACTTGAATTGTACTTAAAGAGACTCATTGTCGGCGGACTTGAAAGAGTTTATGAAATCGGCAGAGTTTTCCGTAACGAAGGTCTTGATACCAGACATAACCCCGAATTTACACTTATGGAGCTTTATCAGGCATATTCAGATTATCACGGTATGATCGATTTAACCGAAAATCTGTTCCGCCATGTTGCAAACGAAGTTCTTGGCTCAACAAAAATTTCGTACAACGGCATTGAGATGGATTTAGGAAAACCCTTTGAAAGAATCACCATGGTTGACGCTGTTAAAAAATATGCTGGTGTTGACTTTAACGAAATCAAGGATATTGATGCTGCTCGCAAGGCTGCGGACGAGCATCACGTAGAGTATGAACCCCATCATAAAAAGGGCGATATCTTAAACAGCTTCTTTGAAGATTATGTTGAAGAACATCTGATTCAGCCTACATTTGTAATGGATCATCCGATTGAAATATCACCTCTTACAAAGAAAAAACCTGATAATCCCGAATATGTTGAAAGATTTGAGTTCTTTATGAACGGTTGGGAAATGGCAAATGCTTATTCAGAGCTTAACGACCCCATCGACCAGAGAGAAAGATTTAAAGCTCAGGAAGAGCTTCTTGCCCTCGGCGACAAAGAGGCAAATACAACAGACGAAGACTTTATGAGAGCACTTGAAATTGGTATGCCCCCCACAGGCGGCATAGGCTATGGCATTGACAGAATGACAATGCTTCTTACCGATTCAGTTGCAATCCGTGACGTTCTCCTCTTCCCTACAATGAAACCGTTGGATACCAAATAAACGATATAAACTTAAAAGCTAACAATATAAAAAGAGTTCAGTTTATTGAACTGCCCCAATTTGTGCGGACAGCACAAAAAAGAGTGCCTATGGCATAAATATTAAATTTTAAGC
>JAZRNN010000044.1:0-4914 GCA_045648175.1 Clostridia bacterium
TATTTTATATCGATATTTTTTAAGAGAGGTGAACACAATGGCTCATAAGAAAGGTGTCGGCAGTACTAAAAACGGCAGAGATTCTGAGTCCAAACGACTTGGCGCCAAGAAGGGTGACGGTCAGCACGTTCTGGCAGGCAACATCCTCGTTAGACAGCGCGGAACAAAAATTTACCCCGGAATCAACGTAGGCAAGGGCAGTGATGATACTTTGTTTGCATTGGTAAACGGTCAGGTTAAGTTCGAACGTAAGGGTAAGGATAAGAAACAGGTTTCTGTTTACGAAATCGTTCAGTAATTGCCAATAAACAAAACAATAGGGCGGTTAATCTCAGGGTTAACCGCCTTAAATTTAGCTATACTATTTTATGAAGAAAATAATATTTCCGATGTTTATAATAAACAGGAAATTTTTTGAAAGGATGATGATTTATGTTTATAGATACATCCAAAATATTTATTCAGGCAGGAAAGGGCGGCGACGGAGCAGTAACCTTTCATCGTGAAAAATATGTTGCAGCAGGCGGACCCGACGGTGGTGACGGCGGTAATGGCGGTAATATTGTGGCCATAGCCTGCAAGGATATAAGCACACTGCTTGACTTCCGTTATAAAAAGAAATATGCGGCAGAGCCTGGCGGAAACGGCCGTGACGGCAAACGCAGCGGCAAAAATGGTGAAGATCTTTATATCAAAGTTCCCTGCGGAACAATTATACGTGATACCGAGTCGGGCAAGGTTATTTGTGACCTTAAAGAAGACGGCGAAAAATTTATTATTGCAAAAGGTGGCAACGGCGGCTGGGGTAATTCTCATTTTGCAACCGCAACCCGTCAAACCCCTAAATTTGCAAAGGCAGGACTACCTGGTGACGAGCGTGAAATTACACTTGAACTTAAACTCATTGCTGATGTGGGTCTTTTAGGCTTTCCTAACGTGGGCAAATCAACATTCTTGTCAATTGTCAGCGAGGCGAAACCAAAGATTGCCAATTATCACTTTACAACCCTTATACCAAACCTTGGTGTTGTCCGCGTAGGCGAGGGCAACAGCTTTGTTATGGCAGATATTCCGGGTATTATTGAGGGTGCACATCAGGGTGTTGGCCTTGGACATGCGTTTTTGCGACATGTTGAACGAACACGAATATTACTTCACTTTGTGGATGTTTCGGGATGTGAAGGCCGTGACCCCGTTGAAGATGTTCATATAATTAATGATGAGCTTGTAAAGTACAGCGAAAAGTTGGCAGAAAAGCCCCAGGTTATTGTTGCAAATAAAATGGATATTCCGTCATTTGAGGACAATTTTGAAAAGTTTAAAGAACAGATGGAGGATGAAGGCTATACAGTATTTGCGATTTCTGCGGCAACACACCGCGGAATTGACGAAGTGATAAATTATACAAGCCGTATGCTTTCTGAGCTTCCCCGTGACGAAGAGGATGATTATGATTATCTTGATCTTGACGAAGTGCGTAATAATGACAGCGTTGAAATAACTATTGAAGACGGCATCTATATAGTTGAGGGTATGTATGTCCGCAAGATTGTCGGCTCAACCAACTTTGACGATTATGAATCATTGCAGTACTTTCAGCGTGCTCTTCGAAAGTCAGGTATAATTGATATGCTTGAAGAAAAGGGAATAAAAGAAGGCGATACCGTCCATATGTACGGTGTTGAATTTGATTATATAAAATAAGATATATAAAACTACAAAAATCGGGTAAAATACCCGATTTTTGTGTTTATAAATATTTTGAAAAAATATTCAAAAAAAATAAAAAAATTATTGCAAAATATGGATAGATGTGCTAAAATATTATGTGAATAACTATGTATAAATTATTCATCATATAAAAAATCTAAAATGGGAGGATTAGAAAGATGAAAAGATTTTTCAGTGTGGTTTTGACTGTTGCTATTGTCTTTGTTTTTGCAACTTTTTTTATCCAAGCATCAGCTGCTGAAGAAGCAGTAACTGTGGATATCACATCAATTGTCAATGGTCAAACTATCGTGGCAGGTTCAAATGTGTTTGTTAATATAGATGCATCGACATTGCCTGAGGCCGGAGTGAGTAACATTGATGTCCTTGCCAACGGCGTAAAATTGCCAGGTACGATTATGGGCAACAGTGGCTCGATTATCTGGTATGATGTAACAGAAGGTGTGTATGATATTACCACTCGGGTTACATATGTGGGAGATTTTTCTGAACAAGGCGACGAAACAGTGAGAATTACTGCTGTAACGGCTGATAAAACACAGATTGATGCTGCTGCAGTTCCTTTTGCAACTCCTGAAATCAGCGACGGTGCAACAAAAGTTTGTAACGGGGTGGACAAATATCGTATTGATTTTAATGTCCCTATTTATCGTAATGATGCAACGGTTCCTGCAATTGTTAAAGATTCGGCGGGTAAAACAGTTAGTGATGTAACCTATGTGTATGGTACTGATTTCATTGAACTTGATTTGCCTGTGCTTGCAAATGATACAACTTATACGGTAAACATTCCTGCAAATACAATTCGTTCATATTATTCAGCTGACGTATATGTAGCTGAAACTAACTTTTCATTTACAACCAAACCTGATGTTTGCGGAAGTGCAATACCTATTATAATGATGAGCTATCCTAAGAATGGAGCTACCGTTCTGACAAATACAGATTTTGCTGCAAAGATTGTTGCCCCCAGTTCAAGAATTGATACTGTTAAATTGTACAAGGGCGAGACATTCATTGTCGAAGGTGAATTGTTGAAAAGTGGCGAATACTGGTTCCATCCCGCAACAGCTGCTTTAGCGGTAGGCGAAACTGCTAAATTTACTGTAAAGATGCTTGATGAAAATGGCAATCTGGTTGGCGAAGCAGCAACAGCTACTTATACAGGTTCTACACCATCTAAGTATGCTGTTAAGGGTATATACGAAGGTGCAGTTATTGTTAACCAGCATGAACCTGCAAGAAAAATCACTGTAGTTGACGAAGCTAATGTAAACTTAGTTTCAGATGTTGCAACAGGTGTATCCAGAGTAGAGTTCTATCAGAACGAAGAGCTTGTTGGTACAGCCTTCAGCAAACCTTATGAACACGACCTTGCATTTAAAAAGTATGATAAAAATGACCTTGAGATAAAGGTTTATGACGCATTTGGTGGCGTTCAGACATTTAAATACCCATATTATGTGGTAGACGGCGTAAAGAATGAAGATGAATCATTTGAAGAAAACTTTGATAAATCTGAAACTGATTATTCTACTCATGAAAAACTGAAAGCACTTTTCGTTGGTAATGATGGTGAAAACATCAGTAGCAGACTTAAATTGTCTGTTGAAGAATATAAGGATGGCAATGCGTTGAGAATTGACCACGATAAAGAAACCAAAGCAGCCTACTTGCAGTTTAAGGGTGCACCATCAACAATAGGTACCAAGGTGCATTACTATGACTTTGATATCACGATGTCCGAACCATACAGCCGTAAACTGAGCATTAGTGCAGATGGATATACTGAGACAGAACAATTTAATGACGATGGAACACCAAAGACCAATGTACATACTTTGTTCACTAATAAAATTACAGCAACAGGTATAGGCAACAACAGCGATATAACAAAATCTAATGTTGTAAATATACGTCTTGTTCTTGACTACAACGATGCACCCACAGCAATTGTTTATAAAAACAGAGACCTGTGGCGGACAATTCCTCTGACCAAGCTAGCAAATGGTTCAAGTGACCCAGTAGTGAGCTTGTATGTTCAGACTCATCCCGATTCTCATCAGATATACATTGACAACTTCAAATACACTGTATATGACATTGCCGGGGTAAATAAGGCTCCAATGGTTAGCGTTACAGCTCCTGCAGATGCTGCTATAGGTGAGACTGTTACACTTACAGCTCAGGCAACAGACAGAGATGGTACAGTTAGCTATGTAGAATTCTATGCAGACGGTGCTTTAATCGAAGGCAGCCGAGTTGAGACAGGCGTTGACGGTGTTTATACATTTGATTGGGTTGTTGCATCAGCAACAGCTAATCCAGCATCTGTTGCAATCACTGCAAAGGCTTGCGATGAAGATGGCGATATTGGTGAATCTGATGCGGCAAATATTGCAATTGTTACTAAGACTCCTCCCGTGGTTGCAATTACAGGTCCTGCATCAAATGCAGTTTATAATGTAAGTACTGCTGAAGGATTTACCTCAGTTAAACCCTCAATCATCTTTACAGCTACTGACAGCGATAGCGCAATTGCTGATATAACAGTTTATGTTGATGATGTAAAAGACGGCTCGGTTGCAAACCCAGAAAATGCTACAGCTTATACTTTGACTAATGCTCTTACAGCCGGCGAACATACAATCAAAGTGGTGGTTAAAGACAGCACAGGTATGACTTCAAATGCAACTGTTAAAATCAATGTTGTACAGCAAGAAACTATTACAGCACCCGGCTATGCTGTAAAAGGTATCTACGAAGGCGCGACAATCGTTGCTCAGCACGAGTTTACAGGGGATAATCCTGCCAGAAAAATTACAGTAGTTGACAGTGCTAATGTAAACATTGTTTCTGATGTGGCAACAAGTGTAGACAGGGTTGAGTTCTATAAGGATAATGTTCTTCTTGATACAGATTACAGCATGCCTTATGAGTATAACATTACATTTGATAAGTATGGCAAAAATATACTTGAAATAAAAGTTTATGATATATTTGGAAAGCAGCATCCGTTCAGCTATACTTACTATGTAGTAAACGGCACATATAACGAGGACGACTCATATGCATTAGACTTTAGTGGTTTTAAAGAGGGTACAAACGTGGACGATGCAAAAAATGATATTTTTAGTTACCTGCGTACCCCCAATCACGTCTTATCGGCAGTTGAAGGCGGTT
>JAZRNN010000045.1:0-23950 GCA_045648175.1 Clostridia bacterium
CAGAACTGCGTGATGTTCAACCGCCGTTGTAATAATGTGATTGCCCTTTGCCTTGTTTGCGTGGGCAACGCCACGGATTGCCCAGTTATCGGATTCCGTGCCCGAACCTGTGAAGAAAATCTCTTTCACGTCAGCACCGATTGCCTTTGCAACCTGTTCACGGGCAAGGCTGATTGCCTTTTTAGTCTCCCGACCTTCAGCATAAACTGTTGATGCATTACCGAAATTCTCGGTGAAATAAGGAATCATTGCATCAAGCACTTCACGCCTTACGGGAGTTGTTGCCGAATGGTCAACATAAACTCTTTTTATATCCATAAAATCCTACCTTTCTCTTCGGAGTGAAATCTATGAAAAGTAGATACTCCATCATTTAAATTGTTGTGACTGGGAAACTGCCAGTCTGTCGCATTTTTCGTTTTCGGGGTGACCTGCGTGACCCTTTACCCAAACAAGCTCCACCTGATGTATATCAAGCAGATTAAGAATTTTTTCCCAAAGGTCGGGGTTTAAAGCAGGCTCGCGACGGTTTCGCATCCAGCCGTTTTCACGCCATTTTACAGCCCAGCCAAGTTCTATTGCGTCAATAAGATACTTTGAATCGCTGTAAAGCCTTACCCGACAAGGCTCTTTTAAAGCCTCAAGTCCCACAATTGCGGCAGTAAGCTCCATACGATTATTTGTTGTCTCGGGCTCGCCGCCCGAAAGTTCCTTTACCGCATCGCCGTATTTCAGAATAACTCCATACCCTCCGGGGCCCGGATTTCCGCTGCAGGCACCGTCGGTAAAAATCTCAACAAGCTTAAGCTCACCCATAGGTTTACCCCTTTTGATTCATTACTTGAATGCATTTTGACATTCAAAGTATATTGTAACACATTATTCAAAAAAAATCTACCCATAATTCACAATTTTTGCAAAATTATTATTTGACAAATTTCTTGTGAAACTATATAATGTTGAAAGCAAATATTAAATACAGGAGAAAACAAATGAGCATACTAAATGCAGAAAATATAACACACAGTTTTGGTGGCAGACAGATATTAGAGGACGCCAGTTTTCGCTTGCTGAAGGGCGAGCATATTGGTTTAATCGGTGCCAACGGCGAAGGTAAATCTACTTTTTTGAAAATCATTACAGGCGAACTTCAGCCCGACAGCGGTACGGTTGAATGGTGCCGTCATATTACTTATGGCTATCTTGACCAGTACTCCTCACTTGGCAAGGGCAAAACCATTATGGATGTTCTTCGCGATGCCTTTTCGCACCTGAGCAAACTTGAAGAGGAAATGATATCAATTTATGACAAAATGGCAGATGCCACCGATGATGAAATTGCAAAAATGATGGAAGATGTTGGCGAAATGCAGGAAATTTTAGACTCATCGGGCTATTATACCATTGACACCAAAATTTCGGAATATGCCAACGGTCTTGGTCTTGGGGAAATCGGTCTTGACAAAGACGTATCCCAGCTCAGCGGCGGTCAGCGTGCCAAGGTATTGCTTGCAAAAGTTCTTCTTGAAAATCCTATGATTTTGATTTTGGACGAGCCTACCAACTTTCTTGACGAAAACCACATAAATTGGCTTACCAACTTTTTGCAAAATTATGAGAATGCGTTTATTTTGGTTTCACACGATATGCCATTCCTTACCAATGTAACCAACGTGATTTATCATCTTGAAAATACCATTCTCACACGATACAAGGGCACATACGACGACTTTTTAAGAATGTATGATTTGCAAAAACAACAGCTTGAGCAGGCATACAAAAAGCAACAGAAAAAGATTGCCGACCTTGAAGTTTTTGTTGCAAAAAACAAGGCACGAGCCGCAACAGCAACTTTGGCAAGGTCACGTCAGAAAGAGCTTGACAAAATGGACAGAATCAGTCTTGCCCCCGAAAAAACAAAGCCCACCTTTAACTTCAGGTGCGACCGTGCACCCGGCAGAATAGTAATCTCAGCCAAGGGGCTTATTATCGGCTATGACTCGCCACTTACTAAAAAAATTAATTTGCAGATTGAACGAAATCAAAAAATTGCCATAAAAGGTGTAAACGGTTTGGGGAAATCAACACTTCTTAAAACCCTGCTTGGAATTATCCCACCGATAGAAGGCGAAATCGAGCACGACCAGTTTATGAACGTAGGCTATTTCGAGCAGGAAGAAAGTGCATCAGATAAAACCGCACTTCAGGAATTTTGGGACGAATTCCCATATCTTACCAATGCCGAGGCACGTGCCGCCCTTGCAAAATGCGGTCTTACCACCGAGCATATCACCTCGCAGATGAAGGTGCTGTCAGGCGGCGAAAATGCAAAGGTGCGCCTTTGCAAAATTATGCAAAGCCCCGCAAACCTGCTTGTCCTTGACGAACCTACCAACCACCTTGACATTGCCGCCAAGGCAGAGCTTGCAAAAGCAGTTAAGGAATTTAAAGGAACAGTTTTACTCGTCAGCCACGAGCCTGAATTTTACAGCGATGTGTGCAGTGATATCTGGGATGTATCCGACTGGAGCACCAAAATAATTTAAGCAATTAATGAAAATAACCCGAGGACAATCCTCGGGTTATTTTCGTTGTTTTGCGTTGAGGCGTCGCAACTTTTTGTATTGTACAAAAAAAGTGCACAGCAAACTGTGCACCGAAAAATGCACAATACTTTAATTTGTTGAGACGCAAATTGAATAAATCATTTACAGGGAGCGGATAAATCCGCTCCCTGTAAACAAATCAATCTATTTTATCTTACAATTACGATTTCAGATACTCTGTCCTCGAAAATCTTGATAAATACTCTTACTTCATTACCTTCTTCAAATACTTCAATATCACCTGCTGTTACAACAGATACGTTACCAGTTTTTCGCTGTGAGTTATATTCATAAACGCTTGCACCTGCTGTTGAGTAGTTCTGAACTGTGCCGTTTACACTTACGTTCACCGAATCCGCAAATTTCTTTGTTACGCGACCGTAAACCAATGTTAAATCTGTGCCGACTGTTCTTGTGAATTCTGTCGCCTTTGCATCACGGTCAAAGAGAAGAGTAATCTGGTCAACCTCACCCTGAGCATTTGTGCTGTACTGGAAGATATCACCCTGTTCAAGTCTTGCAGAATCACCCTTTACAAATACATTCTTATCTGTTGAACGAAGCTCAACCCGCTTTGAACTTTCAAGACCGTAAACAATGTCAATTGCGTCATAGTCTTCATTCTGAGCCTCTGCAATTTCGTCTACCAGAACGATAGGCGATTTTGCCTCGGTAATACCTGTTGAGCTTGTTACGATTATAGCACCTGCAGTAAAGTCTTCCTGAAGGTCATAAACTATAATATCATAAGGTGTGTTGTTTGCAAACATTGTGTTGTTTCTTACAGCATATCTTGTTGTGTCAGTACCCGCTTCTGCAGGGATATCAAACACTACTGTATTTGCTGTAACTCTTACATTACCCAGCATTCCTGATGCACTCTTATACACCTGGTCGGCTGCAGCTAAGTTCTTTGTAAATACGCCCTTATTTACGGCACCTGTACCAGTTTTATCAACTGCGATATCAAGACCCGTAAGTCTTCCTGCAGAGTTCACCTCATAGGTTATAAGCTGAGGTGTCACGGCACCGTCCTTACCAAACTGCGCAAGTGCCTCGGTTGGTGTAAGACCATAGGTGTTGTTTACTCGAATCTTAGAAGCACCGTCATAAACCCTGGTTTCACCCTGTGCGGTGAAAATCTTGAACTGAATTGTCTCGTCAATAGTGCCTGTTATTGCAGCATTTGTCAAATATCCGTAGGCACCGCGAATTGCCGCACCTGTTGATGTTGCTGTCTGGTCTACTGCTGCAACATTACCCTCAACATCAAGATAGAATCTTCCTTCATCTCTCAGATTAATTTCATTAGGATAGTTCGCAGCCTTTTTATAGATTGTAGCTGAATCATTAATCTTAAATCCGTCATTTGTTATCTGTGTTACACGTCCAAGAACGCTCTCAGTTGAAACATAAGCCTTGATAAGCTGCTTATCCTGGCTGACTGTATAAGAGATTACATTCCATTCAACCAAATCCTTAGGCTGAATTTCTACTCCGTCCTTTACAAGTGTAAACATAACATCTGTATTTTCGGGATCAAGAAGCAGCGAACCGTTGTTATACTTATCTGTTACTCTGCCTGTAACTGTTGACACTGTTTCTACAACGAGGTTTGTAAAGTTGTTTACAAATACAATGTCATATACATTGTTCACGTCTGTATCCAGCAGAATCATATTACCTGTTGCGGGTTTAAGCTGTTCATTTGAAAGTGTTGCAATATATTTTCCGTTGTAAATATACACAGGCTCTGCAACAATACTTGCTGTCTTTGCATTCTGGTCGTTGGTGTTTGCTCTCCAATAAGTTACTGTTTTGTTTGCTCCTGTATCACCTGTTACCGAAACGATGTCTCTTGAATTAATTGTCAATACATTGTTTTTACTGTCCTGAGGTCTTACAAGAATAAGAGTTTTTTCATCGGAAGTTGAGTCAACCCTTGCATAATATACAACATTATAACCAAGATACTGTCTTGCCATTGTGTCGCCTTCAACAAAGGTGTTGTTATTTATCATTATGCGGTCTTCTGCGGTTGTGCTTCCGCCTGTGAGGGTTGTTTCGCTTGTACCTGTAATCTGTCCGTAAGCCTTTTCAACATTAAGTCTGTCATAAAGCAAGGTTTTATCAACAACTTCATACACAACGTTGCTACCAAAGCCTGTCTGCTCCATAAGGTTTACTGTAAGGGCATTAAGCACCAACTGTGCTACGTCGCCTCTTTTTGCTGCTGTAGCCCCTGCTGCTGTAATACCTTTCAGAAGCTGATTTTCTGATGCAACTGCCATAAAACCTGCAGGATATCCGCCACGGTCTTTTGCCACTGGCTCATAACCTAAAGCTCTTACAACAATTGTAACCGCTTCCTGAAGGAGTACGGGGTCATCAGGACGGAATGTTCCCACATCGTCACCAATAACCATTCCCTGCTGTTGCGCAACATTAATTGCGCCGTTTGCCCAGTGATTTGGCGCCACATCGGGGAATCTGGTTGGAGTGTTTGCAGCGTTTGCAAGGTCTTCAAGACCTACCGAATATACTGCAACCTTTGCCATTTCTGAACGCAAAATATTGTCATTAGGACGGAATGCGCCATCTTCTGCATCACCTACCATAATACCCAAAGCACCAAGAACCTCAGCGGCCTCTTCATACTTTGTGCCCTGAATGTCGGGTGGGAGAGCAACTCTTCGGCTGCTGTATCTTGAAAGTGCCGTGTCCTCGCTTAGCTCATCGTTCATCATTGCATTGTGCTTTGTCTTATTCTGTTCAACGATTGCCTCGCTGTTATCCATTGTCCGTGTTGCACGGGGCATTGCTGACTGTGCATCTGCACCCTGTGCTGCGGTTTGTCCCTGTGTGTTCTGTCCATCAGCACTCTGTGCTGAGTTCTGTCCGTTTGTCGTTTGTTGCTGTGTCTGTCCCTGTGCTGCATTGCCGCCCGGTGCACTGCCGGAAGCTTTACCGGTACCGCCCGCTGCAGCATTTTCTGCGGCATTATCAAGCATCTCAGCTGTTTCACCTGATGCCAGACGCATATCCGCATTTGCAGCAAAAACATTTATGCCCAATGTGAAAATCATGACGAATGCCACAAATAAAGCAATAAATTTTTTTGACATTTTTATTCCTCCTTATTTAAATTTGAAAATGTTTCGTGTTTATTGTGCGTCGATAAAAAGAATTTACAACACCAACTTTTTGGCTCAATTAGCAAATAATTACGCTTTACTGAAATTTTAATAATTTTGTAACAAATATTTAAAAAATTTTTCCTTAAATATAGTTGAAATATATAAAAAAGTGTGTTAGAATAATAATGTAAAATACTATATGTTGTATAATTATTAATTTTTTACATAAAACAAAGGGGGAACAACCAATGATTAACAAAAAAATACTGAGCATAATTCTTTGTATAGTATTTTTGCTCTCCACTGTGTCTGTGTCTGCGCTGACTTTTTCTGACGTAGAAAACGACCCGACAGTTGAATGGGCAAAACCCTACATCAACGCTATGGCAGATGCGGGTTATCTTAAAGGTTATGAAGACGGAACCTTTAAGCCCAACAATACAATTTCAAAAACCGAGGCTCTTATTCTTCTTGCAAGAATGATTGGCGTAAACAATGACAGCTTTGCTGACTCCTTGGAATACGCTCTTGAAGAAAACGAAGGTGTTCTTAAAAAATATTCAACAAACTACAAAAACGAGGTTTCTTTCCTTCTTTATGCAGGTGTTCTTAAAGCATCAGAGCTTGATACATACATCTCTTCTGCAAACAAGAACTCAGCTCTCTTAAGATACGAGGCTGCAATTCTTCTCACCAAGCTCCTTGGTGCTGAGGAAGAAGTTCAGGGTAATGCCTTTGTTTCATCATCATATGCAGATACTGTTGAAATTCCTGATTCTGCACGTGCATATGTTGAATATGTTAAGGATGCAGGCATTATGCAGGGTATGGGCAACAACGCACAGGGTAAGCCGGAATTCTGGCCCAACACTGCAGTTACCCGTTCACAGATGGCAAAGATGCTTTACAGCCTTATTGATATTCTTGATCTATCTGTACAGACAGGTGTTGTTGTTGCGGTTGACGATTTTGAAGAAACCGTTACCATATCTATTGACGGCAACGATATAGTAAACCCCGTTGAAAAAAATACAAAATTCAAAATCAACGGCGAGGACGTTGCTCTTGATGATTTAAGCAAAGGTATGCACGTTAAAATTACTCACCTTGCAGGCAAGGTTAAAATGATTGAAAACAACGTGACAATTGATGACGCTGTAATCTACGGTCTTGTTTCAGGTACACGCGATTCCGGCGGAACAAAAACTGTTACCATCGCTGATGCCAACGACAAATCAATTGTTGAAACATATGTTCTCAGCAAGGATGCAAAGGTTAAAGTTAACGGTGCAGTTGACCTGTTCAGCAAGGTTAAAAACAACAACTATGTTGCACTGACAATTGTTGACGGCGAGGTTACAACCCTTGAAGTTATCGATAAAAGCAGTACCGCAGGCGGCACACTTATTTCTGTTGATGCATCGGGTGAATATACTGCACTCACCGTCAAAGACGCAACATCAGGCGAAAAGGCTAAATACGAAATTTCTGCCGACGGTGTTCAGGTTTCACGCAACAACCTTGAAAGCAAGCTTTCAGATTTGATGAACGGCGACACCGTTTCATTGAGACTTACTTATGGTAAGGTTACAAAGATTTCTGCAAGCAGCAAAAATTACTCATTCTCGGGTAACATTAACTATATTACACACACCACATCCGGCACAGTGCTTGGTATCGAAGTTGACCGCAAGGTGACAGAATACAAGGTTAACAAAACTGTTAAAATTGTTATTGATTCAACCGAGGAGGGAACAGTTTTCGACCTTCGTCCCGGCTCTGACGTGAAGCTTGGTCTGCAGAGCAACGAAATTATCTCGGTTGAAGCCGCAGGCTCAGTTGCAAAGTCACAGCTTACCGGTATTGTCAAGAGCGTCAATAGCACATATGGTCTTATGATTGTTGAAGAAAACGGTACAGAATATAACGTATTTGTAAACGGTAACACCAAGATTATCGACAGTGCAACCGGCAGAACTGTAGTTCTTAAATCTGTAGAAAAAGGCAAGTCAGTTACTGTTACCGGTTCAAATGCATCAGGCGTTCTAGAAGCAAGCGTTATCGTAATTCAGTAAATTGGGATGTTAAAATAGTCTGGACCGCAAAAATACCAGAAATTTTCAAACACAAAATATTAAATTGGTATAAACCTATTTTAAACAATGTTGAAAACCGCATACTTTTGTATGCGGTTTTCCTGCTTTTTATTGTCTTTTTGCTACGCACAAATCTCGCCGCTCGGTGTACCCAAGTACACCTTCGGGTACCCCAAAGCCACTGCTTTGGCTCGATTTGTGTGTTCCAAATCAATTTTAACTATCCCAAAAACAACAGTGGGCTGATTTTTTAATCAGCCCACTGTTATATTCTATGTATTTTTTCATTTAACCAAAATATCTGTAAATTTAAATGTAACGCTGGTTGTCTTGATTTCTCCTGGTTTAAGAAATTTAAGAACACCCTTCTCTCGCATCACATCTCTGCCGTCAGGAAAACAGTTGCCCGGCTCCAAACCCATAACATACTCATTTTCGCCCATCATCTTCCACTGAGTAAAGCAATCAAGAGCTTTACTGTCATAGGTCATTTCCATTTCTACGCCGATGTCGGGATTTTTAAGAGATACCTTTGGTTCTTTATCAAAGCTGTGATAAAAACACTCTTCCTCAAAATCTGTTGTCGGTACAGGTATTTTACTCCACTCTGCAAGCCCCTTGGCAGAATGTTCATTTCCTGGTACAACATCACATGAAGGAATGCTTAAAACTGCATTTTCACTAAGCAAAGGATATCCAAAATTGCAATGATACATTATCATATAGGGCGACTCGCGACAACCAATATTTTCAACACTGTCTGTAACGGTAATGGTGTTGTCGCTTATTCCGCAACAATACTCACGTCTCAAAACAAGCTGATGTCCAAAAGGCACAGCATCACGCATTGTTGCCGAAATTTTGATGCAATCGTCCTCAACTGTGTATGAATACTGTTCTGCCGGTATGTTTGAAATTGTTCCATGCAGTGGCAATTCCTCGCCGGCATCTGTACAGGGCTCACCCACAGCGGTAAGTCCGCAGGTTGTGAAAAAACCTGCCGTAAATGACTTCAATAAGCCAAGACCCTTATCATCATAATATTGGGGGGCAACCATTCCGCAAGGCGAAATATATGCCATGCTTTTGCCCTTGTAAAACAGATAGGGAATGTCCGCACCTCTGTCAAGAGACACAGTAAATTCAAGGCCGCTTCCGTTGCGAACTTCAAGCAATCTCATACCGTCAGCCTTTCCGCCCACCATTCGTGTTTCGCGAACACCAAAAAGCTGAGACGGATGTCCTATGTATTTGTTTTTCATTTACTATCACTCCAATTCAAAAATTAATCACTTATTTTAATAATTCGACAAAACATTGACAAAATCCTTTACATTACTATAGTTTTTTTTACATATTCTGGTCTTGCGAATTCTGTATTATTATGTTATAATATTTTTATTAATTTAAATCAGGATGTGAATTGAAATGTTCTTTTATTCAAATTACAATAAGCCGGGCAAGGGCGTCAACAAACGCGACCCAAATCAGCCCAGAATAACCACTTTTTTTGAGATCCTTCCAAGAAAGCTATGGGACCTTTGCAAGGTAAATATGCTGTATATGATTGCAGCAATCCCATTCTTCCTTTTTACAATTATTATCACAGGCGTTATATCGTCAAGAATTTCAAACTTTTTTTATGTATCATTAGGTGACCCATCACTTGAACCCACTTTTGCTCTTATTGACATAGGGCTAAGGGTAATAATTTCTCTGCTGTTTACCATTTTTTACGGATTGGGTCCTGCCACCGCAGGGACAACCTATATTATCCGCAATTACGGCAGAGAGGAGCATTGCTGGCTTGTCAGCGACTTCTTTGAAAAATTCCGGACAAATTTTAAGCAAAGCTTTTGTATCTGGGCAATTGACCTTGCTGCACTATTTCTACTGACAATCGCCATTGAGTTCTATATGAATTCAGAGATTTATATACTGGCATTTATCGTTATTTTTGCTGCACTTGTATATACGATAATGCATCTGTATATTTATCAGATTATGATTACATTTGACCTGTCTTTAAAGCACATACTGAAAAACTCTTTGATTTTTGCCCTCGCAAAAGCGCCAAAGAACATTCTTCTTTTGCTCATATCTGTTTTGGTACACATCGTTATCCCCGTGGCAGTTGTAGTAATTACCCAATCAGTAATCGCCGCTTTAGTGATTGTACTTCTTGAACTCCTCATTCTGCCGTCACTGACAAGCTTTATGTCTAACTTCTTTATTTATTCGGATATTGAACAATACATCAAGCTTGCCTTGGAATCAGAACATCAGGATTAATCAATTTAAAGCATTGGCAACGGCTGGAAACTCCCGGCACACAAAGAAAGCGACTGATTTGTTTAAAATCAGCCGCTTTTTTATTTTATAAGAAATTACAACTTTTATGTTGTATTTTCTATAAAACAAAAACTTAAATCAAATTATCTGTGCGAAATTTTCATCTTTTGTTTTAATCAGCATTGTTCTCATACTCGTCGGAACGTCCTGCGACGATTATGGCACAATACAACACCACCGCAACAAATGTTAATATAATAAATGCTAAAATCATTAATAGTATCTTTGCCATATGTTTTTCCTTTCAAAGATTGATTGTCTAACACCAAAATATTTATAGTTCTTTTAAAACCCCTATCAACACATACCTTGCATCATTATACGCATACGAACAAGTTGAAAGCATAACATATACGTCATCCGGTGAAAATTTATATTCCGACTTAAAAGTCGACTTTTCACAGAGTTGGGATATAAAACTATCTTTATCTTCATCCTCAAGCGGCAATTTGTAGATTGATGCTGTGCTGTTTACCGTAGCTGCTGCAATAAGTTTCACTTTAAATCCTTTTTGGGGTGTTACAATATACATTTCAGGGTGCTTATCGTAATAATCTTGATTTACGTATTCTGTCAAAACTCCAAACATAGTACCATTTTTCATATTGTGACCGTATATTATTGTATTATTGTCGGTAAAATCACCTTTGTTAAGGCAATCTGCAAATAATGTTCCGGAAGAACTATATTCACCGTCTGTTCCTCTGTGAAGATAATAAGAATTATCCTCAGCCTGCACAACAGGATAGTTTATTGGTGTTCCCTCGCAGTAAAGCCACGCTATAATATCATTGCTTTCCTGTTTAAGCTTTTTAAAATCTACATTTATGGGTGCATCTTGTTGTGGTAAGCTTTCAGAAACAACACTTTCTGCCAACTTTTCGCTTTTTATTCGTTCTTTATTGTAGTTATAAAGCTGATATGACGAATAAATCAATATTACCGCAGCAGCTACAAAAAGAATGGCTTTTATTATCGTCAAAAGACACTCCTGATATTTTTTCAAGCACATACCTCCGCCTATTCGCTGCCGCCATCACCCGAAGATGATGCAGCAGATGATTCGCCGCTTGATGCTGAATCATCACCTGTTGCAGAACTGCTTTCTGACGATGAACTATTGCTTGACGAGGATGAACCGCCATCACCCGAAGGTTGTGTCGGAGTGCTTGTGGTTTCGGTTGTTGCGCTGCCCCCTGCTGATGGCGAGGTTTCGCCCGAGGTCACAGATGAGCTTTCCGCCGGTGCCTCACCGCTGTTATCCGTTGAAGGCTCACTCGTTGAAGGGGTCACTGTTTCACTTGATGGAATTCCTCCTGAATCCTTTGACAGGCTTTCGGTGTGTTTGTCTTCGCCTTGTGTGGTTTCAGAAGATGTGCTTGTTTCGCCGCCCTCTGTTGTGGGTTCTTCGGGTGGTGGAGTAAACGAATGAATGATTGTTCCTCCGCTAAGCTCCGCAGTTCTGTACTTGACCGATTTTCCCCATCGAGGTTCAAATTTAATCTCACATCCTGCAACTGCCTGAATTTCTATTGTCCTTGTTTCATTCCTCTTAAATGAAGGTGTGTAATATTCTTTTGTTTCGCCCTCGGGACTTGTTATCTTGATTACACAATATCCCATAGTAGCTGTACTACCACGCGCAGAAAGAATAAATTCGTGCATTTCCCCTTCTTCGGGAGTGCGGGCACACTTGTAGGTAGACAAAACTCTGCCCTGACTTGTTTCTTCAACAGCAATATTCCATACCGCTGAACGCATTTCATAATTCTTTTCCATATCGATTCTGAAAAAAGCAAAAGCGGTGGAAATCATTACTGTAATACAAGCCAGTATTACGAGTGCTGACAATATAATTCTTGATTTCAAAATACTGTCGGATATTTTGTCATTCTCCGGTATTTTTATATATTGTTTATATATCCTTTTCATTCTGTCACACCTCCTAATGTTTAATACGGCAATCAAAAGGCACACTGTTTTTTAGGTAAAGTCAAGAAAATTTTTATTGTTTATAAAGTGGGTTGTAATAATAAAATAATTTTCGCCCATCTTTTACCGACAATATGCCTTTTGATTGCCGCCCAACCCCTGATGCGGGTTGGGTGACAAAAGATCAAACTAATTATTTAACAGTTGCGTTTGCAGTATTAGTTACAAGAGTTGCAAGATTTTCCGCTGTAAGCTTAACTCCACCTACAGTACAGTTTTCAAATGTAACTACAGCACGAGGATCCACTGTAAAGCCTGCTTCAAACTCACATCCTACAAAAGCAGTCGGAGCATATGGACGGCAGTATGCATATCCATTACCTTCTCCAAAGTTACAATTAGTAAATTCTACATCACCAATTGTTGCTGCATAACTGGTCCATCCGTTAAATGTACTGCGAGTAGCAGTGAGTCCCTTTCCAGTACCTTGGTCACAGCTGATAGTGTAGGTAGTGCCGTCAATAATAACGTTTTCAAGAACTACACGCTCACTGTGTGGGCTATTATGGTTAATAAAGATACCGCGGAAAGAACCAGTAACTGTCAGATTTTTGATTATACCGCCTGTGGTGTTGATACCTGAATCCCAAGTACCGCCTGCACCCTTAATATCAAGTGTGTTGCCGTTACCGTCAAGTGTCTGTCCGTTTTTGATGTTGATACCTGTAGTGCCATATGCATTGCTCATATTTGCAGGCTCTATCTTTATATCTTTGGTTAATCCAATTATTTCGCCCTGTCCTGCATTATCAATTGACTCAATCAGCTTATCGGCTGTTGTTGCGTAAAAATCCGGTGTCTTAGGATATTCAGCCGTTTCATCATACTTTTCGTCATAGCTATCTTTCTCATAGGTCATCTGTGTTGCAATAAGTGTTGCACCAAAGTCGATCGAAAGACCGCCCTTAACGTTGTATTCGTTGTCCTTGTCGGAAGGCTTCCAGAATGCACCAAGCTCATATTTGAAAGACTCGCCGGGAAGAAGATAGCCTTCAAGAGTAAAATCTTTAAGTGCCTGTGATTCAAAACCGGGAACAGTAGAATCCATATAAGTTGTTCTCAGTTCTTCCAGAGCATCATCTTCCATTACAGCATCCTCGCCTGTTTTACCATTACGTGCAATTGCATAGACTGAAAGCACATCGGCAAGAGTCTTGCCGCTGTCGGGTTTGGTTTCGGTTGGATTGTAAAAATTTAGCATAAGCTTATACTTAAGTGCAAGTGTACCTTCATTTGCTACCTCAAACTGACCAAAGCCTGTTGCCCCTGGTTCCCAAAGGATTTCCTCGCCGTCTACATTTCTAAACAGCTTTAGATTCTTACCTTCATCAGTTGCAAGAGATACATTAGTTCCTGTGTCCATACTGTTGTCCCAGTAATACAGATTTACATCCAGATTACCTGACTTGATAACGTTGTTCGCACTTGTAACACTGTCTGTGAACCACGCAAATGTTGTTCCGAGAAGCATTGCAAAGCAGAGAATAAGTGATATGCTGCTTGTAAGCAATGCTCTCTTAGTTGATTTACTATTCGTCATTATTTTTTACCTCCTATTATGTATTTTCGTCAGACGAATATATATAAACAGCTTTTCGCCATTTATAACATTGGAATGGCCACCTATCCCTCTTTTGAGGGATAGGTGGACTTTGAATAATTACTTGTTGTTATAAACTACTGTTACGCCGTCATAAGAGGTAATCCCATTAACACCGTATTGGGCACCACCAAAGAGAGAGTCAAATGGCAGTAAGAGATTGCAATGCATAGCACAAGTGCTGTGATCGTGATCAGCGGGTATTCCTCCGTAAGCATATCCAGACTCTACACGCCATGCAGTTTTACCTGCTACAACGCAGTAATGGTAGTCAACCCAATCACCATAAGTAACATTTACATTCTTACACTTGATGTTATATTTGGACATATCAGGATAATTCTTACCATCGATAGTAGTAGTTTCCTGAAGGCGACCGATCAACATACCGCACATACGATAGATATAGTATTTATAAGCAGCAGTAACATCGTTATAAGCATCAAGTCGACAAGCAATATCTACATTCTCAAAATTATATGTTGCACCGGGCTCGCCTTGGCCTACAACACCACCGATAGAGCTGTCAAAAGAGCCCCAAAGGCCGCCAAGAACTACATCGTCTCCTATTCTAATATTCTTAAATGTGTAGTTACCAGCACCTGACCAACCGATGATACCGCCGATACCATTGTTGTAAGTACCAAAGTCGCTATCCTTGATTGTGATATTTTCAAAAACACAATTACCGCTAGCAGAACCGGTGATACCGCCTATGTCGCCTCCTTCAATTTTAGCCTCAGCACCACTGATTGTTACATTTTTAATAGTAGCACTTTCTAATTCTCCAAATAAACCTATTGAACCATATTTGCCCCATTCATAATTAAAAGCCCATCCACTTTGGTAGAGGTTTGAAATAGTATGTCCATTACCATCAAATGTTCCCTTAAAGGGTGATTTGTCTCCAATTGGATCAAAACTTACAGGTTCGCCATTATCACCCATGCAATAAAGATCAGCGTCACTTGCTAATACAACAGTCTTTCCTTCAAATGTGTTGCCACCATCAACAAGTTTTGCAAGACCTGCAAGTTGTTCAGCAGAGTTAAGTTTAAATTCTGTGTCAGTATCGTTATACCACGAAGTATCGACAGTTCCATCCCATACATCAGCTTCTATTTCCGGATATTCGGCATTTTCATCATAATCGTCACCATAGCTGTCCTTTTCATATGTCATCTGTGTTGCAACAAGGGTTACGCCAAAGTCGATTGAAAGACCGCCCTTAACGTTATATTCGTTGTCCTTGTCGGAAGGCTCCCAGAATGCACCAAGCTCATATCTAAATGACTCACCGGGGAGAAGATAACCTTTAAGTTCAAAATTCTTCAATGGCTGAGCTTCACAACCGGGAATCGTAGAATCACCGTAATTTACTCTCAAATCCTCTAGGTAAGGATCTGCCATCGGTGTGTTACCCTTAATAATTGCACGTGCATAAACCGAAAGCACATCGGCAAGTGTCTTGTCGTCGCTGCCTTCATCGTCAAAATTCAGCATAAGCTCATATTTCAGTGCAAGCGTACCTTCATTTGCAACCTCAAACTGACCAAATCCAGTTGCCCCTGGTTCCCAAAGGATTTCCTCACCATCCGCATTTCTGAACAGCTTGAGATTTTTACCTTCATCAGTTGCAAGAGATACATCGGGAAGCTTAACATTCTTCTCGTTGTTCCACATACTGTTATCCCAATAATACAGATTTACATCCAGATTACCTGACTTGATAACATTGTTCATACTTGTTACACTGTCTGTAAACCACGCAAATGTGGTTCCAATGAGCATTGCAAAGCAAAGCAGAAGTGATATCCCGCTACTAAGCAAAGCTCTCTTTGTTGTTTTACTATTCGTCATTTTGTTTTACCTCCTGTTATGTATTTTCGCGAGACGAATATATATAAACAGCCGATTTGCTGTTTAAATCTTACTGCACGGGCGGTTGTCCATCCTTTGCCGCAAGCTGTTCCTTCAGCTCCTGCAGCTCTTTCATCATTTCAGCCGCTTGTTTGCGTTCTTCCTCGATTTTCTCTCTTTCGGCATTTATTTCTGCCATTTGTTCTTTTTTATATCTGCGGAAAAGCCTTATGCACATAAGTCCCTGATATAAAATCAAAAGCAAGAACGGAATAAATATGCAAAGCAGATATCCGATAGGCTCTTTCAAAAAGAGGAAGAATGCTCCGACATTTGGTATTTTTCCTGCATATTTTCCTAAGATATAAGTGTATTCCACCGGTGCTTCATCATCAACACCTGTTGTTGTACCGTATGTAATAAATGCAGGGTCGCCATTTTCTGTTGTTACTTTTCGGCGAATTTTATGGGTAACTGTTTCACCGTAGTATTCTTCACTCTGCGAAACAAATGCAATGATGTCGCCCTCTTTAAGGGTGTTGGGGTCAACAATTTTTGTGAAAACAATATCCCCTGCATCAAAGTCTGTTGCACTCATTGAGTCGGTTCTTACGGTGAATGCTTTAAGCCCAAATAAATCTCTGTTATTCTGGTCAAATGTATTTACCGAAACTATTGTGAATATCATCATTGCAACAGCTATTGCAAAAATAGTCCAAACCAAAACATTTTTCACTATGTTAAGTGTTTTTCGCATTATCTTATCTCTCCTTATTAATCAAATTCTCTGCCATCATTATTCTTTTTCTGTGTTGCTACGGCGCACATATTAAAAGACATACTCAGGTTTTGTGTTTCGTTTCCGCTTAGCTTTGGGTAGTGAAATTCCGCTGTGAGGGTTCGTGTTTCATTTAACAAAAGCTCGGCACTATCACAGTTTTCCCTTATAAGACCCTCGGCTTTGCCGTCATACAGCTTGGCGCCTGTTTCTTTGTCAAGAATTTTCACATTTAAAACCTTTTCAAGCCCGCCGTGCACATTATCAAAATAAATCTTGTAATATACCTCGTCTGTGCTTTCGTTTTTAATAAAGAAATCTTTTGTTACCGTCATTCCGGGTTCAAACAAAATCCTATCAGCCTCGGCGATAATCGGTTTGCCGTCGTTGAGATTTATCTCAACTGTTCCGGTTTTAAAGATGTTTTCGTCAACACTCACTTTGGAATATACCAATGCAAATGTTGTAATGCACAAACATACTGCAAGGATTACGATTATCACTATACAAATAGTGAGCTTTTTCATAATCGGATTTTTTTCTTGCTTTGGCTCTCTTTTTTTCTTAAAAGATATGTACAAAAGAATAATAAAAAGAGAGATACAAATTAATACAATCCACAAAACAGGGTTTGCAATGTCCCCTGTTTTCGGAGGGTTAATAAGCTCTCCGGCAGGCCTTTCAGCATCGCCCGAGGTTATTCCTTCGCCTTGTGCATATTGCGGGGTATCTGATGGCAAGTCTGAAGGTTCATCACCATCAGAAGGCACCACAGGTTTATCCTCTCCCCCATCAGGCGGAGTAACGATTGGTTCATCACCATCGTCAGGCGGTGTAACAGGTTCATCACCATCATCGGGCGGAGTTATCGGCTTATTGCCACCACCCGGTATAACAACTGGCTTTATTGTTCCGCCACCGGGATGACCTTCGTCAGCAGTATAAGCCCACCATTCAAAGTCGGCAACCAATTCTTTATTCTTGTAGGCATTCCCTACACTTGTGTCAAGATATACAGAAATTTCATACTTTAAATCCTCGGTTTTATTTACTGCCGAAATTGAATGCTCCAAATCAGGCATTTCTTTCATTAGCCCGTCGTAAACGGGTTCGCTGGCTCCGGGCATAACGACCCTGCATTTTAACACCTCTGCAAGCTTTTCATAACCAGCTCTTACATCGGCTGTAAAATATACCTTGATTGAACCATTATACGAAACCCTGATATTGTAAACCTTTGTTTCGCAATCTCCGGGGAACATATTGGTAACATTAAAAGGAATGCTTTCCTCAGGATTATTTCTGTATATCGACAAAACATTGTCCTTTGCAGATACAGATATTGCCATTACCTGCAACATTACCAAAAGAAATGCAATCAACTTTATTATTCGTCCGTTCAGGTGTTTTTTCATATTTATCACCGCATTTCATTTTATATTTTTATCTCTTTTAAAGCATACAACCTGCTCAAAACAAATAGATGTCGTAGATAAAATGTAAAAGACTTTGATGTCAAGCTGTAATGCAAATTGAGCAGGTTGTATGCTTTAAAAGAAGGATAAGTTTTAGGTCCCGTAATTGTACGGGATTAATCATTCAAAGTATAATATTTAACAAATATTGAACAACTACCTAAAAAATCTACCTATGATTGGGATGTATGCTAGATATAATTTTCTTAATTCTCTTTTCCAATATTTGTATTCTTCGTAATCGCACGAGCGATTCTTTTCCCTGATTATGTATTTTCTTTCTATCGTAAAAGGTATAAATACCTTAAAATAAAAAATCAAAAAAATAAAAAATACAATTATATGTGCAATAATCAATAATAAAGATGTCTCTCCTGCGCTGTCAATGCCTTTTATCATAATTGTTTGCCAAAACCACCAATCCATTATAAATTATAGTTATCTATGATTTTCTTCTATATTAAGAATATTTACTATTCTGCAATATAGATTTTCAAGAAGCATTTGAGTTTTTTCGCCATCATCCCATATTGCATAATCAATTACAAAGGCAATAATGGAATAAATAAATACTTCTGCCTGCTCATATGTACAGTTGAAAATACCAATAATCTTTTCTGCATATTTTTCATATAACAATCTAAAATCTTTAGATTTATCTCGCATACGTTCTCCGAATACCGGGCTTGTTGTAATTTGTATTGCAAGACGCAATTCATACTTATATTTTTCAACCTCGTCCAAAAGTGTATCGAAATACTTTCGCACATTATCCGTGTGGTTAAGAGTAAAATTGAATAGTGCATCAACAACTTTTGAAAGCCCGTACTTTCCAGCACTTATCCAAATATCGTCCTTGTTTTCAAACCAATAGTACAAACTGCTCTGGGCAAGTTTTGCCTCTCTGCATAAATCTCCTATAGATGCATTTGCAAGTCCTGTCCTTAAAAGATAGTCCCATGTTGTGATGATGATTGCTTTTTTCTTATCGGACATGGCATAAATGTCCATACTCATTCAATCCTTTCTATCTGTACTTGTAGCCACATTCTGCTGTGATGTAATGCTCGTTACAAGCGATAATAAAAAAATATGCCTGCTAACATAATCGAAATTATGTGGTATTTTATAGCCGTATTCGATATTTACAGCGTACATATAATACCATGTTCAGGAGTGTTTGTCAATGATTTACAGTAATTTTGCAAAAAAATTCATTAATATATACAAAAAAAGCAAAACGAAACAGACCAGTTTTATAACATTAACAATAACTGGTCTAAAATTTATGCTGTTTTTTAGAAAAAATCGTGTATGTCATATTGCAGTTTAATTCCTTTTATGTCAATTTCGTTATGCCTTGCAACATAATTTCGATTATGTGGTATTTTTGTTTATAGACGTAAAAGTCCTAATTTTTGAATTTGTCTACGGTGTATTTCTCCCGTTTCCATTGTGTATATACGTGTGGTGTTTACGCTTGAATGTCCAAGAATGTCTGCAAGTCTTACAATGTCTTTTTGAAGTGTGTAAAACGTGCGTGCGAAAAGATGTCTTAAATTATGTGGAAACACTTTATACTTAGATACCTTTGCACTTTCGCAAAGTGTTTTCATCATTTTCCATATAGTACTCCTATCAAGCGGCTTTCCTGTTTTTGTTACAAAAACAGGCCCGCTTGTTATTTTTTTGATTTTCGCGTATTCTGCAAGCATTCTGCAAAGCTCCTTGGGTAAAATTACAATTCTCATCTTACCCTTACAATTGATAGTTGCTTTTCTTAATTTTATTGCATCAATTGTTATATACTGCAATTCCGATACCCTGATTCCGCTTGAACAGATTGTTTGCATTAACAAATATAATCTTTGGTTACTCTTTGCTTTTGCGGCATCAAGTAATCTTTCATACTCTGTTTTTGAAAGCTCTTTATCCTTTTGTGCAAAAATCTGTTTTTGAATTTTTAGCATTTTGACCTTAAGGTCATACCAATTATTAAATTCAAAGAAACTGTTGAGCGAGGATAAAACAGAATTAACAGATGCAGGGGCAAATTTACCTATCAAATATTCTTTGTAATCAAGAACCTTTCTCTTGTCAAGTTCATAACCTGTAATCCAGCGTGAGAAAGCTTTAATATCACGCATATATTTTTCTAGCGTAGCAGAAGCCTTTTCTTCATTAATTAAAAAATCCTTATATTTTTCAATTAAATCATCTGTTATCATTTTAATCATTGTACAACTTCCTTTCTATATTTATATTATTATTTTACCACGAACATAATAATATTCCATAAAGTTGCCAATAATTTACTGTTTTCACAATATATAGTTGTGTAATATATTGTTTTAATATTTATTAATATATATTCTATTGTCTTAAATTATATCAGCAAACCTTATTTTGTCAACAGGTTTTGTCAATTTCATTGACTAATTTGACATTTTGTTGTACAATGTTAATAAAGGAAGTGATTTTGTTGGATTTATACAAAGAACTAATACGAAAAAGAATTAAAGAAAAATTTAAGACTATTGAAAACTTTGCACAATATATCGGAATTCCGCGAACAACCGTAAACTTTATACTTAAGAACGGGGTGGGCTCATCAAATTATAATATGGTAATGAAAATCTTTGACACCCTTGATATATCCCACATAAACAATATACCGGTTGTAAATGATAAGCAGCTAACCAATCTTATTGAAAAATTTACTGTATTGGATAATTTGGGCAAACATGCCGTTTGCTCCGTAGCAGAGACTGAGTACCGTAGAATAACATCGGTAAAATCCGATGCCACTATTGCTGCCTACGGCGGTCTTACTACGGGTACTCCTCTTACTGATGAAGAAAAACTTATTCTTACACTTGCACAAAAGATAAAGGACAAAACAAACAATGACTGATTCTCCCAAAAAGCTATCTCAAAAATTAATGCGTAAAAATCGGTTAAATACAGCACCCAGCCTCAAAGATTTAAAAAAATTGATACAGGATAGCGGTTTTACAATAATAGAATACAATAAATATAACAACACTCCTGAGGTTAATGAATTAATACAAACTCTCGGAATTCAAGATAAAGTTTCTGCCGAAAACAGCTTTGTCTATATAACCGAAAATATAAAGCTCGTCTTTATTAATTCTGATTTAAAACCATCCGAAAAAGTAACGCTTCTTGATCATGAGTTCGGACACATCTGCGACAAACGCCTGGATGCACCCAATCATACATACTCCAAAATCGAGCGGGAATCCTTTGCAAACGAGTTTGCTCATTATCTCGAACATCCGTCTGTACTGACAAAAATAATCTCAACGTTTTTAAAGCGAAAATTTGTTTGCATTGTGGGTTTTGCATTAATACTTATTTCCATTGTCAGCATATTTATAACAACCAACCCACAGGTAAAATCCGTATTTTTAACACGCGACTCTGCATATTTAGCTCAACCCTATTATGTAACAACCACCGGCATTCGCTATCACAAAAATTTTTGCAAACATGTAAAATATAAAACAAATACAACCCAAATGACAATAGACGAGGCTATATCACAAGGCTATACTCCCTGTCTTGATTGTACTGGAGAATAGCCCCAAATTGCCTGGTAAACAAAGCCGCAAGGCTTTGGTAAATTTCTTTACCAAAGCCTTATTTTATTTTTTCTCCAATTATTTTCAATTCTAATCCCTATAAAGTTGAATATATTTTAAAAAGGAAATAATTTATAAGAAAGGATTGACTTTATGAAAATTTTTGTTGTTTCAAAAAGGACGGGGCTGTTGTGTGTAATTGTGCTTATTCTCGCACTGAGCCTTGTATACATAGGGCGTTATGACGCAATAACCGTCTCGAGCGAAAAACGTGATTTACCAATTTATTGTGTGCAAAAACCCGAGAATGAAAAGGTGATTTCTTTCTCTTTTGATGCCGCCTGGGGCAACGAAGACACCGATCAGCTTATTGAAATTATGGATAAATACAAAATAAAAACGACTTTTTTTGTGGTGGGAAGCTGGGTCGACAAATACCCCGAATCTGTAAAACAGCTATCTGACGCAGGTCACGAAATTATGAACCATTCAAACAGCCACCCGCATATGACACAGATTTCGGTTGAAAAAATGAAAGAAGAAGTCAACAAATGCGACGAAAAAATCAAGGCAATAACCGGCGTAAAACCCGCCTTCTTCCGCGCCCCCTACGGCGACTATAACAACGACGTTGTACAGGCAATGCGCGAAACAGGCCACTTTACAATTCAATGGGATGTCGAAACACCGGCAACAGTTGGAATCCCTTGGTACACAAGGGTTTGGGGATATAAAAAGCGACTGATTTTGAAAAATCAGTCGCTTAAGTTTTAATATCTTATAATCCTATAGTTTTCGTTTCATATTTGCTATGCTCTTAATTATATCTTTTTTCTTCCGTCGTAAATGTAAACTTTTCTCCATTTTCAGCAAACCACGCCTTTACCTCATCAAATATTTTCATAATTTCCTCTGTAAAAAACTTTTTCATTTCCTGTCCAAGCGTTTCAACTCCGCATATATAAATTTCAACAGGTGCATCCATATCAGTCAGGCAATCCCATAAAGCATCAAGATTCTTTCCATAATAATCCGGAAGTTTCAAACCCTCTTGTATTTTCTCTTGTATATCATATGCAGACCTTGCCTCTGACAAATTTATTTTATATTTAATCATTGTTTTCACTCCTCCTAAACAATCTCATAAAATGTAAGATAGTGATCATATGTAATAAATATCAAACCATCATTTGAATATATCAACCGATGCGAATTTCTATATCCACCTAAATAGTTAACATCCGCTTCATACCATGTCCGCCCTATTTTTTTAGGTAATTTCCCCTCTTTATTCTGATATAAATCACCACCAATTGTTGCCTCTGGCAAAACCACCTGTAAATTTCCAAGCAACGACTTCCATCCTTTTGCTTTAGCTTCTTTTTTGGATATATATTTTTGTGGTAATTTCTTCTGTTCTTTCATTGTATAATCAGCACCCAATAAACCATCAACAGTTGCAGTTCCTGAACAAATTGAGCCTGCTCTTAATATAGAACATCTACATTTTTCATGTAGTGGCGGAAATGCATCTATCATATATTCCTCATTAAAAATTGTTCCGCTTTTTTTGTAACAAGCCACACAAGTTGTGTTAGTTATTATTGTTTTCCACATATACCACTTATTACTTTCTTGCACTATGGGGGCGAATTCTTTTCCATATAACATGTGCATTTTTAGTCTTATTGCTTTCAGGTCTAAATTAAATTCCATCTAATCACTCCATTTCGCGTTTACTTTAATTATACACGAATAAAACGGACAAAATGGACAACTTTTAAAAGTCACATTAAAACTTAAAATATTTTTTCATTCCTGATATATCTTAAGGGCAGAGGGACGGTTCTGTCGTATACCTATTTCAAGACAGTAGAACCATTCCTCTGTCTTTAAGCTCGTCATCATAGTATTCACCGGCATATTTTATTGGATTGTAAATGGTTTCAGATTCAGAAAGAATATTTCCCATGGGTCATAAGTATAGGTATTCTTTATGTTTCCGTTATCATCAACAAGCCCCACAACTATTCTACACATTTGTCATTCTTCGGCAACAAGAATGTTGCCGAAGAATACACAATTAAATTTTTGCTTATTTAGAAGATAAATCAATTCCTAATTTCTCAATAGCTATGTCAATCTGTTCCATCAGTGTTTTTTCATCATAAAAAACATTGGGAAGTTTCAAATCTTCCTCATATGGAGAGAATCTACTTGTATATTTATTTAATTCGCCAAATATCGCCTTTTCTTCTTCGGCAAAAGCTTCTTTCCACATTTCAAGATTTACTAAATCTGTAAATAAATCACAAAATGTATTAATATCGTAATCTCCTAATTTAACATGTCTTATGAGATAATATAATTGCTCTTTAACACTCACTATAGTTTCCTCCTATTTATGGTAATACATAAAATGTTGTATCATATTTGTTGCCTTATCATA
>JAZRNN010000046.1:0-19153 GCA_045648175.1 Clostridia bacterium
AGGGGGTTAAGCAATGAAAACAATAGTTATTTTACACGCAGACAATGGTAAGGTGCTTACTGATGGCAAAATTTACGGAAAGCAAATTAATCTTGCCGAGGGTATGACGGGAGATAGCTTTTACGAGATTACCGAGGCAGAATACGAGGCACACCTTGCTGAAGAAAAGGCAAGGATGGAAAAAGAAGCGGGAGGTGTTTAAAATGGCAAATGTAAAAATGATGATATGTACAGCGCTTGGCATAGCAGGCGGTTTTATGGCAAAGCTCTTTGGTGGTTGGACCGAGGATATGATAACTCTTGTGATATTTATGGCAGTTGACTTCCTGATGGGGCTGATTGTTGCAGGAGTTTTTCATAAAAGCAATAAGTCAGAAAGCGGTAACCTGAACAGCCGTGCCGGGTGGATTGGTCTTTGCAAAAAGTGTGTTACCTTGCTTTTTGTATTGATAGCTCACCGACTTGATGTGTCATTGGGTACAGATTACATACGCACTGCGGCAATCATAGGCTTTATCGCCAATGAGATGCTTTCAATAGTAGAAAATGCAGGGCTTATGGGTGTGCCACTGCCTGAAACTATTATCAAAGCAATTGAGATTTTAAAGGAAAGAAAGGAGGCTGCATCTTTTGAAGATAATTGATGCAGGCTTTAATTGGCAGGGAAGTCTTTCAAAGCGGAGCAATACAAAATATATTATTTTGCATCATCGTGCGGGAGTGGGTGATGTGCAGAGTATTCATAAAGGGCATCTTGCAAACGGCTGGAGCGGTATAGGGTATCATTTTTATATACGCAAGGATGGAGGTATCTTCCGCGGGAGACCAATCGGCACAATAGGTGCTCATTGCACAGGATACAATGACAAAAGTATCGGTGTTTGCTTTGAGGGGAATTTTGAAAATGATGCAATGCCAAAACCTCAGCTTAAAGCCGGTCGGGAACTGATTTTGCATCTTAAAAGCTTGTATCCCAAAGCAGAAGTTGGAAGGCATAAAGATTTTCAAAGCACAGCGTGTCCAGGAAGGAACTTCCCTTTTGAAGAAATCAAAAAAGGAGAATGTGAAATGACGGTTGACGAAGCCATAGAAATCATTCAGGCAAAGACAGGGATAGAAGATGAAACAATTGAGTTTTTGCTGTGCTATAAGTATGGTGAAGAGTTGGTTGTGAAAATTGCCAACAGCTTGACATAACTAAAAATTTCCGCCTGTGTTCATTGACATAAGAATGTTGATGCAGTATAATAATGTCATAGAAAATGGGAGGTGAACACGGGTGGAAAAAATTGACGGTATAATTGAAGATGTAATATACGAAAATCAGTCAAACGGTTATACTGTTTGTGATATTTCCTCCGGCGGACATCTATATACTCTGACGGGCTATATGCCGGGCATTTCAGAAGGCGAGCGTATTATGGCGGTTGGTGAGTGGAAAAATCATCCCGAATACGGCCAGCAGTTCAGCGTGAGCAGCTTTGAAAGGCTTATGCCCGAAACAGAAAGTGAAATTGAACTGTATCTTGGCTCGGGAATTTTGCCGCATATTGGCAAAACTACAGCAAGACGGATAGTGGAAGCGTTTGGATGCGAGGCACTTGAGATTATTGAAAAAGAGCCTGAAAGACTGACGAAGATAAAAGGTATTTCACTTGCCAAGGCTCAGGAAATATATAAGAGGTTTGTAGAGCAAATCGGACTTAAAAATATTGTTGTATTTTTTCAACGGTTTGGTGTGTCACCCAATCTTGCAATAAAGGCATATCGTACCTTTGGAGAAAATATAATAAAATTTGCTGAAGAAAATCCGTTTATTCTCAGCGGTATCGATGGGTTTACCTTTAAAATATGTGATAAAATCCGTGAAGAAATGCAGCTTCCTTTGAACTTTGTACCAAGAGTATGTTCAGGGGTTATAAGCACCCTTCTTAATGCAGGGTATTTAAGTGGTCACACATTTTTGCCAAAACCAACTCTTATAGCCCAGACAAAAGCGGCTTTGGAAATTGATGCAGGCGAGGTTGAGGATGCCGTGGCACAGCTTTGCCTTAAAGGCGATTTGATTGTGGAAAATCACGAGGAATTTGATGCCGTGTACCTTAAAACATTTTATGATGCAGAGCGTGGTGTTGCGTCAAGGCTGCGTGAAATGAGCGGCTTGATTTTTGAAACCAACCGCCGTGAAGCAGAAGAACTGATTAAAAGGGCTGAGGAAGAGAGTGGGATTGTTCTTGCCGATAACCAAAGAGATGCGGTTTTTGCCTGTTTTGAAAATTCTGCTATGGTAATCACCGGCGGACCCGGTACGGGAAAAACCACAATAATTAATACAATAATTAATATAATGAGGCGTCAGGGGAAAAGGATTGCACTGGCTGCACCCACAGGTAGGGCGGCAAAACGAATGACTGAGGTTTGTGGGATGGAGGCAAAAACCATTCACAGACTGCTTGAAAATATGCCATCCGAGGGCGGAAACATTTGCTTTGGTAGAAATGAAAAGAACAAGCTTGAATGTGATATTTTGATTGTTGACGAAATGTCAATGGTTGATGTTTTGCTTATGAACAGCCTGTTGCTTGCACTGCCGCAAAATGCCCGACTGATAATGGTTGGCGATTGCGACCAGCTTCCTGCAGTTGGGGCAGGAAATGTCCTTAAAGACATCATCGAAAGCGAAGCTTTAGAGTGTGTCAAGCTTACCGAAATTTTTAGGCAGGCAAAGGAGAGTATGATTGTTGTCAATGCTCACCGCATAAACCGTGGAGAGATGCCATTTTGCAATGACCCTGACAATGATTTCTTTATGCTGAAATGTTCTGACCCTGACAAGCTCTGTGAGACCATTGCCGACCTTTGCGAAAGAAGAATTCCTAAAACATACGGGGTTGACAGTATTTCGCAAATTCAGGTGCTTACCCCTACGCGAAAGTCGAGTATTGGCGTGCAGAACCTTAATGAAATTCTGCAAGGACGGCTTAATCCCAAACAGATGCGGATTTCCGAAAAGACGGTGGGTAGTTATACCTTCCGTGTGGGCGACAAGGTTATGCAAAACAAAAACAATTATAATTTAGAGTGGACAAGACTTTCTGATTTGGAAAAGGGTCAGGGCGTATTCAATGGCGATGTTGGTTTTGTGACGGATATAAATGTTCCTAAACAAACGTTGACGGTGCTGTTTGATGACCGCAAGGTGGTTTATGATTTTATGGGTCTTGACGAACTGGAGCTTGCCTATGCGGTGACAGTTCACAAAAGTCAGGGCAGTGAGTTTGATGTTGTGATAATGCCCGTTTTTGATACCCACAGATTGCTTATGACACGCAATTTGATGTATACAGCTATAACCCGTGCTAAAAGATTGGTTATACTTGTTGGCAAAGAAGAAATACTTAAACAGTTTGTTGATAATAACAACGTTTTAATTCGTTTTTCGGGATTGAAGGATAAGTTAATAATACGATAAAAGGGTGTTGCAATGCAACACCCTTTTGGTTATTTATAAATAGCAACGTATTTCTGCAGCCAAATCATCTTCAAGCTTGATTAAGCGTTTGGTAATGTCTTTTGCGTCCTCTGATGCGGCTTCGTATTGGTTGAGGTATTTGTTAAGAGATTTTGTGCCCATATCACAGCCGTCGGTAATCAGGTCGGCAATCTTTTCATCGGTTTCGTCAACGGCAAGCATCATATTTGTTTTCAGCCATGACATACCCTGTGCCATAATATTGGGCTCTTTGCCGCATTCGTCACATTCGTTGAGGATTGAATGTGTTTCGCTACCAAGCTTCTGGTGTGCTTCCTTTGAGTTTATAAGAATTTTCTTGAATTTTTCGTCCTTTACCCTGTCAAGAACCTCGTCAATTGAATTTACACCCATTTTAATTCCGGCATTACATTCCTTTAAAAGTTCAACAGTATCGTGATTTATCATTTTTATCATCCTTTCTTTTTTAAATTATTATAACCTGTTATATATAAAAAATTCAAAATTTGTGCATACTGTTAAAAATTGAATTTTCAGGAGGAATTGAAATGAAGGACTATATTGCCATTGAAGGAATTGTTGCACGCGAGATATTAGACTCCCGCGGAAACCCCACAGTTGAGGTGGAAGTGTTTGTGGAAGGCGACTTTGTTGGTCGTGCGGCGGTACCCTCGGGTGCATCAACAGGTGCCTTTGAGGCATATGAACTGCGTGACGGAGATAGCGACAGATATATGGGACAGGGCGTTTTAAAGGCGGTTAAAAACATCAACAATGAAATTGCTGATGAGCTTTTGGGGTTTAACGTGCTTGACCAGATTGAAATTGACAAAATGCTTATAAAGCTTGACGGAACACCAAATAAATCACGCCTTGGTGCCAATGCCTGCCTTGCGGTATCGCTTGCGTGTGCCAAGGCGGCATCGGCAGCTTTGGGACTTAGCCTTTACAGTTATATTGGTGGTGTAAATGCCAAAATGTTGCCCGTGCCAATGATGAATATTATAAACGGCGGCAAACACGCCGATAATTCAATCAGCTGTCAGGAATTTATGATTATGCCTGTTGGTGCAAAATCCTTCCGTCAGGCTCTTCAATGGTGTGCCGAGGTCTTTCATACCCTTAAAAAAATCCTGAAGGAAAAGGGATATTCAACAGCGGTTGGCGATGAGGGCGGTTTTGCCCCCAACCTTGAATCAGACGAGGATGCGGTAAAACTGATTGTTCACGCAATTGAGAGGGCGGGCTTTAAAACGTACGATGATTTCAGAATTGCTCTTGACCCTGCATCAACCGAGATGTACGAGGAAGCAAAGAAAAAGGGCGAAGCGGGTAAGTATTATTTCTGGAAGACCGACAAAATGCTCTCCCGTGAAGAAATGGTGGAATTCTGGGCAGATTGGTCAGGCAAGTATCCCATAATTTCAATCGAGGACGGTATGGCAGAGGAGGACTGGGAAGGCTGGGATATGCTGACAAAACGTCTTGGCAACAAAGTTCAGCTTGTTGGCGATGATTTGTTTGTTACCAATACCGAGCGCCTTAAAAAGGGTATCAGTTTAGATGTGGCAAACGCTATTTTGATAAAGGTAAACCAGATAGGCACACTTACCGAAACTCTTGATGCAATTGAAATGGCTAACCGTGCAGGATACACCGCAGTAACCTCTCATCGCAGCGGTGAGACAGAAGATACAACTATTGCAGACATTGCTGTGGCAACAAATTCGGGGCAGATAAAGACGGGTGCGCCCTCACGTACTGACCGTACGGCAAAATATAATCGTTTGCTTAGAATTGAAGAAGAGCTTGGCGACGCGGCTGTTTATCCCGGTATGGATGCGTGGTTTAATCTTAGATAAAAAGCCTCATAATTAAATAAAATACAACAGTTTTTTGACTTTTTTGCAAAAAGAATTTTTACAAAAATTTCCAGACACTATTCTTTCGACAATTATCTGTGTATTGTGTGTGTATACTGAAAAAAATACAACGGATTACAAAGGAGAAAGATATTATGTCGGAATTACAGATTTTCCGGGGAAGCATATCCAAACCGGTTAAGGCAAAGACTCCGAGGATTGATTTAAAATTTACCCAAAATGGCTGGCTGATAAAAATTATAGGCTTTTTTGTGGCGATGGCTATGCCGTATGCAGGTATTGCACCGTTCGGAATGTCTTTTTTAGCACAGGAGAGAAAGATATCTTTTAGTGCAGTTGGGTCATTTATTGCTGTCAGTCTTGGTGCAGTTGCTGTTTGTGACCGCTTGGGTTCAGCAAAATATGTAAGCGCGGGAATAATATACCTTGCGGTGCTGTTTGTTCTTGAACGAGGCGTGCAGATGAACGATTTTACGGCAGGACTTGCGGCAGGCGGAGCGGTGTTCCTTGCGGGACTTGTTACACTTTTTTGGGAAGGTTTTACGTTTTCGCAGTTTTTACTGCTTGCTTGCGAGACAGCGGCTGTGGTGGCGGGTGCTCTTGTTTTTGAAAAGAGTGGCAAGTTGCTTAAGTCAGGTAAATTTCTCCCTGAAAAGCTTGGAAGTGAGGAAAAACTAAGTCTTGGTGCGGTGGTGGCAATTGCCATACTCAGCCTTCAGGATATTTATATAGGGTCTGAATTTTCGGTAATGAATACTGTGGCGGCGGTTGCGTTGCTTACGGTTGCCGCAGGCTGCGGAATGGGTTATTCAACCGGTGCGGGAGTTATACTTGGATTGGTGTGTGGTATCGGCAGTGATTATTTTATGCCAATCATGGGTGCTTTCAGCTTTTGCGGATTTTTGGCGGGGATTTTTTCGCGGTTTGGCAAGGGCGGTGTTATTGCAGGTGTCATACTTGCCAATGCGATGTTGGTTGTGTACACCGACGGAGCAATGGAATCGGTGCTGACCCTTTATGAAATTATGGCGGCATCGGTGGTTTTTGCTTTTGTAAAACCCCAGATAATTGGTGTTGTCGGCGAAATAATCTGTCTTGACGCGGCTGAAAAGGCAGGGATAATGAGGATGAAGGAAAACCTCCGCCAAAGGCTTAAGGCGGTTGCTGAATCATTTGAGACAATGGCAAAAACCATTAATCGCCAGGTTAAGGATAACCAAAGACGGGAAAATCGAGCAGATCTAGCCACCTTTTTTGATATGGCGGCAGACAAGATATGTAAAAAGTGCAAAAAGACGGATGTATGCTGGAATAAAGATTTTGACGCTACCTATAAGTCACTTTTTGGACTTATGAAGAAGATGAATGAAAAAGGTCAGCTTTCACCTGATGATGCGGACGAGGATTTTCAAAAGCGATGCCATCAGCTTCCGCACCTGGTGGCGGAGCTTAATCATCAGCTTGACATTTATCAGGTTAAGCAGGAGTGGATGAAAATGCTGGAGGAAAAACGCAAGGCTGTTGGACAGCAATTATCGGATGTTTCTGAAATCTTAGGTGGAATTTCAGATGAGATTAAAAGTGATATTGGTATGTGCAGCATAGCATCAGGCGAGCCTGAGGAGAAATTCAAGGTTGAGACAGATTTTGCCGAGTGTGCCGCTTCGGGCGAAAACGGAGACAGCTATCGTTTTGCGCATATCGGCAAGGGCAAGTATGTAATTGCCCTCAGTGACGGAATGGGTACGGGCAGCGGTGCGGCGCGTGAAAGCCGTGCTATGCTTGAGTTGCTTGAAAGCTTTTTGTATGCAGGTTTTGAAACATCTGTGGCGGTGAAGTTTATTAATTCGGTAATGCTGCTTAAATCTGATGCCGAAGGCTTTGTGACAATGGATTTATGTATAATTGACCTGTGCACAGGTCAGGCTGAATTTATCAAAACCGGTGCCGAGCCAAGCTTTATTATGCGGGGCACGGGTGTTGAGACGGTAAAGGCTTCGTCGCTTCCGGTTGGGATTATTGCAGGCATTGATGCCGACAGTACCTACCTCAATATGAAGGATGGAGATGTGATAGTTATGGTAACCGACGGGATTGAAAACCGCAGTAGCGGCAGTATGTGGGTTGGCGACTTTATTGAAAATGCGGTTGCTAATGATACGGATGAAGGACTTGCTGACAAAATACTAAACCACGCTATCAATCAAAACAGCGGCGAGGTAAAGGACGATATGACGGTATTGTCGGTGAAATTGAAGGAAGTATCTTAGAAGAATATTAAAAGACCATTTTCGAAAGAAAGTGGTCTTTTAATATTCTTCTTTATTGAAGGAATGGATTTTGAATTTTTTTAACTTTTGTTCGGTGATTTCATCATCGCCTTCATCCATATAAGCCTCTTCTGTGTCAATCTGTGCCTTTTGAAGTATCTCAATAGCATCCGTAATTGCATTAAAAAGGCGAAAATAGAGTTTTTTGTAGTTAACCATTGTAAATTTCCTTTCCAATTAAAAAATGCGACAACCGAAGCTGCCGCACAAAAAACGCAAACTCCGATTGTTGTCACACAATTTAAACAGATAGGTAGTGGCATAGCACATTATATCTTTTGGAATTTGCGTTTTTTCCAAATTCACAAAATATAATGTGCATAACAAGGGTATAAAATACCCATAAAAAATAAAAGCACTACCCTTTTTCAATTGTTTAAATTATGTGACTACATTATAATAACACAAAACAAAGAAAATTACAATAGAAATTTTATAAAATTTTGCATAAGAAAAAAGTTATATTTCTTTAATAAAATCAAGAAATTTCTGTGCCGCAAGTGAAAGAGTGTTGTGCTTTAAACACGCATAACCGATATGCCTTGTGGGCAAACTTGGAGTGAGGTTAAGTTTCTTTACGTCCCCACGTTCAAGGCTGTCTTTTGAGAACTCTTCAACCACGCAGGAAACACCAAGATGAATTGAGGCAAATCTAAGCAAAAGCTCGTGTGCTGCAACCTCAATCTGCGGTGTTAAGCTTATATGCTTTTTTACAAACTCTCTATCAATAAAGCGTCGTGAAATTGAGTTCTTTTCAAGTAATATCAATGGCTCTTTTGATATGTCTTCCCAATTGTACTTGGGTTTAATACTGTGCTCAGGGCCTGCTACAAAGATATCGTGGATTTCAAGGCAGGGCTCAATGGTCAATTCTTCATCCTCGGCGGGAAGGCTGACAAAGGCAAGCTCGGCTGTACCGTCTTTTACAAGCTGCAGCATATGATATGAATATGAATTTGCCATTTCTATTCTAATGCCTGGATATGCCTGATGAAATTTTTCAAGATAGGGCAAAAGATAATGTGCGGTTATGGTATCTGCCGCCGCAATAATCAGCGAGCCACTGTCAAGGTGATGAAGACGTGCCAAAAGAGTTTCGCCTTGCTCGATTGACTGAATTGCACTTTCAACCTTTTGAAAAAGGAGTTGACCTTCGGTTGTAAGGGTAACACCCCGACGTGAACGATTAAATAAAACAGTGCCCAAATCTTCTTCAAGCTGGTGTATGCACTGTGATATTGCCGACTGTGAAATATAAAGGTGCCGGGCTGCTGTTGAAAAGGATGCAAATCTTGCAGTTTCGTAAAAAATTTTGTAATAATCAAGCTTGGTTTTCATATAAGTGCTCCTTATTACTGTTGTAAGTATTATCTATTTTACTTATGTTTATATTTGTAGTATAATAACCATGACGATAAAAGTCAATATGTATGGAGGAATTTTTATGGAAAGAAGAGTAGGTACAGTTTCAAGAGGTATCCGTTGTCCCATTATTCGCGAGGGCGACGATATAGCAACAATCGTAGTAAACAGCGTTGTGGAGGCGGCACAGATTGAAGGGTTTGACCTTCGTGACCGTGATGTTGTTGCAGTGACAGAATCTGTTGTTGCACGTGCTCAGGGCAACTATGCATCTGTTGATGCAATTGCAAAGGATGTTAAGGTAAAGCTTGGCGGCGGCACAATCGGTGTTATTTTCCCTATTCTCAGCCGTAACCGTTTTGCTATTTGCTTAAGAGGCATTGCAAAGGGTGCAAAAAAGATAGTTCTTATGCTCAACTATCCCAGCGACGAAGTTGGTAATGCATTAGTTTCGCTTGACCAGCTTGATGATGCAGGTGTTAATCCTTATTCTGATGTTCTTACCGAGGCAAAATATCGTGAGCTTTTTGGTGAGAATCCTCATCCCTTTACAGGTGTTGATTATATAAAATATTACGGTGATTTGATTCAGTCCTGCGGTGCAGAGGTTGAAATCATTCTTGCCAATGACCCCAGAGTCATCCTTAGATATACCGACAGTGTGCTCAACTGTGATATCCACAGCCGTGTTCGCACAAAGAGAATTTTAAAGGATGCAGGCGCAAAATGTGTTGTTGGTCTTGATGAAATTCTGTCGGCATCTGTTGACGGCAGCGGCTTTAACTCAAAATACGGTCTGCTTGGCTCAAACAAGTCTACAGAAGATACCGTTAAGCTCTTTCCCAACGAATGTTTTGATTTGGTTGAAAACATTCAAGCACAGCTTTTAGAAAAGACAGGCAAGCATATCGAGGTTATGGTATACGGCGACGGTGCATTCAAAGACCCACAGGGTAAAATATGGGAGCTTGCTGACCCGATTGTTTCACCTGCATATACAAAAGGCCTGGAGGGTACACCCAATGAGCTTAAGCTTAAGTATCTCGCAGACAATGATTTTGCTGACCTCAAGGGCGAAGAACTGAAAAAAGCTATTGAGGGCGCAATCAAACAAAAGGGCGGCGACCTTGTTGGAAATATGGCATCTCAGGGTACAACTCCCAGACGCATTACTGACCTTATCGGTTCACTTTGCGACCTTACAAGCGGCTCGGGCGATAAGGGAACACCGGTTGTTCTCGTTCAGGGTTACTTTGACAATATGACCGACTAATACGAAAGAGAATTTATAATAGGGAAGGCTTTAAAAATGAAAACAATTAAAGCAAAACCTCTTACAAACGAAGCATTTGCACCCTTCGGATAGTTTTACACAATGGACAAGCCTGATGGATATGCTCTCAGCGGTGAAATTCACAAATTTTATCCTGACCGCATTAATGCTGACAGTAATCACAGAATAGGTTATTCACCCATAGTGGTTAAAAAGCCCGAGAAAATGGTTATCACCCAGCAGGAATATCACACAACTACATGGTAAATGATTCTTCCCTTTGATGATGATATGATTCTGCACTGTGCTCCTGCATCAGCAGGCACACTCGTGACCGACCTTGCAAAAGCATTTATCGTGCCCAAGCACACATTGGTAAAGATGAATGCTGCAATCTGGCACTTGGCACCCCTTCCTGCAAACAATGACAGCCTGACAGCTATGATTATTCTACCCGAGTGCACATATGCAAATGACTGCACAGTTGTTGATTTGAACGGGGACCAGCAGTTTGAAATCATAAAATAAAATATTTATAAACGACAGACACGCCATACTTTCGTATGGCGTGCTTGTGTTTGCTGAGTGCCGCTACGAATTGCTGTGCATTATAATATAATTGGAAAATATGTAAAAAAGAGCGACAAAAAAGGTGCACAGCCGAAACTGTGCACCGAAAAATGCAGAGCTCCGTGTATCGTAGCGACACTCAACACAATATAAACCACAGCTTAATGAGCTCGCATTTTTACCAAAGTAAAAACACGTACTGTGATTTTATATTGTATTGATGAGTGTCGCTCAATTAATGTATCATATTTTAATAAAATTGTCAATGTTTAGCAGTTGAATAAATGAATTTCGTAAAATCGCCGCCCTCAGTCCTTGACATTAACTAATAAATATTATATACTATAGGGTGAGAATTCTGGGTAACGGTATTCTAGTCAGCTGCTTCATTTCCCAGGGCGGGCCTAAAAATTCGCCGAAGGGCATATCGATGAAGTTCCTTGTGCGTGCTCGCGACGCCCAGTCGGGGGTGTGTGCTGGGAGTTAAGGTTTAGGGGCGATCCGCAACGGCATGTGGGCGTTGACCCCTTTTCCGTGGAGGCCTGTGACCGTGTAACGGATGGGACATCCCGCCGTAATACGTATCAGGTTAAAACCTGCGTTGCGGTATCTTTGTGATGCTGTGGGCAGTGTAGCCTGACTTGAGTGGGCATGGCGGATAATTGTTCAGACTGCAAACTTGCGGCCACAGGTCTGTGTGTTATTGCTTTTTGAAACCATGTTTGCAAAAGAGGCTAAGAAACGTTTGCAGCTGTTGAGGAAAACTCCTAGGCCGGCATGCATATACAGGATTGCAGTGTGTACTAAGTGGCAATCAGGTAACGCAGATGCAGTAAAATGATTTTGCTGTATCATCGGTAACGATGCGGGGCAGACTTTAAACGGAAACATCCCCTTTGGCGACAATTGGGAAGTCTGTCGGGAAATCCAACCTGACCTATGACACAAAGTTTACTGTATATGCTACCCTTACATAATTCTTTTAATTTTATAATGAATTCCGGAGATGAAAAATGAAAGACGACATACCCCGAAAACAAAAGATATTTTTTAAACCAACCAGCTCGAAAAAAGCTGACAAGGGCTGGATTATCAAAACAATAATTATAACATTTACAATGTCGGGGGTATTTAATATCCTGTCAAGCGGCATAATGAATCTGGTTAATATCTGGATTGCAATCCTGATACTTCTATTGATTATTCTGTGCGGAATTTTGTTTGACATAATCGGTATGGCGGTCACAACGGCAGAAGAAGCGCCGTTTCACTCGATGGCAACAAAGCGAATCAGGCACGCAAAGATGGCAATCAGCCTTATCAAATCAAAAGACAAGGTTTCAAACTTCTGCAACGATGTTGTGGGCGATATTTGCGGAATTGTCAGTGGTTCGGCATCGGCAGCGGTGGTTTCGTACATCATTTTGTCCTTTCCGGGCATAAGCAGCTTTTTTCTTAGCTTGATTATAACGGCAACTGTTGCGGCAATTACTGTTGGAGGAAAGGCTGTAGGTAAAACCGTTGCAATGAAGTACAGCAATTTTATTGTTTATAATGCGGCAAGAGCACTTTCAATCTTTCGGTTCAAAAGAAAATAAAGGTACGGTTATGAAAAGATTTTTGGATGAGGTCAATTCATCACTTGATGTAAAAAAATTGAATATCCCTGAGCTTAAAATTCTTGCGGAAGAAATCCGTGAGTTTTTAGTTGATAATATTTCACAGCACGGGGGACATTTGTCCTCAAACCTTGGCACGGTTGAGCTTACGCTTGCTTTGCACAAGGTTTTTGACTTTTCTTTAGATAAAGTTGTTTGGGATGTGGGCCACCAAAGCTATACCCACAAAATTATAACCGGCAGACGTGAAATTTTTGGTTCCCTAAGACAAAAAGGCGGTATCAGCGGATTCCCTAAAACAGAAGAAAGCGAAACTGACGCATTTAATACAGGGCATGCATCAACTTCGGTATCGGCGGCACTTGGCTTTGCAAAAGCCTTCGAGCTGGAGGGCAGTGCGGCATGTGCGGTGGCGGTTATCGGCGACGGTGCGCTGACGGGGGGTATGGCATACGAGGCCTTAAATCACGCAGGCAGCAGCAAAACGCCGCTTGTGATAATTCTTAATGACAACGGAATGTCTATATCCGAAAACGTGGGCGGTATGTCACAGTATATACGCAAATTACGCAGTCATTCAAAATATATTGATGTGAAACTGTCTGTTGCAAACTTCCTTAATGGCTTGCCTGTTGTTGGCGAGCTGATTATGGACTTTTTGCATATGACAAAAAGATTTTTGAAAAAATGCTTGATGCGAGAACATCTTTTTGAAAATATGGGGCTTGAATATCTTGGCCCGCTTGACGGTCATAATCTTAAAGAACTGATAACAGCAATCAGCTATGCCAAAAGCCTTAAACGTCCAGTTATTATTCATGCAGTAACCCAAAAGGGCAAAGGCTTTGCACCATCCGAAGAAAGCCCTGACCTGTTTCACGGTATCGGGTGTTTTGACCCCGAAACGGGCGAAGTTAAGACATCAGAGTGTAAAACATATTCAGATATTTTTGGCGAGGAAATTGTCCGTCTTGCAAAGGAAAATAAAAAAATTGTTGCTGTAACTGCGGCAATGCCGCTTGGTACAGGCCTTACGGAATTTGCAAAGGAGTTCCCAAATCGGTTTTTCGATGTAGGCATTGCCGAACAACACGCCGTAACATTTTCATCGGCTATGGCAAAGGCGGGTATAATCCCTGTTTTTGCGGTATATTCAACCTTCCTTCAGCGTGGCTATGACCAGATTATTCATGATGCGGCACTGCAGAATTTGCATATGGTTTATGCGATTGACCGTGCGGGTGCGTCAGGCAACGATGGCGAAACCCATCAGGGAATTTATGATTTTTCGTATCTTTCACATATACCCAATATGACAATTATGGCACCGGCATCGACAGATGAACTTCGCCTTATGCTTGACTTTGCGGTAAATGATTGCACAGGCCCTGTGGCGGTGAGATATCCCAAGGGCAGCGGCGAAGGTTTGCCTTGCAGTAGGAATATTGCTTTGGGAAAAGGCACTGCACAGAAAACAGGTGGTGACGTTTTGATTGTAGCAATAGGCTCTCAGGTTGAAGAGGCGGTCTGGGCAGCAGAAATTCTTGACGGATGTGGCATATCCGCAGCGGTGGTAAATGCAAGATTTTTAAAGCCTTTAGATACAGAACTTATTATAAATCAGGCAAAGGGCAAACGTCTTGTTGCTGTTACCGAAGATAATGTGACAACGGGTGGTCTTTGCGATGCGGTAAGAAAAATTCTTTCTGTTCCCATTATTGAATTCGGTTTTCCCGACAGGCCGCTTGAACACGGCACCGTAGCCGAACAAAAGGCAGAGGCGGGCATAGATGCGGCACATATTGCAGATAAAATTATTAAAACACTTGAGGGTGATAACCTTGGCTAAAATCCGACTTGATGTATATATGACAGAAAACGGTATGGCTCCCAGCCGAAGTGCCGCTCAGGCAATGATTATGGCAGGGGATGTATATATTGACAACCAAAAGGCGATGAAGGCAGGCGAAACGATTAAAGGGACCGAAAACATAGAAGTCCGCGGTAAGGGTCCGTCTTATGTCAGCCGTGGCGGACTTAAGCTTGAAAAGGCAATGAAGGTCTTTCCCGTAAGCCCCGACGGCAGGGTTTGTATGGATATCGGTGCATCAACAGGCGGTTTTACCGACTGTATGCTGCAAAACGGTGCAGTAAAGGTGTATTCGGTGGATGTCGGTTACGGACAGCTTGCGTGGAAGCTCCGTCAGGACGATAGAGTTGTCAATATGGAGCGTACAAATATCCGCTATATTGACAAAGAACTGATTACCGAGCCTTTGGGTTTTTTTTCGGTTGATGTTTCGTTTATATCCTTAAAGCCTGTTTTGCCTGTTGCCTATGAACTTTTGGAAGAAGGCGGATGCGGAGTTTGCCTTATCAAACCGCAGTTTGAGGCAGGCCGCGAGAAGGTGGGCAAAAAAGGTGTTGTAAGAGAAAAATCAACACATATCGAGGTTATCGAAAACGTTCTTGCATTCACCAAGGAAATCGGCTTTTCGATAAAAGGCCTTGACTTTTCACCAATAAAGGGGCCCGAAGGTAATATCGAATATCTTATGTATATTAAAAAAGACGCCTCAGAATCGGAAGAATTTGATATTGAGGCATTGGTGGAAAAATCCCACGAATTAAACATTAAATAGGAGGAGATTTTATGCAAAATATAGCACTCTTTGTCAACAGAGACCGTGATGCTGACCTCTCGGCAACGAAAGAGGTTATTTCTCTTCTGCAAAAATATAATAAAACAGTTTATCTTGACGTATCACTTAAGGATGAAATTGATATTCCCAACTTGGTTTACGCTCATTATGACGGTATTTTTGAACGTTGTGACGCAATTATTGCACTTGGCGGCGATGGAACGATCCTTAAAATCGTTAATCAGGCGGCAGATTTTAATGTGCCGATAATGGGAATCAATCTTGGACACTTGGGTTTTCTCACTCAGGCAGAGAGGGGCGACCTTTCAAATTTTGTTAAAATTCTGGAGGGCGATTACACAATTGAACATCGAATGATGCTTGAGGCTCAGGTTATATCGGGCGGTAAGAAAACAGCATCATTTAATGCTCTTAATGACATTATCATCCGCGGTGATTCTGCAAAGATGATTGCACTCACTGCCGAGGTTGACGGAACTCAGGCCAGCAGTTATCTTGCCGACGGAATTATTGTTGCAACATCAACCGGCTCTACTGCGTATTCACTTTCCTGCGGTGGCCCGATAGTACACAAGGCTCTTGACTGTATGATTTTGACCCCAATTTGCCCGCATACTATGAAATCAAGATGTATAATTATTCCGCCCGAGTCTGTGACGGCAATCGGCTTTGATGCGGCATATTGCAGCGAGGTTGATTTGAAGATTGACGGAATATCCGTCAAACGTCTTGGCGCAGATGAATACGTAAAGGTTGTACGCAGTGAAAAGCGTGTACCTATGATAAATGTAAATTCCAGAGGATATTTCGACGTAATACGTGAAAAGCTCTCAGATTAATAAATGGAGGTGAGAACATGCTGAAGGAACTGGACATAAAAAATATTGCAGTAATTGATAAGGTTCATATTGAGTTTAATAGTGGCTTTAATGTTCTCACGGGCGAAACAGGTGCAGGTAAGTCGATACTGATTGACTCAATTAATATGGCACTTGGCAGACGTGTCAGTCACGACCTTATACGCACAGGCTGTGACAAGGCAATTGTCAATGCCTGCTTTGAAGTTTCAGACAAGGCAACACTTGACGGGCTTTATGATTTGGGAATTGAGACCGAGGATGGAATTATTGTCATCAATCGTCAACTGACCGATGATGGAAAATCAAGTTGCCGTATTAATGGCGTTACTATGCCGCTTTCAGTAGTGCGTGAGGCGGCGTCAATGCTGATTGACATCCACGGCCAAAGTGACAACCGTATGCTCCTTGACTCTCACAGCCACTTAGCTTTTCTTGACAGCTTTGGTGATTGCCAAAGGTTGTTGACAGAGTATAAGACATCATATAAGAAGATGCGTGATGTAACAAAACAGATAAACGCACTGTCAGGCTCACTTGACGAACGTCAGCGCCGTCAGGAACTGCTTGAATTCCAGATAAACGAAATTAATTCTGCCAGACTGAAATCAGGCGAAGACGAGGAACTTGAGGCAAAACGAGAGTATCTTTATAATATTGAAAGCATTGTATCGGGCGCGGGTGCGGCGTATGGTGCACTCTACGGCGGTGAAGAATATTCGGCATATGACCTGCTGCGTCAGGCAGAGAAGGCATTGGTCGGTGTAAGTCAATATCTTCCTAAGCTCAGTGAGTGCTACGATCGTCTTTCGGGCATTGTTGCCGAGGTTGATGATATTGCGTCAGAAATTAATTCCTGTCTGTCGTCAACCGATTTTAATATGGCAGAGCTCGATTTGATTGAAGAACGCCTGGATACCATATCCAATTTAAAACGTAAATACGGAAATTCCATTGAAGAAATTTTAAAATATGCAAAATTGGCTGAAGAAGAGTCGTCATCAATCGAGCAAAGGGACGAAGAACTTGAAAGACTTGGTGCGGAGTTAGATAGCGCAAAGGCAGAGGTTGAAAGAGTCGCATTAGAACTCTCGGCAAAAAGAATTGCGGCGGCAAGGGTGCTTGAGGAGCGAATACTTTCCGAGCTTGCCGACCTTGATATGCCAAAGGTAAGGTTTGCAATTAACCTTTGCGAACGTACCGATAATGGCGAGATTTCATATACCGAGTCAGGAAAAGACGAGGCTGAGTTTATGCTTTCAACCAATCCGGGTGAGGCATTAAAGCCTATGTCAAAAATAGCATCAGGCGGTGAACTTTCACGAATTATGCTTGCAGTAAAATCGGTGCTTTCGGGCTCGGATGACATTGATACAATGATTTTTGACGAAATTGACACAGGTGTTAGCGGAAGGGCAGCACAAAAGATTGCCGAAAAGCTTTCGGCGCTTGCTAAGGATAAACAGGTATTTTCAATTACACATCTGGCACAGATAGCAAGCATGGCTGACAGCCATTATCTTATAAAAAAGACATCCACCGACCAAAGTACATCAACAGATGTAATACCCCTTGATAGCGACGGGCGCGTTGAGGAGCTTGCACGCATCATCGGCGGTGTAACGGTGACCGATCTTACACGCCAAAGTGCTTTAGAAATGCTGGAACTTGCAAAAAATAAGAAGGAAAAATAGTATGGAAAAATACGGAAAAGTAACCGAAATATCGGGCGGATATATGAATGTTACCATTCAGCGTGATTCCGCCTGTGGTGATAGTTGTGCAGCCTGCGGTCTTTGCGGCAACGGCCGTGAAATTACTATAAAGCTTAAAAACTCAAATAATTTTGAAAAGGGCGATAAAATCCGTCTGGTATCAAGTGATAAATGCTTTTTAAAACATTCGGCGGCTGGATATTTAAGTCTTACTGCGCTGCTTATACTGGGTGCAGTAATCGGCAGTCTGTGCGGAGGCGACTGGATGGCTTTTGTTGGCGCAATTATGGGGACAGCCATTGGAATTTTAATTTTAAAGCTGTTTTTTACGGATAAATTAGAAATAACAACCGAAAAGGTAGAATAACTATGTTAATAACCATTGACAGTTTAAATAAAAGTTTTGGACAGGAAGAAATCCTGAAGAATGTAAAAATGACCGTAAACGAAAAATGTCGTTACGGTCTTATTGGCGTTAATGGTGCTGGCAAGTCAACCCTGCTTAAAATTATTATGGGCAAGATGACTTTTGACAGCGGTGATGTAGTAAAAAAACCGGGCTTAAAAATCGGCTATCTTGAACAGAATAACGGCTTAGAGCGTGACAGCTCTATTATAGCTGAAATGCGCAAAGTCTTTGATGATGTTTATGAGGCAGAAAGAACAATGCGTCGTTTGGAACTTGAAATGGCGGAGATTTTGGATAATTCTTCGGACGAATACAGACGTATTTCATCGGAGTATACCCGTGCGCAGAATTATTTTGACAGCCGTGACGGCTATAATATTGATGTAAAAATCAAGACAATATTAAACGGTATGGGCTTTGGCGACAAGGATATGGATACAGTGATATCAACCCTTTCTGGCGGCGAAAAAACCCGTCTTGCCATTGCAAGATTGCTCCTTGAAGAACCGGAGCTGCTTATACTTGATGAGCCTACCAACCACCTTGATTTTAAGACATTAAAATGGCTTGAAGAATATTTGGTTAATTATAACGGTGCAATCCTTACCGTATCGCACGACCGATATTTTCTTGATAAAATTGTGTCCCACATCTATGAGGTGGAGCGGGGTAAGGTGTATTCTTATGCAGGCAACTATTCAAAATACCTTGTGCAAAAGGCAGAGCGCCGTGCCCGTGAACAAAAGGAATATGAGATGCAGCAGATGCAGATTGCACAGCTGCAAACCTACGTGGACAAAAATATTGCCCGTGCATCCACATCAAACAGTGCAAAATCAAGGCTTAAAACCCTTGAAAATATGGAAATTCTGGATAGACCCGACGGCGATTTAAAGTCAATGCGCCTGAAGTTTGAACATACTCACGAGCCTTACAAGGATGTTCTCACCGTTACCGACCTTGATATTGCGGTGGGCGA
>JAZRNN010000047.1:0-1655 GCA_045648175.1 Clostridia bacterium
GTCATTGTTCGGATTCTAATTCTTCCTTAAATGGTTTTAAATCAAAATACATCAATCGAGTTGCGTCTAATGTATCGGTCACAGTAAAATACTCAAAATCATTCTTACGATAGAAATCTGTTGCTTTGGCATAAGCATCTACCGTGATAAAGCGACAACCTAATTTAGGGTTATTAACCAAATAAGATTTTATCAGATAGAGAATTTGCGAGCCTAAACCATTGCAAGCATATTCTTTGGATACCGCCAAACGACCAATCTTTGCAGAAGGGTAACTGCGACGACGTTTACTATTGTGTATACGACGATTGATTCGTCCCCAAATCGTTTTATAGCGAGGGTCGTATGCTACTTTATCATTAAGCAAACTGAAATATGCAACAGTTTGCTTCTTTTCTTTATCAATAAAAAGATAAGTGACTGCCATTAAATCAGCGGAATAATTCTTTGCGTCTTCTATCAAAAAATTATTCAAATCCTCATCTTCAGACAGAAAAGGAAGGATGTCCGTATCTTGCGTGAGCTGGACAAACTCGAAGTCGGCTAACTGCATCATAATACAGTAGGGAATTTAGCCTTAATTGCACGATAAGTATCCATCGCGCGCTTTACCTTCTCTGAAGAAACAGGTTTTGGATGCTCCACAGCATACTCAAAACGACGAGCATCTTCGCCGAAAAGTGTTGGTGTCTCTTTAATTGGTCTTGCCATAGTTGTAATAGTTTAGTTATTTTCGCTGCAAAGTTAGCGTTTTTTTGTCAATTATACAAATTATATGAGTGATTTTTGTTATTTTTTCTGCAATTTTCATACCACATTATAGAAGAGCATTGCTCCTCCGCCTACGAAAGGCTCAATGTAAGTGACATTCTCCCATTGGTCAAAGTCAGCTGGAAGCATTGCTTCGAGTTGGTCAATGAGTTGCGTTTTTCCGCCTACCCATTTGACAAATGGTTTCGCTTTCATTGTTTGTTATGTTTTTATTCCGCCCGCAAAGTTACACTTTTTTTTCGAGATGTGCAAATTAAAACCGCTTTTTTGTGCGTTTTTTTTGTGTAGGGTGTGGAGAACGGGATTTACTTGTTGAGAAATCCGCGAGCATTAAACTAATGGCGGGCATTGAGCCTGTGCACGAATGAGCGTATTAGGTAACTTTTTCAGAAAAGTAGTCAACTTTTTTAGGACTTTAGTCAACCTTTTAAAGGATGAGGGCAACTATTTTAGCGGGCAATCTTAACAAAACGCACTTTTTCGGTTTCTGCTGTCTCGGGGAGTTCTCTCGGAGTTCTCAGGGTCGTCACTCGGTGAAATAGAGGAACGTATAGCGAAACGAAAAGAGAATGAATCTTAATAATTGATACTTTTTCTATTTATATCCTCTTCTATCTGAATCTATTTTTGTTTCATATTTCTCTATCTCCTTGGATCAGGCAGGCGGGCGGCGAGGTCGTATTGCCCCTTGTACTTGAAGCCCGATGAATGTATGAAATACGCAGCATTATCTTGGGGGCATGGGCGGTCTGCCTCCGTTTTCGTACATCTGCTGTTGCCATGCGGCAGCACCTTTGGCCTTCAAACCGCCCATGCGGTTGAGCTTATACGTGAAAGTCAGCATAGCATAGGTAGGCAGGGTATTGAACTTCTTGTAACTGACA
>JAZRNN010000048.1:0-21808 GCA_045648175.1 Clostridia bacterium
ACGTGTGAGTTTTACATTTCCAACAGGATAGCACTGTTTACAAGAAGAATTTAATTTTTTTATTCCTGTATATTCTTTAGTCCCACAAGAACAATATTTGTATTCAGCGTGCGGATGTGCTGTATCGTTTGAATCGCTGTATCTGCCAGGCGAACGATATCTTTTTGCAGAGAGTAGTATGTCCTTGCGAACAGATGACGGAGGTTATGTGGGAATACTTTTTCTTTTGACACTCCGGCACTTTCACATAACTGTTTCATTGATTTCCATATTGAATGCCTATCCACAGGTTGACCTTTCCTTGTTACAAATACACTCCCAGAAGTGATATGCTTTTCCTTTATATATTTTTTAAGGAGAGCACACAATTCTTTCGGTAGGATTATCATTCTAATTTTACCTTTCAACCTAACCTGAGCCTGACCTGTCATTACAGAATTTACATCGACATATTTTAATTCACTTACACGGATTCCCGTGGCACATATCGTCTGCATGATGAGATACAGTCTTTCGTTCTTTTTACTCTTTGCCGCTTTGAGAAGTCTTTCGTATTCAGCCTTGGTCAGTTCTTTTTCACTTTGACAGAAGATTTGCCGTTGCACTTTTAAGTTTTTAACCTTCAGGTCGTATCTCTCAATGTAATTGAAGTATCCATTGAGGGAAGACAGGACTGAGTTTACACTTGCAGGAGCATAGTGTTGTGTGAGTATATTTTTATATTCAAGCACAAGCGTTTTTGTAATTTCATTGCCTTCTGTCCAATTTACAAATGCAGTAATGTCACGGATATATTTTTCGATAGTAACAGGGCATTTTTCTTCCTCGATTAAATAATTTTTGTAGTCTTCAATAGTGCATTTAGTAATTTCATTCATGTTTCAACAACTCCTTTTCAAATATTATATACCGAATAATTTTTTCGAATACCTTTTTGAAAATTTGTTGTCAATGTTTCAGTTTATAAATTTCAAAAGGCGATTGCACATTCGTTAACCGAAATGCAATCGCCTTAAGTCATTCGTGTGCTTTAACATAATTATTTCACCTCCTGTTGACACAAAGCATACCACAGAAATTTTGATAAGTCTACGAAGTAATTTTCGAGGACTTATCTTTGTTTTCAGCATATTAAATTTTAATACGCCAATTGAAAAAAACAACTGACTTTTATATCAATCACTTCGTGAATTACAATCACAATTTCAACATAAAATTTTTAATTCAAACGCATTTAATTTGATTGTGACGGCAGAAAAAAATTACCCCTGCCGTTGTACTCAGCAGAGGTAAATTTTTTCATAACATAATCCAAATTCTTGTGGGCGTTATCGTTTGCAAATGAGAAGATATTTTTCAAGAAAATCTTCCCATTCAATGCCGTATGACATTTTAAGAACAGCTCTTATTTTATCGGGTTCAATAACTGATGTGGTTATCTTATTACAGATTTTATCTTCCATGTTTTGAAGCTTGTTATATAGTTCTGCAAACACATTTTTATTCACATATTCCATTGTTATTTCATCTTTTAAGTGTTTGTTATAGAATTCAAGAGCTGTAATTACATAATCTGTTTTATTAATTTCTTTCTGACTTCTTATGCGATTTCGTTCGCATTCTTTGTATAATTCATCGCTAATCCATACGCTTAATTGCCTTCCATTTTTGTGTTTTCCCATTGAAAATCCTCCTTTGTTAATATTTAAAATTTAGCACACGCTATAACCCTCTTAACTATGCGGTTTTATGGCATAATAGCACACAAAAATTACGAAAAAAACATAATTTCCGACACCGCCTAAAACACCACCTGAATGGCTCAACCACCGCTAAAACTCAGTCACTTTCACCAAAACAGCACCAACACCCCTTTTTCAGCACCACCCCGAACGGCACTGCCGGTCGGTGTTTAACCGCACTGGAGGCGTTCTACGACACCAGTGCTTTTTCCTGCTTCAATTTATTCCGCCGATTTTTTCAGCTTAATTGAGTTCATTTTTAGGCGGGAATTTTGCCAATTTCACACTGCTATTTTTTATTGCACGACATTTATGTTGCATTCGTAACTTATTTTCCTATATGGCGAATTATCATATGCCTTGCATTTCTTTTTCCAATATCTACGATGCCTCTGTTCTGACCTGCGTTTAAAATCGATTTTAAGGGCTTACCATAGGGCTTATCTCCTTGGTACGAGAGGTTAACTTTTCAGAGCGGTGTACATACCTTACCCCGATAGTTATATGTCTAACACCCCGTCTTAACCCCTTGTCAAACGCATATGTCATTTTAATGTCGATATATACGCCGTATTTGAGAGGTGTATCATTTCAGGAGGGGTAAACCCTTTGCCGAATATGTCTTATTTTCAAACACGGATATATCTATTGGATAGTTTCACTCAAAATCGATTTTAAGGTGTTACGCTCCCTGTGGCGTTGGCACAATTTAATGTTAAACATTTCAGGGAGTGTAACTACCTTACCGAATAATTTCCGTTTTCAAACCTGCTGTGGCATCGGCGTTGAAACGGATAAATAATTTACGCAGTTGCTTTCGGATGCTTTCTGTTATATTCATCAAGCATCTTCTGAGCTTTTGCCCGAGCTGCAACCTCGTTAACATTTTTCATCTGCTCATGATGATAATGTTCAATCGCATCCTGTATGGGACGGATTGTGTATTTCAGGTTGCCGTTTCTTTTCTTACCGTCTTTCAGAATAACTTCTGTCGGTTCGGTATAGATTAAGCACTTATCTTCAAGTTCTCTTACATATTTAGCAACGGTACCTTTGCTTTTAATATTAAGAGCTTTGCCGATAGTTTTGTAGCTCGGATAGCACTGATAAGTTTTTCTGTCCTCAATATAGACGAGGTAGAAATATATTGCCAGTGCCGTTGCACTTATATCTAACTGCATGATGTAGTTGGATATAATAAACACATTCTTAAGCTTGTGTTGCTGATTTAAATAATAGTAATTCATGCTGCATCTCCTTTCTCACTAATAAGACCATTCTTGATATCATATTTTGCAAATAAATTCATCAAATTATTATTTGTAAGTGCCTTTACAAAAATCAAATAAGACAGAATTTCAACTCCGTCAAGTCTGTTACAATTTATGAAATCATCGATTGCAAAATCGATATGCTCAGGCATCAACCTCTCGAGAATAATATACTGAATTTCCGCATTAGAAAATTCAATAATCTCAAAAGAAATGCTCTCCGTCTGCCACAGATTTTCCATGGCATGGAGAGCAACTTCTTTTATTTCTATTGTCGGATACATATTATCTCTTGATGGATGAAAGAAACATCTTTCCATCAGTTCAACAAATTTTTCATTTAATTCTTTACTTGTTTTTTTAATCATAAAAAAATCCTCCTTATAAATTAGTTTTACTGTCCACCCATTGGCGGAATTTTTCTTTCGGCACGAGCAGACGGCTTCCTATTTTCAATGCAGGAAAGTCTTTCTCATGCATTAGCTCGTAGGCAGTAGATGTAGCAATACCCAATGCCTTTGCCACCATTTCCGCATTGAGAAACAGAGGCATCTCATCGTAAGATTTGAACATAGATTCTTTCACGGTTTATCACCTCGCTTTCAAAAAAAGATATACTGTTCACTCAAAAAAGTGAGGGCAGTATTCATATTGCGTTTTCAAAAGTTTTGTGATATAATTTTTACAAAGTGAGGTGAACCTTTATATGCGCAAGTATAAAATCTATATGATGTCTGCAAGAAATATTATCAGCTACGCCCAGAGAGATTCCGACGACATATACAAATTTAATTTACAGGCACGGGAAACAGAAAAATGTAAGGTGCCGACAGCAAGTTATGAGCAAGAAAGCAATGCATTGTTTTATCAAATAATGTGTCAGCTTCATGGAGATGATTTTGAAATTCCAGAGGATATAAATTTAATAACAGACCTTGAGGATGTTATTTTCTACTTAGATTTTGCAGGTATCTTTGACAGAAACGGAGAGCAGAAAAGATATTTTGAACGGCAACAAAAAGCAAGAGATATGTTCCGCCCCGATGGCATCACATTAGATTTTGGAGCAGGCTCTCATTCTTATGTTGCATTTGAACGCTCACAAAGCATGAGCCGAAATGCAAGACTCTCTTTCATCCGTGCCGACCTTTACGAAGAAGTTCGCCGCCGTATTATGCTTGATATGAATATTGGAGAGTGTCAGCTTTCCAAGCTTTATGCATATAACGGTTTGATGCTTTCATCGGGAACTCGTATTGACAATGTGGAAATAGACAAGCCTCACCGAGTTATTGTTGTAGAGAATAATAAATTACCGGCAAGTGCTAATGTTATTACAGTTGAAGATGATGGCAGTAATTCCAACATGTGCAAGTATCACAGAGTGGAAAGACACGAGCAGTTTACTGTCCTTGAGTATGATGGTGAGGGGCTTATTTCAAAAGAATATGCCAATGTGATTGACAAAAAACTCTGTGGCAAATCCGTCCATACATCATTTCAAATTCGTATGCCATATGTTAAGGGTATGCTTCATAAGGTAGATTTTAAAGACCTTCTTATTAGCGCAGGCTTTGAATATATAATAGATGTTTGGGGAGAGAAACATCCAATAAGCGATGTGGATATTATCCTGACCGAAAGTATGTTTAAGGGAAAAGGCTGGCTCGCTGATTCCAAAATGATATGGCAGGACTATTGGGATAAATTCAGGAAATACAACCATGCCCTGTATGTTACTAATGTCAGCAAACTGCATCCCGAAAACTTTACCGAGCTTAATTATCAATTTTTAAATACGCTTTCTGTCAGGTCGGAAGAATTCCGTCCGAGTAATTTGCCGCTTAGTTGGGAACGGAGTCCGGAGGAAGACACTCGCAACTGGCTGACCAAGCAAACAGAGCTTGAATACTATAATCTTTGTGCAAATGAAGAATACAGAAGACAATATTTTTTGAAAGAAAAGAATAGATTTTTCTGGAATAAGAAAACAAAATCAAGTCATCTTGCAGATATTTTGGAAATAAATCCTTTGTTTATAAACGAATCTATATATGCTAAGGAACTTGAGGACAGAGCCGAAAGCATTTTAAAGGATTATTCTCTCGGCACACTGCTTGTTGCCGGAGACAGCAGATACTTATCTGCAGATTTGTTAAGGCTATTATCTATAATCCCAATGACAAGAAAATCCAAACTTACAGAAAGCGAAAAGAAATTTTATGCCACTCTTATGAGTGATCGTTTCCCTGAACAGTCCTTCTATGCTCCAAAGGCAGCTTATGAAGTTGATGCATTATGTACGCTTCTTCGTAATCCGCATATTGCTCGAAACGAAGAAATTATCCTTAAGCTTATGAAAGACATCAAGAAAATGCGAGACCATTATTTAGGGCATCTCAGTGATGTTGTAATGGTAGATTCTGAAATGTACGCTGCTGAGAGACTCGGTGGTGCGGACTATGACGGTGATACGATAAAAACAATTGCTGATCCTATTGTTAATATATGCGTGCAGAGAAACTATGAATTTGAAGGCTCCTTTGAAGACAGAAACAATATGCCTTTTTTGAAAATCCCTTCAGCAGAGCCTCTGATAAGCGATGCAAATGATTGGAAAGCAAGATTTGAAACAGTAAAAAATACATTCTCATCACGGGTAGGTCAAATTTCTAACGCAGCATTTGACCGTAGTGTTATTGCCTACAACGAAAACTCTACCAGTGAGGAACGACAGAAATGCCGTGAAGAAGCAGAAGTTCTTGCAATTTTAACGGGACTTGAAATCGATTCTGCAAAAACAGGAATTAAGCCCGATTTATCAGAATACTTAGGAAAATCTAAAAGACAAAGAAGTATTTTCTTAACATATAAGAGACTGCTTGAGAATGCCGACACAGGGACAACCGGCGCAAAAGATAAATTAAAGCAATTCTTTGAAAATACAAATTGGGAAGAAATAGATTCCAATGTAGAAAAGCTTCCGTATTATGCAAAAATGCTCAAAGATGGAATTCCTAAGATTAAGGCTGCGATAATTCCGGACAATAAACTTTTCAATTTCGCCATAGAAGATGATTGGAAGGAAAAACTTAATGCAGATATTTTAGATGCAGTCAGCACCTTAATTTCGGAATACGATGAGGTGTTAAGAAGAATCAGAGTAAGCCGTGCGGATATACAGACAAAAAAGCGGTATAAGGATATTGACCGAATTCTGTTCTCGCAAGGCAAGGATGAAGATTTTGATGTAGATGTCTTATATGCAGAATTTTCTAAAATAAGCGATGAACATTTACAAAAAATTCATGAGGCTATGGTCGAGCAGAATTGGCATCTTATGATAAAAGAAGACCGGGAAGCATTCCTTTCTGAGTGGTTGCCCGAGTTAGAAGAATATTTTGATATTCTGTCAGATTTCACTTTCAGCGGTTACAGAATTTTAAATGACCTAATTCTTGATATAAGAGAAGCTAATTCAGTGGAATCCTCAAGGCAGTTATATCGTGATGGTGACACCGAAAATATGATTGCTATGATGGATGCCTATATGAACAAACTTGCATCTGACAGTTACCGTGAAGCCGTTGCAAAAAAATGCCGTGAGCTTTTAGAAAAAATTATTAAGCCTGCGGATGCAGTTAAATATGCAGTTGCACTTGGCAAGAGAGGTTTTATGTGGGATGTGCTTATTGATTGTGTATCCAAAAATGCATTGAAGATCAGGAGGGATGATTTATGATTAACGAAAGAGAAGAATTTTTAAGTTATATAAATTTCCCTGAATACAGTTCCAAAAGCAAGCAGGATTACAGTTATCTTGGCAGATTTACCTTAGAAATGTTTGAGGATTTAACCGGCCTTAACAGAGTTCTTACCATTCTTGCAAGAGGATATATGTTTGACGAAGAAGGAAATGCAGATATTTCCCGTGCAGAAAGAGCAATCCGTGCTTGGTGCAGTGTTCCTGACAAGAAAAATGCCAAGCCTTCGGAGGATTGGCAATATATAACCGATTTTCGTGTTTTGCATGATGAATTCCCCGAGCTTGTTGATAAGAATGGCAGAGGTTGGCTTTGTAGGCATATAGCGAATATTGTAGCTTATGTAAAAAAGAACCCGGACAAGGTCAGTCAATCTGCAACCACGAAAATGAAAGGATATTTAAATAAATTTGAAACGAATTGGCGAGAAAAGATTAAGCAATTTCATACATCCATTTATGATGTTAACACCATAAACGGTTGGATAATACGGTTTGACGGAATTATATCCGATGCTCTTGAGTTTGGCCCGCTTCGTGAAGAGAAAATAGAAATTCCCGATTCAATTCTATATAAGCTCCACGAAATTCTTTCCGAGAATTGTATCGAAGGGGTTACAGTCTTAATCAAGTATTATATTGCCAACAGACAGCCTGATACTGATTGGGTTGTTATATCACATATAAATCTTGACGGCTATCTTGGGTATGGCACATTCACAAAGAAGCTTCTTGCAACAATACCCGAAGACATTTTAATTCGTTCAACAAATCACGGCGTTAACCGATATAAGATTATGCCGGAATTTTTGCCATAAATGAAACAAGCGGAACCGAGATTTCTTTCGATTTCTCGATTCCGCTTTTCTTTGTTTAAGGCGTGTCATTTTTTGATATGGTAAAATGGATATTGTTGAGTAACTCACTCTTTACCTCTTTCATATCATATATTAAAGATTACTATTTGAATAAAATATATGCTAAGGTACTTTTTATAGAATTATCAGGAGGTAGTATAATGAATTCTTGTCAATTAACCGCATCTATAACTGCAGTGGCTAATGCGATTTCCAGCAAGTTAAACATTGAAGAAACAACGTTGCTTGCTACCGTTCTTGTCCAATTAGGAGACACATTGGCAACTATTGCGACGCAAAGAGCGATATGCGAGGCAAAGGATGATAAAGGTAAGAATTAGTTTGACGGAAATAAAGTGAGGTTATTATTTTTATCGCATATTCCTAAATATATCTCTTTTGCATTATCATATTTCTGCTTCTTTAATTGTTTATCAAGCCATGTCAAATCAAGTCCAAGCCTTTTCAAATTTTCATGCAAAATACGACCGTCCATAATAATCTCTGTGCATATTTCCGCTTTCTCGGGGGTAATATTCATATCCTCCGGAGTAAGCGGTCTTTTTTCACTTTTGGGCAAAATTGTAATTCTGCCGTTATACTCAAAAACTGCAGTTTCAATATCGTTTATATTGAAATATCCTTCCTGTCTACACAAAACCATAAATTCAGAAAGCTCAAGCTTTGCCTTTTTCATATTTTCACGATATAGCTTTCCATTGTCCATAACAATGGTTGGTGTTCCGTTGACATATTTACGGGTTTTAGGAAATTTATGTGCAAGTATCGTTAGCCCAAGTGCAACAAGACCATAGATTATCATTGCAACAAGAGGCTTCCACGGTGCTTCCAATTCTGTTGCAAGCTCTGCTGCTATTGAGCCGATGGTGATACCTGTAATATAATCAAAAAAATCAAGCTGTGCCATTTGTTTGTGTCCAATTATTTTTGCAATCACAAACAGCGATACCACTGACAGTATAGAAGTTAGAATAACCTTAATAAATTCCAATTATAAACCACTTCCTTTTTCTTTATTATGTGATGTCAGTTAAATATTTATTATATCATTTTTAAAGTCCCATTTTTCTTTGTTTAAGTCATACCATTTTTTGATATGGCGGTTATAGATTACTCGGTTGAAATCGTCTCAAAAACGCCTTGTATCGTTCTTAAGCATAACACCTGATTCTCATTCTTCCTTAATTCATTCTATTGTCTTACACGTGCAATTCTGTTTGCAATTTCACGAAATGTATGTTATACTTAAATAAAATTAAGTGTGCTGATTTTTTGGCAGTTGGGCATCAAATTTGATGAGATATTCGTATAGCATCAATAAAGCATCAAAAGGCATAAGGTTTAAAAGACCGAGTGCTACAAACGGCTCAACCGTGGGAACAATTTGGATGGTCCTTTTTATATGACATGACCTCCAAAACCGCGTGCCGTGAGTTCAAGTCTTACTACCCCTGCCAAAAACACAGACACCGCAATGCGGTGTCTGTGTTTTTTGTATGTGACATTAGGACTTGAACTCATCGGCACGCGGTTTTGTGAGTGAAAAAAGACACCTAAGACTGTCTTTATGCAGGAAGAATGGAGTTTTTATCCATGCATAAAAACGCCTTATGGTGCCTTTTTTGATTTACAACAGATGGATATAATTAATATAGCTTATTCTTCGTATAACTTGTTAAGTTCCTTAACTGTTTCTTCAACAAGCTGCTGTCCGCCTTCGGGAGAAATACGGTTACAATACATTGTTGCACTGTATCCCACATTATGCACCGCGCGTTCGGTTGCAAGATATGAACCAGCCAGAGTGTTGTTTGGTTGTGCAGTAAGCTGAATGCAGAAGGTTTGTGTAAACGGCGAACGTCCCTGAATTCTGTGCATATAGTCGATGAAGAGTTCATACTGATTTGTTGCAAAGGCAATGTCGCCAAGGCGTATTACATGAAGTTCCATTTCGTGCATGGGATTTTCTTTTTGCTCCTCATAACGCTTTATAACACCTTCGTATCTTGAATTGGTTGCGTTGATGAGAGCATTGTGCTTCATTCTCTCCTCGGGGGTGCCGTCGGTTTTGTATACACTTTCTTCCTTATGCTTTGCATACATATTCATATTAAGCTCAAAATCTTCTTCGCTGATAAGTCTTTTCTGCAGTTCAATGGTCTTTACTGTATGCATAAGGGGGGCCTCAGAGATTTTTTCCTTTGATGCCCATGAATATACGTCGTCAAAAGCTGCACAGATTCTTTCGGCAATTTCCTGCCTGAAAATCATATGCTTGGGACGGACTGTTCTTTCGTCAAGCTCAAAGTCGGGATATTTGAGTCTTAATCTTCTGTCCTGAGCCTTGAAATAGTGCAGAATTTCAGGAGCCATATCACCTGCGGGAGCACATTGGGGAAGAAGGTAAATATCACCGTATTTTTCCTTGAGCAAGCATCTTACATTATGCCAGTAGTCGCTGGAGAGAGTCCACTCTCTTGCCGCATTCTGTGAAGGGCAGGGAACATTGGCGATAGCACCTGTAAGCTTGTCATCTTTGTCAAAGGTGAATAAGAAGTTTGCGAAATGGTCGGGTCCGGTTTCAAAATGGCTGAAATCGTCCATATTTGCCTGACCGTAAAGAACGGCAAAACCGTCTACAATACGTGAATTTGCCTGACCGATACCCATTTTTCTTCTGTCGTTGAAGTATACAGGGCGTCTGCAATGGCCTACAACTGCATATCCATAGCCGTATGCAATCTTGCCTTCCTGCTTTGAGTTAAAGGACTCAACAACCGCTTCTGCGGCATTGTTTATGAAGAAATCTCTGTACTGTTCGGGTCCTGCAATTTCAACCCCGTCAAAATCTTCGGCATATCCCCAAGGAGTTTTATCTTCCATAGAAACAAGAGGTGTACTGTGTGCGTGGGTAACATGCATTACAATTTTTGTAGGGTCAATTTCTGGGTTGAGCGCTTTTACTCTGTCGCGAATGGCATCAAGCACACCAGCGTTTGCACCAACAAGGTCACAACTGAGGAAGATAACATACTCGCCCTCCGAATCAATGGTGAGTGCGGTAAGGGTGATGGGGTCCATCACACCTTTTGAAATTCTTATTTCAAACTGCCCGGGGATAAATACCGGAAGTTCTGTTGATACATCTTTTTTACTCCAACCAATTTTAATCATATTAATCCTCCTCAAATAATTTGTTAAGTTCTTTAACGGTCTCCTCTACCAACTGCTGACCACCGGAGGGGGATACCTGATTGCAATACATGGTAGCACTGTATCCCACATTTTTTACGGCTCGTTCTGTTGCCAGGTATGTGCCTCTGCCCACATTGTCAGGCTGTGCGGTAAGCTGAACAAGAAATGTTTGTGTAAAGGGCGAGCGACCTTGAATTCTGTGCATATAGTCTATGAAAAGTTCAAACTGATTTGATGCAAAAGCAATGTCGCCAAGCTTGATTACATGAAGTTCCATTGGATACTTGGAAGTTTCCTTTTGCTCCTCATAGCGTTTTATAACATTTTCGTATCTGTAGTTGGTGGCACGGATGAAAGCATTGTGCCTCATATTTTCCTCAGGAGTGCCATCGGTTTTGAATTTGCTTTCTTCCTTGTGCTTTGCGTACATCTGCATATTAAGATCAAACTCTTCTTCGGTCAACATTCTTTTGTCAAGTTCAATCATCTTAACCTTATGCACAAGTGGTGCTTCGGCTATTTTTTCTTTGGATGCCCAGGAATAAACCTCGTCAAATGATGCACAGATTCTTTCGGCAATATCTTGCCTGAACATCATATGCTTATGGCGTATGGTTCTTTCGTCAAACTTAAAATCGGGGTATTTAAGCCTTAGTCTTCTGTCCTGTGCTTTGAAATAATGCAGAATTTCCGGTGCCATATCCCCTGCGGGAGCACATTGTGGCAAAAGATGAATGTCGCCGTATTTTTCCTTAAGCAAGCATCTCACATTATGCCAGTAATCGCTGGAGAGAGTCCATTCTCTTGCCGCGTTTTGTGACGGACAAGGAACATTGGCGATAGCCCCCGTGAGTTTGTCATTTTTATCAAAGGTGAACATAAAGTTGGCAAAATGGTCAGGCCCGGTTTCAAAATGGCTGAAATCATCCTCTTTTGCAGTACCATAAAGTACGGCGTGGCCATCTACAATACGGGAGTTCATCTGTCCGCTGTTAATTTTTCTTCTGTCATTAAAGTAAACAGGTCGTCTGCAATGTCCCACAACTGCAAACCCGTATCCATAGGCTATTTTGCCTTCTTCTTTGTTCTCGAAGGACTCAACAACAGCCTCGGCTGCACTGTTCATAAAAAACTCACTGTACTTGGCAGGATGTTCTATTTCAACCCCTTCATAGTCCTCTGCCTTGCCCCACAAATCAATTATATCGTTTGTGGTTACAAGGGGTGCACTGTGGGTATGTGTTGCGTGCATAATAATTTTTGAAGGGTCGATATCGGGATTGAGTTTACTGACCCTGGAGCGAATTTCCCCAAGCACTCCGGGTTGTACATTTCTAAGGTCGCAACTCAGGAAAATCACATATTCGTCATTGGAATATATGGTAAGGGCTGTGAGAGTAATGGGGTCCATTACACCTTTTGAAATTCTTATTTCAAACTGACCGGGAATACATACAGGAGCTTCGGTAGATACATCCTTTTTGCTCCAACCTATTTTAATCATACTAATCTCCATAGCCTTTCCGCCCACAAAGAATAATTTTAAAATCTCCTGTCACTTATCTGTGGGCTAGATAAGGCGTATAATGGAGATTACGCACAACGTCGTTTTGCACGAAGTGCAAAATATCGACGGTGCAATTGAAATCCGGCAAGTGATTAACGCACGAAGCACGTTAATCACTCCTTAACTATGTGATAATACATTGACTGTGCACTTTCGCCAACAGTGAATTTAAGAACTCCGTTTTCGTAAGTTGAAGGAACAATACCGATATAGAAGCCTTCGGGACTGATTGCCCAGACATTAAGACCGGTAACATCTGTTTTAATCTCGATTTCTGCACGGATAACCTCGATAACAACGGGTGGCTTGCCGTAGTCGGTCATAAGCTCGTGTTCAAACTTGAAGTCTGTGTTGTTTGCTCTGCCCACTGTTGTTAACAGAATGTTGTCGGAATTGCAGATTTTCTCGTCTGTAAGTGTACTGAGTGCCACAACTGCAAAGTCTGTTTCGCAGGTAACATTAACGCCAGAGAGGTCTATTTTACCATTTTTGCCAAGGAAACCGTATGCACACTTGGTGTTGTCGGTGTTAACCCAGCCGTAGTTTTTGTCACGGTTGATGTAAAGCTCGCCTGTATCTGACATAATTTCATCAGGAAGGGTTTCGTATTCGGGTGTTACTTCGCCTTCAAAAGAGTAGTCTGAAACAACACAGCATCTTTCGATGTTGGCACGAAGGTCGTTCCAGTTGAATTTCATCTTGCCAATGGGTTTAACTGTAATCATTTTTTCTGATTCTTTAACATCGCCGCGGCGTGTGATGAGTGCGGCGTGATAGAACAGACCGAATTTTGCAGGGTCGTTCCAGGTGGAGAAGATACCCTGACGGTAGGGTGTTCCGCCTATCTTTTCAGAGGAGATTTCCTTACCCAGCATATCCATTCTGTCTGTGCGTGAGGAATATGCGTATGTGTGAATTGAAAATCCGTTCCATCCCTGAAGTCTGCCTATTGCGGCGGTATAGATGGGGGATTCTGCACGATATTCGTTGGGCCATACCATATCCCACTCTGAGAAATATGTAGGCATATCGCTGGCTGCTGTGGCACATCCGCGTGCAAGGTATGATGGCTCTTTGTGGGTTATTGCACGGTTTGCACGGCGCTTTTCAAATTCGCCCCACTGCCAGTCATTGTAATATCCGTGGTTTTCAAAGAAGTCACAAACTCTTTGGGTTTTGGTGTTTATGGGATAAGTAGTCCAGTTTGTACCTGCAATCGGAATCTTAATACCAACAGAACGCATATGGTCGTACATCTGTCTGTAATATTTTTCCTGAAGCTCCTCTTTAAATGTGAGAAGAATATCATCGTCAATGTCGTTATAATAATCAAAGTCTTCTAAAGATTTATCGTAATTGTGCTCCTTGAGCCATACTGCATATCTGTCACGGAACTCGGTAGCATAAGGCTCGGGGAGCGGAGCGTATTTTGAAAATAGCTCATTTTCACAGGTAAACTGTGTCATAACAAAAACGGGGTCATCGCAATAAGCAAGCCCAGTATAGGGATTTACATGAGTCCAGATTCGTGTGATATAGTCTTTTTGGAGGTCTATAAGCTTTTGGTTGAAAACAGAAACAGGTCTTGCGTTATCGCCAAGAGCCTCGGCATTTTCTACACCTTCGGACGACTTGTATCTTCTGTATGTTACCATATCAAGGATACAATATATACCTTCTTTTTTCAAACAATGAATAAAGTAGTCGAGTCTGTCCATACTTTCAGGGTCAAAGGAAGCATCAACTCTTCTTTTGCCTTTGGTAAAGTTGAAGATGTTGACGGTGCTCCATTCAGCGTCAAGCTGATGCAATCTTACAATGTTAAGACCTAATTTTGCAATTCTCTTCGCAAATTTTTCTGCGTAATCGTGGTCAGGGAAACAAGCACCTGAATTGACATTGGTACCCCAGAATCTTGCAGGGGTGCCGTCTTCAAAGAAGAACTTTCTGCCCTCAATCTTCATAAAGCCGTGCTTTCCGGCAGGCTTTTCGTCGGCAAAAAGGTGTGAAATATCAAACGGTACATCGTCGTGATAAAATGGATATGGAATAAATTTTGTCATAAGGGTATACTCCTCTCAATACTTTTTCTTTTAGTATAACATTGTAAAATTCTGTTTTCTATGGTTTTTTGTTTAAAAATACAATGAAAAACAGTAAATATGGCTTGATTTTTTTGTTTGTATATAGTAAGATGTAAAAAGGAAGTGATTGGATGAACGCCATATTTGAAAAAAATGACTTAAAATTTAAAATTCATATAAGACACCATATGCGGTATTATCCGCCAAGCTTTCATTCCCACGCAGAAATAATTCATATAGTTTCGGGGTCTTTGATAGTATCTGTAAACGGTATACAAAAAACACTTAGTGCGGGGGATACAAGCATAACTTTACCTTATGTAATTCACAGCTACGAAAAAACCGAGGATTTTGAAGCGATTGTTTTGATGTTTGACCCGTCGGTTGCTAATCTTTATGAAAAAAAGTTGATAACATACAAGCATATCAATCCGTTTTTATCCCAAAACAAAGAGATTCCTGTGCTGTTAAAAAAGATACTGGGATTTTATGAAAATGATAAAAAAGACGATTTGCTTACAAATATATATCTGCAAGCGTTAATTGGCGAAATATTTTTGTCAGTGAAGGAAAACGCGAAAGAAGATGTTGATACCAATACCATACAAAAGGTTCTGATATACTGCTCGGAGCACTATACCGAGGATATAACCGTGAAAAAAGTATCGGAAGATTTGTTTATAAGTCAAAGCACCATAACAAAAATCTTTTCGGGTAAGTTGAATTCATCCTTCAGAGATTATATAAATGGTTTGCGTATTTCCAAAGCAAAATATTATTTGGAAAAAACCGATAAAAAGATAATAGAAATAATGTATTCCTGCGGTTTTAAAAATCAAAGCAGTTTTAACAGAATATTCTTTGAAATCTGCGGAATGACCCCAACTGAATGCAGAAAGAGGCTGATGTAGCCTATAAAAAACCATAGTGTTTTTTTACTGTGGTTTTTATAATGTAAGACGTGTTTTACTTTTCAAATTTCAGATTGCCAAAGAATTCTGGTCTGTGGAAGTCGGGGGTTTCTGTTTCGATTGCCTTCCACATTCCGTAATGACGGTGGCTGGTTGAGCTTACGCATTTTTGAAAGTTTCCGCGCATTATCTCGGTGGGCTCACCCACATATTTTCTGATGAACTTCATTGGGATTTTAAACGAAATTCTCCATCTGCCGTCAACTTCGCTGGGGCAGAAGAAAAATTCCACACAACTGTCTGTGCAAACGGGGTCGTTACCCTTTCAGGTGGCGAATGTCTGCTTCAGTCGGACTTTTGCGCAGAGCTTTTAGAAAGACTTAAGATGGAAGATACTCTCACACCAAAGCTTCCGGATGATGATGAAATTAAAGCGGCAAAGAGTGTAATTTGTCAAAAAAGTTTAAAAATATTAGAGTGACAAAAAACCAAGGTGGTTAATAGTTAGCTGAAAATTCCTACTTAAAGTGGGAATTTTTGCTTTATTAGCTTTCATTTGGGGGGTTGTATTTTATAAATTAATGTTGTATTATTAAAAAAGACGATAAATAGCTTAAGCTGAAGGGATAGGACGCCCTCGGCATAAAAGGGAGAAGACATTATGAAAATTCCAAAACCATTTATTCCGCTTAGGGCAGAAAGCGATGGACCAAATCACACAGTACATATTCTTGGTAGAGACTATACCTTTGGTGCCGATGGTATGTTTACATCGGTATTGTCCCAGGGGCACGAGCTTTTGGCAGGGCCTGTGCGGATTGTTATGAAGGAAGACGGTAAGCCTTCTGAATGGCTGGACAACTATTATGCAAATGAAAGTGCAAGCTTTGTGCAAAGACGTACAGATAAGGAAATCATAATCTGCGGTGCAAAGCAGTCAAAACGATTTGTTATAGATGTTTGCAATACCGTGAATTTTGACGGAAACATAGATATTGACTTAAAACTGATGACCAGCAGTCTTACATTCAAGCAGGTTTATGGTTTGGAGAAAATCGAAAAAATGAGATATATTCTGGATAACCTATGGATAGAAATTCCTCTGAAAGCCACGGAATGTACTCTGTTTCATATGTATCGAAACACCGAGATAAACAGCGAAATGAAATATGCAGACGGTACAGTCGACAAAGGGTCAGTTTTGTCTTCAAGCGGCAGGATACCCGACCAATCGGTAAGTATGTCTTTTAAGCCTCTTTTGTGGCTGGGCAATGAAGACCGCGGCTTTTGCTTTTTTGCCGCAAACAATCGGTATTGGCAGCCTGAAACTGAGGATTCTGCAATGGAGATTGTTCGTGAAAACGATACAATTGTTTTGAGAATTCGCTTGCTTGACAGCCATCCCCGTGCGTGGGAAGGGGACCCATTGGAAGGAAATCTTCTGTACAGGCCTATAGAATTTAATTTTGGTTTCCATATTACGCCTGTAAAGACATTCCCCAAGCAACCCTACATACACAATGCTTTCCATTTGGATTGCGGTTCCAAAATTGAAGGAAATTATATGGATTATATGTCGGCAGAGAATCGTTTTGACCGTTTGGTAGAAAAAGGTGTTACCACTCTTATTTTGCATGAGAAATGGAACACAAGCCAAAACTGGTTTGAACTTTCGGAATTTAGTGCCAAACAGTTGAATTTTATATGCGACGAATGTCATAAACGCGGAATAAAGGTGCTTCCCTATTTTGGATTTGAATTGTCAACAATGTCTCCTGAATGGAGCAGCGCTAAAGAAAATGTGCTTCTTACACGAAAGGTAAATCAATTCCATGGCGGACATTGGCGACTTCCATTCCAAAGGAATTATGGCCTTTGCTTTAACACCGAGTGTGCAGACTGGATGATTGAGGGTGTGACAGAACTGATGGATAAATATCATGTAGACGGCATTTATCTCGACAGCACCGTATTCCCCCGTTATTGCGAGGAAGTTTCGCACGGATGCGGCTGGTATGATTATGACGGAAATTTACATGGTTCATATCCCTTTAAGGCCCTTCGCAGATTGTTTAAGAATTTATATGATACGGTTGATTCAAGAGGCGGTGTGATTACCGTTCATTCAAGCGGCGTGCTTAATTACACAGCAGCACCTTACATTCACCAGTTCTGGTTTGGTGAGGTTCTACAGAAGGAACTTATGCGGGGTAGCCGTGAGAATGTAAACCTCGATTATTTCCGTGCAGAGTATATCGGCAGAAACGTTGGTGTGCCTGTAGAATTTATCGTCTATGAAAACCTTCCCCTTTGGGACTATGAAACAGCACTTTCAATCAGCTTGATTCACGGAGTTTTACCAAGACCCAATAATATTAATCGCCCCTTGGATATAATGAGCAAGGTGTGGAAAATCTTTGGTGCCTTTCCTATTGATAAATCTGACTGGAAACCATACTGGAATAATAACGCAAAGGCATCTGACGAAAGAGTGAAGGTAAGCTATTATAAGTATACCACCCTGACAGGCGAGGTGCAGATGCTTGCATCCGTGGCAAACATATCACCATCTGCCATTGAGTCTGTTACTGTAGATTTTGGCGAGGATGTTTCATCGGCTACCGATATGGGTGATAAGGCAGAAGTTGGTTTCACTTTTGAACTTCCGCCCTATGGGCATAAGATATTATTTGTTAAATAAAAAATGGTGCAGTGCATTTGTGCACGTCACTATTGTATATTATTATTTATAGAAAAAGCTATGGCTTACAGAGAAAGTTAAAAGTAATAGGTAAAAGACAAAGGAGAGTACTGTTTTTGACAAAATACCTCCCGAAAAATATTGACATTGAATTGTCTAATTAGTATAATGTAAATGATTTTATTAACCCCAAAGGCTGGGAATTTTTATGGTCAGGAGATACAGCATATGAGCAAAAAGATAAAGATTGTGTTGGTTGGTGCGGGCAACAGAGCGGATGTATATTCATCGTATTCTCTTGAAGCACCCGACAAGATGGAGATTGTGGGAATTGTTGACCCCGACCCCGTAAGACGTGGTATTATGGCAGAAAAATATTCGGTGAGCGAAGAAAACTTGTTCTCGTATGTTGAAGAATTTATAAAAAGGGATAAGTTTGCGGATGCGGTTATCAACGCTACAATGGACCATCTGCATATAAAGACATCAATTCCCGTTTTGAAAAAAGGTTATGACCTTCTTCTTGAAAAGCCTTTTGCATTGAATATTGAAGAGGTTGAAGAACTGTCGGTTGCGGCAAAAAAATACGACCGCAAGGTAATTATCTGCCACGTTTTGAGATATGCACCCTTCTACAAGGCAATTAAAGAACGTATTCTGAACGGCGAAATAGGTAAGGTTATTTCTGTTGAAATGTGCGAGCACGTTAACTATCATCATATGGCGGTTTCTTTTGTTCGCGGAAAGTGGCGTTCGGAAAAGCTTTGCTTTGCTCCTATGATTCTGGCAAAATGCTGCCACGATATTGATATTTTAATGTGGATGCTTAAAGATACCACCCCTGTTGCGGTTTCAAGCTTTGGTAATGAAATGCAGTTTGGCACTCAAAACAAGCCGGAAGGCGCAGGCTCAAGATGTATGGTTGACTGCCCCATGGCAGAGGAATGTCATTTCTCTGCACAGTCAAACTATCTTTCTAACCCAAGATGGCTTCAGTATGTATGGAAGTGCATTGAAGATGAAGGCGAAGTATCTGCTGAAAGAAAGGCAGAGTCAATGCGTGTTGACAACCCCTACGGCAAATGTGTATGGGATTTTGAACGAGACTCAAATGTTGACCACCAGACAGTTAATGTTGAATTTGCAAACGGTGCTATCGGCTCATTTATGTTGATGGGCGGCAGTGCCAAGTCTGAAAGAAACATACATATAGTAGGTACCAAGGGTGAAATCAAGGGTACATTTGAAGATTCAAAATATGTGGTTCGTCATATGATACCAAACGAGCCCTCAGGCTACAGCGAAGAATTATTTGACCTTAAAATAACCGGCGATATGACCGGTGAAAGAGGTGCTCACGGCGGCGGAGACAGAAATCTTGTTATTGACTTCCTTGACTACCTTAACGACGGAAATCCGTCAATTTCCTGCACAACACTTGACGATTCAAAGTTGAGTCACGTTGTTGTGTATACAGCAGAAAAAGCAAGAAAGAACAGAACTGTAGAGGCTATACCTGAGGTTAAATAACTTTTGACAAAAAGGAGTAAGGATATGCTTATCAGAAAATTCCAAAAAGAAGATTTTAATGCCCTGCGCAAAATTCTGGCGGTTTGTTTCGGGGGTGTAAGTGACAGAACCGACGAGGAAGAACTGGAGCGCATAAAAAATGCCAAAGACTTAAGCGCTCGTCACTATTTCAACAGATATATGGTATTTGATGACGAGGGAAATCTGACCTCTACAATGCGTGTTGCACCGTATAATGCTTTTTTTGACAAGGGCTTGGTTAAGGTTACGGGCATCGGTGCGGTGGCAAGTCTTCCCCAATACCGCAACAAGGGCGCAATAAGACAGTGCTTTTCAAAATACTTTGCCGATGAGTATGACAATGGCTGTGAATTTTCTTATCTTTACGGCTCCAGCATGGCGTATTATAAAAAGTTCGGATATGCTCTGGCTTGTGACCTTAATGACTGGGAGGCAAAAATCCACAGACTTATCCCTTGCGGCACCAAGGGCAGCTATGAGCTTGTATCAGGTGATGTAAGCGGTATAAAAGAAGTTTATGCCCAGATGTGCAAGCGTTATTCGATGCTTGCTGACCGTCAGGATGATGACTGGTTTATCTATGAACAAAAGGATTATTTAAAAGAAAGGACCTATACATATCTGTACCGTGACGAAAACGGCGTTCCCAAAAGCTTTTTCACTTACAAAAAGGACGTTAACGGCTGGGACAATATTTTGGATATGGGCGAAAATGTGTATTTCTATGATAAAGAGGGCTTTGGTGCAATTATTGACTTTGCAATCAAGCTTGGTGGAAACTTCCATATTTTAAAGATGTCTTTCTCTGTTGATGCAAGGGTTGATACTGTGCTTGTCGAGCACTCGCGGTCGGCTATCACAAAAAAGTGCCGCAACAACGGTATGGCAAGAATTATCCATCTTGAAAATGCACTGAAAAAGGCGGCATACTGCGGTAGTGGAAGAGTTGTTGTTAAAATAAATGATGATATGCTTGAACAAAACAACGGCACCTGGGCAATTGAATTTAAAGACGGTGATTTTGTGTCATTGACAAAAACAGAGGAAGCTCCTATGGCTGAAATGACCATTGAAATGTTTACCGCTCTCCTTATAGGCAAATATGATATGTCAGATGCTGAATTTATAACAGGGTTGGAAGTTTATAAGGACATTGATTCCTTAAGACAAATATTTTACAGAAAGAGAATGGCACTTTATGACCATTTTTAAAAAAGGAGCGTAAAATATATGTGGACCGGGTTTAAAATAGACGAATTTATGTTTGAGGGCAAAAAGGCAACTGTTATCTGCCCCAATGTGCCTGATAAAAGCGGAAGATGGCTTATGAAGACAGAGTGGTTTACTGCATTTCAGAATGCCGAAAAAGCTCTTGTTGAAAAAGGCTTTCATCTGACTTTTTTGGAAAATACATACAGATGGTGCCCTGAAGAGGATTATCACAGACGTGCCCGTTTTCAGGAGTTTGTAATTGAGAAATACGGTCTTTCAAAGAAGTGTGCTTTGGTGGGTATGAGCGCAGGCGGAGCGTCTTCTTGTATATATGCAGGCATGTATCCTGAAAATGTATCCGCACTGTATCTTGATGCACCGGTTATGAACTTTCTTAGCTGCCCTATGGGGCTTGGAAATGCTGACTGCACCACTCAGGAGCAGTTTCACAAGTATACAGGCATAAGTCTTGCTGAACTGCTTAATTATCGTCAGCACCCCATTGACCAAAAAGAAATTCTTTTAAAGAATGATATGCCAATTATCCTGGTATGTGGCGACAGTGACAAGGTTGTACCTTATGAAGAAAACGGCAAGTATCTGTATGATTATTACACCGAAAACAGCGGCACAATCAAGCTGATACTTAAACCCGGATGCGACCATCACCCTCACGGACTTGATGATCCCACACCAATAGTTGAATTTATTGAACAATATTCAAATTAAGAAATGCTAAAATTGTTCTGACCGCAAAAAGACGGAAAGATAAAAAGAGATAAATTGCAAATTGGCATAAAAGTATTTATAATGTTGAAAACTCGCATACAAAAGTATGCGAGTTTTCTGCTTTTTATTGTCTTTTTGCTACGCACAAACCTTGCCTCTCGGTGTGCATTGTAGGGGCCGGCGTCCTCGACGGCCCGTGAACAT
>JAZRNN010000049.1:0-28080 GCA_045648175.1 Clostridia bacterium
GTATTGGGCATTGCACGGATAATTTTTGCATCGCGGCCAAGAAGTTCTTCCATAGTATCAATGGTAACGCCTGCCGCAATAGAGATAAAAATCTTGCCGTGGGTAAAGGCCCTTGCCTCCTTGAGAACAAGTGGCAAAATATTGGGCTTTACTGCAAAAATAATGATATCGCTGTGCTTTAAAACTTCAGCATTATCCTCGGTTGTAAACACGCCCATTGTCTGCCATTTCAAAAGACAGTCCGAATTTTTGTCACTTATTGATAATTCGTCAGGTCTGATAATTCCTGATGATATAAACCCACCTGCAAGAGCAGATGACATATTTCCTGCGCCTATAATACCGACATTCACAGCAATTCTCCTTTTTTAAAATTCTTGTTTGATGTACTTTTCAATTCTGTCAAGTCCTTCTTTTATTGTTTCCATAGATGTTGCATATGAAAAACGTACATATCCGTCAATCCCAAAGCCTTCGCTGGGAACAAGAGCAACAAGTGCACGGTCTAAAATATCGGCACAAAGTTCGGTTGCGCTGCTAAACACCTTGCCGTAAAGTTCCTTGCCGAGAAGGGCTCTAACATTCATAAAGATATAAAACGCACCGTTGGGTTTTATGCAACTTACTCCGTCAATTGAATTAATTCTTTCAACCATATAATCTCTGCGCTTGATATATTCTGCACGCATTAGGTCAATAGATGACTGGTCACCGTTAAGTGCTTCAACTGATGCAAACTGTGCTATTGAGTTGGGGTTTGAGGTTGCATGGCTCTGGATGTTTGACATTGCCTTTGCAAGTTCTGCATTTGATGCTGTGAAACCAATTCTCCAGCCTGTCATTGCATAAGCCTTAGCCATACCGTTTACTATAACAGTAAGGTTCTTTATTTCTTCGCCTAAAGTTGCAATATTAACATGCTCGCCCTCATAAACCAGCTTTTCGTATATTTCGTCAAATACAACATAAATATTATTCTTAACAGCGATTTCTGCAATTTTTTCAAGCTCTTCCCTTGTATATACCATACCTGTAGGATTACTTGGTGTGTTAAGAACCAAAGCGCGTGTTTTGGAGGTAATATGTTTTTCAAGGTCTTCGGGTGAAAACTTGAAATTTGTTTCCTCGGTAGTATTGAGATATACAGGAACACCGTCAGCCATCTTAACCATCTCGGGATAGCTTACCCAGAAAGGTGCAGGAATAATAACTTCGTCACCGGGTTCACAGATTGCCATAAATATGTTTGTAAGGCAATGCTTACCACCATTGCTGACAACAATATTTTCAATGCCGTAATCAAGCCCTGTATCTCTTTTTATCTTGGCACAAATCGCCTCTTTTAATTCAATAGTACCTGATGCAGGAGTATATCTTGTATGGCCTGTTTCAATTGCTTTGATACCGGCCGCTCTTACATTTTCGGGGGTAGCAAAATCGGGCTCACCTGCACCAAAACCAACTACCGGAATCCCCTGCTTTTTCATCTGCTTAAATTTTGCGTCAAGTGACAGGGTTGGTGAAGGGCTTATGCTCTTAGCTTTCTTTGAAATATATGTTTGCATTTAAACTCTCCTAACTATCTAAAATTACATTAAATTATATTGTAATACAAAAGCTGAAAAAATTCAACCTTTTTTTATCTTATATCAAAATTTTTTCACATAAATTCAAAAAGTTGCCCGATGCAATCCTTTTTATCAGTAAATCTGCATAACCGCACCGTTGCATCTCTTCAAATAATTTATATAAATCCTGAGCACCTTCAATTCCTTCAGGCAGGCTTGACATACCATCAAAATCACAACCAAGACCAACATTATTTTCTCCGCCAAGGGAGAGAATATGTTCAATATGATTTATTACATCTTTAATATTGCATTTATCGCTACCTATAAACTCAGAATAAAGATTAATGCCTATACACCCGCCATTTTTTATTATTGCATAGATTTGCTCGTCGCTGAGGTTTCGTGGATTGGGACACAGTTTTTTAGCATTTGAATGTGATGCGACAATTGGCTTTTTAGTAATTTCAACAACATCCCAAAAACCTTGTTCTGAAATATGTGATACATCAATAATCATACCCAGTTCATTCATTTTTGAAACAACACATTTCCCGAAATCCGTAAGTCCAGTGCCGTCTTTATCACCAATTCCACCCGAAATTTCGTTTGTATAATTCCACGTCAAAGTCATTGCACGGACACCGCGTTCATAAAAATAATTCAGGTTAATGAGATTTCCCTCTAATGCCTCGCCGCCTTCAATACTGAGTAATGTTGAAATTTTACTTTCACACAAAGCTGATTTGATATCATTGGCGTTTAAACAATGCAAAATTTTACCTTTTGTCTGGTCGATTTCGTAAAAATATTTGTCAATAAGTTGATTACATCTATGAAAAGGCGGCAATGCATCGCTTTTATTATCAATAAATGCTGCAAAAATCTGTATGTAGCCATCATATATTTTTAGTCGGTTTAAGTCTATATGATATGAATTGTCAACAAGATTGCCGCCAAAATCACATATCTTTTGTACTGTGTCGCAATGTGCATCAAAAACCGTCACAGTCTTACCTCCAAAATTGCATTCTGAACATGATTTATGTTTTCAATTTCAAAACTGTCGCCGGTAAATATGCCAAAAACTTCAATTACATCAAAACGGATGTTGAAATTTGTTGGATTTTCCATAAGATACCACCTTGCAGTATTAATAATACGTTGCTTTTTATTGTATGTAACAGCCTGTGATGGTGTTCCAAACTCTGCGGTACTTCGGGTTTTTACCTCGACAAAAACTAAATCCTCGTCCTTTTGGGCAATAATATCTATCTCACCCATTTTATTTTTATAGTTGCACTTTAAGATTTTATATCCATTTGATTTTAGGTGTTCTGCTGCTGTATCTTCACCAAGTCTGCCCTGCATTTTGTTAAAAAAACCTTTTTTCATTTTCCCAACACCTTTGCTGTCATAAATGTTTTTCTGTGGACTGGCAACACGCCGTATTTTTGTATTGCTGCACAATGGACCTTTGTTCCGTAGCCCTTATGCTTGGCAAAACCATATTCGGGATACTCCTTATCAAGCTCAACCATTAATCTGTCACGGCTCACCTTTGCAAGAATTGATGCCGCTGCAATTGTCTGTGATTTGGCATCACCTTTCACAATATATTTATAAGGAATATCAAAGGGAATTTTATCATTGCCGTCTATTATTACAAAATCTGCAGATATATCAAGATTTTTTACCGCATTATGCATTGCCAGCGACGTTGCCTGCTTAATATTTATTTCGTCAATAACGTCAGGGGATGAAAATTCGATTGAATATGCGATGGCAGAATCAATAATAATATTAAAAAGCTGCTCACGCTTTTTCTCGGTGAGCTTTTTGGAATCATTAATACCTTCAATAACTAAATCCTCGGGCAGAATAACCGCTGCAGCACATACAGGCCCAGCAAGAGGACCTCTGCCAGCTTCGTCAACGCCTGCAATAAGTCTGTAACCTTCTTTGTATAAGGAATTTTCAATTTCTTTCATAATGTTTCTTCCTTTCTGTAAAAAATGGGCAGATATAAGAAATATCTGCCCAAGATGCCTATTTTCTACGGCATTTCCAAAGATATTTTTCCTATCTTTGCTGCCCTGAATTCATCAAGAATAAGATTTGCTGCCCGAAGTGTATCAATATTTCCTCCCGAAATGATACATCCACGCTTTTTGCCGATAAGCTCTAAGAGTTCAAAATCATCATATTCGTCAAGGTTTTCATCAATCTTAAATCTTGATATCAGCAAGTTACAATAATTATTACGCAAGAATCCTAAAAGATAAAATGCAAGTTCCTCGACATCTATAATTTCATCCTTGATACCACCGGTAAAGGCAATACGTCTGCCAACCTCAGGGTCTTCAAACTTGGGCCACAAAATACCTGGAGTATCAAGCAATTCGTATTTGCCCGAAACCCTTATCCATTGCTTTGCAGTTGTAACACCCGGACGGTCGCCAACTTTTGCAGCGGCTCTGCCTGATAGTCTGTTGATAAAAGATGATTTGCCCACATTGGGGATACCAACAACCAACATCTTTACAGCACGTCGCATCATTCCCTTTTCGCTTTCTCTGGCAAATTTATCCGCAAGAACTCTGTCAATCGCAGAATCAATATTTTTAAGACCTTTGCCCGAAAGACTATCTGCCAAAATGGTGCAAATACCCTTTTTTTCGAAGTATTTAACCCATAAATCATTTGCGGTTGGGTCTGCGATGTCACTTTTATTTAAAATAAGCACACGGGGTTTTTTACCCACAATTCTGTCAATTTCGGGGTTTCTTGACGAAAGCGGAAGCCTTGCATCCACAAGCTCTATCACAACATCAACAAGTTTTAAATTTTCGGTGATAAGCTTGCGGGTTTTTGCCATATGCCCCGGAAACCATTGTATCTGCATTAAAATTTCCATAGCCTTTCTGCCCACAAAAAATAATAGAATTTTATACACTCTTAACGTGGGCAGATAAGGCGTATAATGGAAATTATGCACATCGTCGTTTCGCACCATATATGGTGCGAAAATTTCGGCGGTGCAATTAAATCTGCCAGAAAATAACGTGATTTTTCACGTTATTTTCCTCTATTCTTCAAAAGAATAATCTGTATTACCTATTTTATCAAGCGGCCAGAATCTTAATACTGCATGACCTGTAATGTCATCAATCGAAACAGGGCCTATCTCGCGGCTATCCTTACTGTTGTTTCGGTTGTCACCCATAACAAACACCTGGTCTTCACCAATTACAAGCGGATTTTCACGGCTGAATTTGCCTTTTGCAATCTGCTTATTTATATAGCTTCCTGTACGGCGTGTGGGCTCTGCAACATAAGGCTCATCTATTATCTCACCATTTACATATACATCACTTGTCTCAAAGTCGATAAACAAGGTATCTCCTTCAGTTGCGATTACACGTTTGATATAAAAAGGTGCATTGGGATCGCCTGTTTCAACAATAACAACGTCGCCTCTTTCAGGTGTATAAAACAACTTGTTAACATACATACGATCAGCGTGCTGAAGGGTTGGCTCCATAGACTGACCATCAACCCTTGCAAGAGTCATAACAAAGGTTTTAAGCAGCAACGCAATTGCAACAGCAACAACTATTGTTTTAATCCATTCCCACATTTCCTTTTTCCAATCTGTTCCGGAGTTTTTTTCCTCAGAAACCTCTACATTTGCATTTTCAAAATTTTCCATAATAATCACCCTTATTAAGTATAGATAGTGAAATGGCAGGTATTTTGAAAATACCCGCCATATTGGATGTTAAATCTTTTCTTTAACCTTAGCAGCCTTACCAACTCTGTCGCGGAGATAGTAGAGCTTAGCACGTCTAACCTTACCGCGTCTTGAAACTTCGATAAGGTCAATGTTAGGCGAATTTACGGGGAAAGTTCTTTCAACACCTACACCATAAGAAATTCTTCTTACTGTAAATGTTTCACGAATTCCGCCGTGGTTCTTCTTGATGATTGTTCCTTCGAACATCTGAACTCTTTCTCTGTTTCCTTCTTTTACCTTAACATATACGCGAACTGTGTCACCGATGTTAAGCTGGGGAAGATCTGTTCTGATCTGTTCCTGTGTAATCTGGTCTAAAATGTTCATATTTTTACATCCTTTCTATTTCAGATATTCATACCATATAGCCTCCAGATAGACTATAAGCAGAGGACTACCCATAATTAACTCAATGAGTATAACACACTTTTCACCAAAATGCAATAGTTTTTACAAAAAAATTTCACTTAATCCATTTTCCGGAATTTTGCAGGCGAAATATTTTTGTGTGCTTTAAATGTTTTAATAAAGTAGCTTAAATCATTAAATCCGCACGAAAATGCAATTTCTGTAACACTCCGGTCGGAATTAATTAACATTTGTGAGGCTTTTTCTATTCGATAACCATTCAGGTATTCAATCGGTGTTTTTCCTGTCATTTCCTTGAAAAAATAACAAAAATATTTGGGTGACATCCCTACAGCTTTTGCCATATCAGTGAGGGTAAGCTGTATATTATAATTTTCACGTAGAAAAATCAACACTTTCTTCAGTTTCGGAATATTTTTATTATCTGCCATTGATGTATGAGAATTCACCGAACTGTAAAGATGCTCATCTACAATTACACCAAGCATTGCATAAAGTGCACCGATAATCTTAAATTTATATCCTGATGATTTGTGTTTAATTGCTTCAAAGACATTATCCACAGAAATATGAAAAACAGAAAGCTCTGCAGGGGTGTATTCATTAATTGCAAATTCACGGTTTAAAATACTTTCAACAAAAAAACGGCAGCTGTTTACATCTGTATCAAGAAAATCAATATGAAAAATAAGACACTCATACACACAGTCATCCGGACTTGCTGCGTGGACTGTTTCCGGATTGACAACCACAACATCTCCCTCTTTTGCGATGAAGTTCTGGTTATTAAGTCTGACTTTTAGTTTGCCCTTGAGTATTCTTATAATTTCGAGTTCAGAATGCCAGTGTGCAGACATTTCATAACGTGTGTGATTTTTGTCAATAAAGTGGTATTCTATAGGGAAATCTGCAGTTCCTCTTTGTTTTAATTCGTTGTAAATCATATCAATCACCAAAAACTGAATATTGTTATACTTTTTTCTATTATAACACAAGTAATTAATATAATGCAAGTATATAATTATATATAGAAAAAATTTTTAATTACATATATGAGGAGGAAATAAAAAATGGCAAAAAACAGATATGTCGGTGACTATCCGGCAATCGGAATCAGACCGATAGTTGACGGCAGACGCGGTCCTATGCAACTTAGAGAAAGCCTTGAAGATCAGGTTATGGCTATGGCTAATGCCGCAAAAAAACTCTTTGAGGAAAACCTCTACTATTCAAACGGTGAACCTGTAAGAGTTGTTATGGCTGACAAATCAATCGGCAGAGTTCCTGAAGCAGCTGCTTGTGCAGACAAATTCAAAAAAGAAGGCGTAGCTATTACACTTTCAGTTACACCTTGCTGGTGTTATGGTTCAGAAACAATGGATATGGACCCAACAACAATCAAGGGTGTATGGGGCTTTAATGGCACTGAAAGACCCGGCGCTGTTTACCTTGCTGCAGTTCTTGCAGGTCATGCACAGAAAGGTCTTCCTGCATTCGGCATCTACGGTCACGAAGTACAGGACAGAGAGCAGGTTGCAGATATTCCCGAGGATGTAAAAGAAAAACTTCTCCGTTTCGGTAGATCTGCTGTTGCGGTTGCTACAATGAGAGGTAAATCATATCTTCAGATTGGTTCACAGTGTATGGGTATTGCTGGTTCAATTATGGATCAGAATTTCGTGGAAAGCTATCTTGGTATGAGAGTTGAATCAGTTGATGAGGTTGAAATTCTCAGACGTATGGAAGAAGGTATTTACAACGAAGAAGAATACCAGAAGGCACTCAAATGGACTCGTGAACACTGCAAAGAAGGCAGAGATGACAATCCTGAGTCTGTTGAATTCCTTGGCGAAGAAAGAAAAATCAAGTTTACAGACGAAGAAAAGGACAAACAGTGGGAATTTACTGTTAAAATGTACTGCATTATCAAAGATTTGATGGCAGGAAATCAAAATCTTCCTGACGCATTTGAAGAAGAAAAAGTCGGACACAATGCAATTGCAGGTGGTTTCCAGGGACAGAGACAGTGGACAGACCATTGGCCAAACTGTGACTATCCCGAAGCTCTTCTTTCTTCATCTTTTGACTACGAAGGCGCAAGAGAACCATATACACTTGCAACAGAAAACGACATTCTCAACGGTCTTGGTATGCTCTTTATGAGATTGCTTACACACAGAGCGCAGATTTTTGCTGATGTTCGTACCTACTGGTCAGGTGAAGCAACTGAAAGAGTTACAGGTTATAAGCTTGAAGGAAAAGCCAAAGAATCAGACGGTATCATCCACCTTCTTAATTCAGGTGCAGCTTGTCTTGATGCTTGCGGTGAATGCACAGACGAAAACGGAAACGCTGTTATGAAAAAATGGTGGGAAGTTACTGACGAAGATATTAAGAAGATGACAGATGCAACCGTTTGGTGCGAAGCAGGTTTTGATAACTTCAGAGGCGGCGGATTCTCAAGCCATTATACAACAAGAGCAGAAATGCCTTGCACAATGATAAGACTTAACCTTGTTCAGGGACTTGGTCCTGTGCTTCAGATTGCTGAAGGTTGGACAGTTAAACTTCCTGATGAAGTTTCTGATACACTTATGGAGAGAACTAACCCCACATGGCCCTGCACATGGTTTGCTCCCAGATGCGACGGCAAAGAAGGCAGTCCCTTCAAAACAGCATACGAAGTTATGCAAAACTGGGGTGCTAACCATGGCGCTATCAGCTATGGCCACATCGGCGCAGACCTTATCACAATGTGCTCAATGCTTAGAATTCCTGTTTGTATGCACAATGTTCCTGAAGACAAAATCTTCAGACCTGCTGTATGGAACGCATTCGGTATGGATAAAGAAGGCCAGGACTATCGTGCTTGCCAGACATATGGTCCTTTGTACAAAAATATATAATAAATTATACAACAAAAAAGAGATGCAAAATTTGCATCTCTTTTTTAGTTTTCAGAATTTATTCAATTATACCAATAAATCTTTCGTATGCCTTGTTCCATTCTGCCTCGTCTGTGGGTGAATATTCAGTAATTTCTGCTGAATTCATAATTACATCAGTAAGGTCAGAAATTTCACCTTTTGCATAAAGCTGAACTGCCACATTACCAAGAGCGGTTGCCTCGATAGGACCTGCAATAACTTTTGCACCGGTTGAATTTGCAGTCATCTTGCAAAGAAGTTTATCCTTTGTGCCGCCGCCAACCATATGTATTGAATGATAATCCTTGCCTGTACAGTCTGCGATTTTAGCGAATGAATTTCTGTATTTAAGAGCGATGCTCTCATAGATACATCTTATAATTTCGCCGTCTGTTTCAGGTGTTCCCTGACCTGTTTTCTCGCAGTATTCACGGATTCTGCCGGGCATATCACCGGGAGCAACAAAGCTCTGGTCATCGGGGTCGATAAAGTATTTAAAAGGCTCTGACTTCAGTGCCAGTTCTTCCATATCGCCATAAGAATATTCCTTGCCGTCACGCTTGAACTGACGTCTTGTTTCCTGAATAAGCCACAAACCGATGATGTTTCTTAAGAATCTTGTCTTACCGCCAAAACCGTATTCGTTTGTTATGTTATATTTGTTGGATTTTTCTGAAATAACAGGTTCATCTGTAACTGTACCAAAAAGCGACCATGTTCCGCAGGAAATAAAGATGAAGTCCTTATCTCTTGAAGGAACAGCAGCAACAGCACTTGCTGTATCGTGACCCGCAATTGCAACAACCTCTTTGGGAGTCACGCCAAGCTCTTTTGCAAGTTCTTCCTTCATTGTTCCTACAACTGTACCCGCCTTAACAATTTCAGGGAAGATACTGCGTGGATAACCAAAGCGGTCAATTACCTCCCACTTCCAGTCACACTTCTTCTGGTCAAACATATGGCTTGTTGATGCGATTGTGCTTTCAGCATACTGTTTACCTGTAAGCATATAGCTGAATAAATCAGGCATAAACAGGAATTTATCCATCTTTGTTAAATCTTTTTCAGCAAGAAGCTGGAAAAGTGTGTTAAAATTCATTACCTGAATACCTGTAAGGCTGTAAAGTTCCTTTTCGGGAATAATTTTAAACGCCTTTTCGGTAATATTATCAGTTCTTGAATCGCGATAATTGAAAGGGTTTGCAATCAGATTACCATCTTTGTCAATTGCACCATAGTCAACACCCCATGTGTCGATTGCTATTGTATCAAAATCTGAAATTTCAGCAGCCTTCTTTATACCGGTTTTAATTTCGTTGAATAATGCTTCTGCATTCCAGCGAAGTTCGCCGTTTTCGTAGTTTGGGTCATTTGAAAATCTGTGAACTTCGGTAAGTTCAATTTTCTCTCCGTCAAATGAGCCTAAAATCGCTCTACCGCTTGATGCTCCAAAGTCTATCGCTAAAACTTTCTTCATATCTCATACCTCTTTTAATATGTAATTTACAAAAGTATACCATAATAATCCTAAAAAATCAATATATAATATAATGTAGAATCATAAATTTTTGTTAAATTATTCTCAAAATTTTGTTGACAAATTACATTACGAGTGATATAATACATCAGTTGATATCTGTCAAGGTGTCGGCAAAATAATTAAAATACGCACATCATATGATTGTTCGGGCGGTGCTGCACTACCCATGACAGCTCCTGGACAAGGTGACTATGATGGAGGTGTAAAACTTTGGAGGTGTAAAATCATGGGAGTAATTCAAATGAAGCAATTGCTTGAAGCAGGTGTTCATTTCGGACACCAGACACGCCGTTGGAATCCTAAAATGGCGGAGTACATCTTTACAGAAAGAAACGGTATCTATATTATCGATCTTCAGAAAACTGTAAAGAAAATTGAGGAAGCTTACTACTTTGTTCGCGATATCGCAGCAGAAGGTGGCAACATTCTTTTTGTAGGTACAAAGAAGCAGGCTCAGGACGCTATCCGCGAAGAAGCTGAAAGAACAGGTATGTTCTACGTTAACGCTAGATGGCTTGGCGGTATGCTCACAAACTTTAAGACAATCAAGAGAAGAATTGACAGACTTTATCAGCTTAAAAAGATGAACGAAGACGGCACAATGGAACTTCTTCCCAAGAAGGAAGTTTTAAAGCTCAACCTTGAAGAAGAACGTCTTGAAAAGTTCCTTGGCGGTATTAAGGAAATGAAAGAACTTCCTGCTGCAATGTTTGTTGTTGACCCCAGAAAGGAAAAGAACGCTATCGCAGAAGCTCACAAGCTTGGTATCCCAGTAATCGCTATCGTTGATACAAACTGTGACCCTGAAGAAGCTGACTTCCCCATCCCCGGTAACGATGATGCTATCCGTGCTGTTAAACTTATTGTTTCAACAATCGGTAATGCAATCCTCGAGGGTAAGCAGGGTGAAGATTTCTCAGCCACTGATAATGCTGAAGAAACAGAAGACGTATCACTTGATATGATCGAAGAATAATTGAATTTTACAGAAAGCGAGTGAATATATTATGGCATTTACTGCACAAGATGTTAAAACTCTTAGAGAAATGACAAACTGTGGTATGATGGACTGTAAGAAGGCTCTTACTGAAACAAACGGCGATATGGACAAGGCTGTTGAATTCCTCAGAGAAAAGGGTCTTGCTACCGCAGCTAAGAAGGCTGGCAGAATCGCTGCTGAAGGTCTTGTTACATCAATGGTATTTGGCAATGTTGGTGTTGTTGTTGAAATCAACACAGAAACAGACTTCGTTGCAAAGAACGCTGACTTCCAGAAGTTCGTTGCAGACGTTGCTGAATGCATCGCAAAGACAAACCCTGCTGACGTTGAAGCACTGAAAAACGAAAAGCTTTACGGTGACCAGACTGTTGGCGAAGCTCTTACAGAAAAAATTGCTACAATCGGCGAAAATATGAACCTCCGTCGTTTTGAAAGATACGAAGGTGTTAACGTTGCTTACATCCATGGCGGCGGCAAGATTGGTGTTTTGGTTAACTTCAAGCTTGGTGACGAATCAAAGGCAGCTGACCCTGCATTCCAGGCTGCAGGTAAGGACGTTGCTATGCAGATTGCGGCTGTTATGCCTAAGTATGTTAAGAGTGATGAAGTTCCCGCTGAAGAAGTTGAAAAGGAAAAGGAAATCCTTAAGGCACAGGCTCTTAACGAAGGTAAGCCCGAAGCAATCGTTGACAAAATGGTTGTTGGACGTATCCAGAAGTTCTTCAAGGAAATCTGTCTTGTTGAACAGCCTTATGTTAAGGATGGCGATTTGACAGTTGCTAAGTTCCTTGCAAACGTTGCAAAGGAAATCGGCACAGATATTGAAGTTGTTAAGTTTGCAAGACTCGAAAAAGGCGAAGGCTTAGAGAAGAAAGTTGACGACTTTGCAGCAGAAGTTGCAAAGATGGCTGGCAACTAATATTGACCTAAAATATTTGCAAAGGGTGATGGTTCTTCCATCATCCTTTTTTCCTTTTTCTTCGTCTCAACGTTAAAACCCTTAACGGGTTTTCTCCTTATCCCAAAATGCTCTCGCATTTTGCAAACCTGCGTTAAAAACAATTCACCGAATTGTTTTCTTAACACTCCGGCTCGAAAAAGGCGAAGGCTTAGAGAAGAAAGTTGACAACTTTGCAGCAGAAGTTGCAAAGATGGCTGGCAACTAATATCTAAGAAGTATTCTTTAATCAACACAGTCGATTGGCTGTGTTGTTTTTTGTTTTTTTAGGCAAAAAAATATTAGATTTTTAGTGACTTTCTGTAAAAAACATAAATTTTAAATTTTTTTGATTTTTTTAAAAAATATATTTGAATTTCTGTTGGATTTGTGATATAATATTTGCTGTACTACTATGTCTTGTACAAATTTGATAAAATTAATTAATTTATATACTTATAAGGAGGCTAATTTTCATGGCTAAAAAAATGAAAACCATGGATGGTAACAGCGCTGCTGCACATTGCGCCTATGCGTTTACAGAAGTTGCTGCTATCTATCCTATCACTCCCTCTTCAAACATGGCTGAAAATGTTGACCAGTGGAGTGCAGACGGTCTGAAGAACATCTTCGGCGAAACAGTTGACGTTGTTGAAATGCAGTCTGAAGCAGGTGCTGCAGGTGCAGTTCACGGTTCACTCCAGGCAGGTGCTTTAACCACAACATTCACAGCATCACAGGGTCTTCTTCTTATGATCCCCAATATGTACAAAATTGCAGGTGAACTTCTTCCTACCGTTTTCCACGTAAGTGCTCGTGCTCTTGCAGCTCACGCTCTTAACATCTTTGGTGACCATCAAGACGTTATGGCTTGTCGTCAGACAGGTTTTGCTATGTTGGCATCAGGCAGTGTTCAGGAAACTATGGACCTTGCAGGTCTTGCTCACCTTGCAGCAATCAAAGGTAGAGTTCCCTTCCTTCACTTCTTCGATGGTTTCAGAACTTCTCACGAAATTCAGAAGGTTGAAGTTATGGATTACGAAGATCTTAAGGGTCTTCTTGACTGGGATGCTCTCAAGGCATTCAAGGATAATGCTCTTAACCCTGAACATCCAGTTCTCCGCGGTACAGCTCAAAACTCAGATATCTACTTCCAGGGCAGAGAAGCTGCTAACAAATACTACGATGCAGTTCCTGATATCGTAGCAGATTATATGAAGGACATCTCAAAGATTACAGGCAGAGAATATAAGCCCTTTAATTACTATGGTGCTCCTGATGCAACAAAAGTTATCGTTGCTATGGGATCTGTTTGCGAAGCTATCGAAGAAACAGTTGATTACATCAATGCTCGTGGCGGCAAGGTTGGTGTTGTTAAGGTTCACCTTTACAGACCTTTCTCTGCTAAATACTTCTTTGATGTAATTCCCGAAACCGTTGAAAAGATTGCTGTTCTTGACAGAACAAAGGAACCCGGTTCACTTGGTGAACCTCTTTACCTTGACGTTTGCAACCTTTACTACGGCAAGGAAAATGCTCCTAAAATCGTTGGCGGTCGTTATGGTCTCGGTTCAAAAGACACAACTCCCACACAGATTATGGCAGTATACAACAACCTTGATGCAGACGCTCCCAAGAACAACTTTACTATCGGTATCGTTGATGACGTTACCAACCTTTCACTTGAACTCCCCGCAAAAATCAACGCTGCTCCCGAGGGCACAACACGTTGTAAGTTCTGGGGCTTCGGTTCAGATGGTACTGTTGGTGCAAACAAGGATGCTATCAAGATTATCGGTGACAATACCGACCTTTATGCTCAGGCATACTTTGATTATGACTCAAAGAAATCAGGCGGCGTAACAATGTCTCACTTGAGATTCGGTAAGCAGCCCATTAAGTCAACATACCTCCTTGATGAAGCTGACTACATTGCATGCCACAAGCCTGCATACCTTACACAGTATGACGTTCTTGAAGGACTCAAGAAAGGCGGCACATTCCTCCTTAACTGTGTATGGTCTCCTGAAGAACTGGAAGAACATCTTCCTGCAAACGTTAAGAAATATCTTGCTGAAAACGAAATCAACTTCTACATCATCAACGCAGTTGATGTTGCAGTAAAAGTTGGTCTTGGTCCCAACAGAATCAACATGGTTACTCAGAGTGCTTTCTTTAAGCTTGCTGAAGTTATTCCTTTTGATAAGGCTGTTGAACTTATTAAGAACGCTATCAAGAAGACATACGGCAAGAAGGGTGACGAAATCGTTAAGATGAACTGCGACGCAGTTGACGGTGCTATTGAAGCTCTCGTTAAGGTTGAAGTTCCCGCTGCTTGGAAAGATGCTGTTGATAAGAATGTTAAGGAAAATAACGTTCCTGACTTCATTAAGAACATTGTACAGCCCGTTAATGCTCAGGCTGGTAACAAGCTCCCCGTTAGCACATTTGCAGGTATCGAAGATGGTACTTTTGAAACAGGTACATCAAGATACGAAAAGCGCGGTGTAGCAGTTCTTGTTCCTTCATGGGATATCGACAAGTGTATCCAGTGTAACCAGTGTTCACTTGTTTGTCCTCATGCTGCAATCCGTCCTGTACTTCTCAACGCTGACGAAGCTGCAAAGAAGCCCGAAAGCTTTGCTACAAAGGCTGCAACAGGCTTTGCTGGTATGGAATACAGAATGCAGGTATCACCTCTTGACTGTCTTGGCTGTGGCGTTTGTGCTCAGGTTTGTCCTGCTAAGGAAAAAGCCCTCACAATGAAGCCTATCGCTGAAGTTGAGTGTGAGGCTCCCAACTGGGAATTTGCTATGACTGTTTCTTCAAAACAGGATCAGATTGACATCACAAAGAGCACAAAGAACTCACAGTTCGCAACACCTATGCTTGAATTCTCAGGCGCTTGTGCAGGGTGTGGTGAAACACCTTACATTAAGCTCATCACTCAGCTCTTTGGTGACAGAATGATGGTTGCAAATGCTACAGGTTGTACATCAATCTGGGGTGGTTCTGCTCCTTCAATGCCTTACTGCAAGAACGCTGAAGGCAAAGGTCCTGCTTGGGCTAACTCACTCTTTGAAGATAACGCTGAATTCGGTCTTGGTATGGTTATGGCCAACAAGAAGATCAGAAACACTCTGGTTTCAAGAATGAATTCTGTTATGGACACAGTTAAGCCTGAATTGGCTGATGCATTCAAGGCTTGGATTGAAGGCAAAGACAATGCAGACGCATCTAAGGCTGCTGCAAAGGATATTATCGCTCTCATTAAGGATGCTGATATGTCTAACCCTGCAATCAAAGAAATCGCAGACAGAACCGACTTCCTTGTGAAGAGATCACAGTGGGTATTCGGTGGCGACGGTTGGGCTTATGATATCGGTTACGGCGGTCTTGACCACGTTATCGCATCAGGCGAAGACATCAACATCTTTGTTGTTGATACCGAAGTTTACTCAAATACAGGTGGTCAGGCTTCTAAGGCTACACCTACTGCTGCAGTTGCTAAGTTTGCAGCATCAGGTATGAAGGTTAAGAAAAAAGACCTTGGTATGATTGGTACAACATACGGTTATGTATACGTTGCACAGATCGCTCTTGGTGCTGATATGAATCAGGCTCTTAAGGCTATTAAAGAAGCCGAAAGCTATCCTGGTCCTTCACTGATTATTGCATACGCTCCTTGTATCAACCACGGTATCAAGACAGGTATGGCAAACACAATCGCTGAAGAAAAGAAGGCTGTTCAGACAGGTTACTGGCACCTCTGGAGATACAACCCCACACTCAAAGAAGAAGGCAAAAACCCCTTCATCCTTGACTCGAAAGAGCCCACAGGCACAGTTAAGGAATTCCTTGAAGGTGAGAACCGTTATCTCATGCTCAAAAAAGCATTCCCTGAAGTTGCATCTCAGCTCTTTGATAAAGCTGAAAAAGACCTTATCGAAAGATACGAAATCTACAAGAAGAACGCTGAATGCTAATTCTTTGGTAAAACCAAAAACACCGTTGGAATTTTCCAACGGTGTTTTTTTATCTATTATATCGATTTATATTCATTGCAGAAAAAAACAGTAAAGATATTCCCCCTCCTGCTATTGCTCCCAAAACAAAAATAATTATTTCTTTCATATCAACCTCGCTATTACTATACATCAAACATATAGTCAAGCAGTGACCAGTTTTGCTGAAACGGTCGCATTAAGTTCCAATAACCTGCACCTCGCAGATTCTTTTCGTTTATAAGATTAAATTTTTGCTGAATACTGCGTACATCCTCAAACCAAACCTCATGCTCTCTTCCTTCATTATCTGTATATCTAAACCAGGGTGATTGTGAAACCTCATCATACTGAATTTCAGCACCATTTCTTGCCGCAATCTGTATTGCCTCAACATTAGATATAGAATCCGCTCTTGATTCACCCTTGACATAAGGAAGTGTCCAGTCATAACCATAGTTGGGGATTCCAAGAAATATCTTTTCAGGAGGAATTATACCCAAAGCATACTCCACCACCTGACGCACATTTCTGATTGGGGCAACGGCAAGGGGCGGACCATAGGTATATCCCCATTCGTATGTCATAAGAAGTACCGCATTTGCATTGTCACCAATTGCACGATAATTATGTCCTTCATACAAAAGTCCTCTCTGTGTATCCGAAATTTTGGGGGCAAGAGCGGCGATTACATCATAACCTAAGGGATTTAATTCTCCTGCCAGTTTGCCGATAAAATCACCGTAAAGAAGCGCATCCTGAGGATAGACAAACTCAAAGTCGATATCAAGCCCACCATAGCCTTTGTTTTGGATATTTTCTATAATATCATTGGTCAAACTATCCTGTATTTCAGGACTGTTGAGTACCATACTTGCAAGTTCATTACTGAAACCACCTTGTTCGGTAAGTGTCGAAAGATGCATCAGAGGTGTTACACCATATTCATTGGTGATAGCAATAAGCTCTTCGTCATCCAGATCTACAAGTCCGCCACTTTCTGTTATTCCATAAGTGAATGGTGTCATATAATTTATATATGGCAAGGTGCTACGCAAAAGATTTCTGTCAATATAGGGATAGGCATAACCGTTTACATCAATCCGTCTTGATCTGTCTGACTCAAAGGATATGATAAGCGTCTGACCAGGATAAAGAATGTTTTGTCCCCTTAAAATTGGATTATTACGGTAAATTCTGTTGACTGATATACCATACTGCTGCGCAATTGAATAAACCGTCTCTCCCTGATTGATAGTATGATACTGTGTTGGAGTAAGTATCAAAAGAGCCTGACCAACAACTAAATTGGGTATATCTTCAAGATTATTAAGAGTTGTCACCACAAACTGCGGAACTCCATACTGCTGTGCAATTGATGAAATCGTATCACCTGATTTGACTATATGTATATTCATAATCCACCTCCACTCTTTAGTATATTAGATACTGTCTAAAATGTTAAACAGCTTTTAAATCGGCAAAAAACGCCTTTTTTACACAAAACTATTGACATTTACAAAAAGTTGAGTATAATATATGTATAACCATTGAAGCTTTCAGAATTCAGGTAAAACTGAAAGTGGAGGATACTCCGGAGAATCTCGTTTTGAGTGCCGAAGGTGCAAGGTCGGACACGGCCGAATCTCTCAGGCAAAAGGACGGAGCAGACAATAACTTTATTTAAATACGTCTGTGTATATAATTCCGGAGCTACCAAAGATTTGGTGGCTATTTTTATTTTTACAGGAGGTTTTATACCATGAATCAATTTTTTACTCAACTTGCCGCATACAATGATGATATAAACACATTTGTATGGACAACCCTTGGTCTTGCGTTGTTGCTCTTTACGGGTGTTTTAACAACAGTATTGACCAAATTCTTTCAAGTTTCACACATTGGACTTTGGTGGAAAAATACAATTGGCAGTCTTTTCCACAAGGATGTAATCGGTCATACTGATGATAAAGCATCCATTTCTCCATTTCAGGCACTTTGCACAGCCCTTGCTGCTACAATCGGCGTTGGTAATATTGCGGGTGTGGCTGCTGCAATTTGTATCGGTGGTGCCGGTGCTGTTTTCTGGATGTGGGTTGCTGCTTTCTTTGGAATGATGACAAACTATTCAGAAAATGTTTTAGGTATATACTATCGCCGCAAGAATGCTGACGGTGAATGGTCAGGCGGTGCAATGTATTATCTGCGTGACGGTCTTGGCTCCTTTAAAGGATGCAAATCTTTAGGTAAAATTCTTGCCATTCTTTTCTCAATCTTTACACTTCTTGCATCATTTGGTATTGGTGCTATGGGACAGATTAATAAAATTGTAGTAAATATTGAGTCTGCATTCCCAGTAAAAGCTCTTATAAATATACCACTTTATGAAGGTGTAACCGCTTATTCTGTTGTTATCGGTATTGTTTTGGTAGTTATTGCGGCACTTATAGTTTTGGGCGGTCTTAAGAGAATTGCAGCCTTTGCTGAAAAGATTGTACCTTTTATGGTTATTCTTTTTGTTGCAGGCAGTGTTGTTGTTATTGGAGTTAATTATGCTCAAATCGGTGCTGCATTCAAAGCAATCTTTACACAGGCATTCAGTCCTATTGCTGTTGCCGGCGGTGTTACTGGTTCAATCATCAAAACTGTTATGGTTCAGGGCTTTAAGCGCGGTGTCTTCTCTAATGAGGCAGGTCTTGGTTCTTCTGTAATGGTTCACTCGAACTCAAACGTAAAAGAGCCTGTACATCAGGGTATGTGGGGTATTTTTGAGGTGTTTGCAGACACAATGGTTGTTTGTACATTGACTGCACTTGTTGTTCTTACATCAGGAGTATTTGACATTACTGCACCAATCGGCACTCAAACAAACGATGCCACAATGGTTGCGGAAGCATTTAACTCTGTATTCAGCTTCGGAAATATGGGTAGTAAGTTTATTGCTATTGCAATTCTGCTTTTTGCCTTTACTACTGTTCTTGGTTGGGACCACTATGGTACAAAAGCATGGGAATATCTTTTTGGAACAAAAACAACAAAGCTTTATAAGGTTATTCACCTTGTTATGATTATGTGCGGTGCACTGATGACATCATCACTTGCATGGGATATTTCAGATACATTTAATGGTCTTATGATGATCCCCAACCTTATTGGTGTTATTGTTCTTTCAGGTCTGGTATGCAAAATCACAAAGAACTATATCGATAGAAAGCTACGCAAAAAAGATGTAAAACCGATTCTTTCTGCGTTTTCTGATATTCAGGAAGAACAGGAAAAGGAACTTTAATATAATACACAAAAAAGCTGTCATTTGACCAATGTCATTAAGTTAAGATGATATTGCCAGAGGTGGAACGAGTAAAGAGTTTGAAATCATATTGGTTTCAGGCTCTTTTTCGTTAATATTATAATTTGTAGTATGGCAAACAGGCAGATAAAAAATCTGCCTTGAACAATGGACTTTTTTCAAAATTTATGCTACTCTGTATATGAAGCTCACAGCTGATTGGTACCTTATGGTGCGAATGTACTTTCTATCTGGGCGGACAGGCAGTATATTTTTGACAATCAGTGCTACAACATTTTGCGGACTTTCTTTGTTACGGATAAAATGCTTGCATATGTATATTGCTTCAGCGAAGTTTATTTGATAAACATACACTATATTGTTTTGCTGTACGCATACATTCATTGCGATAATCATTGAAATGTTATACATTATCAAACGAGCATATATTTCCTGTAATATGAAGTCCGCTTTTTTACTATGAAAATTGCTTAAACCGATATTATATTTTAATTCGCGGAAAGATGTTTCAATTCCCCATCTCATTTTATATAGCTTTTTCAAGGTGTTCACAGGAAATTTGTCTCTATCAAGATTTGTAACAATGGTTTCTACAGTCCCATCAGACAAACGAATCCTAACCAGTCGAAAATTTAAGGTATATGTTTCTTTGCTTTTTTGAGGCAAGTAATCAAAGGTCATATTTGACATAAGTGTTCTGTATTTATTTGGGTTTGCCTTTACTTCTTTTGTCTGGCTTCTTGTTAATTGCAAATTCACATCAATATCAAATTCATCTTTATCAGGCAAAGATAACTGAGCAACAATACCTCTGTTGTTTTTCACTCGGATAAGATAATTCCATCCTTTTTGCTCAATATGAGCAAGGTTATTGTATCCTTCAAAACCTCTGTCTGCTATGATGATAGCTTTCTTTCGGTATTTTGCTGTATCATCCCATAAAATTGTACAATTCCTTCCGGATACTTTGACCTTCCATAGAAATCATCAGCTTCATCATTTTATCGAATGACAAAGGGCTTTTGCGAGTAAAATCATGACCGGGATTTTTAACAAACAGCCACGAATACTTGTCCATTTCAGAAATAATTGAAAAAAGTTTGTTTCTGACTTTGTTTGAAAAATTGTACATAAACTGTACATCCTGTAATTAAAAGCGAATATACTTCTAATTACATTGGTTCACCTTAACTAAAATTTTTAGTTAAGGTGAACCGCACAAAATGTGTAATTTGTCAAGCCTTTTTTAAAATTATTTTAAATATTACAAAACAAAAAAGAACCAAGTTTATTTCTAAACTCGATTCTTTTTTGTTTGTCTTAACTTAATGACATTGGTCATTTGACAGCTTTTTTTCTAATATTATTTACTTTTAATGTATTCATCAATCGCCTCAGCTGCAGATTTACCAGCACCCATAGCAAGAATTACCGTTGCGGCACCTGTCACCGCGTCGCCACCGGCATAAACACCAGTCTTTGTGGTAAGACCACTGTCACCTTTTGTGATTATACATCCTCGTTTATCAGTTTCAAGACCTTCGGTTGTATTTCTTATAAGAGGATTAGGTGATGTCCCGATTGACATAATTACCGCATCCACATCAAGAACATATTCAGAGCCTTTAATCACAACAGGGCTTCTTCTGCCTGATGCGTCAGGTTCTCCAAGCTCCATTTTCATACATTTAATGCCTGAAACAAAGTTGTTTTCATCACCGAGAATTTCAACAGGGTTATTAAGTGTTTTAAAAATAATACCCTCTTCCTCTGCGTGTTCAACCTCTTCACGTCTTGCGGGCATTTCATCCATCGAGCGTCTGTATACAATATAAACCTCTTCTGCACCGAGTCTCTTTGCACACCGTGCCGCATCCATAGCAACGTTTCCGCCACCAACAACAGCAACCCGGTTAACGTGGATAATGGGTGTTGCCGAGTTTTCTTCATAAGCCTTCATAAGATTTGTTCTTGTCAAAAATTCGTTTGCAGAATACACGCCGTTTAAATTCTCACCGGGGATATTCATAAATCTTGGAAGGCCTGCACCCGAGCCGATAAATACCGCCTCAAAGCCGTCTGCAAGGAGTTCGTCAACAGTTTCAGTTTTACCGATTACCGCATTGGTAACAATTTCAACGCCAAGAGCCTTTAAGTTTTCAATTTCACGCTTTACTATATCCTTCGGCAGACGGAATTCAGGGATACCATAAACCAAAACACCACCCGGGATGTGTAACGCCTCAAAAACAGTTACATCATAGCCAAGTTTTGCAAGGTCACCTGCACAGGTAAGACCTGAAGGGCCCGAACCTACAACAGCCACTTTTTTGCCCTTTTTCTTTACATTAAGATTTGCCTTTGTTCCATTTTTCATATACCAGTCGGCAACAAACCTCTCTAGTCTGCCAATACCAACCGGCTCGCCCTTAATACCACGGAGACATTTACCTTCGCACTGATTTTCCTGAGGGCATACTCTTCCGCAAACAGCAGGCAGTGAGCTTGATTTATAAATAACGTCATATGCGCCCTGAAAATCGCCCTCAGCAACCTTTGCAATGAATTGGGGGATATGTATTTTTACAGGACAACCGCCTACGCAGGGCATATTTTTACAATTAAGACAACGTTTTGCTTCATCAATCGCCTGATCCTTGGTATAACCCAAGGCAACCTCTTTAAAATTTTTGCATCTAATCTCGGGGGTTTGCACCGGCATTTCATTCTTTTTCAGCGACATATTAGCCATTCTGCACTACCCCCTTAAATAAATTGCACACATCCTCATGATGCTTTCTTTCGGTTTCTTTATACATACCGCTGCGTCTTATAACTTCATCAAAATCAACCAGATGTCCATCAAAGTCAGGACCGTCAACACAGGCAAACTTCATTTCACCGCCAACAGTAAGGCGGCAACCGCCGCACATACCTGTACCGTCAATCATAATGGGATTCATGCTTACCACAGTCTTTATCCCTAATTCTTTGGTAAGCAGACATACAAACTTCATCATAACAAGCGGACCGATGGCAATAACCAAATCATATTTTTCGCCACCTTCCACAAGCTTACGAAGAGCATCAGTCACAAGACCCTTTTCACCACAAGAACCATCGTCAGACATAAGAACAACCTTATCTGACACAGTGTTGAATTCATTTTCAAGAATAACAAGGTCACGACTGCGGAAACCGATTATAGAGTGTACCTCTGCACTGTTCTCCTTCAGTGCCTTTGCGGTTGGATATGCAATTGCACAGCCCACTCCGCCGCCAATAACTGCAACCTTTTTAAAACCCTCAACCTCAGAGGCTTTTCCTAAAGGACCAACAAAATCGCAAATATAGTCACCTACATTAAGATTATTCAGCTTAAATGTTGTAGCACCAACAATTTGAAATATAATGGTAATTGTGCCGTCAGTACGATTGTAATCCGCAATTGTAAGGGGAATTCTTTCGCCATTCTCATCAACACGAAGAATGATAAACTGACCAGCCTTTGCCTTTTTAGCAACCATAGGTGCCTCTATCACCATTCTTGTGACGGTGGGATTTAAAACCGTCTTTTCTTTTATTAAAAACATTCAGGTCATTCCTTTCCTGTAACTTACATTAAAATTTAAAAACTACCTTGCCTTGTTCAACAGCAAGACGAGCCGAAAATTCCTTTCCGCTTTTCTTTGAAACAAACCCTTTAATCTCGGGTGTTGTGCCGCTTTCAAGAAGCTTTTTTATATTATCAATCGAAATTACTTTGCCACAAATCACGTTCCCTGTTGAGAATTTGCAGCCATCCTTATATCCCTGACAGCCGTAGCCAAATTTTGTACGAGCAACATCTGCACCACACACGGGACATTTGCCAACTATATCACCCACAAAACCATCAAAGGTTTCACCCATCTTTTTATTCTCTTCAAAAACCTTAGTTATTTCACTTTTGACAAAATCAACTGCACCGTCAACGGTTTCAGTTCCTTTAAAAACACCTTTTAAAGCCACACCCATCTGCGATGTGCGGAATTTATCCATAATGATATTCATCCGGGATAGAGACTCGATTAAATTCTCTCCTGCAGGGAGAATTGTATAGGTGTCCTTCTTAAGCTGTATGTACTGACTTTTTCGGGCATTGTCAATAATACCCGTTCGGGTTGCCTCGGTTCCAAGTTCAAGACCTTCGAACATCGCACGGTATTCAGCTTCCTCGTCTTCTTGCTCGGAAGCATTTGCTTTTTCGTCCTTAAACGGATTTTTAAGGTAATTATTAAGAGTTTCAATCGTATAATGTTTTGGCGGGTTTGTCTCCTTTTCAACAGGAATAAAATTTATATTAACTTCATCGCCTTTTTCAAGTGGCGGCAGTATTTTGTCTTTTTTAGTATAGTCGTCATACTTTGTCCATCCTTGGTTAACAATCACCGTACCCTTAAGAGAAAACTCCTCCAAATCGCCCACAGCAATGCTAATCTCTGTTTTTTCAACAGTACATTCTTCAGCACAGAACACCGCCACAAACCGACGCATAATAGTGCTGTAAACCTTCATTTCATTTTCAGAAAGTTTGCTTTTGTCAGGAATTTTATATGTAGGTGTCAGTGCTGAATGTGATTCAATTTTAGAATCATCAAATATAGTTTTGCTGAATTTGAATTCAACGGGATAGCCAAGCTTTTTTACAGATTCAAGAATGGTTTTTATCTTGCCTTGCTCGGCTGTTGCAAGATACTCTGAATTTGTTCTTGGATATGTAACATAGCCTTTTTCATAAAGACCCTGAACTATCTCAAGGCTTTCAGCCATAGACATTTTATACTTTTTACCCAAGACATTCTGCAGCTTGGTAAGAGAGTAAAGTTTGCCAGGTGAGAGCTTGTCTTTTTTCTTTTTCTTTGCAGTAACAACAGCCTTTTCAGCATTATATTTATCACAAAGTTCCTTTGCTTTTGCAAGTTGTTCCTTGGTGAACTTTGTTTTGCTTGTAAGCTCAATTTCGGTGCCGTTTGTTTCAGCCTTGCTGGATATGGCATAATAGATATCTGGAACAAAATTGCGGATTGCCATATCGCGATCGTAAATTGCCTTGACAATAGGCACAATTACTCTGCCCACGCGAAGCAGCGTCCCTGAGCGAAGAGTTGCATAACGTGTGAGATTTACACCGTAGAGCCAGTCCATATATGTTCTTGCATAGCCTTCATTTGCAAGGTTGTCGTACTCACTTTCGTCTTTTAATGAGTTCATTGCTTCACGAACGGTCTGCGGTGTCTGGTCAGGCAGCCATATTCTTTTAAGACTTTTCTGTCCGTCAAGTGCCTTTTCGATGCAGGTTCTTACAATAATCTCGCCTTCGCGATCAGCATCGCCTGCGTTAATTATGGTGTCGACATCCTCTCGGTTGCACAGAGACTTAATTATGCCAAACTGTTTTTCAACTCCACTATCAACTTTTTTGTTTGCATCCTTTTTAAGTTCAAAAATAAACTTATCAGGAAAACACGGGAGATTATCCATTGTCCAGTACTTATTTTCAGAACTTTGGGCATCATAAGCTTCCACATCAGCCAGGGAAAACAAGTGTCCGAATGCCCAGGTAACGATGTAGCCCTCACCTTCAAAATATCCGTCATAACGATTAAGCTTGCCGATACCTGCCATAATATTTCGGGCAAGGCTCGGTTTTTCTGCAATAATAAGTACTATGTCAAAAACCACCTTTAAAAGAGATTATCGGGCAACAAGTTGGTTGCCCGATAACGTTGTTGTCTTATTAGTCCTCAAAATCAAAGAGGTCTGCATTTCTTTCTTTAAAGAGCTCATAAGCCTTGTCAAGAATTTCTAAATCTTCTTCAGGAACAAGAACACTTTCGCCATCCTGAACACCGTCAATTTTAAGTATTATAACTTCATCAACCTCGTCATCCTCTTCTTCCTTGTAAGGAATACAGATAACATAGTCATCACCGTTTACCTGAACCGTGTCAAGATGTTCAAATGTCTGCTTGTTGCCTTCGTCATCAAAGAGGTCAACAAGAAAATTGTCTTCGTTTTCAACATTTTCCATATTATCAAATTTTTCTGCCATTTTTAAAATCTCCTTTTTATTTTTGACTGTCAAGATAGCCTTGTAGTATAAAAGCCGCAGCAATTCTGTCAACCGAATCCTTGCGTTTTTTGCCACGGACGTTTGTTTCGTTCATAAGATTATGAGCGGAAACAGTGGTAAGCCTTTCGTCCCACAAAATAATGGGACAGTCAACAAGGGTTTTAAGAAGCTTTTCAAAAGACTTGGTTTTTTTACCACGGTCACCAATTGTGCCGTTCATATTCTTAGGAAAACCAAGAACAATTTTTTCAGCACCTAAAGTCTTCACAAGTTCTGCCGTATGATTTGCAACTTTGACCATATTCCGCTCGTGAAAGGTTTCCAGTGTATGCGCTGAAAAGCTCAAAGCATCCGAAGTCGCATAACCTGTTCGACTGTCACCGAAATCCACACCAAGAATCATCCTAAAGCCTCCGCTATCCTGATTTTCTATATTCAAATTATTTTATCACAATTAAGCTTTTTGTGCAAGTGTTTTTTAGTATTTTATAGACTGTATTCAAATTTTTATAATAAAATATCAGCAGAATTTTCCACAGCTTTCGACAATAACTTTTATTGCATTGTGTTAAAATATTAATTTTCCCTTATTATTCCTACACTTTTATTGTGGATAACTGTGTGGATAATGTGAATTGTAATGATTTTGTAAACTTAACATTTTTAATTCTTATATATGACTTTTTTCAATAAATGAAAACTTGACAAAAAGTGCGTTTTTTTATATAATATAATGGTTAATGAGTTTTTATAGGAGGACTTCATAAATGGGACTTACACTTGCACAAAAGATACTTAAAGAACACCTGGTTTGCGGCGAAATGGTTGCAGGTCAGGAAATCGGAATTAAAATTGACCAGACACTTACTCAGGACGCCACCGGAACAATGGCATACCTTGAATTTGAGGCTATGGGCGTACCCAGAGTTAAAACCGAAAAATCAGTTGCATATATTGACCACAACACCCTGCAAAGCGGCTTTGAAAACGCCGACGACCACAGATTCATCGGCAGTGTATGCAAAAAGCACGGCATTTATTTTTCACGTCCCGGTAACGGAATTTGTCACCAGGTACACCTTGAAAGATTTGGTATTCCCGGCAAAACTCTTATCGGTTCTGACAGCCATACACCAACAGGCGGCGGTATCGGTATGATTGCCATTGGTGCCGGCGGTATGGACGTTGCTGTTGCTATGGGTGGCGGTACATATTATATTACCTGCCCAAAAATTGTAAAGGTTGAACTTACCGGAAAACTCAGTCCTTGGGTTGCGGCAAAAGACGTTATTTTAGAGGTTCTTCGTAGACTCACCGTTAAAGGCGGCGTTGGAAAGATTATTGAATATACAGGCGAAGGCGTAAAAACACTTTCTGTTCCTGAACGTGCTACCATCACTAATATGGGTGCAGAGCTTGGTGCTACTACCTCTATATTTCCATCTGACGAAACAACGAGAGAATTCCTTAAGGCTCAGGCAAGAGAAGAAGACTACACTCCACTTTGCGCTGACGAGGATGCAGTATATGACGAGGTTGTTGAAATTAACCTCAGCGAGCTTGTGCCCCTTGCTGCCTGCCCCCATTCACCCGACAATGTTAAATCTGTTGCAGAAATCGGCGAAATGAAGATTGACCAGGTTTGTATTGGTTCTTGCACAAACTCGTCACTTCTTGATATGCTAAAGGTTGCACATATTCTTAAAGGAAAAACGGTTCACCCTGATGTATCACTTTCGATTGCTCCGGGCTCAAAACAGGTTCTTAATATGCTTGCTGCCTGTGGAGCGCTGTCTGATATGATTGATGCAGGTGCAAGAATTTTAGAGAGTGCCTGCGGTCCTTGTATCGGTATGGGTCAGTCACCCAATTCAGGTGGTATTTCACTGCGTACATTTAACAGAAACTTTGAAGGCCGCAGCGGTACAAAAGACGGTCAGATTTATCTTGTTTCACCTGAGCTTGCAGCGGCATCAGCCCTTACAGGCGTGCTGACAGACCCAAGAACTCTTGGTGATATGCCGAAATTTGAACTTCCTGAGGTCTTTACCATCAACGACAATATGGTTGTTCCACCTGTTGCGACTGAGGATATGGAAAGTGTTGAAGTTCTTCGTGGACCAAATATCAAGCCATTCCCTGTATCTGACGCAATGGCTGATGAAATTACAGCAAAGTGTAGTTTAAAGGTTGGCGACAATATCACAACAGACCACATTATGCCTGCAGGTGCAAAGATACTTCCCCTTCGTTCAAACATTCCCAAGATTTCGGAATACTGCTTTGCTGTTTGCGACGAAAAGTTCCATGACAGAGCGCTTGAAATGGGCAAGAGTATCATTGTAGGTGGCTCTAACTATGGACAGGGCTCATCAAGAGAGCACGCGGCACTTGCCCCGCTTTACCTTGGTGTTAAAGCTGTAATTGTTAAATCATTTGCAAGAATTCATATGGCAAACCTTATAAATGCGGGTATTATCCCACTTACATTTGTAAATGAAGCAGATTATGACA
>JAZRNN010000050.1:0-3149 GCA_045648175.1 Clostridia bacterium
GGGAGCAAGCCCCCGCCCTACATTCGCAAATATTTTCACATCAACGTCCAAGACAAATTCCTCTGCTGTCAATGTATGACACCATGCTATATCGATTAATATTTTAATCCACTTGCAATCTCATCGGTAATGCAAAAAGTGACGTTACTGTGTGTTCTAAGTAAACTCGCAGGTATTTGAGGTTGAATTTTGTCTTGTAATACATGCTTGAATATTCCATGTTGCCACGGTCTGTTTAACGCTATATATATGGAACGCGACTCTAAAATCTGTTTCATGCCTATAGTAATACACCATTCGGGCATACCTCTCAAATCACCACGCTGATATCCGTAAGCGTTGATTGTTCTTGTTTCTCTTGTTATGGGCAAAACCCTTGTGCCAAGCTTTGCAAATTCTTCGGCTGTAACCGGAGAGTCTTCTTCCTCCGCTTCATTAAATGCCAAGTGTCCGTTTATTCCAAGACCACCAAGACACAAGTCTACACCGCCGAGGTCTTGTATCATCTGGTCGTACTCTACGGTTTTATCAGGTTCGGGAAACAAACGCTGTGACACCGGCATAACCAAATCCTCATCCACGAGAGAATAAAATTCGGTGTACATTCTGCGCTTAAAACTCATCGGATGATTTTCGTCTATTATGGTGTCAGGGTCAAGCATATATTCATCCATGTTAAAAAAGTATACGTTTTTCAAGCTAACGTGAAGTTGGTTTACAAGCTTTGCAAGAATTGGGTACTGATCTGTAGGGCCAACGGGAACTATCATTACGGTTTTTTTGCCCTGTTCGTTATTTTTCATAATGACATCAAGCATACGAAGTGCCATATCGAAATAAACATCCCACTCGGTTTTTACAGTTTTAATTGTCATATTGTTCATTTTTTCCATTTTTTATTATCCTTCAAATTAAAACCCTATAGGTTCATTATTTTTCAAGTGTTCAAATAATTGATTGAGCACCATAAATGCTCGTACATTATGGAACGGACCTTTCCAATCGCTACCCTTTATTTGCGAAATAGGTGTACCGTCCCTATGAAGATGACCATACCATTCGGGATAGCCCGGGTCCTTGAAATGCTGATACGAATAATCGAATATCTTTTCAAACCATTCCAAATATCGTTCTTCCTTGGTATACCAGTACGCATAGGTCAAGGCTACCATAGCCTCGCAATGAACCCAAAACAACTTCATGTCCCACTCGAGACTAAAAACGGGCATATCGTGCAGGTCTACAAAATAAAATATGCCACCCTTTTCCTTGTCCCAACCCCGCTCTAAAGACCACTCCGTTACCTTTATGGCCAATTCCATAAGGCTTTTGTCTTTTTTAACGACTGCTTCTTTCATCATAAACCAGGCAGTTTCCATACTATGTCCGGGATTCAAGAATCTACCGTCGGGAGTGTCAATGAAATCTCCATTTTCGTCTACCGTTTCAAACAAGGCTTTGTGCTCCGGCTTTATGAAAACGGTTGTCAGAGTTTTGAGGCAATCTTCAATCATTTTTTCATATATGGGATTATTATCAATTTCACGCATTGCCTGTGATACATTCAGCATAATCATAACAATGCTGTGTCCCTTTCGAATTCTGGTATCTGGATTTACTTTGGGTTGAAAAAACATAGGAGTTGTATAATATTTGAGAAACAAGTTATAAAGCCATATTGCACGTTCTTTAACGCTTGCTTCACCGGTTGCCTTATAGTATTCCGCAAATCCCATAATGCTGAAGGCTTCCGAAAAATAATATCTTCTTTCTACTAGAGGACTACCGTCACGGGTAACACGAAAATACATATGGTTATTTTCAGCAAAACAATATTTGTTGATAAACTCATATCCGGACCTTGCCGCGTCAAGCCATTCGCTTTTCTTGCCAAACTCGTTATATAGCTTTGAAAACATCCAAAGGCTTCTTCCTTGCTGCCATACGGATTTATCATCATAAAACAAATCGCCGTTTCTGTCAAATCCACAAAGATAACCGCCATACTCCGTATCAACCGACCTTTCGGTCCAGAACGACACAAAGTCGTTCATTAGAATATCATTGGTTTCTTTATAATATTTTTCAAAAAATTCTTTTTTCATAAAACACCTTCATCATACTATATATCTCTTGTAATATGTTTTTCTTTGTATTATAATTGTACATATATTAATTTGGAAAAACTATAATATTTTTGATAAATAATATAACTGTATTGACTTAACAAGGAGTGAAATATTTGTTAATTGAAGAGTTTACACATAAATATACTTCTATTCCTTTTGCTACCGTTTCACGCAAGCATAGAAAACACACTGTTGCAAATAACATTGATACACTTTTTCATATACACAAAGAGGTAGAATTATTATTAGTATTGTCAGGAAGAGCAAAACTGTTTGTTGAGGAAAACACATTAGATATCAAATGCGGCGATCTCGTTTTGATTCCGCCATACGCAATGCACCGATATACCATTTTCTCCGATTATGACTTTGAACATTACTGTATGTGCTTTGATTTAGATTTACTATATGATAAAACGCTTAAAAATGAACTTGAAAATGGCACAGTCACCTTTAAAAACGTTGTTGAAAGCAATGAAAAGTATGCCGTTTTGGTAAAAGAAGCATTTGAATCAGACGCGACCAAAAAAGATGGTTGGGAGCTAAAAGTGATTGGTAATATTTCTTTACTTTTTAGCGCCTTAAAAGAGGATAAATTTATATTGGCTAAAAACACTAATGACAAAAAGCCAATTTGCCATAAAATAATCGATTATATTAACAAAAATTATACTAATGATATAACCTCATCAGATATAGCAAAGGAATTGTTTTTAAACCATAGTTATTTTTGCAGAATGTTTCGTGATAATTTTGGACATTGTTTTCAAAATTATCTGTGTATGTATCGCATTGAAAAATCAAAGTCATATTTAAAAAACACAGATATGGACGTTTCGGAAATCGCATCACTTGTAGGCTTTAACAGTTTTAGCTATTACAGTAAAAAATTCAAAGAATACACTTGTTTAAAGCCAAGCGAATATCGAAACAATGAAAAATGAGTAGCCGACTTCGGCTACTCATTTTTATATCATCTGCCTTATCCAACAAACAATTCCATACACCACGCTTGCAACA
>JAZRNN010000051.1:0-5660 GCA_045648175.1 Clostridia bacterium
TACATTTTTAAATTCTTCTTTATTTTCAACTATTTCAAATACACCGGGCTGTCTTTTGGATAGCTTTTCAGTCACCTGTGTAACCTGAAGAATAACATCTTTTTCAACACTGTCTATGGAAAGTTGATAAGAAAGTCCGCCGACTAAAGAAAGCACAACTAATACAAGTACAAACATAAGTGTTGTGTACCATATTGTTATTCTAGTTTTTATAGAAGTAGGCTTTTTCATCTTAATCTTCCTTTATCACATACCCCACATTTTTTATGGTATGGAGCAATTTTTTCTCGTAGTTATCATCAATCTTTTTACGCAGGTGGTGGATATATACCTTTATAACATCGCTCGAACCCTCGTATTCATAGTTCCAAATATTTTCTTCAATCTTTTCTTTTGATACGATAATGCCTTTATTTCGCATAAGGTATTCAAGTACAGAATATTCCTTTGACGAAAGCTCAATTACTGTATCTCCACGCTTTACAACTCTTGTTGTTGTATCTATGCTTAAATCTGCAATTTCAAGTACACTTCCCGTAAAATTCCCTTTTACACGGAGCATAGCTCTTATCCTTGCTGAGAGAACATCAAAAGAAAATGGTTTTGTAAGATAATCATTTGCTCCGGTATCAAGTCCCATGATTATATCTTCATCCGAATCCTTCGCCGTGAGCATCAAAACAGGAGTTAATATTTTCTTTTCACGCATTATTCGAAGAACATCAAAGCCATTAATCTTCGGCATCATAACATCAAGTATAATCCCGTCATATTGTGTGTTTTCTATATAGTACAAAGCATCCTCGCCATCAAAGCAACTGTCAACGGTATAACCGATTTTTGTCAGTCTTTCCGTTAGTGTTTTATTAAGATGCTTTTCATCTTCAACAACCAAAAGTCGCATAATCTCACCTCTTTTGCTTCATTAATTATATCATATTATATCTTAAATTACAAGAAAACCAAATATTTTTATAATATTTAAGGTGTGACGAGCTTCGGTGTACTTCATATCAATTTGAATATATCAAAATTCCCTTGAAATATAAGGGGTTTTGCATCTTGGATGATGCAAAAAATTACCCTAATGCCAACTTTGATGCCGCATTGAGAAAATTTGCGTGAACTGCCCGAATCTCAATGTGGACTCACTTTTTTGATATGTTCATGATACATTCAATCGATATCAAAACGAAACAGTTCATATAGGTATGAAATTTATAAAATCCATTGACATTGCGTATTTTCTTTGATACAATATGTAGCGTGCTACATTTATAAAAAAAGGGGGGGTATATGCCGTGCCTAAGAAAGATATCGGTTATCTTATCAAAAACATAAATGATAAGTTAAAAGTTAAAGCTGATGCAGATTTGAAGCATTATAATCTCACTTTGGCACAAAGCCGTGTGTTTGCATTTTTACATAAATGCGGAGGACAAGCAACACAAAAAGAAATCGAGGTATTTTTGGAGGTATCGCATCCAACCGTGGTAGGCATTGTTTCAAGGATGGAACAAAACGGTCATGTTGTAAGCCGGACAGACAATCATGATAAGCGAAATAAAATTGTTAAATTAACCAATCAGGCAGAAGCTCTGGGAATGAATATGGAGCATAATATTTTGGCAAATGAACAAAAAATGTTGGCCTCTCTTTCCGATAAAGATATTGAACGATTGAGGAAAATGCTGCTAATAGTTTATAAAAATCTTGAATAAGTAAGCCGGTAGTATATCGGCTTTTACTTAAATTTAATATGTAGCGTGCTACACTAAGAAGGAGGACATTATGATTAAAACATTAGCAAGGAGCCTGCGTGAACATAAAAAAGGCTCTGTTTACACCATTCTTTTATCCATACTTGAAGCGGCTTTTGAGATTTTAATACCGCTTTGTATGGCAGAGGTAATTGACAAGGGCATTGACCCGGGTAATATGAGTGCTGTTTGGAAATACGGTATCGCACTGTTGTTATTTGCAGCGTTTCAGCTTTTTACCGGAGTGCTTTCGGCGCATATCGCAGCTAAAACATCGGTAGGTTTTTCTGCAAATTTAAGGCAGGATATGTACGATAATGTTCAGACTTTTGCTTTCTCAAACATAGATAAGTTTTCAACTGCTTCTATCGTAACCCGTTTAACCACCGACGTTACAAACATTCAAAACGCATATCAAATGCTTATCCGTATGGCAATTCGCGGTCCGGTTATGCTTTTGTTTTCAATGATAGTATCCTTTCGCATAAATAGCACGGTATCATTTATTTTTCTTGCGGTTATTCCTTTGATGTCGCTATTGCTACTGCTGATTATCAAAAAAGTAAATCCGATTTTCAACCGTGTTTTTCATACCTATGATGAACTGAACAACGTGGTGCAGGAAAACGTGCGAGGAATCCGCGTTGTAAAGTCATTCAATCGTGAAGATTACGAAATCGATAAGTTCAAGGGAATATCAAAGAGTATTTATAATGATTTCGCAAAGGGCGAAAGATTGCTTGCTTTTAACTCTCCCATTATGCAGTTTTTTATGTATGCATGTATGATACTTATTTCCTGGATTGGTGCAAAGGCGATTATTGCAAGCGGAAACAATCCTGCTTTGGGAATGACAACGGGCGATTTGACCGCTTTGTTTTCCTATGCAATTCAAATTCTTATGAGCCTTATGATGCTCTCAATGATTTTCGCTATGATGACCATATCCATTGCCTCCATGCGTCGTATTGCAGAAATATTGGACGAAAAAACCGATATAGCAAATCCTTCTGATCCTGAAATGATGGTAAAAGACGGCTCTATCTGTTTTGAGGATGTTGATTTTATTTATGCTTCCAAAGCCGATAAAAAGGTGCTTGATAATATAAATCTTTCTATATCTTCAGGAGAAACTGTGGGCATAATAGGCGGTACCGGTTCATCAAAATCAAGTCTTGTTCAATTAATTCCCCGCCTTTATGATGTAACGGGAGGACGGCTCACCCTGGGCGGCATCGATGTGAGAAAATATGATCTCGATGTCCTTCGCAATGCTGTTGCTATGGTACTTCAGAAGAATGAACTGTTTTCAGGAACAATTAAAGAAAATCTGCGTTGGGGCAACGAAAACGCTACTGATGAAGAAATAGAAACCGCTTGCAAACTTGCTTGTGCTGACGAGTTTATACAAAGTTTTCCCGATAAGTATGATACTTATATCGAGCAAGGCGGAACAAATGTATCGGGCGGACAAAAACAGCGACTTTGCATTGCCAGGGCACTCCTGAAAAAGCCAAAGGTTTTGATATTGGACGATTCAACAAGTGCAGTAGATACCAAAACCGATGCGACTATTCAGAAATCTTTTGCAGAGTATATTCCTGATACTACTAAAATTATTATTGCTCAACGTGTAAGCTCAGTGCAACACGCAGACCAGATTGTTGTTTTGGACGACGGCAAAATAGCTGCTGTCGGAAATCATACAGAGCTACTGGAAAATTGCAATATTTACCGTGAGGTATATGAATCACAGAAGAAAGGAGACGGAGATAATGAATAAGAAAGAAAAAATGCCTCCTATGGGGAAAATTCCCGAAGGTATGCCACCTAAAGCCCATTTCGATTTAAAATCTTTCGGAAGATTGCTTTCCTATATGAAAGACTATAAGGGTCAGCTTATTTTTGTTGTGATTTGCATATTACTAAGCGCCATTGCCTCTGCCGCTTCTTCACTTTTTTTGCAATCACTTATTGATGATTATATTACACCTTTACTCGGCAGTTCCGCCCCTGTCTTTTCGGGGCTTTTGAAAGCTTTGGTTGTGATAGGTATATTTTATCTGATAGGTGTACTTTCAACTTTGTTTTACAATCGAGTTATGGTTACGATAGCGCAAGGCACACTTAAAAAAATCCGTGATGAAATGTTTGAAAAAATGCAGCGGCTTCCAATTCGTGCATTTGACACTCGTACACACGGGGACATTATGAGCTTATACACCAACGATACCGACACCCTTCGTCAAATGATTGCAATCGCTATGGCACAGCTTGTATCTTCGGTATTTACAATAGTTGCGGTATTTGTAAGCATGCTCGGTATCAGCGTATGGCTGACCATTGTTGCAGTTGTTGTTATATTTTTGGTTTTGCAGATAGTGAAAGCGATAACAGGTAAAATAGGCGTATTCTTTATGATGCAGCAAAAAACACTTGCAGATGTAAACGGCTATGTGGAAGAAATGGTAAACGGACAAAAGGTTATCAAGGTATTTTGCCATGAGGAAAAAGCAAAGGAAGAATTGCGGAAGAAAAACAAAGCCTGGGCAACCAGTGCAGCAAGCGCAAACGGTTATGCACACTCTATGATGCCTATGATGAATGCGCTTGGATATGTTCAATATATAATAATTGCAATTCTCGGTGCGTATATGGCAATCGCAGGGGTAACAAATCTTGGACTTACAGGAACAGGTCCGCTTACTCTCGGTATGATTGCTTCTTTCCTTACGCTGTCAAGAAACTTTACCGGTCCTGTTTCGCAGATTTCAAATCAATTTAATTCTATCGTCACAGCACTTGCCGGAGCTTCCCGTATATTTGCTTTTATGGACGAGATACCTGAAACAGATGAGGGGTATGTAACACTTGTTAATGTCAAAGAAGAAAACGGTGTAATAAGCGAAGTTAAAAACAGAACCGGAATGTGGGCATGGAAACATCCTCATCACGACGGAACTGTTACTTATACAAAGCTTGAAGGAAGCGTTGTTCTTGACAAAGTGGATTTTGGATATGTTCCTGAAAAACAAGTTTTACACGATATTTCACTTTATGCCGAACCCGGACAAAAGATTGCCTTTGTAGGTGCAACGGGTGCAGGAAAAACCACAATCACCAATCTGATTAATCGTTTTTATGATATTGCCGACGGTAAGATACGTTATGACGGTATTAATATTAATAAAATTAAAAAAGCAGACCTTCGCCGTTCTCTCGGTGTTGTTCTGCAAGACGTAAATCTGTTTACGGGGACTGTCATGGATAATATAAGATACGGTAACCCATATGCAACTGATGATGAGTGCATTGCTGCCGCAAAACTTGCTAATGCTGACGGATTTATCCGTATGCTCCCCCAAGGGTATAATACTGTTTTAAAAGGCGACGGCAGTGGACTTTCACAAGGACAAAGACAGCTTATATCTATTGCGCGTGCCGCAGTTTCAAATCCGCCGGTTATGATTTTGGACGAAGCAACATCCTCCATTGATACACGAACAGAAAAGTTAGTTCAGGAAGGTATGGATAAGCTTATGAAAGGCAGAACGGTTTTTGTGATTGCGCACAGACTGTCAACGGTTAAAAATTCTGATGTTATTATGGTGCTTGACAAAGGAAGAATTATCGAACGTGGAAATCACGAAAAACTGATTGCTGATAAAGGAACATATTATCAGCTTTATACCGGAGCATTTGAGCTTGACTAAATTGGAATGAATATTTGATTTTACAAATGCCATTAAACTATTCCATCACCTCAAATCCTTACGGGACAAAGGTTTGCAGAGTTGGACTGGCATCAGCGATGCCAGTCCACTTATTTTTGACCTGAAAATGCCATATTAATGCCAACTTCAACTACAAAATTGAATGTTGGTTGAGATTTCAACACTT
>JAZRNN010000052.1:0-1717 GCA_045648175.1 Clostridia bacterium
TATTCACCGATAAAGCAACAAAGGATAAAATGTCAAAAATACTCATCGTCAATGGTTGCTTTATCGCACTCGTATTCCTAATTGCTCTCTCTTTAAACCTTATGTTCAACCCCAGACACGCACCCCTCCTCAACGGTGGTACAGTTATGTGGTGATTCAGATTATTAAGGTGGAATTTTTTACAATTATGTGGTATAATTAGTTCGATAAAATTTTAGTTTATAGGTGAACAGATGACTAAGCGTATCGCAAATATACTTACTTCTTGTCGCATTCTCGGCAGTGTTTTGTTGCTGTTCTTTCCTGCATTTTCCTTAGGTTTTTATATCATATATTTCTTCTGCGGTTTTAGTGATATGCTTGACGGAACGATTGCGAGAAAAACGAACACCGTCAGTAGTTTCGGCTCAAAATTAGATACTATTGCTGACTTTGTTTTTATAGCAGTATGCGCGGTTAAAATATTACCTGTGATTAACATTTCCATTTGGCTGTGGATATGGATAGTCATTATAGCAATTATTAAAACTGCCAATATTGTTTTGGGATTTGTTTGCAGAAAAGAATTTGTAGCTTTACATACCGTTTTAAATAAAGCTACGGGATTATTGCTCTTTCTTCTGCCTTTTACGTTACAATTTATTGAACTAAAATACAATTTTGCGGTTGTATGTGCAATAGCATCTATTTCCTCGATACAAGAATGCTACTACACAATAAAGGCAAATGAAAAATAAGAACTTGTCGAGCAAACAGCAACAACGAGTTGCTTGTGATTCAGCCTAAACTCCGCTATAATAAAAATACAGAAATAAAAGGCGGTAATGATATGGAAACTAAAGATATTATTCTCGAACTGAGAACTAAAAAAGGAATGTCGCAAGAAGAACTTGCAGAAAAGGTGTTCGTAACCCGTCAGGCGGTTTCTCGTTGGGAAAACGGTGAAACTACGCCGAATACCGAAACATTAAAACTGTTATCAAAACTATTTGATGTATCTATCAATACGCTTCTCGGCTCTCCGCAAAAACTAATTTGTCAATGTTGCGGTATGCCTCTTGAAGATTCTAATACAAGTCGCGAAAAAGACGGCTTTTTCAATGAAGAATACTGCAAATGGTGCTATGCAGACGGTGAATATATGTATCATAATATGGACGATTTAATAGAGGTCTGCGTGCAGAATATGGCAAATGAGCACTTTTCTTCTGAGCAGGCTCGTGCGTATATGAAGGATATGTTACCTAAACTTGACTATTGGAAACAGTATAAATACCTCGGCGGGGCAGAAAAGTTTGAAGAATTCAAGCAACAACTTATCAATGAATTTAATGAGTTACATATTGAAGGAATGCCAAAGGTTGAAAAACTTAATGCGCTCGTGGGCGGATACATTAACCTTGAATACCGCCTCCCAAACGGTCAAACCGTCAAATTTCTTGATGATAATGCAACATATCTCGGCAATCAGCTTGAATGTGAATTCGGCGGTGACCGCTGTTTCGGTATCGCCGCAAATATGGATTTCTTACTTGTTTGTACCTATGAAGAAAACGGCGAAAATCCTGAACTTGTAATTTATAAGAAAAGATAAAGCAACCGCTGAGGAATCGAAACTCCTCAGCGGCGTTTTTTACGTTTATCGGACTACCGAAGAATGGCTATAGATATAGAACTCCTCTTGGCTCGGCATCCACTTCTTTTCCTTTGGTGGGAA
>JAZRNN010000053.1:0-2841 GCA_045648175.1 Clostridia bacterium
GGAGCAATCGCCATTATCAAAAACGTCATGAGCAGATTCATCGTTGATGGGATTAAATATCACAAACTTGGCAACGATGATATTTGGGCGCAGGAGCTGTTTGAAAATGAAGAAGTAAGCGGTTACCTGAATAGCAATATGGTTGCAACACCCAACAATGGTATTTACGAATATACCGTTTACGACTCTGATATTGAGCGTGAATTCGCAGAAAAGTTGGATGCCAACGAAGATGTGAAAGTCTTTGCAAAGCTCCCGGACTGGTTCAAGATCCTGACTCCGCTTGGCAACTACAACCCGGACTGGGCAATCCTGGTGGAAAAAGATGGTCAGAACCGCCTGTATTTTGTTGTTGAAACCAAAGGCACTGATCTTTTCGGAGAATTACCGCCACCACAACAGGCAAAGATCAAATGTGGCAAAGCGCACTTTGCAGCATTGCAGGATGATGGTATCAAGTTCGTTGCTCCGGTTGCAACTTATGAAAGATTTGATGATGTCATTAACAACAAGTGATTGAAAAATAATCACAATAAATATTAAATGCTCTCTCCACATCGCATACTGAATGTTCAGTATGCGATGTGAGAGTTTTTATTTTTTTAATTGGCAAAGATATAAAAATATCTTTCAGCCAATATTTTATTATTGAAAATAAGGTCATTTGTCCGTAGCTGGTATTTGTCAACGGCTCATTGAATGTATGTCACGTTCAATGAGCGTTTCAACACGTACTTCATAGTTTTCCAATTTATTAAGAATATACATCCTGTCTTTGTAAATTTCAATGATGTCCAAGTATTCTTGAACAAGATTTTTTGTTTTTCTAACAGAAAAGGCAATTTCGTCAATATTCATTCCTTTACGATAACAGAGCAATATCTGCTTGAAAGAAGTGATGTATCGTTCGATAGCCCTTGCCGAATGACAAGTTTCCCTTATTACCTCCTGAACCGTTTTCTGCTCTATAAACAGTTTTTCAATAATGATTTTTTTATGAGTCAAGGTTGGTCCCATATCATGAATCGTACCACGACGAGGTAATACCGTTTTGTTTTCCGTTTCATATTCACGGAGATATTTACCAACTGTGACGGATGACATTTTTAGTATGACCGCTAATTCTGTCTCTGTCAAACAACCATTTTGGGCATAAGCTTCCCGACATAATCTTGCCGTAGCGTCTTTTTTGATTTCGCGCAGTTTCTTTCCGCGCGCCCGATCCATTGCATCTTCAGACTGAACCAGAGTCAGAACAACTGGCGTTAATTCGGTATTCTTTATCGATTTTCCGTAACTTCCACGGGCATCTTTATGAACGGTTGTCCAAACGGTTTGTCCCTGCCGGAGATGATTTGTTTCCGGAAAGAATTTCAAAACCATATCATATATAAAATTGACCAGTGTTTGACGTGTACGAGAACCTCCTATTTGAGGACATTCCTGCTCAAAAAAGGCATCTAAAGCTCCTTGAAATGACTTATAATGAACCGGTTCATAGGCTGAAAATGCGGCTGTAATATTTTCTTTCATCGTGCACCTCGCTTGCCGTGCATAGAGATCATCAACATACGAGAGTCTTTTTTTTCACCCTCAGCTAAATTATAAGCTTTGCCCGCAATACAGATTTCTTCCATGCGCAAATCAAAAAGTGCTTTGTGCTTGAACTCATTATAGATCGCAACGAATGTTTTGGTCGCGGCTGTGCTGATTCCGACTGTTCGACTGATTTCAAAGTCTGTGAAACCTTTTTCCTTGCGCAGATAAGCAACTCTTTTGAATTTTTCCAAATAATTTTCTGTCGCTTTCAGACTGTGATGGATCGCTTGAGCAACCTCGGTAGGTTCTTTTCCTTCAAGCCAAAGGCGAATAGCGATTTCTTTATGGGTTACACCAGGTCCGATGTCTTTGATCGTTCCGCGCGTGGGCACAGTAATTCCAAGTTTTTTGAGTTCAGCAATGTCTCGACGAATGGTTCGAACATCACTCATTAACAACTTGGAAAGGTCCTCCTGACTCAACAAGCCACCCTGTTCCCGGGCTTCGTCACTGATACGCAGCAAACGTCTCCAACGGGTTTCTATACTGGCATCCTTGTTCCTATAAGGAAGTCTGGCGGTATCTTCATCATGAAACAGGGTTAGGGTCACTGTTACCATTTGACAATCTTTGATGGGTTTTCCGGGTGGTTCGCTGATATTCACACAGGAATATTTCATCTGACCAGGAAGAATTTGCTTTAATTCCGGATCCTGAAAATAAACTTCATCTATGATTCGAACCAATTCTCGTGCTTCCCAGGCAGAAAGCCCAGCCCCTTCGGTCGCTAAATTCTGCATTTGTTGACCAAGTTGCTTAATTTTTAATCTTTGCTCTTGCATTTCTCGCATTTGTGGTGTACATTGTAACATGGTGTTTTCCTTTCTATTTTAAGTTGTGGTTAACTATAAAATAATGCGAAAACACCAGCTTTTCAAGTCTTTTTTTGACTTTATAGGACAAATGCCCTAATCGTAATTATATTCGGGATCAACATTTGATGCCGGGAGATAAATTGCCTGCGCAACGGGAATGGTCACGGATCCTGAATGTCAGCCCGAAAATCCCGGAAATCGTTTTGAATGAAATGGAAGCAGAACATCTGGTGATCCGCCGCAGCGGGCGCGGTACGTTTCTTGCCGGAAAAGAGGAAACGCTGGAACATAAAAGCAATCCGAACCGGAATATTTTTCTGCTGTTGCCCAATTTGCGGAATCAGCATTTTGCGGAATATGCCGCAAATGGAGAAATTGCGCTGGTCCGTCATAAAAAGACTTTGCAGTTGATCACGGCGGAAGCAAT
>JAZRNN010000054.1:0-4801 GCA_045648175.1 Clostridia bacterium
ATAACGATTGTTTCGCTCGATTTCTCGCACATATTCCTGTATGGTTTTCTTCGATGTTCGGAAGATGCTCGATAGCAATTCTCCGTTAAAAGTGCTGTCCGAAGTTGTCATTTTCACTCTTTTTTGAAAGAGTAGAGAAAATTTTTTGAGAAAGTTTTAGGTGTTAAATTGTGAATACCGATTTTGACTATATCGGCCTAATTTACAACCAACCACAAAGATTTATTGTGAATAAGGAAAACTCTCGCAACATCTTGATAATCAACGAAAAAGAGGGTTTTCAATGAATGGAAAATGCCTGATTATTATTAACTTTACACCCGCAATTGCAAAAAATTACACGATTAGGCAACAAATTTTAATATCAAATGAAGAGATAAAATGAAGATTGAAAAGGTTCCTTGTAGAATAATTCGTTACAGGGAATTCCCCGAACTTCTCTTCGGAGAATCACCGAATAACGGCCCCACATATTTCGATGCTACACACTTTATCCGTAGTCGTGGAGACGAGCGGCGTCACAGTGTACAAGAGTTTCGGATAGCATTCCATCATTGGATTACGGCCCTGTCAAATATATACAGCATCGATAAGGAGGATCTTGTTATTCGTGATGAGACTTCGGGACATATATTAATTGATGAAAGCCTGGCCCTTCTGTTTGTCGTCTATGTTGAACCTGACTTTGCTGCGTTCCTTTTGGAGCGTATGTCAGACTTGCTTATAGACGGGTTCTCGGTTTCAGATTCTTGGCTAATTATGGCTGCCGGAAGTAGATTTACTATTGAGGAATTAACAAAAAGTGTAAAATCCTATGAGACGTAGCAAGTTTAGACGACCTAAGGTTGTGCTGATCTTCAATGGTGCACAAAACCTGATTGCCGTCACACGCTCGCTAAATAGTGCTGCTGAACTGACCAAAGGAAATTTGCAGTCCATATATGCCTGTTGTACTGGCAAGCACAAAACCAGCGGAGGACTCTATTTCAGACAACTTCACGATACGGTGGAGATTGAAATTGCCGACCTGGGGACATTGCTTCTTGCAGACTATGACGAGTTGTGTGGTGAAGAAAGGGTTTACTACACCGTGCGGGAGATGGCAAAAAAGCGAGTACGCAAAGAGATTAAAGAAAAGAAAGAGAAAAACAAAAAGAAGTAGTTATGAGAGAAAACAGAACAGTCCCGTTCAGAGACACAAGCATTAAGGTGTCTAGGAACTATTATGGCCACCAGTATATCTGTATGGCCGATGTGTGCGAAATCATCAAGCAACGCGAACTATTGAAGGATGGGGCAATCCTCAATCTCTGTCCTTCTGCAATGAAGATGACCTTCCGCCGTAATGGAAGAGAGTATTGGGCTATCCGTCCTAGTGATATGCATACCATTATTCAGATAGTGCGTAGGGAGAGTATTTTACCCCGAGACTTAATAGATGAGCTGGAAGAGTTTGGTAATAAGATTTTTGAGATAGAAGCTGCCGAGACGCAGGCTCAGCATCATGTAGATACAACAGTTAAGTTCAACGAAGATATGCCAGTTACATTTAGGCGTATCGGCGACAAGCTAATGGTAAATGCTACACAGATTACTCAGCCATATGGACATTTCCCAAGCGACTGGTTGCGTGTTGCAGCTACGGACAATCTTCGCCGCAGACTGGCGCAGAACAACATTACCGACAGATATGAGTTTCACATATTGACATCGCGTGGTCGAGGCATTGGTGCGACTTGGATTGAAGCGCCACTATTGACATCCTTGGCTCGCTGGGTAGATCCTGACCCCGATTCCGCCTTGGTGAAGTGGTGCGATGAGCAACTCATCATCTTCGAGGATAAGTATCAAAAGCGTCTTCAAAAGCGAAAACAGCCTAAGACCATCAACATCCCTTGCCTTAGCAAGCCGATGCCCGAAGATATCAACACGGCAAACAAGATGATTGATGAGTTGAGAGGTATTATTCGTGAGTATGCTCCCAAGGCGGCATTCTACGATGACTTTATCGAGAATCGAGATTGGTTCAAGAGCACCCATATTGCTGAGGAACTCAACATATCCTCTCGCCATATGCATAAGTTCTTGATGGAGGAAGGTATCTGCAAGTACCAGAAGAAACAATGGGTGGTACTGCCGGCATACCGTTCGTGGCAGTGCGATGTGCCATACACTTGGGAGAATGCACAAGGTAAGATGTTCACCTTTGGCAGCGTGAAGCGATGGACACACATCGGTCGTGAGTCGATCATCGAGTTGTGGAACAAGAAACACCCTGAATTTGCTTAATGGAGACATCATTGCAGCGCATAATGCGCAAGACCGGTCGCAGACCTATTGAGTGCAAATGCCAGAAGTGCAAGCAACAGTGTAAGACACCTTGCTTGGGGACTCCAGAAGATATTCTTCGACTTATCAAAGCCGGGTATAAAGATAGGCTTGCTGCGACACATTGGTGTGTGGGTATGGCTCTCGGAAAGATTGGTTATCCAGTGCTGATGATACAAGCAAAGCAAGAGGATAACGGCTATTGCACCTTCTTTCACGATGGGTTGTGTGAACTCCACGAGTTGGGGCTCAAACCTACAGAAGGGCGATTGTCACATCACTCTATAACCAAGGAGAACTTCAAGTTTGGTAAGTCGCTGTCCTGGAATGTGGCCAAGGAGTGGATGGATGAGCGAAACGAGTCATTCATTAAAGAGATTACCGAACTGATGTTATCCTAAGTAATCGAAGTCTGAACCGCGAACATTTAGTATTAACCCGTTAATTCCTCAAAAATCGCGGTTCGGATTCGATTAATTTATCATATTTGTAAACCTTTGATATTAGTTGCCCCCTATACATTAAGTGACATATACATTCTTTAACTAAAAAACGAAGTAGTATGCAACTTAAATCCAAAATGACTTTTGATGAGATGGCTCGTCACTTAGTCGCAACAACAGGTAAGATCGCTAATCGTGTATCGGTAGGCAAGCACGCAAAAGCGTTAGGTTACAAGGTTTACAAACCTATGATCAATGGTAAAATTATTCACTTCTACCTCAAAGTGGATAAGCAAGATTCACAAACAGAGAATTAAAATGAAAGAACAAAGTAAATTTGTATTCTACCGCTTTTACAAAGGGCTGATGATGGCATTTGACTTGTCAGAGTCAGCCTTTATGGTCTATATGGCAGACCTAAATAAAATTAGGGAACTTGGTTATAATACGCTTCGTCCTATGAGCGCTCACTTAGGATGTTTGGGCATTGGCAGACGCTCATTTGAACGCTGTATTAAGAAAACAACCTCAATGGGTTTGCTGAAGCGAGTTGCTGTTGATGGTAAGTATGATTACTTTTGGGATATGGAAGCATACGACCGACTTATACAGATTGTATCAACAACAACAAAATACACTGTGCTTCGAGAGTTCTGTAATAAAGCCTTTGAAAAAGACAAGAGAACAGTAATGTCTATTACTTACGATGAGATTCAGGAACTAGCGTCTCAAAAGTGGTAACTGCAAATATAATGTATTGTACTGAGGAGCTGAAAAGCTCCTTTTTTTGTTTTAAGCAAAAATTGATGTTCACTCGAACAAAACATTTATGCTTATTCGTACAAATCACTTGTACACGGTATTGTTCAAATGTACAATGAGTATAATAATATAGTGATAATACGATCATAAATACGATACCTATTCTTTTCTACGGAGAAAAGAATCAAAAGAAAAAAAACTTTAACAGACGCCTACGTCGTCTGCTAATTTTTTTAATTTTTGAATTTTGATTTCTGGTGGGGAAATGGCTAAACGGAGCATAAGGAAACACCTATTTCCTCAGTTATATCAAAATCAAAATTACATCATAATATAACCCTTCATCACACACGACATCGCTTCGCCCACGCCGCCCCTCGCGCCTGACCGTATTGCACTGCGTTCATCACATCTGCATCGCACGCACGCGGACATTTTATTTATATCAGTTGCTAGAAAAAATGCGCAAATAATCAATCTTCACATCCGCCTATTTTAGTAGTGAATTCAGCATCCCAGGGGCCTCTTTTTGACTAAAATATATAAAGGATTACAAAGTGAACAAAAAAATCAAAGAGAGCAAAGTCTATATACATTAGTTTAGATTAGTCTGCTGGTAATCAGAATTATATAACAAAATTCACTATTCACAATCATATACTCGAACACTCCAGAAAATAGCATCTTAATTATTTGTTCACTTTCTCAAAAATGGGACTTGGGAAAATGGCCCGAGGGCAGATACCGAATCCGCACCGGGGCGTACACCCTCCCAATTCTTTTTATAATTTTTACACCGTTGAATATCAATGTTTTAGAATGTTTACTTTGTACAAAAGTGAACAAAAAAGCCTATCAAAGTAACAAATTGAAACAAAAATTTATTTTTTCGTTGATTTTCACCTATATATAAAAGAATTGACTTTGTAACTACTTGATAATCAGTGTAAAATACTTTGTTTCAGTTGTTTATATATGTTGAAACGGGCAAAAATTGATTTTTGCAAAAATGAAAAATTTTTCAACTTTTTACAAGCGATTGATTTTCAAAGGTTTAAGATAAGCCCTCGCGCGTGGGCGTACCATACTCAAGCAAAAATTAAAATCGCTAACCATCACAAAAATTTTTTTCGCAAAAGTTTTGGAGTTTGGAAATTCGGTGTTACTATAGTGCTGTACTCAAACGCCAACAACAACGGCAAAGAGTAAACGAAAAAATAAATGAAAAAATAACAATTAAAATCTTGATTTAAGAAACAGACAAACCA
>JAZRNN010000055.1:0-16148 GCA_045648175.1 Clostridia bacterium
CAGCTGTTACAGTTTTAACAAGGTTAGCTGAATCCTTTGTGTACTTAACAACACTACCTACAAGAGCACCGATTGTTGTTGCTGCATCATCTGCATCAGCATCAAATGCAACATCATTAATCTTAGCGCCTGTAGCCTTAACATTGTATGCTACAAGACCATCAGCTGTAACCATCTGAATGATAGCTGTGTTAGCACCTGTAAGAACGTCTTCATCAAGAGCTGCGTTTGTTACGTAAGCGTAGTTAGCTGCAACACCTGAAGCGAGAGCTGCGTCTTCGTTGAATGCAGCAATCTTGCCGTACTTGTTGATGTAGAATGTACCGCCAGCACCAACTGCAAGATCTTCTGAACCATAAGCACCTGTAGCTACATCGTACTTTGTGCTTTCAACTGTGTATGCAAAACCACCATCAGATGTGTCAGATTTAGCACGTGACTTAATTGTACCAACAACTGAGTTAGAAACAACTTCAGCAAGAACGTAGGTACCATCTTCGCTTGCAATGATTGAAAGAACATCCCATTCCTTAAGGTCGCTAGCTGCAAAAGCAGCGCCATCCTTTGTGATAACAATAATTTCAGAAGTTTCATCTTCATCAATTACAAGCTCTGTAAGGCTTTCCAAATCATTCTTGAATGTAACGTAACCTTCTTCAGCTTCTTCAACAACTGCTGTTTCAGCAATTTCAACAAAGATTACATCGTAACCATTTGTTGTGTCGTTGTCAATAAGAGTAATCTTACCACCGTTAAGTGTAGCACCATTTTCAGCAACCTTAACGCCGAAGATATCAGCACAGTCATAACCACCTTCGTTGTTGTATACAACAACATCTTCTTCGATAACTACTGCTGTAGCTGTCTTTGCGTCTGCAGTCTTGTAGTATTCAAACTTGCCTGTTTCGCTATTAATCTGGTTAAACTGTGCAAGGTCAATTGTAAGAACGCTTGTTCTTGCTGTATCAGCAGCAATAGAAACGATTTCGTAATCGTTGCTGTCAAGCTTCTTTACATAAGCAAGAACTGACTTACCAAGGTAATCAGCTGCATCTGTTGTGCCAACGAGGTAATCTCTTACTTCGTAGTTGCCATCGTCGTCAGCCTGGAAATCCTTGTTAGCTGTGTCAAATGCGTCTGAAATAACGATTTCAACTGCAGCTTCGTCTTCTGTGTTGATGTCCTTATCAGCATCGAGGTCTGTGTATGCGTTTTCTGTAACGATACCGCGAATCTTGATGTAGCCAAGGTTTACACTCATAAGAGTCTTAAGAGCGTAGTCTTCGCCATCGTAGATAACGTATTCAGCTGTACCATCTGTAGCCCATGTCTTCTGAGCCATGAGAGGTGTGTCAATTGCGTTAACAAGAAGCTGAGCAATTGTACCACGGTTAGCCTTTGTACCCATTGTAGCGTTTGAAACGCCGTTTGTTACATCATATCTCTGAGCAGCAGCGAGGTAACCACCGGGGTAACCACCGTTGTTGTCAGCGTAAGGTGTGTAACCAAGAGTAGCCATTACCATCTTAACAGCCTGTTCGTAAAGAACTGCGTCGTCAGGACCGAAGTTGCCGTCGCCATAGCCGTTGATGATGCCCATGCCTGCAGCATTAGCAATATAGCCAGATGCCCAGTGTGAAGCAGGAACGTCAGCAAAAGCTGTGTTAGCGCTGCCAGCAGCTGTGTCGCCATAACCCTGAATTCTAGCGATAAGAGCAGCCATTTCAGCTCTTGTTACGCCGTCTTCGGGCTTGTAAGTGCCGTCTTCGTAACCTGTAACGATTTCGAGTTTGTTGAGTGTTTCAACTGCTTCATAATAAGCACTATCTTCTGCAACGTCACTGTATGTTGCACCAAAAGCAACAGTTGTGAGCATCATAGTGATAACGCAGATAGAAGCAATCACTTTTTTGAGATTATACATTCTCAAATCCTCCTTTAAATAAAAAATATATGTTTATTAATTTTTTTACAATGTATTGATGTTTGTTAATGAGAATGTGAAGAATCACGCTATACTCCCATTAACTTAGGTTGATTATATCACCAAAACACCGGATATGTCAACAGCAATTTAAAAATGTAACACTATTGTAACAAATTTTAAATTCTTTTGTCAAATTCGGTATTTTTGAAATATTTTGTTTGTATTTTATTATTTTGTCAAACAACAATATATTGTTTAAAAAAATAGCTTCCTACGTCATATATTGTAATACTCTTTGTCGATTATGTCAAGGGTTTTTTGCAATTTAAAAGAATTTTATGGAAAATATAGTGTAATATTATTGTTTAATTGCCACACCTCCATCAAATCCCTTTAATAATGCATTCTATTTCTTCAAAGCTCCTTGCAGCATATCGCTCGGCTTTTTCACGCTTGTCCTTAATTCTTTCGCCCAAATCTTCAAAAATACCAAAGTTCACATTCATTGGCTGAAAATCTGTTACTGCCGGATTGGATACATATTTAGCCAAAGCCCCCATTGCTGTCTTTGCAGAAATTTCAGGTGCATCCTCACCAAGAATTGCACAAGCTGCACACAACCCTGCCCACAGCCCCGATGAAGCAGATTCAATATAGCCTTCCACTCCTGTTATCTGTCCGGCAAAATACACCTTTGGAAATTCTTTCATATTATAATTACAGTTCAGCAACTGCGGCGAGTTGATATAGGTGTTGCGGTGCATAACACCATAACGCACAAATTCAGCATTTTCAAGTCCCGGAATCATGCCAAACACTCTTTTCTGTTCGCCGAATTTAAGATGTGTCTGAAAACCTACTATATTATACATACTTGCAGCACCATTATCCTGACGAAGCTGTACCACCGCATAAGGGCGGCTGTCATCATGCGGATTGGTAAGACCAACAGGTTTCAGCGGTCCATAACGCATTGTGTCTGTGCCACGGGCTGCCATAATCTCGATAGGCATACAGCCCTCAAATACTTTTGGGTTTTCAACACCTTCGTGAAGCTGTGCCGACTCGGCATTAACCAGTTCCTCACGAAAGGTAAGATATTCTTCCTTGTTCATAGGGCAATTGATATAGTCATCGCCTCCCTTGCCATAACGTGCCGCTTTAAAGGCTTTGGACATATCAATGCTATCAAATGAAACAATCGGAGCCGCCGCATCATAAAAATGAAGGGCTGAATCTCCCGTCAACTCTAAGATAGTTTCAGCAATTGCCTCAGATGCAAGCGGGCCTGCCGCTATAATAGTATATTCATCTGTATCAATTTTTGTCACTTCTTCTTTAATTACATTTATATTTGGGTGGGATTTTATCTTTTCGGTAACCATCTTAGAAAAAGCATCTCTGTCAACCGCCAATGCTCCGCCCGCAGGAACCTTTACGGCATCGGCACACTCCATAATCAAAGAACCCAAACGTCGCATTTCCTCTTTCAGCAAACCAACCGCATTGTATATCCCGTCAGCACGGAATGAGTTGCTGCAGACAAGCTCTGCAAAATCAGGGCTTTTATGTGCAGGCGAAAATTTTAACGGTTTCATTTCATAAAGCTCGACCAAAATACCCTTGCTTGCAAGTTGCCACGCCGCCTCGCACCCTGCAAGACCTGCACCTATAATCTTTATCTTTTTTTGCTGCATCATATATGAACATTCCTTTCGGATTATTTTCTTTTGTAAGTATATCATATATTTTACCGTTTAGCAAGCCTTTACACCGTCATAGCTCCTAATAATAAAGGAAGGGTTTCATTGTATATTACAGGAAGATTTTTAAACGGAAGGGGGTTTGTACCTTCGCCCACCTCAATAGTAAAGCCCGGACGGTGAAATTTATCAACAAACCAATCCTTATATCCACCGTAAGATGCTATTCCTTCAGTTGTATCAACCTTATATGGAGAAATCAATTCAAAGGCGTTTGCAATTTTGATTGACACGGGCGGTTCTTTACCCTGAAACCCCTGATAAATCACTTTGCCCTGACTATGAAAGGCCAGCACCATCTCAAAATCGTGTTTGACAGTGAATTCTGTAAGTGCACGGCTCTCAGGCTCGGATAGAGGAGCATCCCCTGAAAAACGAGTCGGACCGGGCCCAAAAATTCCATACTCGCTTTCCATAGCCTTTGATTGTTGCCACATTGCATCATAATTATGGTTCAGGTCAACTCCATTTGCATTTGCTTGCCATTTGCTAAAATCTCGTGAGCCGTTATATTTTATCAATTGGCCTTTTTCATCCTCATTCACCCAGTTGGGAATTCCTTTTGTCGATATTTCTACCCCATCGGGATTGAGCATCGGTATTATGTATAAGGAAGTTTTTTCGCACAACGCCTCAACCGAAAAGCCGCAAAGGCATTTATTTGACTGCTGTGCGCCAAGAAAGTCTTGTACAAATTTTATCAGCACGGCAGAAGTTATCCATTCCATCCCGTGATGAGCACCGTTATATGAGATTTTCTTTTTGCCACGCCCCAGTTTTATGTAATACAATTCTTTACCCCACACAGATTCACCTATACTACCCCACTCTGTTTCAGGAAATCTTTGAGTAAGCTTTTCAATATCGCGTTTCAGCATTTCAAAATTATAACACTTCATTTATTTCACCTCTACATACAAATATATGAAGAGATATTAAAAGTATTACAACATAGATTATAGATGCGTGCCACAAAAAATGCAGCAATATCCCTGCAAAGACATTGCTGCATAATATTTAGCCTATTTAAAATTATTTCAATGTGTTTAAAAATTCTGCCATTGCTGCCGCTCCGTATTTGGCACCATCAATAGCCTCAGCAAGAGTATTACCACTGCTGCCAACTTCAATTATCATACTGCCGCTGGTGGTGTGACCATTAAACCTTTCGGTGCGGAGGTTTATACCACGCATCAATGTAGGGAATTTGCCGTTTATATGGTTTTGCAGTTTAAGTGCCAGTTTCATATTTTCACGCCAGTAGGGATGGGTAAGCCCACCTGCATCTGTTCCTACAACAAACATAAGCTGAGCAACCTTTTTGCCGTCTATTTCGGAAACAAATTTTGCCTTACTGCCATCATCATAAATAAATGCATCACGGTGGACGTCAAATACAATACATATACTGGGGTACTTTGACAAATACCCTTCAACTGTCTTGCAAGAATTTTCATATGAGCCGTTAAAATCAGGATGGTCGTGCAAGGTAGTGTCGTGGATAACAGAAATACCCTTTTCCTCAAATATTTGCTTTATCGCTTCACCCACCTTGACTACATTTGTGGATTTGTCTAAGCTGCGGTCGCTTTTATCTGCCTGATATACTACTGACCCGTCAGGCGAATAACTTTCGGTACCGTGGGTATGTACTATCAGAATTTTGGGGTCATCCCCCTTCATATCAAAAACAAGTGATGCTTTAAGCATCTCATCAACATTTATGCCATAAGCTGTTTCGTTACGAATTAGAATTTTCCCCGAGTTCTTACCCAAGGCTTTTGCCTGACTTGAATCAATTTCTTTTATTGGATATTGCTCGCTTTGCGGCTTTGATGCACTTGTTGCTTCCTCGCTGGTATAATTCTTTGGATAATCTTGATTTGCAATTCTTGCCAGATATCCTCCACTTACTGCACGAATAACAGGCAGTTCTCCAAAAAGCACCGTTCTTTCATCATCCGGGTCTATCGTCAGCACAAAGCTAAGGGCTTTTTTCAGCACTTCAGCAAATGTCTGCCTATCTTCATCATTTCCGTGGCGAATTGCCGGAATACTTTCGCTGATTATTTGTCTGCCATCAGGAATATTCAATTGGAGATCCGAGATTTTTATATTAACAAAAGCAAGGCTTGCAACAACTGTCAGAATTCCAATTTGCAAACCTCGCCTTATAATCTTTTTTCCATCAATTATTACAGCTCTGTATTGTTTCATTCTGCCTTTCCTTTCTCGCACGTATGATGTTTAATTATATGAAGTTTAATACAGATATATACACAATAAAACAAGCTGACCCTCTATCTTTAAAAGGTCAGCCTGTGTTTTTATTTATTCTTTTTGTTTTCAATCATCTGTGCAAGTTTCTTTGCTGCATCACCCGCGTGACTGTAATATTCTTCAGCCGTGAAGGATTTATATTTGTCGCTTTCAGACCTGAACAACTCAAGCATAATCGTTCCGCTAAAGCAGTAATGCGCCAAAGTTTCTGCAATATAAGTATAGTCGCAAATTCCGTCAAATGGTATAAGATGCTCGTCCTCATCTGGCAAGTGATGATTATCGTGAAGGTGAACCGCGGTCAAACGGCTACCAAACAGGTTCATAAAATGTATGCCTTTTGTGAAACAACCCTCATGACCAACATCCCAGCAAAAACCGACATCCGAGTGTTGCTCCATCACAGATGCAAGATTTGCAACAAAACGTTGATTTTCAAAAGCCAAAGTTATATTCTTATCCCGTGCTTTTTCAATCAACTGTGCAAAACGTCTGTTACCTATATCGCTGATTGCGGGTGCAGGCTTTCCTGATGACAAATGTACAACTGCAACGGGGATATCAAAGTCTGCACATTTTTGAACGCAGGCAATAAGTCTTTTAAGCATTTCGTCACCATCCGCGCCTTCCTTCCACATATCATTGATTCCATAAAAGGGTGCGTGAAGAGTGTCAAATGTAATTCCCGCACGCTTGACCTTGTCTACCAAAGAACCGTCAAGCTGCGGATGGTCTGCCATTATAAAAGTATGCGTAAAATCATTTTCCTGCATCAGTTTAATCTGCCCGTTTATATCAAGTTCGCTTGCATCACCATAGCAAAACAAATTTATTCCTGTTTCCATTTTATCTCCTCCGTATTATTTTGAGTATATTAAGTCTATCACAAGTTTTATCATATAGATGGCAGCCATATGAGCAGGATAAAAAACGTAAAAAAAGTTTTTCATTTTCAACCTTCCTCTTTCGCCGTTGTACAAAGCAATAAGAGGAACTGTCACAAGTGCAAACCCCTGCACGTACCCGTAAACTGTCCACAACAAGCACAGTATAAGCGTAAACATAAACATCTTCGCGCGTTTTGTCTTTGCCATAAATACTGCCACAGGCAACATAACACCAAAAAACCCATAGTCAACCGCAAAACCTGTGCCTTTAAAAATATCCGGCAATGTGGTGGTATAAAGGCATACCGCAACAGACGCTAAGCCAAACAAGGTCCAATGCAGCATATTATCCCGTTTTAACGCATTATCCGACAGCATACAGAGAGCTATCGAAAGCGAAAACGTCACAAATATACATTGAAACGCCGACCGTATCACCAAACCATATGCCAACTGCAAAAACGCCGCCATAGCAACCATTCTCATCAGATACCTTCTGCGGTTTTTTGTGTGTTCAAAAGCCTCTGCAATCATAAATGCAAATATGGGATATGCCAGTCTTCCGATTATTCGCAAAATTGTAAGATGGGGGAGCAGATAAGACCCGATATGATCAATCACCATAGCAACCGCGGCAATAATCTTCAGTTGATTACCTGTAAAAAATTTTCTTTTGTTCATAGAAACGTTTTATCCCTTTATATATTCCACAAGACTTGCAATTTCGCCACGGTCTGTAAAATCTCCGTCAGCACCACACAAATCAATCAGCATTTGTTCCATCTCGGTAGGATTTTTCTTTCCTGACATAACCTTCTTAAGCATTTTTATTGCCGCCTTATGAGGAAGGCTCAGTTCATCCAGAATCATCTTGCCCATAAAATTAAAAATCTTTATATTTGAAGGAACTCCCTCTTTAAAATTCTTTTCTACTACCATTTTATCATAATACTCACGGCAGTCAAGCGGTGTCAAGCCTGTTGAAAATACGGCAATTTTCTTATCAGCCAGCTTCTCGAGATTTTTAGTTATCAGGCTGATACCTGCAATCATTTCGGCATATAACCCTCCACCATATACTATTGTATCATAGCCATCAAAATCTGCCGGCTTAATGCCCGTTGCATCAACCGCCTTGCAACCAAGTTCATCTGCAATCCACTCGGCATACGCTTTTGTAGAGCCGTATTTTGATTTATATATTACTATTATGTTCATATATGTTGCCTCCTTTTTATGTCGGTTAATTGATTTTTTACAAGTGGGATAATGCACTCAAATTTGCAAGTTATCTGTGAAAGTATCATTTAAAATTTTGCTGTTTTACTTTTGCCAGCATTCCATAACTTGCTTTGAAATTTGCTTCATTCCCAACTCGGTAGGATGACCGTTTTCTTTGTCTATTTCTTTAAGATATACATATTTGATTTCAAACTTTTCACAGGCCTCTATAAAGCCATTAACGATTTCTTTTTTTAAATCAGTATTTATGATAACAATTATATCTTCAACAACATTTTTTGCGGTATCAATTAAATAGCAAAATGCAGGCAACACGCACTTTAATTCATCAACCGTCCAATCTAAATACTTAAGATTCCCGATAGGAGCATCTATCCACGAATCGTTTGTTCCTCCAAATATAAACATTGTGTTGATTTTGTTTTCGACAAAAACTTTTTCTGCTATATATTTATCAATTCTGCTAACAAAAGATGATTCAACTGTTAGAGCTTCTCTTACCGTATTACAAATTGTTGAACCTGAAAAACTGTCGTTAAGTATTATATTGAGGTTGTTTTCATTTGCCAACATCCTCCACCAGGTTTTTTCTACGCCCTTAACAACAGGATTATCTTTTCTTTCATCACTGTAATAAAAGTGATACCCTTCTGGAATATATCCCTCATATGTTGAATAACTGTCACCCATTATAAATATGTTATTTTGGTTTTTCATTTTTTGTACCTCTTTTAATTTTGATTATATCCTCCCTACATAGCAGCACACAGCACTCCACATGCCTTGTGTGTAGTCTGCTACACTATGGATTATAAATTATATATTTTTTTGAATGATGGTTTATCCTTATATTGATTGTTATATCTTTCTATAAGTGCCATAGCATACTCTCTTGAAAATCCCATTCTGAATGCCTTTTCACAGATTTTATCAAATTCTCTTGTGCTATTTTCTATGGAATAACCATTGTATTGTAAAAATGTACTTGCTACTGATAATGGCATTGAACAAGCAAAGCAAACATTTATAAACAGTTGTTTTTCAAAATGCTTTTGTTCTTGTAAAGGGTTCATAAACTCTGAAATCGTAGAAGAACGAATGCCGTATTTTCCTAACTCCTTAAAATAACTATTACAAACTTCTTTTTTATAAGTTTTAACTATTAGATTTTCATCTTTTTCAAGTTCTTCCATTAGTTGTTTGTATGGAAGTTTAACTAACTTTCTATCTTTCAGCACTCTTATTTCATAAGAACAACCATTACTCAATAATTCTTGTAAAGCATAAATGAACATTGGTTTATAATCATCAGCATTATAGAAAGATAATTTATGTTCATCTGTACTATATGTTTCAGAATATATATCACAATATTCTAAAAAGTCAAAATCCTTTTTGATTTTGTTGAACTCTGGAATTTCTTTTTTAGAAGAAAGTATATCAAAAAATGCTGGTTTTTCTAATTCTACAAGTTTTCCATCACAATTTATATTATATTTCCGTTCCAGCACTCCAAGAGATAGAATTGCTTTTTTGAATTTTTTACTGTTATATGTGCTTTTGTATTTTTCGTAATGGTTTTCCCAGTCCAAACAAAAAGAAAATACATTTTCAGCATAATCTTCATATTCATTGTATTTCTCTCGTTTTACTTCTTTCCTACATTTTTTAAGCCATACTGCTATTTCTTCTGAATTCATTTTTGAAATATCATCCAAAAATAAATTTCCCATATAATACACCACCTAAAAGAGAAAACCGCCAGAATGAATAAACATTCTGACGGTTTCAGTTATTCCTACCATTTGTATTTATTGCCTGCCCTTATGGGCAGGAGTAATACCATTTCTTAACCATTTTGTTTTCCTACCAGTTTTATTTTGTTTGATAACAAAATAGATATGAGAGAGTAAAGGTTTTCCCTTTACCTTATATTATACTGGTAGAATTGTCAGAATATAACTTTTATTAACTTAAAAATCTGAATTACAGTTATTACAATGCCATTGATACTTTCTCTTGTTTCCAAATATACCAAACAAAGCAACATTAACTGCCTTTGCGGTAGATGAAATTTTCTTTGTGTTTCCAGATTGGCAGTACGGGCATTTTACTGTTGGTGTTGCTGGTTTATAAATAGGAGCTGAATATATTGGTGCTTGAGAAACTCCAAATTGAGAAAATAGTTCTTTCAGTTCTTTAACTTTTTCTTCTTTTATTTTTGAACCAATATAGTATTCTCCGTTATGTATCAAAAATCCACTTGGGGTATTACCAGTGCCTGAACCACATTTCGCAAGTATCTGTCCCTTTCTTATATAGTTTCCGCCGTCGTTTCCTAACGGAGATGTTGCTGAATATGTGCCATCGTCTTTGAAAGTAAGTCTATCCATTCCACCCATAAAACTTTCCTTTGAACAACTGGCATTAAACCTGCTTTCTTCGGGAATGTTTCCATTGTATTTACCATTCTCCGTTATAAGAAAATCTCCATCAATTTCCATTTTAGAAACAACTCCTGGTCGTCTATCTATGTATATACAACCATTCTCAACTCGGTATTTATACTCAATTGAATTTTCATTACAAATACCTTCAGCCCCATCTTCAATGCCATTCTCAAAAACAGTTTTTATTCTTGCTTCTAATAAATCATAATAAATAACTTCATTTTTAGTTTCTGGTTCTACAGTTTCTTGTTTTATATCAGATAACGGAAATCCACAATTTATACAAGCAGAAGCCTTATCGGATACTTCTTTGCCACATTCGGGGCATTTAATTAAAGCCATAAATATTACTCCTTTGTATGCTTTTTATTTTATTATAACATATAATTCCTTAAAAGTCAATTTTCTTCCGCATAAAAGGATAATTTCTGAATATTTATTGTATTATGGTGGAATATATATTCTTTTCTTATCTATTCTTAACAGATATATATTCTTTCTCATACCTAATAGATAGGTATATATTAAATAAATAATATTACATTGTAATCTTTTTCTGGTTGGTTGTGGTTTGGAATGTCTTTGTCTGTCTTGTTTCTTTGGTTGTGTCGGTGTTTTAATATGTGTAAATTTAATTACTTGTGCCTGAATGGTGGCGTTTGCCTTTGATACGGCGGTGTAAAATCCGTGCTTGTCGGTTGATAGTATTCCTTTTTCATCTATCTCTACTGTTCGTATGGTCTGTGATTGCTTTAATACATAAGTCAATGCTTCTTCTTGGTACTCTCGGCAATCGTTATACCATACCGCTTTTGCCTTGTATTTATTGTTCAAGCGGTCAGCCATTAAGGAGCAGAGCATATCAGCAGGGTTGCCATATAGCACGATATGTATATGTGGTGTGGTCTTATGGGTTGGTAGATAGTAGTTAGTTCTAGCAAATCTCTTTCTTGGTCTGCCTCTTTTTCCAGTTCTTAAAACTGTCATTGTCCCTGCTTTTGGATTGTACTCACTAACACCAATAACCGCTTTACAAGAATAGCCTTTTCTCTGGCATAGTCTTTGAAGCCAGATTCTAAGGGCGTTCGCTTCCTTTACTGCTTCTTTTATGGTGCTGAAAATACCGCTTGAAACAGTTATCATCATAATTTTAGTTTTTCTTTTCATTTGTATCATCTCTCATATCTCTATTTTTAGAAACATACGGAGAAAATGAAAAGTATATAAATTTTAAGTGTTTGACGATTTTTGAAATCGTCAGAATATAAGGTTTTTATAGTATCAAGTATAAAAAAAGATGATTTTCTCGGTTCCGGAGAAAATCATCTTTTTTCGTTCAATGAATTTTCAAAACTTTCTATCCACCTATTGAACTCGTCTTGAAAAGTCAATCTTGAAATCTCTTCTAAAAATTCTATTTCGTCTTTTGTGAATTCCATATCTGTTTTGCCATCCTTTCTTTCTTGTATTATACAAAAATCAAAAAAGGATTATAACCATTTTTCTACATCAATTCCAGAAAAGAGACGATTTTTTACATTATACCAATGAAATCTTATGTTTTCATCTGGAAATTTATTAAAAACTTTCTTTTGTAAGAATTCTGATTTTTCATTAAGAGAATATATATCAAAGATAACTCTTGTCGGTATGCCGTACATCATTGACGATACCGCTTCAAGAGATTTTTTTATGTTCCTTATAAGTTTCTCGGTGTTGTTCTGGTATAGAAATATAGCCAGATGAACTTGTAATGTATTCTCGGTGTAATCAGCATAATGAACATATATGTTATTGTTTCTCATAATAAGCAGGTCGGTTGTCTGGCAGGCAGTTTTCTTCAAGGTGTCCTTTCGCCCTTTGGTACTGGATTTTAGAAACTCGGTTTTCTCGGCAAGTTCGTCCAGATATAATTTTAATGTGCTTGTGTCGGCACTCTTGCTGTCCATAAAGCAATACACTCGGTTTAAAAAATTCAAACTGTTCTCTACGGCATAGTAGCAGAAATTCCCTTGTTGTAGGATTTTAACCATTTTCTCGGTGTTGTCAAAATAGGTATGTATCAGCATTTCGCAGAGTAAGGCAGAGTGAAGCAAGTGCTTACTTGTCAATTTTGGAGACTTACTTGATAATCCAAAATGACGATAGGCGGTATGTCTGGCTATTATAACCTTGTTTCTACCTATCTGCTTGACCTTGATAATACCATTGTCTATAAGCCTTTCAAGTAGTCTGGTGTCGGTCTTGCCGAGCATACTGTAAAAATGCTTTAAGAACATAACACCACCACAACCATATATAAGTATGTATATAATTCTCTTATTGTCTGCCAGAAGTTTCTTCTGGCACATCTCTTTTATTCCGTCCATTTTTCTTTCCCCCTTTGTTAATTAAATTCTTTCCATTTCAAGAGTTCCCCCATTACCAATAATAGCAACGGCTTCAATTTTAGCATTCACTTCAATTTCACTATATGCCGAAGTAATCACTTCGTAATACTCATTCGTGCCATAGCAAAGGTCTGGCATTGATATTGTATGACTTGCCATAGCATTATACAGTTCTTCGTGTCGGTCATACAACTTATCTTCTAACAGTTTGTCCAGATGTTCTTTGAACTCGTCCCTGATTTCTGATTCACATCTCATAGTGAGCCTTTGTTCTGGTGTCAGAGATATAATTTTGTTCATCAGTCTTAAATCGTGTTCTGTGCCTGTGCTTGTATAATACTTTCGGTCAGCAAGTGTCGGCACATTCTGGGAAATCCACTTTTTGCCGTCATCTGATATTCGGTAAATGCTTTGTCTGTTGCCTTTATCGTCTATATACGAAGCCTTCTGAATTGTCCTATCAAGCACGAAATTTTTAAGGCGGTTAGCCGTAATAAATTTGAGTGCTTGTTCCTTTGAGCAAACACCAGAACATCTAAGGGCGTTCAAGAATTGAATGTCCTTATGGTTCGGTGTTTGTATATAATGAGATTTTCTTCCCAAGAAAATCACCTCCGAGAGCCTCTGGCAAGACCGAACGAAGCAAGAAACGAAAAAAACATTCACATTCTGGGAATGTGGTGGCATAGCCATTTTTCTTTCGGTGGTATGAAAAAATTATTTTAATAATTTTTATATACCTGCGGAGTGAGGTCTTGCGAGATTTTTTCTTTCCTATTTTATATATAATACTTTATTTATAAACATTCTATAACTTGAAGATGTTGAAACAAGCCTATTAGTTTGGTTGGCATTGATTTTATTGTTTTTCAATATCTTCCATTCAAGCGGAGCAATCATTCGTTGAATGGCGTTTTTCGTGTTAGAATAGAATTAGAGATATTTTGTTGAAAAATCTGGAATAATGGCGTTCTTCCCACAGTAGTATATAAGAAAAAAACAAAATAGAAAGTGGGGAACAAAAGATATGGGAAAAATGGTTGTATATCTGGCTAATCTTGGTCGGTATAATGAAGGTATTTTGCAGGGGCGTTGGCTAAAACTTCCAGCCAGCACAGAAGCACTTGAAAAAGTGCTTGATGAAATCGGCATTAACGAAATGTATGAAGAATATTTCATAATTGATAGTGAAAGTGATATTCTCGGCATTAACAATGCTATCAATGAATTTTCTAGCATTCAGAAACTAAACGAATTGGCAGAGTGCCTTGAACTGATTTCAGCAGATGATGAACGAAAACTTGAAGCCATATTGGAATATGAAAATTGTACATCGGCAACGGAACTAATTAAAATCATAGAAAATTTAGATAACTATGATTTGCTTGACGGCGTTGATACGGAAGAAGAACTAGGTTATTACTTTGCTGATGAATTATGTTGTATCAACATACCAGAGAATATTAAATGCTACTTTGACTATGAAAGATACGGCAGAGATATTCGGTTAGAAGGAAATGGAATTTTCACAAGTTTTGGATTTTTAATTGATAACTCTTAAAATCTTCCGCTTAAGCGGAGTAATCATTAGGAAATACGAAGATTGTGCGTTATAATAAAATTGTAGCCTACACAATCAAATTGCAATTTGAAATCTTTTATGAAAGGATTTCAGGTATGAATAATATTGAAAACTCTTTAATGGAAATGTATCTTGAAAAATTATATCAAGATGAAATTATTACATTTTCAGAAATGGAAGAGATTAGAAACCAAATGATTACAAACATAGATAAAGTTGCTTAATAATCAGGAAAGGAGACGAAGATATGAGCAAACGAGTTAAAGCAGTTGAAGTTATTGAAGCAAAAGAAAACATTTCTTTAACTGGTCAAATACAAAATCCAATTAAAAAGGTCGCTGCTTACTGCAGAGTAAGCACCGACCATATTGAACAAAAGACTTCTTATGAAGCACAGGTTGATGAATATACAAAAAGAATTAAAGCAAATGATAAATGGGAATTTGCTGGAATTTATGCTGATGAAGCAAAAACTGGAACTTGTTCTAGGAATAGAAACGAATTTAACAGAATGATACTTGACTGTAAGAACGGCAAAATAAATTTAATTCTCACAAAGTCAATTTCAAGATTTGCCCGAAATGTTGAAGATAGTATCAGAACAGTTCGTATTTTAAGAACTCAATATAATGTTGAAGTATTCTTTGAAAAAGAAAACATTTCAACATTTGATCCAAAATCAGATATGATTTTCACAATTCTTGCTTCGGTGGCACAAGAAGAAAGCCGAAATATTAGTGATAACTGTACTTGGAATATTTACAAGAGAATGAAAGACGGAGTTCCCATCATTAACCATAACAGATTTTTGGGTTATGATAAAGATGAAAACGGAGAACTCGTCATAAATGAACAAGAAGCCAAAACAGTTAGATACATATTTAACAGATATTTAGAAGGGGTTGGCTATACCACAATAGCAAGAGAACTTGAAGCAAAAGGATTTCTAACTGGTGCTGGAAATACCAAGTGGCATGGTTCAACAGTAAGCGGTATTCTTCAAAACGAAAAGTATTATGGTGATTTACTACAACAGAAAACCTTTACTGTTGATTATTTAAGCCATAAACGAATTGATAACAAAGGTCAAAAAGAAAAGTTCTTGATAAAAGAAAATCATCAGCCAATCATTTCAAAGGAACTTTGGTTAGCAGTCCAGAAGAAAAGAGAAGATAAGTTTTTAAAGACTTCTGGAAGTGATACAAACAAAGAAAGATTTGCTTCCAAATATGCTTTCTCTGGAAAACTTATATGTGCTAATTGTGGAAACACACTAAAAAGAAGAACTTGGAATGCTAAAACCGATGCTGAACGAATTGTATGGCAATGTAATGATTATATCAACAAAGGGAAAAGAAGTTGTGATAGTAAAGCCGTTGGAGATTTGACTATCAAAAGAGCATTTGTTGAAGTTTATAATTCAATCTTAAATGATAAGTCTGAATTTTTTGATACTTTCATAAAGACTATTGAAAGAATTATCAAAAAGGGGCACGATAAAACCAAGTACGAAAAGGCACTTAAAGAAATCAGGCAAGTTGATGATAAAATCAGCAAATTAGTCCAGATGAAGATTGACGGAGAATTATCTGCTGATGATTTCAAAAGAGAATATGATAATCTTAAC
>JAZRNN010000056.1:0-2876 GCA_045648175.1 Clostridia bacterium
CTCGCGCTATAATGAATCTCCCAAAGGCCAATGGGAGATATTTTTTTGAAAAGTTAGGAGGAAATTAAATGTTTAATTTAACAACAAAACCTGTATCAGCAGGAGAACTTATGAAGAAGCTATGGAGCTGGATAGCGACGAAATTATGCCTTGCGCAAGTGCCCTTGGATACCCTGCGAAAAAGATGTCATTGCGTGAGAGTATGATGCGAAAAGGAGTCAAAGCTGATGAACGTCTGCCTTTTGAAGAATTATTCTTTGACGGCTCATTTGATAAGCCTTTATCTAAAGAAAATGCAGGTAAATGGTCTGATGCCTTGGAAATGGTTCGACTTGCTCCATCGGCAGTAAACAAACAACCTTGGCGAGTTGTTGCGACCGATAGTGCAGTTCACTTTTATTTAAAACGCAATAAGGGCTTTGCTCGTACTGAGAAACTTGATATGCAAATGATTGATATAGGAATTGCACTTTGTCACTTTGACCTAACTGCCAAAGAAAATAATCTAAATATTGTCTTTGAACAAAATGATCCAAAGCTGGAATCAGATGCAGAGTATATTGCATCTTTCAGTTTGGTGTAAAGACATACCTATAAAAATACCGACAGCCGATGCGATTTTTTTCGCATCGGCTGTTTTCATATCCAAAAACTTTCTTTTGCTGCACTTTTATTACAAACATTGGTTTATATTACACACGCGCTGCACTTTCGCTGCAATTTTGTAACGTATGTTGACGCGGATTTTTCCTCGCGCTATAATGAATCTCCCAAAGGCCAATGGGAGATATTTTTTTGAAAAGTTAGGAGGAAATTAAATGTTTAATTTAACAACAAAACCTGTATCAGCAGGAGAACTTATGAAGAAAGAAAAGAAACCAATTAACTTTGTGGTAGAGAAGTTTATGTCGCAGGGAGTTCATTTTCTTGCGGGACATCCTAAAGCAGGTAAGTCCTGGCTTGCACTTTGGCTTGCGCTTTGCGTTGCAAATGGCAATGACCTGTGGGGATTTAAAACCAACAAAAGCAAGGTTCTGTATTTTTGTTTGGAGGACACTGAAAATCGTATTCAGGACAGACTTGAGGGTATGCCCGGCAGTGAAACTGACAATCTTTTGTTCATGTATGATGCGCCAAACATGGACAATGGGTTCGATACTTTCCTCAGGAAAATCGTCAATGAAGAGCCAGGCATTAAGCTCGTAATCGTTGATACTTTTCAGTTAATAAGAGGAGAACAATTCGCCGGAAACGCTTATGCTTGTGAGTACGCAGAGATGAATTATATGAAAAAAATTGCAAAGGAACTCGATATCACTATCGTACTTGTCCATCATTTAAGAAAGCAACATGACAACAATCCTCAGAACATGATTTCAGGTACGAATGCTCTCGCAGGAGGAGCAGATACCACTTATGTTTTGAATACTTTTCCAAAGAAAAAGTGGTATGGCATCTTATATTGCAAAGGACGCGACACAGGTCTTCGTGAAATAGAACTGCGATTTGGTTTCGGTACACACATCTGGGATAAGATTTCTGACTCTCTGGAAGACAGTGAGGGCATGAAAATGGTTGAAATTATAACAGAGTTATTAGAAAAGTCAGGACCATTTTCAGGAACGGCAACAGAGCTTTGTCAGCTCATAAAAGAGCTATGCAATGTGGAGTTTACTGCTCCAATTCTCGGTAAAAAGCTGACGGACAACAAAGAATTTTTGAAAGCTCACAAAATCAATTATGAATCTGTTCGTGATATGTATCAAAGGACTCAAAAACTTTGGTTTGATCCCGACAGAATTGTGAGCGAAGCTTCCGAAGAAAATTCAGATGTAGAATCAAATTTTGAAACTGAAATTGATGATGCAACTGCGGAAACTGATGGAGATAATACCGCTGTAAATTTCGAAACAGATGCCGAGGTGGATGAGGATTTTATTCCATTCACCTGCACAATTAAGATGTGATATGTACCATATAATCCGTCATAGCCGTCATACTGTCATAGAACTGTTTTGAGAAAGGAGTTGATAAGTGTATCCGAATTGTAACAATCTTTTTGAAGGGGGTGAAAATCAAGGTTTTAAAAGAGGCTATACATTTCGGCTGAATGTTCTTCTCTCCGTAGGAGAGGCTAGCAGAGCGCTTGGCTATACGCTGTCGCTAAAGCGACCGCTGCCCCGCGCAATCGCACCGCTAAAGCGGCGCGAAATCGGGCGGAAGCCCGGACCCACTTCGCAAAAATAAGTAGCCGAAATCGATAGAATATTTGCAAACGAAATTAAAGGAAAGAGGTGAAATGGAATGAGAAAAAAACCGCAATCGACTGCTTTCCGAGTTACATATGAGCAGTATAAAATGATTAAAGAGAAAGCAAAGAAGTCAAATCTTACAGTGACTGATTTCATAGTCAAATGTTGCTTTGATAAAGAGATTATCATTGTGAATGATGTGCGGGAACTTATGAAAGAATTGCATGCAGTAGGAAGAAACTTAAATCAGCTTACAACAAGGGCAAATATGAAGCAACTGGAGGTCGTGGATTTAAAACCAACCTATCTGGAATTGGTTGAAATCTATACTGTACTTGCCGAATTACTTAAGAGGGTTAAAGGCTGATGGCGACAGTCTGTACACCCAAAATCAAACGAGCTCAGTCTGCAAAATCTATGGGATTTTGTTTGCGGTATGTAATGGACCGTAAAAAGACTGAGATGTCAAACGGTAAGGCTTTGATATCGGGCGTAAGATGTCAGCCTGAACTTGCATATCAGCAGTTTATGTTGACAAAAGCTTTGGCAGGAAAAAACGAAGGAAGAATGTACTATCATTATGTTCAAAGCTTCAAGCCTGACGAAAATTTAAGCCCCGAGCAT
>JAZRNN010000057.1:0-64673 GCA_045648175.1 Clostridia bacterium
CCATTAAAAATTCTGCTCCAAAGGTTTCTGCCTGACGGCGCATAGTTTCGGTAAGCTCTTTTCCGCTTATTTTTCCTAAGCCCGGATAATTTACAACCTCATGTGTAATGGTAATCTGACCGCCAAACTGTTCTTTTTCAAGAACTAACACACGGTATCTTGCACGAGCCAGATAAATGGCGGCGGTAAGTCCTGCCGGACCGCCGCCTATCACTACAACATCATATAAATTATCTTGGTTAATATTTTGTATATTGCTCATTATAACTGTCCTACGAGATCAAGACTAGGCTTTAATGTTTCAGCACCCGGCTGCCAGTTAGCAGGACAAACCTGATCGCCGTGTGCGTGAACAAACTGACATGCCTGAACCTTACGGAATAGTTCTTCTGCGTTTCTGCCTACATTTCCGGCAGTAACCTCGTAGCCTACAATTTTACCTTCAGGATTTATGATAAAAGTACCACGCTCTGCAAGACCATCTGATTCAATTAAAACCTCAAAATCTCTTGAAATTTCATGAGTCGGATCAGCAAGCATAGGATAATTGATTTTTTTAATTCTTTCAGATGCATCATGCCATGCTTTATGAACAAAATGTGTGTCGGTAGATACAGAATATATCTCACATCCCACATTTTTAAAATCTTCATACTTATTTGCTAAATCTTCCAACTCCGTTGGGCATACAAAGGTAAAATCTGCAGGATAGAAAAAGAACACGCTCCATTTACCTAAAATCTCTTCTTTGGAAACCATCTTAAAATCGTCTCCGTGAAATGCATAAGCTTTAAAATCTGAAATTTCCTTGTTAATTAATGACATAATTTTATTCTCCTTTACTTTTTAATTTTATGCTTTCCAAAGACTATGCTGATTACAAAAGGCATATACAGCTTTTACGATGTCTCCTTTGGATAATGAAAAGCTTGCCTTCGGAGGTGTGTTTGGCGAAAGTCTCTTGTACTGGAAGCCGTCATTACTTTCAATGCACACCCACTCGATATAATGCTGTGGCTCCATCGGATGCTGGGCCGAACCGACTGAAACGGTTACCTTGTCACCTTCTGTTTTATATACAGGAATATGTTTTTCTTCGGATGCCTCCGTAGTACCCGGAATTATTTCCTGCATATCTTCACCGCAGCATTGTATAGGAACACCGCTATTCTTTATCATCGCAATAATATTTCCGCAATGCTTGCAAATAAAAAACAGTTCTTTCAAAACTATTCCTCCTTTCTACATAAAAGTATAACCAAGTCTGCTAAATAAATACGCAAATAATGGTTATACTATGGTTAGATTGGAGTGATGACTTATGGAAATTAGTTCCTCAAAACCTTATTTAAGGAGTTTTGTGCCGTATGCGCTCGCGGCATTTTTAGTAGGTGCTGTGGGCGGATTTACTGCCGTGCTTGGCCCTGCATTTGTCAGCGATTTAAACTTGCCGTATAACAACACAACATGGACAGCTTTAGCGATGGCAGCTTCAACAGCAGCGTTTGCACCCATTCTCGGCAAGCTGGGTGATGTAATAGGCAGGAAATCAACATTATTGATTGGTATAGCGATTTTTACTTTGGGTAATATCCTTACGGCAATAGCCCCATCGCTATTTTTTATGATTATTGCCCGTTTTATAGTAGGAATTGGAAGTGCAGCTATTGCACCGGTGGTAATGTCGTATATTGTTACAGAATTTCCGCCTGAGAAAATTGCAAAGGGCTTTTCATTATATATGCTTATCTCAAGCAGTGCAGTAGTTTTCGGACCTACGCTCGGCGGCTTGCTTATTGAGTTTTATGGTTGGCGAGCAATGATGTGGGTATGCGTTGCAATTTCAGCCATCATATTTTTACTTTGCATTGTAACACATAGAAAAGATAGTATAGCATTGAAACCACTGACAGATTTCGACGGTATTGGTTCTGTATGGGTACTGATTTTCTTTACTCTTATGTTGTGCCTACCGTCCTTTGGTCAGAATTTCGGCATTAGGTCAATATGGTTTTTAATTATTTTAATTGCATCGGTAATTTCATTTATCGGTTTGTTTTATGCGGAAAAAAAGGCAATAAATCCCATTCTCAGTTGGAAGTTTATGAAGAGAAAAAAGTTTTTTCTCTCAGTTCTGGCTCTCTTTTTAACTCAGGGACTTATGCAGGCAAATATGACAAATATAATTGTATTTATCAACTACACACAGCCTGATAATACTATTATATCCAGCTATGCGATTTCAATTATGTATATCGGAATGTCACTCGGTTCAGTTGTTTTAGGACCATTGGCAGACCGCATAGAGCCTAAAAAGGTTTTGGCTGCCTCTCTTTCTCTTACAGGGGTTGGATGTGCCATTATGCTTTTATTTACTGCTGAAACTTCCGTAATTATACTTGCCGCATCTCTTGGCATATTAGGCTTTGGGCTTGGCGGAAATGCCGCAATTTTTATGAAAGTTGTACTGTCAGGTGTTCCTGCTGAAACTGCCGGAGCAGGAACCGGAACTTATGGCTTATTCCGTGACCTTGCAGCACCCTTTGGTGTAGCGATTTTTGTTCCTCTTTTTACAAATAGAGTAACAAATATTATAAGTAGCGGGAAGGGTGAAATAACCGCCGCAGTAAATTCTATAAAGTTTCTTGCTGTAGCGGAAATTATTTGTGTTATTGCGGGAATTGCGATAGTGGTGTTCCTGCCTAAAATTTATATCAAAAAAGGAGAACAATCATGAAATTAAAAGACAAAGTAGTTTTAATTACTGCCTCAACCCGAGGAATAGGTCTTGCCATCACCAAAGTCTTTGCCAAAGAGGGTGCTATAGTTTATATGGCGGCAAGAAATTTAGAACTTGCAAAGCAGGAGGCTGACAAGCTAAATTCCGAGGGCTGTATAGTAAGATATGTTTATAACGATGCAAGTAAGCCTGAATCTTATATTTCTATGACTGATGAAGTAATAAAAGATGCAGGGCGTATTAATGTTTTGGTTAACAACTTCGGCACTTCAAATCCGGGAAAAGACCTTGACTTTTCAAATACCGATACAGATGTTTTCTTTGATATTGTAAATATCAATTTAAGAAGTGTATTTATGGCTAGCAAAGAAGCAGCTAAACACATGGCAAAAAACGGTGGCGGAAGTATTATAAATATATCCTCTGTGGGAGGTCTTGTTCCTGATATTTCTCAGGTTGCATACGGAACAAGTAAAGCTGCTATTAATTATCTGACTAAACTGATAGCCGTACACGAAGCAAAAAACAATATTCGCTGTAATGCAATCTTACCGGGGATGACTGCAACCGATGCAGTAGAGAAAAATCTTACGGAGGGATTCAGAGAACTATTTATGCGCCATATTCCCTTTAAAAGAATGGGGGCACCAGAAGAAATTGCCGCAGCAGCAGTTTACTTTGCATCAGATGATTCTGCTTATACCACGGGGCAAATACTGACAGTTTCAGGCGGGTTTGGTTTGGCAACACCTGTATATGGAGATTTATCAGACAAATCAAACCGAAGATAGAGAAAATACAGACGGAGAAATTTTTAAGCTCCGTCTGTGTTTTTTATTGAATTGTATATTTGCCAAATACTTTTCCGCAAAATGAGAGGCACATGTTCCATCTGTAGCAAATATGCTATGGATAAATAGAACAAGCTATTTTCAATATTCGGTGTATTCAAATTCAAAACTTGCCCTGTCGCTTTCAAAATCGCACAGGGGTTTACCTTTTTAACCACATGTTATCCCACAGTTAGTTCTGGAGTATATGGAAACAGTGGAGATAAGATGTCCAAAGAGTATTTTAAATGTAGCGGAAAGGGCTAAAAAAGGCAAAAACCGCTATATATCAGGCTTTAGAGCGTGTTCGGGACGAAGAGGCCGCAGGTTAAAATCCTGTTATCCCGACCATAAGCATCCGGTATTTTTGCCGGATGCTTTTTTCTTTATTTATATTGCTGCGGCTCTCGGTGTGAAAACACCTTGTGTTTTCCTAACTTACAAAATGCTCTCTCATTTTGTAATCCTGCGCTACCGATATGCCACCGGCATATCGCCTTAACGCTCCGGCGCAGGTTAAAATCCTGTTATCCCGACCATAAGCATCCGGTATTTTTGCCGGATGCTTTTTTCTTTATTTATATTGCTGCGGCTCTCGGTGTGAAAACACCTGCAGCCGAAATTCTATTACAACAAAACACGGGTGTAAAAAGCTGTACTTTTTACACCCGTATTTAAATTTACTTAACTAATTAAAATAAGATTATAATAAACTGTGCAGCAAATACAACCGCAACAAGTGCGATAGGATAAGTTGCCGCATATGCTGCCGCAACATCTTCTGTGCCGGCTACATGAATTAATGTGCCAAGCGCAGGTGTACTTGTCATACCGCCGGTAATAGAGCCAAGAATGTTAAGCAGGCTGATTTTAAGAATATATTTTGCAAAGATAAATCCAATTATCATAGGTACAATTGTCATTATTATACCATATACAAAATAGTCTATTTTAAATTCCTGAACAAATCTTGCACCGCCTGAAATTCCAGCACCGATAAGGAAAAGAACAAGTCCCAATTCTCTAAACACCTTAAGTGTTGTTACAGAAGGCATAATGTTTACTTTGCCAACCTTTCCAAAATGACCAAAAACAAGTGAGGCTAAAAGACATCCGCCTGTTGTTGTCAACGAGAAAGTTGTGCCGTCAAGACCTTTGCTTGAAAGGGGGATTTTTATCATACCAATAAAGATACCAATAACTGCCGCAATAGCAAATGGAGCAATGCCAAAATCGTCAAGTTCAATCAATTTGCTTGTTTGCATTTTAGCTGTAGCCTGTTCAGCAGCAACAAGTTTTGCACGTTCGTCCTCCATATTAGCCTTTAAAAGTTTGGGCATAAGCTGTACAAATAATACAACCCCGATAACACCAAAGATATATGCAATACCATAGCCAACCGAAACAAGCTGTTCCAATTCAGGACTTGCAACCGACGCTTTAGCTGCTGAAAATGCCGGGGTCGAAGTAAGAGCACCTGCAAAGAGACCCGATACAATAGCCGAAAGCTTTTCCATATCTGTTTCGCCTGTCAGTTTACCGATATATACACATCCTACTGCAACAAGTGCACCTGATATTATAATAACAAGACCTAATAATACGTATGATGTAAAGTTTTTCTTCATATTGCTGAAGAACTTAGGGCCTGCAATAAAGCCAACTGATGAAACAAAAAGGATAAGTCCTAAGTTTTCAACAATCTTTAACGCGTTTGTTGTGTAATCAGGCAACTGTGCCTCAAGATTATCGTAAAACAGGCAACCAAACACCAACGCTACAAGAAATACGCCGGCAGAACCTAAAGATATACCTTTTATTGTTATTCTTCCCAATGCATATCCAATGGCTAAAATAGCAAATATGCAAAATACGAGAAATGTTATTCCTGAAATCGGAACAACCCCTCCGAATAAATTCATATTATAAAACCTCTTCTCTCTTATCCTTTTCTTGTGTAGTCAGGTAACAACTTTGGTGAAACCATCTGTGTATCAATACCTGCATCAGCAATTTCTTTTTCAAACTTTTCAATATGTTCAAGTGTCAATGCACCAACCTTAACATTCTTAGCCCTGGCTGCGGCATTCTGACCTGCACTTCTGCCGAATACTATGATGTCAAGCAGTGAGTTACCCATAAGTCTGTTTTTGCCGTGAATTCCGCCAACCGCTTCGCCTGCAACAAACAAGTTTTCAATGTTTGTTGTCATACAGTCTGCAGTTATGTCAAGACCACCATTCTGGTAGTGAAGTGTAGGATAAACTAGAATTGGCTCCTTGCGTATATCAATGCCATATTTTTCAAACATTCTCCACATAGCAGGAATTCTCTTCATAATAGTACCCTCACCGCCGATTTTTTCAATCATTGGTGTATCAAGCCATACGCCCTTACCACTGCCGGTATCTACGCCGTTACCTCTCTCGCCACATTCACGGATAATAGACGCTGCTGCAACGTCACGTGTTTCAAGCGGATGCATAAATACTTCGCCGTTTTCGTTTACAAGCTTTGCGCCAAGTGAACGAACCTTTTCAGTAACCAAAGCACCGAAAATCTGTTCAGGATAAGCAACACCTGTCGGATGATACTGAAGTGTTTCAGCATAAAGCAATTTAGCACCGGCTCTGTATCCCAAAACAAGACCGTCTGCTGTTGCACCATAATGGTTTGATGTGGGGAAGCCCTGATAGTGCATACGACCCGCACCGCCTGTTGCAATGATAACTGTTTTTGCCTTTGCAACAAGAAGTTCTTTTGTTTCCATATTCGTCAGCACAGCACCGGCTGCATTGCCATTTTCGTCAAGTATAAGCTCAATCGCAGCAGTAAAATCAACAACAGGAATATTGCGGTTTAAAACTTCGTCACGGAGAGTTCTCATAATTTCAGCACCGGAGTAGTCCTTTGCTGCGTGCATTCTCTTTCTTGAAGTACCGCCGCCGTGGGTTGTAACCATTGTTCCGTCAGTTTCTTTATCAAATTCAACACCAAGGTTGCTGAGCCACAAAATAGCCTCGGGGGCATCGCAAACAAGCTTTGAAAGAAGTTCTCTTTTTGCAGCAAAATGTCCGCCGCCAAAAGCATCTATAAAATGGATTGCAGGGGAATCGTTTGGCTTATCTGCCGCCTGAATACCGCCTTCTGCCATCATGGTATTTGCATCGCCCATTCTGAGCTTTGTAACAATCATAACATCCGCGCCTGCTTCGTGAGCCTCAATTGCGGCAGATGTACCTGCACCGCCACCGCCGATAATCAAAACATCAGTTTCATAATCAGGCTTTTCAAGGTCAACGCAATCTGCAGTTATACGGCTGTGTGCCTGAAGAATTTCAGCAAGTTCTGTGGGAACCTTGTCGCCCTTATTGGGACCAATTTTGAGTACATCAAATTCGTCCTGTTTGTAGTCCGGGTGAAAAGCTGCAAGCAAATCTTCCTTCTGCTTTGCAGTCATACGATCCGGCTCTAACGCAATATTCTTTTCTCTTGCCGCTTCAACTGCAGCAATTGATTTTTGAAATTTTTCCGAATACATATTCTTTTCCTCCTTACTTTTCTATTTCACGGGTGTTATAAAGCTCTTTCATTTCCTCAACAGGTTTTTGCATAAGAGCTTCGATAAGTTCTTTAAAGTCACCGTTTTCAATTTCCTTAACACGATCCTCCAGATGGCCACATCCGGGAGCTAAGTACTTACCGTTAATTCTTCTTGCAAGCATTGCTACCTGAGGATGTGAAATACCTGCAGGACATCTTGAAGAACATACTCCACACATTACACAGTCAAATGATTCCTCGGCGCACTTTTCAAAATCGCCACGCTGAGCATATGCAATATACTGCATAACATTAAGACCCTGAGTACAACTCTTTGTACAAGCATTACAGCCGATACAAGCATAAATTTCGGGATAAAGCTGCATCATTACTGACTCATTCACGGGAATATTTTCAATATCATAACCTTCCTTAACAAGGGGAAAGAAAGGCAAAGTTGCGATATACATGTTATCTTCAACCTTGGTCTGACACGCAAGACAAGCCTTAAGCTCCTTGTCGCCCTTTATGCGGTAAATGGTTGCACAAGCACCGCAAAAGCCGTTACGGCAACCGCAACCGCGTACCAGCTGGTATCCGGCATATTCCATAGCGGTCATAATTGTTAAATTTTCGGGCACTTCATATTTTTTGCCGAAAAGATATATATTAACTAATTTTTCCATGTTACCTCTCCTTTAATACTCATCCGGAAGCTCGTCAAGCTCATCGCATCTGAACACCGGACCGTCTTTGCACACATACTTTGCACCAACATTACATCTTCCGCACTTGCCCACACCACACTTCATTCTAAGCTCAAGTGTTGTATAAATCTGAGTTTTATCAAAACCAAGTTCGCAGAGTCCGTCTAATGTAAACTTAATCATAATCGGAGGACCGCAAAGAACAGCTGTTTTATTTGTGTCAAAGCCAAGCTCCTTTACATAATTAGGAACAAATCCAACATGTCCGTCCCAACCCTCCTGAGGATTATCAATTGTAAGGTGAACCTTTACGCCGGCATCCTGTGACCATTCATCAATAATTTCCTTATAATCAAGCAAATCATCCTTGCTTCTTGAACCATAAACAATATCAATATCTCCATAACGATCACGATAATGTCTGCAGTAATTGATAACCGAACGAAGTGGTGCAAGACCAACACCGCCAGCAATAAACAGAAGGTTCTTGCCTGCAAACACATCATCAACAGGGAATGAATTTCCGTATGGTCCTCTGATTGTTATCTGCTGACCAACCTCTGCCTGATGGGGCCAGTCGGTTACGCATCCGCATTTTTTTATGGAAAATTCCATATACTCTTCATTTGTGGGTGAAGAGGTAATCGAAAACATTGCCTCACCAACTCCGGGAACTGAAAGCATTGCGCATTGTCCGGGACGATGTTCAAAGGCTTTTTTTCCGTCAGGAGTCACAACTCTGAACGTTTTAATATCAGGTGTATCAATACGGACATCGGTTATAACACCGATTTTGGGAATTAAAGTTTCTTCTTTGTTACTCACTTATTATCCCCTCCTATCTTTTTCATTACTTTAACAATATTCATAGAAATAGGGCACTTTGCAAGGCATCTTCCACAGCCTACACAGCTGAAAAGCCCTTCGTTGTTTTCAGGATAATAAACCAGCTTGTGCATAAACCTCTGACGGAAACGTTCTTTTTGAGTGAGTCTGTTGTTTCCGTGAGCCATTTTGGTGAAGTCTGAATACATACAAGAATCCCAACATCTGAATCTTATAACGCCATTGCCTGTGTTGAAGTCTTTAATATCATAGCACTGACAGGTAGGGCATACAAAGGTACATGTTCCGCAACCAAGACAGCTCTGTGACAACTCATCCCAAGCAGGATTGTTAAAGAATTCATCTGTTTTTCCGCCGCCAAACGCATGTGTTGTAAGGTCTTTAAGGGGAAGCTTGTTCATAATTTTAGAGATTTTTTCCTTCTGCTCATTAACTGCAGTTTCATCACATTCCTCGGTGAGTGTGGAAATCTTTTCTAAAAGCGCATCACCCTTTTCGGTATTTGCTTTGAAAAAGATTTCGCTTTCGGTTTTCCAAGTTGAGATATCGCCTTCAGGTTCTTCAGGTGAAATGCCAAAAGCTTTGCAGAAACAAGTTTCTGCAGGTCTAGAACACGCAGTTGACACGATAATACCTTTATCGCGTCTTGATGCATAATAGCTGTCAACCGGTTCTGTCAGGAAAACTCTGTCTAATATTTCAAAGCTCTTTACATCACAGGCACGAACACCAAAGATAACAAAATCTTCTGTTTCACATCTTGTGTCAATAACCTCAATGTTTTTACCCTCTGTTTTAAATTCCATCAGATTTTCCATTTGCGGGAAGAAGAAATCCTTAGGACTTCTTACGGTATTTAGGGCATCACTCCACAAAACGCCGTCTTCCCACTGTTTATAAACTGCACTTCCGTCTTTATCGTAGGCAGGGAGATAAAGTTTTGCGGATTTTGTGATTTCTTCAAAAACAGAATTTATTTTATCAAGAGAACATTTACGCATCAATACCCCTCCTGTCAAACACTTCACCCGGTTCTAAATCATCGGTAGTGTAATCTACAAGGGGAGCCCTTGAGCCAACCTCAGCCCCCGCTTGATATTCACCGTAAAATTCATTGATATCCTTTATAAACTTACGGTTCAATAGATGAAGAGGAATATTCTGAGGACAAACTCTTGAACATTCTCCGCAGTCTGTACATCTGCCTGCCACGTGGTATGCTCTTATAATGTGGAACATCTTTTCTTCAAAGCTGTTAGCAGGAGCTTTATTTTCAACACCTGACGCGGGATTGTCAAACACGCACTTTTCACAAGTACATGCAGGGCATGCATCACGGCAAGCGTTGCAACGAATACAACGTGAAAGCTCATTTTGCCAGAAAGCAAATCTTTCATCCGGAGTCATATCCTCGAGTTTAGCAACCTCATCAAATCTCTGAGATTCAATTACTTCGCCCTCATCGCCCAGCAGCTCGTCATAAGCCACGTGTTTTTTGCTTTTGCAATTTACACAACGTTCTAAAAGAACATCTTTTGCAGAAACTGTAATGGGCTTATCTTCATAAATAGTTGTAATAAGAAGATTTTCGCCATCTTCGTTAATTTCGCTTATACCCTCGCCTGTTGTGGCTTTCAGCTTTGCAATATCAACCATACCCTCGCAAGGAACACCAACCGCATATACCTTTTCACGTTCAAAACGGTGTTCAGTTAAAAGCTGATTAAAGCTATAAGTATCGCAAGGCTTTAAGAAAACAAGGATTTTGCCTTCAAATCTGTCTGTTTTTGCAACAATATATTTTGAGAAATTTACTCCGCAAAAATCATTCCATACAAAATTCTCTTTTAAATCTTCTTCTGTGTTGAACATTTTTGGAGTTACATCATAACCGAATTCACCCTTGCTCCATCCAAGAACTGCTGTAACAGTACCGTCTGCAAGCAGAGAAACCGCTTTGTCTATCAACTGATTTTGTGTTATTTTTTGCATCGCAGATCCTCCAATCTCTTGTTTTCACCAAGTGCTGTTACTTTTTCAACAAAGTCATTCATAGTAGCGGCAAATTTTGCACCTTCTGCCGCTGAAACCCATTCTACACGGGTACGTTCTTTTTCAATACCCAAAAAATCAAGCATTGAAAAGAGTGCTGCCATTCTACGACGTGTGTAGTAGTTTCCTGATGTATAGTGGCAGTCACCGGGATGACAACCGCATATAATAACTCCGTCTGCACCTCTCTGGAATGCACGAAGCACAAACATCGGATTAACACGACAAGAACAGGGAACTCTTATAATCTTTACATCCGCCGGATAGTTAAGACGGTTATTACCTGCAAGGTCTGCACCGGCATAAGAACACCAGTTGCAGCAAAAAGCAACAATTAAAGGTTTATGTTCATTTACTTGCATATTGCGTCCACCTCCGCCATAATCTGATTACTTGCAAATCCGTTAAGGTCCATAGCGCCTGACGGACAAGCAACTGTACATGCACCGCAGCCCTGACATACTGCCGGATTAACAACTGCAATTCGTCTTATTTTGGTTGTTCTGTCGGGCATACGGAATTCTTTATCTTCATAAGTAATAGCACCGTAAGGACAAACTCTTTCACACGAAGAACATCCGTTACACATAAGCTCGTTAGAGTGAGCCACGCAAGGATTGCCCGTTAATTTATCCTTTGCTAAAAGACCGATAACCTTTGATGCCGCAGCACCTGCCTGAGAAACTGTTTCAGGAATATCCTTCGGTCCCTGACAAGCTCCTGACAGGAACACACCTGCCGTGGGACTTTCAACCGGACGGAGCTTTGGATGAGCTTCTGTAAAGAAGTCATTGGTATCCATACTTGCAGTAAGCATAGTCGCAAGAGGTCTTGCGGACTTATCAGGCTCAATAGCAGCTGCCAAAACTACAAGGTCAGCATCAATGTGAAGCTGTTTGTTTGAAATAAGGTCTGATGCCTGAACTTTAAGTTTATCTCCTTCTGGAGTAACCTTACCAACCATACCTTTAACATATTTTACGCCGTATTCCTCAACTGCTCTGCGATAAAATTCATCAAAGTTTTTACCGGGAGTTCTTACATCTATATAGAATACGTAAACCTCGGTATCGGGGTATTTATCTCTTACAAGCATAGCGTGTTTTGCTGTGTACATACAACAAATTTTTGAACAATATTCTTTGCCTTTTTCCGCACAAGCATCACATCTTGAACCAACACACTGAACAAATACAATGGTCTTGGGTGACTTGCCGTCAGAAGGTCTCTCTAAATGACCTGCAGTAGGTCCTGCCGCATTTGTAAGACGCTCAAATTCCAACGATGTAATAACGTCCTTAGACTGGTTGTAGGCAAACTCATCAAATTTCTCCATACTGATTGGATTAAATCCTGTTGCAACAACAATCGCACCGTATTTTTCATTGATATATTCATCTTTTTGTGTATAGTCAATAGCTCCAGCCGCACAAACCTTGGCACAAAGACCGCATTTGCCGTTTTTAAGCATATTACAGCTATTGGGGTCAATTGTTGCAACCTTAGGAACTGCCTGAGCAAACGGAATATATATTGCACTTCTGTTATCCATCCCGAGGTTAAATTCGTTAGGAACTTTCTTCATCGGGCATTTTTCAACACAAGCGCCGCATCCTGTACATATATCTTCTTTTACATATCTTGCATTTTTCTTAATTGTAACATCAAAGTTGCCTACAAAACCCTTAATTTCTGACACTTCACTGTATGAGAAAATACGAATATTTTCGTTCTGTGCAACATCCACCATCTTGGGTGTTAAAATACAAGCCGCACAATCAAGTGTCGGGAATGTTTTGTCAAGCTGAGCCATCTTTCCGCCGATAGTGGGGTTTTTTTCAACAATATCAACAGGGAAACCGGCATCCGCAATATCAAGTGCTGTCTGGATACCAGCAATACCGCCGCCAATAACAAGGGCTCTTTTAGTAACCGGTGATTCTCCCGGGGTAAGCGGTGTATTTAAGTTAACCTTTGCAACAGCCGCTTTACCAAGAATAATCGCTTTTTCTGTTCCTGTAGGAATATCCTTATGAACCCAGGAACACTGTTCTCTAATATTGGCAATTTCAACCATATAAGGATTAAGGCCTGCGGCAGCCGCAGTTTTTCTGAAGGTTGCCTCATGCATACGAGGTGAGCAAGAGCAAACAACAATTCCGGTGAGATTATGCTCTTTTACCGCCTCCTTAATCATATCCTGTCCTGCCTGAGAACACATATATTGATAATTGGTGGAAAATACGACACCAGGTTCGTTTTTCAAAGCTTCGGATACTGCCTGCACATCAACCGTACCTGCAATATTACTGGCACACCAACATACAAAAACTCCATCTCTTTGCATTAGTCTTTTCCTCCTTACTTACTGTATTTTCTGAATGCACTGACTAAAAGCTGCTGGGGAACATCTTCATCAAGAAGTGCCGGAACATCATTTGCAGTCATTCTGTTTTCACCTTGTTTCTTGATTGCTTCAATACGAACAGCCTCAACTAATTTAGCAGGCTCTACGCCTCTTGGACATCTGTCGATGCAAGCAAAACAAGATAGGCATTTGTATAATGATTCTGATTTCAAAAGCGGTTCTATATCCCCGGACTCAACCATACTTACAAACTGATGAGGATGGTATTCCATCTCATCATATGCAGGGCAAGTTGCAGAGCATTTTCCGCATTTCATACATTTTTTAGGATTTACTCCGCTTTGACGGATTAATTCCTCGCGAAGATACTTATTTTCCATTTGTATCCTCCTTTACTCCAAGTGCTTCAGCTAAAAGCTCTGTAAAATAAACTACCGGAATACCAGCACCATTTTTAACAAGATTGTATTTACAAAGAGGACAAGCTGTGATAATCATTTCAGCCCCTTGAGCTTTCGCATTCTGAACAACTGAATTACTATTCTTTTTAGCAAGCTCAGGACTTTCAACGCTTACATATCCTCCGCAACATTCATTACGCTTTGCATAGATAACGGGTTCTGCACCCAAAGCCTTAATAAAATCCTCCATAATGCTTGGATTTTCAGGGTCATCCATCTTCATAACACTGTTCGGTCTTAAAAGCAGACATCCGTAATATGCCGCAATTTTTTTGCCTGTAAGGGAGTTTGCAACCTTTTCCTTTAAAGCATCAAATCCCACTAAATCACGAAGCATTTCAAGGTAATGATAAACTTCAGTTTCACCTGTGTATTCACCATCCCCTGCCATATAAAGATTTACCTTGTCTGCAAATTCCTTGTCATTTTGCATAGCGTGATTTGTTTGTTTAATAACATTGTGGCAAGCTGAGCATACTGTAACTAAAGGCTGTTCTTTAACAGAAGCCTCTTTAAGTGCGCGAACAGATGAAAGCTTTGTTGCTACTTCGTTTTTTGACGTAGTAAATACTCCTCCACAGCATTGCCAGTTTTCAATTTCTTCAAGCGTAACCCCTAAAGCTTCAGCAGATTTATATGCATACAAATCAAGATCTTTAGCTTTGTTTTTCAGGGTGCAGCCCGGAAAATAACTAACCTTCATTTTATACCTCCAGATTATACCATTTCTTCCGGATGGAAGACTTCGTCAAACTTTTCAGCAGTTAAAAAGCCAAGTTCAACGCAAGCCTCCTTTAGTGATATATTGTCTTTAAATGCTTTTTTAGCAGTTTTAGCCGCATTTTCATAACCGATATATGGGTTAAGAGCCGTAACGAGCATTAATGAATTATGGAGATTGTGGTGCATCTTTTCTTTGTTTGCCTTAATACCAACTGCACAGTTCTTATTGAACGAACGTATTGCTTCAGCCATAAGTCTTGCAGACTGCAGGAAATTATATGCGCACACAGGCATAAATACATTAAGTTCAAAGTTACCCTGTGAGGCCGCCATACCAACAGCCACATCATTACCCATTACCTGAACTGCAACCATTGTTACCGCTTCACATTGTGTGGGATTAACTTTTCCCGGCATAATTGATGAACCGGGTTCATTTTCAGGAATAAAGATTTCGCCAAGACCGTCTCTGGGACCTGATGCAAGCCAACGAACATCGTTTGCAATCTTCATCATATCTGCTGCAAGCGCCTTAATTGCACCATGTGCAAATACAAATTCATCCTTTGATGTCAGTGCATGGAACTTGTTTGATGCGGTTATAAAGGGTTTTCCTGTGATTTTACCTACTTCAGTAGCAACAACCTCGCCGAATGATTTAGGTGCATTAAGACCTGTTCCAACAGCGGTACCGCCAAGAGCAAGCTCGTAAAGAGGTTCGATAGAACGCTTTATAAGTTCAATATCTTTTTCAAGACTTGAACGCCATCCGCTTATTTCCTGGCTGAATGTGATTGGGGTTGCATCCTGAAGATGGGTTCTGCCACTCTTTACAATTCCTTCGTTTTCTGCCTCAAGTCTTTTGAATGTATCTGCTAATTCTTGCACTGCAGGAATCAACTTATCTTCCAAAACAAGCACAGCAGCAATGTGCATAGCTGTGGGGAATGTATCGTTTGAAGATTGGCTCATATTAACATCATCATTAGGATGAAGTGCTTTTGTTCCCAAAATCTGGTTTCCTCTGTTGGCAATAACCTCGTTAGAGTTCATATTTGACTGTGTACCCGAGCCTGTCTGCCATACAACCAGAGGAAAGTTGTCGTTGAGCTTTCCGCACATAACTTCATCACAAGCAGCTTTGATAGCTTCAAGCTTTTCGTTTGTCATTTTTTCAGGACGTAAAGCATTATTTGTTATAGCTGCTGCTTTTTTCAGCACACCAAATGCGTGTATAATTTCTGCAGGCATTGTTTCAATACCTACACCAATTTCAAAATTTTCATGACTTCTTTGTGTCTGGGCAGCCCAAAGCTTGTCAGCCGGAACTTTAACTTCGCCCATTGAATCGTGTTCAATACGATATTCCATTTTTCTATCCCTTTCTCGTTTTATTTAAATATTAAGTCCTTTTATTAAATTTTTAAGAACATTTGCACTGTTATGAAGAGCTGCAATTTCTTCATCATTAAGCGGAAGCATAATTTTGCTGTGTGCACCTTTGTTGCCTACAACATTCAAAAGGCTTAAGCACACATCATCAATGCCGTATTCGCCATTTAAGAGTGTTGAAACTGTAAGAGTTGTATCAATTCCACTTAAAAGGCACTTACAAACATGGCATACAGACATTGAAACTGCATAGAATGTTGCACCCTTTCGCTGGATAACTCGTGCACCTGATTTACGCATATAATCTTCAACTTCATCTTTTTTAAATTCAGGATAATCAATACCTGTCAAAACTGCATTTCTGTAGCTTTCAATCGGTACATTTGAAATATTTGCAATTGACCATGGAACAAAGGAACTGTCACCGTGTTCTCCAAGAACATATGCATGTACATTCTTCTGGTTTACTGAATAGTATTCTGAAACTCTTGCACGCAGTCTTGCAGTATCCAAAATTGTACCTGAACCGATAACCCTCTCCTGAGGAAGTCCTGTGTGCTTTAAAAACACATATGTTAAAATATCAACAGGATTACTTACGATAACATATGTAGCTTCAGGTGCAACATGAACAATTTTATCAGCAATACTCTTTGTAATGTCAACATTTGTCTGTGCTAAATCCAATCTTGACATACCCGGTTTTCTTGCCATTCCTGATGTGATCACAACAATATCAGAATCCTTTGCATCAGCATATGATCCTGCATAAACAGTTGCAGGATTACAGAAAGGAACACCCTGTCTTATATCAAGTGCTTCTCCAAGAGACTTTTCTTCATTGACATCAATCATAACAATTTCAGACGCAAGACCCATAACCGTAAGTGTATATGCGATTGTTGAACCTACATTACCTGAACCGATTACTGTAATTTTATTCATAATAAATACTCACCTTTCGTTTTTTAACTTTATTTGTTTCTACTTTAAAACTGATACTGCATCCGAAATTGTTTTTTCAAATGCTTCTCTTCCGTATTTATCAACTTCAGCTTTATTCTTTTCACCATGAGTAAGACATCCTGCACCACCAATACATCCACCGATACAAGCCATACCTTCAATGAAATTAGCATCCAGAACATTTTTGCTCTTTTTAAGAAGTGCCACTCTGCACTCTTCAATACCATCACACGGAATTGCTTTTAAGTCAAAGTCAATATTCTGTTCTTTTAACCCTTGTGCAACCGCATCTGAAAGACCCCCTGAACGAGCAAAGATTCTTCCAAAATAAGAAGCATTATCCAAAACATCTTCATCAAGAGTAGTAATATCAATATTCTTGCTGTCATAAAGTGCCTGAAGTTCTTCAAAAGTCAAAACTGTATCAACATATTGTTTAACTTCTTCAATTTGAGCCTCTGCTTTTTTTGCAGTACAAGGGCCAATAAACACAACTTTGGAGTCCGGCTCGGTATCCTTAATATATTTTGCAAGAGTTGCCATAGGTGAAAGATTGTGTGAAATATATGGAACCAAATCAGGAAAAGCAGATTTTACATATGCTACAAATGCAGGACAACAGGAACTTGTTAAAAAGCCTTTTTCTGCAAGTTCTTTGGATTCTGCCTGAGCTACCATATCAGCACCAAGTGCAGCCTCAATAACTGTGTAAAAACCAAGTTCTTTTAATCCCTTAATTACCTGTCCGAGTTTAGCATAGGTAAACTGACTGGAAATGGAAGGTGCAACCATTGCATAAACTTTATATTTTTTATTTCCGTCACTGTTTTTTATATGTTCAATTGCATCGAGAATGTACGATTTATCCATAATTGCACCAAATGGGCACTGATAAACACAAGCACCGCAGGCCGTACATTTACTGTTATCGATTGCTGCAGCATTATCCTCGTTAATAGAAATTGCCTTAACCTTGCAGGCATTCTGGCAAGGTCTTTTGCGATTTATAATTGCAGAATAAGGACAAACCTTTGCACACTGACCGCACTCAACACACTTTGATTTATCAATATGTGCTACATGATTTGCGTCAAAAGTGATAGCACCTTTCTTACAAACATCTTCGCATCGATGAGCAAGACAACCACGGCAGGATTCTGTTACAACATATCCCGCAGACGGACATTCGTCACAAGCAATATCAATAACCTCTATTACATTGGGGTTATCCTTATCTCCGCCCATAACAATTTTAATTCTTTCCTCTAAAATCGCTCTTTCTTTGTACACACAACAGCGCATAGTAGAAGTTTTTCCCGGAACAATTATTTCAGGAATTTTCAACACATTTTCAAGCAGAGTATCCTTCCATGCAAAGCGTGCAACTTCTCGCAGCACCTTGTACTTTAAATGCTGAACTTTTGTATCAAATTTTCTCATAATTTGCTCTCCTTAAAAATAACTTACCTTAATTCTTTTTCCCATCATTTTAAGACACTTTGAAAGTTCTTCAACAAGATTCATTTTAATACTGAAATTTATCGGCAAATCGGGATTTTGATGTGCCGGATTAATAGCACGCCCAACATAAAAATTTATGTCTGTTGCTTCTTCAAACAAAAGTTGACAAATAAGGGAAGCACCATCACGCTTATAATTCCAATGTTCATACATTTCATTGTCGCCCAGATAATCCTTGGCATATTCCAGAACACGGTTTACCGTTATAACGCCTTCGGTAACCAGGTCAACACCTTCAATCTTTGCAATAGGCGGAATATCCGACTTTTCAAAATTAAGTGTTGCCTGCAGCGGCTTTCTTAAGTATTTTGCGACAATTGACGAAGTTGTTCCACCGCATACAATATGCTTGCCTTCCTTTGAGAAGAAAAGAGACATCATTCTGTCACAGTCATCCCTGTTTGAAGGCGGGCCAAAAAGAATGTTCATCGGCTCTCTTTTTCTAATTTTCATAATACAAGCAGTTGCATCGTCACCCGGCTTTTTTCCATAAAGCTTGTCACATTCATCAACCAGAAGAGTGGACAGATTTTTTGCAGTAAGACCGGATACCGACATAGTTTCCATAAAATCAATAATGTCTTCGCGTTTCCAGCCAAAGTTATAGGCCATACCAATACCTGCATGGGGACAACCATCACTCATAGCGATAAAAATATCATTCTCCTGAATGCGTATTTCACTTTTAAATATTTTTTTGCCGCCGATATTCATTTCAGTCTTTGGATAATCATAGTTCTTGTTGTCACGCAAAACTATTACCTGAGGATTATCATACTGAATTATCTCAACCATTTCGTTATTGATAATCTGCATTATTGTAAATGTTGAATATGCCACTCCTCTTACCGAACATACCGGAAGTGTTGCGGCAATGGTTTCAACACATTCTTCAATAGGCAAACCCTCTGACATCATAGTTGAAATAATCTTTGAAGTAAGCGTTGATAATATACTTGCTTTAACACCACTGCCAAGACCGTCGGCAAGAACGATTACCGTTGAATTTTCATTTTGTTCAACAATATCCACATGGTCACCGCAAAGCTGCTCACCATAATGATTAATACTTTTCCAGCCGATATCCGCACATAAATCATTCATCTTGTATTGACTCCTTTAATTTAGCAAGTGCAATTTTTGTTTCTGCGGCAGTTTCACCAAGAAGCGATGCAATTTCCTGAACAATTCGCATCTGTTTATCTACAACCTTGTCTGCAACTTCTATGGTCTGTTGACTGATTTTTTCTTTCTTCTCGCGCTCGGTTTCCTCATCGGTTACATCACGCATAATACCAACCAGAAGTCGTGATTCCTTATCATACACCACAGATTGTTCAACATAGCGTCTGTATTCAGCAAGATATACTTTTTCTCCCCTTATATCCTTGCCGGTTCTTAAAACCTCTGCAAAAAGGCTAGGGTCTAGAATTCTTATAACGCTTTCTCCAAGAACATCCGAACTTGAACGAATATTCATCATCTTTCTGGCAGACTCATTTATCTGCTGTACTTCTAAGTTCTCATTAAGAGCAATAAGTCCGTTTGGTGTATTTTTAACAATAGTGTCCGAAAAGCTCTCTGCCTTGTCTTTTAAGAATGGCAAACACATAGAAATCTCTGCCTTACCCTGACAAATCGCAATAGCTTTCTCACGGCAGGTATTATAACCGCATGAGCCACAGTTAAGTTCATCCGAGGGTTTAAATTTACCCATTTCTCTCAGAACTGCAAAAATTTCAGATTCGCTTGGCATTGCAAGCTTATGTTCAATATATTCAAACTGTTTTTTTAGTTCAACTGACTTCGGCTCAGAAACCTCAAAATCATCTTCTCCTGCATAATTAGCAATCGTTATATAATCTTTAACAGGAGCTGCTCTGTGGTATTTTTCCATAACTGGGCCGCCAATACAGCTTCCTACACACGCAGACATTTCAATAAAGCACCTGTGTATTTTTCCGTTTTCAATATCCCGAAGAGCATCAATACAATTCTGCACACCATCAAGTGCTATATAGTTGTATCCCGGTGCATCCTGAGTCATTGTCTTTAAAATTCCTCCTGTTGTAGGGAAGAATCTTGCACGGCTTTTTTTCTGCGAATCCATTTCCTGTTTTAACTCAATATTTTCTTCCTTAAGCCAGTTTGAAAGTTCTTCAAAGGTTAAAACAGCATCTACAATACCTTCGTAATGTTCAGCCTCGTCTTTTTTTGCTACACATGGCCCAATAAATACAGTTTTAGCGTTTGGATATCTTTTCTTTATATCAAGACAGTGAGCTTGCATTGGAGAAATAACATCAGCAAGATATTCAAGCGCAACAGGAAAATACTTTTGTATAAGCAAATTAATAGAATGACAGCAAGAAGAAATAATAATATCCCTCTCTTCTTCACGGAGCATCCTTTCATATTCATTTTTAACGATTGTTGCTCCAATCGCAGTTTCTTCAACATCATAAAATCCAAGCTTTTTGAGAGCATCTCTCATTGCTTCAATTCCAACACCATCGTAATTCGCAACAAAAGACGGCGCCAAGCTTACAATAACCGGTTCACCGCCTTGTAATAAGACTTTTGCTTTTTCAGTTTCATCAACAACCTGTTTTGCATTCTGAGGGCATACAACAAAGCACTGTCCGCACAGAATACACTCATTTCCGATAATATGTGCCTGATTTCCTGAAAATCGTATTGATTTAACAGGGCAATGACGAATACACTTGTAACAGTTTTTACAGTTCGATTTTTTTAATGTTAAACAATTTGGCATATCCGTCACATCCTTTCATTTTTTATTACTGACAATATTTTTTCTTCAAAAAACTCTTTAAAATTATCACGGTTAATTCCCGTATGTACCGCATCGTCAACCTGAACTGTTACTCCAAGGCGATTACATTCACCGATACAAAAGCTTCCGGCTAGAGCAACTTCATCCTGAAGGTTGTTTTCTTCTATCGCTTTGGTTAGCAAATCAACTATTTCAGGAGAACCTTTTATATGGCATGAACTGCCTACGCATATCTGGATTAACATTTCTTCACACCTTTGCAACTATCTCGTTTTTGAAAAAATCTGTAACATTTTCAGGAGTAACTGAATGAAACGTTTCATCAACAGTTACACATACCCCTTGCTGGCATTTACCCAGACAAAAAGTACCTCCAAGCTCCACCTTGTCACCAAGATTGTTCTCATTTATAAGATTCTGCAGAGCCTCAACAACCTGGCGTGAACCCTTGATATGACACGAACTACCAATACAAACTGTTACCTTCATTTATATTCAATCCTTTCATACATGGAGGCTAATTTCACAGATATCCATACTACCCCCAATTGTAATTTGTATTATATCATAATCAACGTCAAAAATCAATGCTTATCTACAATTTTTATCATATTGACAAAAATTTCACAAATATATTTGTAATATATATTCATTTTTGTGCGTAAAGTATACCGTTTCTTTTTTAATTCTTTTTTCTAGTCAAAAAAACAAAGCAGAATATACTCTAAACATACCGAATATACTCTGCTTTTAAATTATTATTTTATACTATTCTGCTTTGTCATCAGTCAACAAATACAGAACATATAATATTGATTACGCTTCCTTCTTTGAAGAAATCTTATTAATAGCATACATTGTTGCAATTGTAAGAATTACAGCAATCGGGAATACGATGTACCAGTTATGTACATAACCTGCGAATATGTATGAAACAAAGGAAATTACAGCAACTGTAATCGCATAAGGCAACTGTGTTGATACGTGATTAAGGTGGTCACACTTTGCACCTGCAGACGACATAATTGTTGTATCAGAAATAGGTGAACAGTGGTCACCGCAAACCGCACCTGCAAGACAAGCTGACATACCGATAATCTGAAGTGGATCACCCGTTTCAAAAATAACTGTAACTATTGGAATAAGAATACCAAATGTACCCCATGATGTACCTGTTGCAAAAGCAAGAACACAAGCAACAACAAAAATAACTGCAGGGAGAAGATTTGACAAAGCACTTGCGTCAGCAAGAAGAGTTTCAACATATGTAGCATAGCCCATAAGACTGTTTACATTCTTGAGTGCTGTTGCAAATGTGAGGATAAGAATTGGAGGTACCATTGCGATAAAGCCCTTGGGAACACACTCCATAGCATCCTTAAATGTAATGAGCTTTCTAAGCATAAAGTAAGCAACTGTAATAACTAAAGCAACAATCGCACCCCAGGGAAGACCAACGGTTGCGTCAGTGTTTGCAAATGCATTTACAAATGTTTCGCCAGCAAAATATCCACCGACATATATCAGTGCAAGAACACTGAGTATAATCAGTACAACAACAGGGAGAACAAGGTCTATAACCTTCGCCTTGCCTGCTTCCATTTTAGCATTGTTGTCCTCAACTCTTTCACCACTTGTAAACAAATCGCCCTTATTTATTGCATTATGCTCATGAATTCTCATAGGACCAAAATCCCAATCTTTAAAACAAATAACGATAATAAATACAAAGGTAAGTAATGAATAGAAATTATAGGGAATTGCCTGTATAAACAATGTTAGACCTTCGCCCTCAGGAGCATAGCTTGCAACAGCAGCTGCCCATGATGAAACAGGAGCAATCATACAAACCGGCGCAGCCGTTGCATCAATAAGGTATGAAAGCTTTGCTCTTGAAATTTTGTGACGGTCAGCAACAGGTGTCATAACTGAGCCAACTGTAAGGCAGTTGAAATAGTCATCAATAAAGATAAGTACGCCAAGAACAAAAGTTGCAATCATTGCACCTGTTCTTGATTTGATGTTTTTTTCAGCCCATGCACCAAAAGCTGCACTTCCGCCCGCTTTGTTTATAAGCGCAACAAGAATACCCAAAACAACCAGGAATATAAATATACCAGCTGTACCTTCAACTGCACCTATAAGCCCGTCACCCAACAATGCATCCATAGCACTTACAGGATTAAAGTTGCACGCAAAAAGTGCCGCAATAACAATGCCGGCAAAGAGTGATGAGTAAACTTCTTTTGTTACAAGTGCAAGAACTATAGCAAGAATTGGAGGAAGAAGTGAAACTATTGTTGCATAATAGTTGCTTGAAGGAGCTATCTCTCCTTTACCGCCACACTCCTCACATCCTGCAAGGATTTCGCCTGCCTCGCTGCAAAGTTCGCAATCAACCATTACGTTTGTTTTTACAGTAGTTGCACCGACAACAACTGCAATGATTGCCAGAAGAATCACAACAAGTTTAATGATGTTTGATTTTTTCATAACAAAAATCTCTCCGTTCCGCCGCATTTGCGGCAAATTTATATATGATTGTTAATTTTTATCTTGTCGTTTTGGGGTTTACAATATCACGCCAAGCAAGGTCGCCACGTTCCAAACCTCTTATCATAACCTCTGCAGTTGCACTATTTGTTGCAAGCGGAATGTTGTGAACATCACATAACCTGAAAAGAGCAGAAACATCAGGCTCGTGAGGCTGAGCTGTAAGTGGATCGCGAAAAAACAATACCAAGTCAATCTCATTATATGCAATTCTGGCACCAATCTGTTGATCGCCGCCCTGAGGTCCTGATAAAAACAAATTAACATTCAAACCTGTTGCTTCAATAATCAGGCTTCCTGTTGTACCCGTAGCACAAAGATTATGTTCACTGAGTATAGCCTTATAGGCAATACAAAAATCCACCATCAATTCTTTTTTCTTGTCGTGCGCAATTAAAGCTATGTTCACTTTCATACCTCCTGTCAATACTGCTAAATTGTTATTTTGTTTATTGTATTAATGTGAATATTGGCTGCAGTTACTTTTTACCGCCAAAAAGTTTTTTCAGTCGACTACGAAAAGTTCTTATTTCAAAATTCATAAGCGGAACATTGTTTCCGCAAAGTCTTTCAGCTATATTCCTATAACATCTGCCAGCAAAAGACCCTGAATTAATAACTGCGGGCTCGCCCTTTGCAGCTGAAACAATTATTTCCCTGTCATCAGATACAACACCAATAAGGTTAATACTAAGCATTTTTATAATATCATCAACACTTAGCATATAGCCGTCCTTTACCAAATCAGGACTAATTTTATTAATTACAGCATAATGTTCCTCTATACCATGTTCCTCAAGCAGACCCACTATTCTATCTGCATCACGAACAGACGAAACATCAGGCGTTATAACAACCAAAGCTTTGTCAGCACCTGCAACAGCGTTTCTAAATCCTTGCTCAATACCCGCAGGACAATCTATTAAGATAAAATCATATTTATCCCTCAGTTTGTCACAAAGCCCCTTCATTTGTCCCTCAGAAACAGCATCTTTATCTGTTGTCTGCGCTGCAGGCATAATAAACAGACCTCCAAAGCGCTTATCTTTGATAACAGCCTTATCAGGCTCGCACACACCTGTGATAACATCAACTAAATCATAAACTATTATATTTTCAATACCTAAAACAACATCCAGATTTCTAAGTCCTATATCTGTATCTATCAATAAAACTTTTTTGCCGAGTTTTGAAAGACCAACGCCCAAATTTGCAGTTGTTGTTGTTTTTCCAACGCCGCCTTTACCGGAAGTTATAACAATTACTTCTGCCATTTTAAAACCGCCTTATTCAATCAAAAGGTTTCATACATCACAATATTAACACAAATTATAATAAATGTCAAAATATTATTTAATTTTTTTACAAAAATTGTTAAGTTTTTAGGGTTTTTACATTCTACGCTTTAAAACTATTTTAAAATGGTATTCATCGGGCTGACTTCATCAGCGACTTCAGAAAGACCAAGATAATACTCAAACATATCGCGGGCAACCTGAGCCGCATACCTGCTTGTCGCTCCATGTTCAAGAACAACCGCCACCGCAATTTGGGGATTATCATAGGGAGCAAAGCCAACAAATAAAACCGTATCGCTACCTCGATTTACTTCTGCAGTACCCGTTTTGCCGCCTACCGAAATTCCAAAATCCTCAAAAACCGCTTTAGCAGTACCATCCTCCGTAACTCGTCTCATACCGTCCTTTACAGCGGATAGTGTTTCATCAGAAATTTCATATTTTGAAATTACCACAGGTTCGTTCTGATAAACAATCTCTCCCGTACTGTAACTGCGCACATCCTTTACAAGATGTAGTGAATATCTTGTACCCTTGTTTATAACAGTACTTACATAGCTTGCAAGTTGGGCAGGGGTAAACATATTATCCGACTGTCCGATAGCCGCCTGAAGAGTATCACCCGGATACCATTCCATACCTCGTGATTCACGAAATTCTTCGCTTGCCACAATACCGTCAGCTTCTGCAAGCTCAATACCGGTTTTCTGACCCAGGCCAAATGCTTTAGCATAGTTTGACAGTTTATTAACGCCAAGCTGTCTACCTACGTCATAAAAGAAATAGTTGCAGGATACCCCTATTGCTTCCGAAACATTTATCGTTCCATGTGTTTCGCCCGTATTCTTCCAGATAAGACAAGTGGGCTGATAAGACGGAGCATAATATTTGTAAACACCTAAATCCGCAATTTTTGTTGATGGAGTAATAATTCCTTCCTCAAGCGCCGCTATTGACGTCAACGGTTTAAATGTTGAACCCGGAGTATATGCCCCCCCAAGAGCACGGTTAAGCAAGGGGTTTCGTGTATCATTAAATAATTTTGTATAATTCTTGCTGTACTCGGCAGGGTTATAGTTTGGTAATGATGCCATAGCAAGAACCTCACCTGTGTTAATCTCAACTGCAACAGCAGCCCCGCTGAAACAATCAATTCCTCTGTCGCCACGGGTTGCTTCAATGTTTTTGGCAAGAGATTCTTCGGTGACTCTCTGAAGTTCAGAATCAATTGTCAAAATAGCATAATTTTCGGTCTCTGCTGGTTTGATATTAAGCATCTGTGATACCGAACCAGACTTTGTTTGTTCAACACGTTTATAACCATCTTTACCTTTAAGATACCTTTCAAGAACCTTTTCAAGTCCATCCTTACCTATGATATCGTTCATTCCATATCCTTTGGATTTAAGTTCCTCATATTCTTCCTTGTAGATAATATCAGTACGGCCAAGAATATGTGCCGCCATATTTCCATTTACATATTCACGGACAGGCTCTATCTCAATGCTGACACCACCCAGGGCAAAAGAATTCTCCTTTATCTTCTGCACCGTTTCCATATCAATATTGTTTGCAAAGTTATATGGATTCATAACGCTGAAATTCTTTGTATTCATTGTGTATCGCACACCAATAATTTTCAGGGCATCAGTCTGACTGAAATCTTCTAAGATATCATACTTTTCGCGATAATAATTTACCACATCTTCTGCTGTATCATATTTTTCAAGCTTATATTCCTTCTTCCAGTCAACAATGGCTTTTTGGGGGTCATCGCTATGTGAAAAATCAAAAGCATACGGAATTCCCGAGATTGGAAAATCGTTAAAATATTCAATATTATCGGCTTCAAAAATCTTTATGAGGTTATAGATAGTTTTGTTAAGTGCGCTATTATCAGTACTTACATCCTGAATCTGAACATAATAACCCATACTGTTGGTAACCATAGGGCGACCAAATCTGTCAAGCATTTCGCCGCGCGGTGCTTTTATGGGATATGCACGAACAAGTCGATTTTCGGCTTTTTCCTTATATTCGGCACCATGAATAATCTGCAGGCTAAAAAGCCGTGCCACGCATAACAACGTGAACACGGCAAGAAAGCAAAATATTAAAATAAAACGAGCTTTCAAGCCTTTTTTATCCAATTGCGTCACCCTTATCAGTGTAAAGTAATTTTGCAAAACGTTTTATTATAAAATATGTCGGTATTGATACCACCAGATTATATCCACATTCAGGAATAATTGTTTTAATTAATAGAGAGAAAAAGCCGCTGTTTTCGGTTCGTAAAAACGCAACAGAGTAATAAAACGTTTCATGCAACAAAGAGCCCGCCAAAACAAGTGCAAGTGTAATAAAAAAATTACTGTCGCTGAGCACTCTTTCACAAAAATTTGCTATACAGAATCCAAGAAGCATGCCAAGAAGTGCATTAGCACCCCAAGTCCGCCCTACAAGCATATCCAAAGCAAAGCCAAAAGCAAACCCTACTGCAGCACCCTCTGCTCTGCCGCAGAAACAGCATATTACAATTATATAAACCAGAAATAGGTTTGGTTTTATACCAAAAATTTCAATACAGTCGAGCCAGGTTGCCTGTAGTATAGAAAAAATCAGCAGAAAAACCCCGTGTATTGTTATTTTCATAATCAGCGCCTTTCAAATCACTCGTTCATATCATTCATCACAATCAAAACAGCTTTAAGATTGTCAATATCTGCCTCAGGGCTGATTACCGCATATTGAGAAATCCCCTGTAAATCAGGTCTTATATCAAGAACCTTACCTATTGTAAGACCTTTGGGATATATCCCACCCATGCCCGAGGTAACAACCTTATCGCCTACAATTATATTGGCATTTTTTGAAACAAATGACAGCCGGCAATTGCCGCCTTCATCCGCAGATGCTTCACCTTCTACGATTCCGTATTCTCCTGACCTGACAATCTCAGCCCCTGCTGAATGTCCCGGGTCATTTACGGTAATAACCCTTGCCCATGTTGTGCCAACCTCACTTATCCTGCCAACAAGTGTTCTGTCAACAGAAATAACAGGCTGATTAACATTTATTCCGTCAACCGCACCTTTATCAATTGTAAAAGTGTTATACCAGTTGGATGGGTCACGGGCTATAATCTGAGCTGTTTCAAGTTCAAGTTCAGGATATGCATTTTTAAGCGAAAGCAACTTACGCAGTTCTTCATTTTCACGCAAGCTTATTTCGCTTTTATTCAATTCTTCCTTAAGCTGTGAATTCTCCTTCTTTAAAGCATTTATTTCATCCTTTAACTTGTCAATATCCGAAAAATACCCAAAAAAGTCTGAAACCCCTGTTCCTATATTGGTAAACAGTTTTTGCACAGGGGTAACCACCACTTGCACAACATTTTCAACAAAGGTTACATCAGGATTGGTCGCATTAACAACACCTATTACAACACTCAACAAAAGAACAAGAATGACCAACCCCAAAACACATTTGTTTTTTAAAAATCTTTTCAAAGGATGTATCTCCTCTCAAAATTCAACTCTAATTATTCGGTAATAAGCAATGAGTGCATAGTCTTAACCTCTTCAAGAGCCTTACCCGCACCGATTGCCACACATTCAGACGGTGATTCTGCAATGAAAATAGGAATTTCGGTATGAGCATTTATAAGACGTCCAAAACCCTTTAAAATTGCACCCCCACCTGTAAGAACTATACCTGATTCGATAATGTCCGCAGCAAGTTCGGGCGGAGTTTTCTCGAGCACCGACTTAATTCCGTCTATAATTCCAGCAAGACTTTCCTGTATTGCTTCACGGATTTCCTCAGAAGTTACGGTTGCTGTTCGTGGAAGACCTGAAACAAGGTCACGTCCCTTGATTTCAAGAGAAAGTTCTTCTTTAAGTGAGCAAGCAGACCCAATCGTAGTCTTGATTTCTTCGGCAGTTATATTACCGATAATAAGATTATGATTCTTCTTTAAATACAAAATAATGTCATTATCAAATGTCTGACTTGCAATCTTAAGGCTTTGAGTTGCAACAATACCACCAAGTGATACTACTGCAATTTCGGTTGTGCCGCCGCCAATATCAACAATCATTGACCCAACAGGCGCATTAACAGCAACGCCCGCACCGATTGCTGCAGCCATTGATTTTTCAAGAAGGAAAACCTCCTTAACCCCTGCTGCGAGTGCTGCATCACGTACTGCACGCTTTTCAACATCGGTGATATGAGAAGGAATACAAACAACCGCTTTTGGCTTTAAGAATGACGTATTAACCGCCTTCTTAATAAAATACTTAAGCATCGCAACCGTAATATCAAAGTTTGCAATAACACCCTCTTTGATGGGTGTAACCGCACAGATATCAAGGGGTGTTCTGCCAAGCATTTCACCTGCCGCCTTACCGATTGAAAGAATTTTACCTGTTGCACGGCTTACTGCAACAACTGTCGGTTCGTTAACGACAATACCCTTTCCTCTTAAATAAATTATAGTATTGGAAGTACCCAGATCAATTCCTATTTCATTCGCCATAGTAAAAACACTCCTTATGTAAATTTTTTCAAAAACTAAATAATTTTTATACCAAAATCATCTTTAAGAACCTTGCCAAGCCTTGAAAGAGGCAGTCCTACCACATTAAAATAGTCACCGTTTATCCTTTCTACAAACAGCGAGCCTAAATTCTGTATGCCATAGGCACCGGCTTTATCCATCGGTTCCCCAGTAATAATATAATCTTTTATTTCATCAATGTCAAGTTTTTTAAAAAATACTTCCGTTTTTTCATAAAAAGAATTAGATATTCCTGTATCGGTATCAAGCACATATACTCCTGTATAGACACAGTGCGTCTTTCCGCTGAGTCTAAGCAGCATATTTTGGGCATCCTGCTCGTCTTTGGGCTTGCCGAGGATTTCATTATCAACAGCAACAACAGTATCTGCGGCAATAATTACTGCCCCATCTTTATTATCAAGCTTTTTTGAAACGTTTCTCCCTTTAAATTCTGCAAGTTCACACACCACAGCATCCGGTGTCATATTTTTGTTTATTGGCTCGGGTGTGTTGTCAGCAATTATATCAAATTTAAGACCTATCATTTTCAGAAGCTCATGCCTTCTGGGTGAATTTGAAGCGAGTATAATTCTTTTATTCATATCCTATCTCCGTATTTTAAAATTCTGTTCCCGAAGATTTGTGCCGCATAACCGGTAACCGCACCACTTGCCACAGCAACAACTAAAAGAAATGGCAGATACGAAAAAATATACCCCGATGTAAGTATTACAGCCGCAACACAAATCTGCATAATATTATGCACTGCTGCACCTGTTATACTTATTCCTATCATACTCACCTTTGGATATAAATATTTTTTTATAACAGACATTACAGCAGTTGAAAAAAGCGCACCTGTAATACTATATGGCAAAGCCATCGCTCCACCTGTCAGGAATGCGCCTAAAAACGACCTGATTAATGAAATCATAATCGCATTTTTGCCACCAAACATAAAAATATTTATAATCGAAACAATATTACAAAGGCCAAGCTTACCCCCGGGGACCGGTGAAATCAAAATTTTGCTTTCAATATATTGAAGTATAATTCCGATAGCAACAAATATCGACATAATTATAATATTTTTTGATGTATATCTTTTTTTCATCAGTATGTCACCTTATCAACCATCATTCTATTATTCCCAAGTATTCTCACCGTTACCCGATTTGGAACACAAACAAGCATCTGTCCAGGCTTTGTTATCTTGCCGCTTTGAACATCGGTTTTATCAGGGCAGGACGCCTCGGTTACTCGGGCGCCATCTGATGTGATTTCAATAATATTATGCCCGAATTCTGTATTAATTTCAACTTTTTTTATCCCTGCTATTTCAGCTAAGTTATAGGATGCATATTCCCTTCCGTCAACGAAAATTGCCACAGACTCGGGCTGTTCACCAAAAACACTGCCCGCAAAAAGCAGATAAATTATTAAAGCTAATATCAGTAATGTTGCAATTATGGTTTTGTCCCATATAGTAATCATACTTAAGAAACTCCCTTAAAAAAGTGTCCTTTGGTAAAATCATCAGGCCTGAATTCGCCGTCATAAAGATACGTATTGCATACTTTCTTGCACTCATCAAAATGCTCGTCTGTAAAATATATTCTGAAAAAGTCAACCCCTGCATTTTCTATTTTATCCATATCAAACGCCACAAAGGTCTTTTTGCAATTAAGCACAACGCTGCGGCAAATTTCGCCATCCTTTATAACAGGGAATTTCATGCCAATACGGTCGGTTATAGAATTCTCGCCTTTGCAAGGACACTTGTTGCCGTTACGTATAATACAATTTTCTGTCACCATAAGCGGAAGGCGTCCGTACACCATGGCCTGAACGGGAACATATTTAGACATTACTCTTATCTGCTTTATATTCAGCTCGGGCGAAAGTTCGACCGTTTTAAAATCCAACTGTTTGAATGCATCAAGCGAATAGCTGTTAAAGACATTCAACCTGAATCCACCATATACATTATATCCAGAAAAATCCTCTGCTTGCGAAATATTCTGTATCTGTACACCGTGAAAACCGCTGTCCAAATATGCTTTTGCATCTGAAATATAGTCTGCATACACATCATCCCTGAGAATAGACGGAAGCACAATTATTATCTTTTCTTTCAGTTTATCACATATATCTCTGTTTCTTTTTATTATTCCGATAGGAACATAAATTTTTTTAAACGGAAAGTCGCATATAGCTTCAAGTTGCTCTTTAGTTGTAATCTCACACACAAAGCCGCCTTCTGCATCCTTGTGCTCTGTAATTAACGGCTTCATTAATTGAGTATCACTTTCCCTCTTAAATGATGCAATAAGGCAGCTTTCAAACTCCGCCAAAGCATTTCGTCTTATTTTGTTTAATTCGCCTGCCGCAAGATACAGACCATCCTCAACATCCGCAATAATATCTTCAAATTCATAAGGAGTGTTTCCTGTTTTAATCATTTGATTTATTACGCCGGTTGAATCAATTGATGATTTAATAGCATACTCCGGCATTTTGTCGTGGATATATACATATTCCGTGTTTTTATACGATATGGTAAACACAGGATTTTTTTCATTTTTTATCTCAATTTTACCCTGTAATTTCAGTTTTCGGTTTTCACCGTTGAGCACGTTCATCAGTTCCTTTTCAAGAGCAGAACTACCCATACGATAAGGATTATCCGGCTTATCAAGTGCAAACATCTCTTTGCCCGGCTTCCCTGTAAGATATCCGTCTGTCAGCCCGCCACGATTAAAAATGGTATCAATAAGTTTATAATCTTCATCTGTCACCTTTTGGGGATTATCAATATACTTTCGGTAAATCCCTACAACTGCTGCAACATATGCAGGGCCCTTCATTCGTCCTTCTATTTTTAGTGACGCAACCCCTGCATCTGCAAGACTACAAAGATGTTCAAGACTTGACAAATCCTTAAGACTCATATAAAAGGCTTTTTTATCGTCGGAATTTATGCTATACTGAAGTCTACAAGGCTGAGCACATTTACCCCTGTTTCCGCTGCGTCCGCCTATTATACTGCTGAGCAAGCATTGCCCCGAATAACACATACAAAGGGCACCGTGACCAAAAACTTCAAGTTCAATATCCGTATTTACTGCAATGTTCTTTGTTTCTCTTATACTTAGTTCTCTTGAAAGTACTACTCTTTTGACGTTATATTTTTTTAAAGCCTCTACGCCCTTAAGATTATGAATTGTCATCTGTGTACTTGCGTGTAATGGAAGTTCGGGAACAATCTGATTCGCAACTGCAATCACACCCATATCCTGAACAATTATCGCATCAACACCGATTTTTGATAGAAACGCCAGATATTCGCCAAGCTGTTCCATCTCGCTATCCAAAACTAAGGTGTTAACGGTTATATAAATTTTAACCCCTCTGACGTGGCAATAGTCAACTGCTTTTTCAAGTTCTTCATCATCAAAATTGTCTGCAAAGCTTCGTGCCCCAAAACACTTGCCCGCAAGATAAACCGCATCTGCACCGCTTTGAACTGCAGCAACAAGACACTGAAAATTGCCTGCCGGAGCAAGCAGTTCAATTTTGTGCATAAAACCTCAATCCTTTATCAGTATTTTTTATATCCGGAGCTTTGAGTCTTTCCGCCCCATCTTGCAAGTTCTATTTTAAGTTCCTGCACAGCCTTTTCAAGTTCTTCTACCTTTGCTGTGCGGTCATCAAGTGCCGCAGTCAGTTTATTTTCATTTTTCGCATAGTCGGCAACCTGTTTTCTTAAATTATCAGTTGTATCCTCCAGCTTTATGTATTCATCCGACAGATTAATTGCCGTAAGCATTGCAGCCATAACGTTTGTAAGTTGTGGATTTTCCCGTTTTATCTCTTTAAGCTTTTTATCAACCTTTACAGCAACCCTCTGCACATACTCATCAGGCTCTGCCGTAACAAGAGTATATTCAGTATTATTTATAAGCACCTTAACCTTATTCTTTTCCATTTATCCATCCCCCTAAAACAGCTTCATAGCTTCGCATTTTAAAAAGCCGATAACGGTTTTTGCATCATTAATCTCATTATTTAAAATCATATTTCTGACTTCATCAACAGTAAATTCCTGTATATCTAAAAACTCACCTTCGTCAGGATGAACCATACCCTTTGAAAGCCCTTTTGCAAAGAAAATATGGGTGACCTCATTGGCAAATCCTGGAGAGGGGTACATATAACCCAAAGGAATTACTTCCTTTGCAGTATAGCCTGTTTCTTCCTCTAATTCACGAATTCCGCATAGTTTTGGGTCTTCACCCATGTCTAGTTTTCCTGCAGGGATTTCCCATATTGCCTGCTCTATTGGTTTTCTATACTGTCTTACCATAGGTATTTTGCCATCGGGAGTCAATGCAATAACCCCAACGCCACCGGGGTGGTCAACAAGCTCGCGGTATGCAGTTTTACCGTCAGGAAACTCCACTGTTTCAACTCTTACATCTATTATCCGGCCTTCAAAAATCTTTTTTGAGGACACTGTTTTTTCTTCAAAAATCATAAATTAACCAATCCTTTAGCAACAGCTTCCTGCAAGAACGCCTGTAGAAAAAGCAATTTGCAAATTAAATCCGCCTGTATACGCATCTACATCAATTATCTCGCCTGCAAAAAACAAACCACTTATTAGTTTTGATTCCATCGTTGACGGGTCGATTTCCTTAACAGAAATACCGCCCGATGTAATTATCGCCTGCTCAATCTGACAAAAATCCTTTACATTAAGTTCAATGCCCTTTATTACCGCAAGAAGTTTTTGCCGTTCCTCCTTGGTGACAGAATTCACCTTTTTATGAGGGTCAATTCCCGAAAGTTTAACTATAGGTTCAATCAGTCCTGAAGGTAGCAAATCACCCAAGGCATTACAAAAATCTTTATTTGCATACTTTTGAAAATCTCTCAAAAGCCTTGTGTCAAGCTGCTTTTCGTCAAGTGCCGGCTTTAAATCAATTTTAATTTTATATTTCCCGGCTTGCATCGGCCGCATATGTGCTGAAGCACTAAGAATCACCGGTCCACTTAATCCAAAATGGGCAAACATAAGCTCCCCAAAATCATCATATATCTTTTTGTTTTTCTCATTGTAAACAGTAATTTCAATATTTCTTAAAGATAATCCCATAAGGTCATAAACCCATGGCTCTTCAACCTGAACGGGTACAAGTGACGGAGTTATTTCTGTCACGGTATGTCCTAAAGCCTTTGCAAAGTTATATCCGTCACCTGTTGAGCCCGTTGCACGGTATGACATTCCGCCTGTTGCCAAAATTACCGATGAAGCCTGAACTTTTCCATACTTTTCGGCTAGCACACCATTTATATGTTTTGCATCATCAATTGTTATCCCTGTCACCTTATCGTAGATTATTGTAACTCCGCAGTTTTTTACATAACGAATAAGTGCATCGACAACCGTCGTGCTTTTATCCGATACGGGAAATACGCGGTTTCCCCGCTCTACCTTGGTTTCAACACCAATTCTGTTAAAAAATTCGATTGTATCAAGGTTTGTAAAGCCATAAAACGCACTATAAAGAAAGGAACTATTTTGGGTAACGTTAGCAATTAACTCTTCAACCTCGTCACAAGCATTTGTAATGTTGCATCTTCCTTTTCCCGTAATCAGCATTTTTTTGCCCAAAATACGATTTTTTTCAACAAGTGCAACTCTCAGACCACGCTTTGCCGCAGTGCCTGCCGCAAGCATTCCGGCAGCTCCGCCACCAATAACAATCACATCGTATTCATTATTAACCATTTTTTCTTACCCGCTTTTTTGAGGTTGTTCTTTTGCTGTTATATTTTGCATATGCCTTGGGTTTGCGACTTTGAGCTATTGCCTTGCCTTTTGCCCCTGCTGCCTCAATCTTTTTAAGCATATTAACCTCTGATTCGCTGAGCTTACGCCACTTACCTACAGGAAGATGTCCTAAAGTAAGACCCGCTTCTTTTGTGCGCTTGAGTTTTTTAACTATACATCCTAAAGACTCAAACATCTTTCTTACCTGACGGTTTCTGCCTTCGTGAATGGTGATTTCAACCTTGGTGCCATACTGGGTTGCACCCACAACCTCAACCTCGGCAGGGCTTGTTTTTTGCCCGTCAATCACCACACCGCGACGAAGCTGCAAAATTGTATCCATTGTAATGTTCCCCGTAACTTCGGCAACATAGGTTTTTGCAATATCGTGCTTGGGATGGGTAATTTTAAAGGTTAAATCACCATCGTTTGTAAGCAACAACAAGCCTTCGGTATCATAGTCAAGTCTGCCCACAGGATAAATTCTTGCAGAAATATCCGACACAAGCTCCATAACTGTAGGTCGCCCCTTGTCGTCAGACACAGTTGTAACAAAACCAACCGGCTTATTAAGCATAATATAATATTTTTTCTCGTCGTTTTTTACACGAACACCATCTACCTCTATGATATCAAAATCTTCGTCTATCTGAACGCCCATCTCACGGATAATTTCGCCGTTAACAGAAACCCTGCCCTCGCTGATAATTTTCTCCGCCGCACGACGTGATGCCACCCCTGCATTTGCAAGGTATTTTTGAAGTCTCATCATAAATATCCGCCCCCTTTAATATTCAAACAAGCTGCTGTAAACAGTATACACCATTCACAGCAGCTGTATATTTCAAATTACATATTTTTATATTTGTCAAGGATTTTTTCTATTCTCTGTATAGGATTAAGCAGTTCGCTGATTGAATGTTCAGCGTTAAGCTCGTTGATAAGAAGTGCAACATACTTACTCATATCCACCTGATGATACCAGGGCTTTGTAAGAAGCTCGGGCTTTGCATAAATAAGATTTGTTGTAAACACGCCTTCAATCAAGCCTTCTTCATATGCCTTATCAAATCTTTCAAATCCTTCTGTGAACAAACCAAAGGTTGAAAACATAAATACTCTTGCTGCTTTTCTCTTTTTGAGTTCTCTTGCAACATCAATCATTGAGTCTCCTGATGAAATCATATCGTCAACAACGATAACGTTCTTTCCGTCAACAGATGAACCAAGAAATTCGTGAGCGACGATAGGATTTTTGCCGTTTACCACTCTTGAATAATCGCGACGCTTATAGAACATACCAAGTTCCATCTCAAGAACCGAAGAATAATACATACATCTTGACATCGCACCTTCATCAGGAGAGATAATCATAGTATTGTCTTTTCTTAAGATGATATCCTTATCATATTTAAGACAGGACTTAATCATCTGGTATGTAGGCATTACATTTTCAAAACCCTTAAATGGGATTGCATTCTGAACTCTGGGGTCATGTGCATCAAATGTAATTATATTATCAACACCAATATTACAAAGTTCCTGGAGTGCCATTGCACAGTCAAGAGATTCTCTTGATGAACGCTTATGCTGACGACCTTCATAAAGCATAGGCATAATCACCGTAATTCTTTTTGCTTTACCGCCGATTGCAGAAATCGCACGTTTAAGATCCTGATAATGGTCATCAGGGCTCATAGGAACATCCTGACCGTAGAGCTTGTATGTTTCACCATAGTTAAAGCAATCAACTATGATATAAACATCATAAGTTCTTGCAGAATGTAAAAGAGTAGCCTTTGCCTCACCAGTACCGAATCTTGAAGTCTTTATGGGGAACAAAAATGTACCGTGCTCCTGAATATCGTCATCGTTAAACTTTTTCAGGTAATAGTCCACCTTTGAACAAAAGTCCTCACAGCCGTTCATTCCTATAACACCGAGTTTTCCCAGGTTATAAGATTCAATTGATGTTTTCATATGTTTTCTCCTTTTGGTTTATGTAATTTGTATAAGCATTTAGTTTTCATTTTAAGCCAAAAAATATTATACTTTAAATTTGTCAAAATGTCAATAAATTCGGCAATAGTTAATTTTTATTAATTTAAACTGCGGTATTCAGACAGTAACTTGTATTTTACATCCCAGAGTTTCTGCGACAAATCAACATAATATTCGTGAGGATTTTCAAAACGCTTTACCTCGTCCCATATCTTGTCAAGCTGTTCTTCACAGTATGCACGAATCGCTTTCAGGTCAGGTGATTTATATACACACTTGCCTTTTTTGAATATTGGCACCTGCAGTTCAACCGCAGTAAAATTATAAACCATCTTTCTCTTCCATGTGTGCTCGGGGTCAAAGATTTCATAGTCTTTTGAGTCGTCAATAGTTTCTTCAGCAAGTGTTATAACATCGGCAATAGCCTTGCCCGTATCATTGGCAAAAAGACGATATACCTTTTTAAAACAAGGGTTTGTGATTTTTGCAACATTCTCACTGACCTTGATTTTAGGAATAATATCCCCATCCTTTTCAAGTGCAACCAGCTTATAAACTCCACCAAAAACAGGCTCCGACTTAGATGTAATAAGTCTTTCACCCACGCCAAAGGAATCCACACAGGCACCTTGCTTGAGAATATCCTGAATTATATACTCATCAAGCGAGTTTGAAATAACAATCTTAACATCACTATATCCCGCATCATCAAGCATTTTGCGGGTTTTCTTTGTCAGGTATGTGATATCACCACTGTCAATACGCACACCCTTGGGTCGTATTCCCATTGGCTTAAGAACCTCATCAAAAACCCTGATAGCATTAGGAACTCCTGATTTTAAAACATTGTAGGTATCAATAAGAAGGGTACAATCATTAGGATACGCCTTAGCATATGCCTTAAAAGACTCATACTCGCTGTCAAATGACTGAACCCAGCTGTGTGCCATAGTACCAAGCGCCGGAACACCAAACATTACGTCAGAAATCGTACACGCAGTACCTGTTGCACCGCCGATATAAGATGCGCGTGCACCATATATCGCACCTCCTGCACCCTGAGCACGACGTGAGCCGAATTCCATAACAGGTCTGCCCTCTGCCGCACGTACAATACGGTTACACTTTGTGGCAATAAGGCTTTGGTGATTTATGGTAAGCAAAAGCATTGTCTCGACAAACTGCGCCTGTATCAGCGGCCCTCTCACCGTGAGAATAGGCTCATTAGGGAAAATGGGCGTACCCTCAGGGATAGCCCATACATCACATTCAAATTTGAAATTTTCGAGATATGCCAAAAACTCCTCGCAAAAAAGACCCTTTTTGCGAAGGTATTCAACATCCTCTGCGGTAAATTCAAGGTCCTCAAGATATTCAATAACCTGCTGAACCCCTGCCATAATAGCAAAGCCCGCATTATCCGGAACCTTTCTGAAAAAGAGGTCAAAATATGCAATTTCATTCTGCATACCATTTTTCAGGTAACCGTTTGCCATTGTAATTTCATAAAAATCGGTAAGTAATGTATAGTTCATAATATATGCCCCGCCAAATGCAAGATTTTTTATATAAAACAAGTATACCACTTATATCTCTAAAATACAAGAGATTTTACATTATTTGCACTTTTTTCTGTTCCTCTATACTGCCTCAATAATTATTATATCATCACCTATCTTTTTTATATTTTCCCACTTTATTACCACATCGTTTTCTTTGCCTAAAAAACCCATTAGGCGGAATGCACCCGGTACAATCAACGCCGTCAGCCTTCCGGAGCATAGGTCTATTTCCACATCCGATACAAAACCCAGCCTTGCCCCGTCTGACACATTTATAACCTCTTTTGCCTTTAATTCGTTAATACTGCATTTCACAAAAATCACCCCATACATTTTTATGCTCCTTGTTTTTTCGATATTCTATTCCCAATTTCTTCAGTATATCAAAACGCACACTGTGACATACTGTAAACATACTTTTTAAAGAGGGGGCTGATTAAAATTTTTGTTAACAAGGTTGAAATATGCGGTGTAAATACAGCAAAGCTGCCGCATCTTAATGAAAAGCAAAAGCAGGCACTTTTTGAAAAAATACAGGCGGGTGATAAAGACGCCCGTCAGGAATTTATATATGGTAACCTGAGGCTTGTTCTCAGTGTTCTGCAACGTTTTGGCGGCAGAGGTGAAAATGTGGACGATTTGTTTCAGGTAGGATGCATCGGGCTGATAAAAGCCCTTGATAATTTTGATACCTCTCATGGCGTTAAATTTTCTACGTACGCAGTGCCAATAGATGTCCTTTGGGGAAATAATGCTACATATCAAATTTGTAATATATTTTTATATCGTCACCGCATACAACAATCTCAGAAACACAATCCTTTATAATACTGCACTGTTCTTGCAGTGTCATATATTCCCAGCTTTCACGAAGTGTTGAAAGTCTGGTTTTTATTTCGTTTTCACGTTTGCTGACAAGCCTCTGTTTCTTCTCAATGCTAATTTTTTTCTCTATCTCCTTCAATTCAGCCTTTGTTTCCTTTATTGCTGAGCTAAGTGCCGTATCTTCGCTTTCTGCAAAAATAAGATACAGTTTTTTTAATTTTTCGGTTATTTTTCTTTGCCGTTCCTCCAGTATTTCTAAAACCGATGCCGATGTGGAATACAATGTCTTTTTATTTTTGTTTTTTAAGCCAAGGGAAAATAAATCCTCTTTTATTATGCTTTCAAGTTCTTCTGCCCATACTCCGTCATTGGTGCAATCGGGGTCCTTAATAAGATGGGGCTTGCTTTTATCGTGAGAATAGCATACAATTTTATAGCCATTTTTGCCCCACTTATGATAACGCATTTTTGCACCGCAGCAGCCGCACCTGACAAGTCCAGTTAAAAGATTGCCCTGTTCAATCCGTTTTGAGCCTGAACGTTCACCCATTATCTGCATAGCTTTCTCAAAAGTTTCCAGAGAAATAATTGCCTCGTGCCTGCCCTTATATTCCTCGCCGTTGTAGCAGATGTATCCCGTATATGTCTTTCGCATCAGAATCTGCCGTGCAAGTTTTTCGTAAGACAACCCCAGCAGTCGGGCGATGGAATTGGTTGAATAACCGCCAATATACAACTCAAAAATCTTTCTTACTGTATCTGCATCCTTGTTTGGTATTAGAATCCCTTTTTCGGTATCATAGTCATACCCAAAAGGTACCCTGCCTCCACCCATCCAGTAGCCCATTTTAATGCGTTCCTTCATACCCATACTTGTACGTTCTTTGATATTTTCACGTTCAAGCTGTGCAAATGCAGAAAGAATCCCAAGCATAAGTCTGCCAAGAGGGGTTGATGTGTCCATACTTTCGTTTAAGGAAATAAAGTCAACACCGTTTGGATTAAAAACATCCTCGATAAGATACAGTGTGTCCTTTTGACTTCTTGAAAGTCGGTCAAGCTTATATACAATAACACAGCAGATTTTGTCTTGCTTTATATCCTCAATAAGCCGAGCAAGTTCTGGTCTTTCAATATTACTACCGCTGAAACCGCCGTCAATGTAATATTCATACTTTTTTATGGACTTTGACACACAATAGGCGGTAAGCATCTCCTTTTGCGCATCAATGGAATATCCTTCCTCACGTTGTGCGTCAGTTGAAACTCTTATATAAATTGCGGCAATTTTATCCATTTATTCTCTTTTCTGCAGTCTTAACATTTGCAAAACGGCTGTTAACCTTTTCAATTGTGCCAGATATAAGCTCATTTTGGATAACAATTTCTCCCGACAATGCCTTGTTGACTTTTTTACCGTTTACATATCTTGTAATTTTCATAAAAACACCTCCAAGGGTATTATTGACAAATTGGGAAGTAAAAAAACAGGCTGTATTATATACGCAAAACTGCCCTGCATTTGCAGGACAGTTTTGCAATAAGTATTTGGTTTAGCGACAACCGATGTTTTGTTTGCATTAAAAAATGCGCCGACATTAGCCGACGCACAAAAAACGCAAACTCCGCCAGTCGCCAAACCAGTTTTATATAGTATGAGATATATCACACACCCACATAAGGAATTTGCATTTTTATCAAATTCAACTGTGAGTCTGTGAAAAAAAGCATATTTATACAAAATAAAATATACCTCCATACTACATAAAATATTAAACTGATTTGGCTAAAATTATAATATCATACTTTTTCTGTTTTGTCAAATTTTTGTATAAAGCAAATAATACAGAAAAGGCAGAAACGAAATCAATCGTTTCTGCCTTTAAAAATTACTTAAATATTAAACAGTTCTTTTGCATTTTCGCTTAAGATTCTGCGGTTTGCATTCTCGCCAAGTTTCATTGCAAACAATTTCTTTAATACATTTTTTGCCGACCACATCGGGTAGTCAGAACCAAACAAAACACGGTCTGTACCGTATCGCATAATCAGCTCCTTAAAATCACAATCCTTTGAAAATTCAAAGCTGGAAGAACAATCCACATAGAAGTTGGGTAGGCCTGCAAATTTCTCGCAGGCTTCCTCCCACACCGACCAGCCGCCGAAATGTGCACCAATCAATGTAAGATTGGGACATGCCTTTAAAACCGGCAAAACACGGTTGGGGTTTGAGTTATCATAACGATAGTCACCCGTATGCATCAGAATAGGCAAATTATTCTTTTCACAATACTCATAGATTTTAAGAAGATTGCCCTTGTCAACCTGAAAACCCTGAATATCGGGGTGCAGCTTTACACCTTTAAGACCAAGTTCCATAAGGTGCTCAATGTCACCACCAATATCCTCACTTTCGGGATGCAGGGTTCCAAGACCTGTAAGAAATCCTTCACTTGCCTCTACCTCTGCGGCAATAAATTCATTTATGCTTTTTACCTGACGGGGTGTTGTTGCAACAGACTGAACAATTGCGTGGTCAATGCCGAATTTTCTGTAAGCCTTCACCAGATGCTCCACCGTACCCTTGCCAAAAGCCGTTGAACCATAAAATTTGTCGGTTGCCGCAACCGCCTTTTCAGCAATTTTTTCAGGATAGATGTGACAATGTGCGTCAATAACATAGAAGCCTTTAACCATTATGCTGTCACCACGCTGTCTGCCTTTTGAAGACCAAGTTTAACAACCGCATCTTCACGCATCTTATATTTAAGGATTTTACCTGCCGCATTCATAGGGAATGAATCAACAAAGTCAATATATCTTGGCACCTTGTGCTTTGCCATATGTGCAAGGATATAATCCTTCATTTCCTTCTCGGTCATTTCTTCGCCGTCTTTCAAAATAATACAAGCCATAATTTCTTCGCCGTACTGTTCGTCAGGAACGCCAATTACCTGAACGTCGCTCACCTTTGGATGAGTATAAATAAATTCCTCAATTTCCTTTGGATAAATATTCTCGCCGCCTCGGATAATCATATCTTTAAGACGTCCGGTAATTTTATAGTTGCCGTCCTCGGTCTTGCAGGCAAGGTCGCCTGTGTGAAGCCAGCCGTCCTTATCAATTGCCGCAGCAGTTGCCTTTGGCATTTTGTAATAGCCCTTCATTATATTGTAACCACGTGCAACAAACTCACCGTTTACGCCGACAGGACACTCATCACCTGTTTCGGGGTCAACAATTTTACATTCAATTTCAGGAAGAGCACGACCAACCGTTCCCACACGAACTTCAATGGGGTCATCCGTTGAACTCATTGTACAGCCGGGCGACGCCTCGGTCTGACCATAAACAATGGTGATTTCCTTCATATTCATTTTGTTTACAACATCCTGCATTGCGGAAATGGGACAGGGGCTTCCTGCCATAATTCCCGTACGCATATATGAAAAATCAGTCTTTTCAAAATCTTCGTGTTCAAGAAGTGCAATAAACATCGTAGGAACACCATGGAATGCAGTTATATGTTCACGGTTAATGCAGGCAAGGGCAGGCTTTGGTGAAAAATACGGAAGCGGGAACAATGTTGCACCATGAGTCATTGACGCTGTCATTGCAAGCACCATACCAAAACAATGGAACATCGGCACCTGAATCATCATTCTGTCTGCCGTTGACAAATCCATTCTGTCACCAATACATTTACCATTATTGACAACATTATAGTGTGTCAGCATAACACCCTTGGGAAATCCGGTTGTACCTGATGTATACTGCATATTGCACACATCATCCTTATCAACCGCTGCCGCCATACGATAAACAGTTTCAACAGGAACCTTCGATGCCATACTAAGTGCATCTTCCCATTCTAAACAACCCTTCTGTTTAAAACCAACAGTAATGATATTTCTCAGGAAGGGAAGTCTTTTTGCGTGAAGCTGTTCGCCCGGCTTAAGATTTTCAAGCTCAGGACAAAGCTCTGCCATAATCTGTGAATAGTTTGAATCACGATATCCGTCAACCATAATAAGTGTATGGGTGTCAGATTGCTTAAACAGATATTCTGCCTCGTGAATTTTATAAGCTGTGTTTACTGTTACTAAAACAGCACCGATTTTTGTGGTAGCCCAGAAAGCTATGTACCACTGCGGCACATTTGTTGCCCAAACAGCAACGTGTGAGCCGGCTTTAACACCCATTGCAACAAGAGCACGGGCAAATTCGTCAACATCGTCACGGAATTCGCTATATGTTCTTGTGTAATCAAGTGTTGTATATTTAAATGCGTACTGGTCGGGGAATTCCTCAACCATACGATCAAGCACCTGAGGGAATGTACAGTCAATCAGAAGGTCTTTTTTCCATACATACTTTCCTGTGTGTGCATTATTTGAATACAGTGCCGAAACATTTTTTGCAGGGTCACTGAACTGTTTCATATAATTTACAAACTGTGCAAAGATAATCTCCATATCGTCAAGCTCTTTGCACCAGTCGGGATGCCATTCAAGCGAAATAAAGCCGTCATAATTAACCGAGCGTAAAGCCGCCATCATCTCACCAATAGGAAGCTCACCCTCGCCCATAAGACAGTATTCTGTGCCGTCTTTGGTTCTTTGAGCATCCTTAATGTGTACGTGACGTACATAAGCACCAAGATTTGTGATGGTTGTCTCGGGCTGTTCTCCGTTATTAAAATAGGGAGCATACATATCCCACAATGCACCAAGCGAGTCACTTGCAAATTCAATAAGAACTTCGCGAAGAGCCGCAGTATCACAAAATATTCCAGTTGTTTCAATAAGAAGAGATATATTATTCGACTCTGCTTTAGGGACAACTTCAGAAAGAATTTCCATAACAGATGCAATTGCCTTATCCTTCTCTATTCCTTCGCCGATTGCCTTTATGCGAACATTGGGAATATGAAGATTTGTAGCAATTTTAATACATTCATTAATTTCATTAAGAGATTTTTCCTTTGCGGAAATATCTGCACAGTCACAAAGTGTATCTATACAAGGGAGGGTAAGTTTAAGTTCATAAAGTCTTCTTACCGTTGCCGCTGCGGCATAATTATAAAATGCGCCGTCTTTTTCGGTAAACAAAGGATTATAGATGTTGTGAAGTTCAATTCCTTCAAACTTCATATCCTTTGCAATGTCACAGAAATCATCAAAAGAGTGTCCATGCCATCCTTTTGTTGAAAATGATAATTTCATACCTTATGCCTCCTCATATACAATCTTATTTACAGCACCAAGATAAGCCTTTATACTTGCGCCAACAATATCTGTTGAAATACCGCTGCCCGAATATACACGTCCTCCCTGACGGAGCTTCACAAGTGCCGAGCCCATAGCCTCGCGGCCTTCGGTAACAGACTGAATCTGAAAATCATCTAGCTCGTAGTGGCTACCTGTTATCTGCTCAATTGCGCGGAAAGCCGCATCAATAGGGCCATCGCCCATTGATACACCTTCAATTTCACCGCCGTCTGTTTTATGCAATTTTATCTGTGCTGATGCAGTAATTATATTACCTGTATTTATCACATAACTGATAAGTTCATATGTGGACGGAACCTGAAGTGCAACCGCCGCAACAATTGCATCAAGTTCTTTTGCGCTGACCTTTTCCTTCTTTACAGCAAGCTTTTTGAATTCCTCAAAAACCTTTTCGCTATCTTCTTCACTAAGGTCATAGCCAAGCTTTTGTGCAAGTGCATTTACCGCCGCAATGTCATCACTTTTGTCAAGATATATAGCACTATTGTCAATATGAATTGTTGCGTCAGCCAATGCTGTATCTGTATCACCAATTATTCTTGAAATCTGTCGTATAATACGATTAAGCTCGGTATACTTGATTTCAGTAGATATACCACAATTATTACCGCAATTCTTTATTGTTTCAGCAAATCTTTCAAGGCATACTGCACCCTTTGAAACTGCTGTTTTTACGGTATCAGCACTGTCTCTTACTGTCATAACTGCAGCAGCATTTGCCATACCGTTTTTATTTTCGCATGATACACCCAATTTAACAGTAACAAGTTCGGGAATCTGTGAGCATAAATCGTCAACAAAGCCCGCAAATTCATCAGGCATCATTTCACCGGCTGTATCGCACAGAGTAACAAGTGTTGCACCTGCACCGATTGATGCCTTAATTGCATCAATCAGGAACTTTTCTTCTGCACGTGTTGCATCAACAGCACAAAATTCAACATCAGAACAAGCACTCTTTGCCTTTGATACAAGCTGTGTTATAAGCTCAATCATCTTGGGTGCCTTTTTATGGCAGGTATATTCCATACCAACAGGAGAAACAGGCAGTTCAACACGAATACGGGGGTTTTTTGCGGCAGAAAGTGCGTTAGCAGCAAAATCCACACCGTCTTCGGTCATTCCTGCAGCAACAGAAATGATACTGCTTTGAACAAATGAAGAAATTGTACGAACCAATAGAATATCGCTCTTTTTGTCTTCGATTGCAGGTAGTTCAATTGCGTTAACATTTAGCTTTTCAAGCTGTCTTACGATTTCTATTTTTTCCTTAAAACTCAATGTCGCATTGCGGCAAAGAGTTGTGTCCGCTACATTAACATTTTTCATTTATTGTTTCCTCCTTAATATGCTGCCCGTACTTATTTCAACGGACAGGTCCATCCGAATTTATCTTCAATCTTACCCCACTGAATACCTGTAAGAGTATCATAAAGATGCTGTGTCACTTCACCGATTTTACCTTCATTTACTGTAAAGATTTTGCCCTTGTAGCTGAGCTCACCTATAGGTGAAACAACTGCTGCTGTACCGCAGCCCCAAGCCTCTTCAAGTGTTCCGTCAGCCATTGCTTTCTCAAGCTCATCAATGCTGAGAAGGCGTTCTGAAACATTATAACCTTTGCTCTTAAGCACTTCGATACAAGACTTACGTGTAATACCGGGAAGAATTGACCCTGTAAGTGCAGGAGTAATAATTTCACCGCCTATTTTAAACATAACGTTCATAGCACCAACTTCTTCGATATACTTTCTTTCAACACCGTCAAGCCACAAAACCTGTGAATAACCCTTCTGTTCTGCTCTTTCGCCTGCACGGTTACTTGCTGCGTAGTTACCACCGCATTTAGCATAACCTGTGCCGCCACGAACTGCACGAACATCCTGGTCTTCAATCATAATCTTAACAGGGTTGATACCCTCTTTGTAGTAGCTGCCAACAGGTGATGCAATAATCATAAATCTTGCATTGTGCACTGCGTGAACACCCAATGTTTCGTCATTACCAAACATAAATGGACGAAGATAAAGTGATGTGCCGGGGTCAGATGGAGTCCAGTCTTCTTCGCACTTTACAAATGTGTTTAAGATTTCCATTGCCATATCTTCATCAATCTGGGGCAGACAAAGACGTTCTGCAGAGTTATTCATTCTGCGAATGTTTTCGATAGGTCTGAACATCTGCACCTTGCCATCAGCACGGCGGTATGCTTTAAGACCCTCAAAAATTTCTGAACCGTAGTGAAGAACTGTTGATGCAGGGTGAATTTCAAAAGCACCAAAGGGTACTATTCTTGCATTATACCAGCCCTTTTCTCTTGTATAATCCATAATAAACATATGGTCTGTAAAAAATTTGCCAAAGCCCAAGGTTGATGCCTCAGGATGTTCTTTGGGACAAGTAGTTTTTATAATTTTAATATCCATTTCCTTAAATCTCCTTAAATTAGCAATCTGCACCAATCTGCATTGCTTTTTTGTTTACATCAAGCATATCGGCACGTTTTGCTGAAATTACCTTTTTAAGTGCCGCTTCAACGCCTTCCTCTGTGAAACCGTCGGTAGCCTTCAAAAGCTTGCCTGCAATTATCATATTAGCAAGAGTGGGCATATCGTTATCTGATGCAAGCTTTGTTGCAGGAACATAATATGCGGTAACATCGTCACGCTTAATCTTTCTTTCGATAAGCGTTGAATCAACGATTATAACACCACCGGGAGCAACAGTATCTTCGTATTTGTCAAGTGACGGAAGATTCATCGCAACCAGTACGTCTGGCTTTGAAACGATGGGCGAACCAACAGGTTCATCACTGAGGATAACACTACAGCTTGCAGTACCGCCACGCATTTCGGGACCGTAAGATGGAAGCCAGCTTACTTCCTTTCCTTCAACAAGACCCTTATATGCCAAAAACTTTCCTGTAAAAAGAATACCCTGACCACCAAATCCGGCAATCAACATTTGTGTTGTACTCATTATTTCTCCTCCTTTTCAGCATCAGCTGATCTGTCTTTGTAAACACCCAACGGATAGTATGGAAGCATATTATCATCAATCCATTTAAGTGCCGCCTGAGGAGTCATACCCCAGTTTGTAGGACAGCTTGAAACAACTTCAACAAGTGAGAAGCCTTTGCCGTCAATCTGGTTCTGGAAAGCCTTTTTAATAGCCTTCTTCGCATTTTTAACATTCTTAACGTTATTAACAGTAACTCTTTCGATATATTCAGGGCCATCAAGTGTTGCAAGCATTTCTGAAACCTTGATGGGGTATCCGCAATGATTAACGTCACGACCATAAGGTGATGTCTGTGTAACCTGACCGGGAAGTGATGTAGGTGCCATCTGTCCGCCTGTCATACCATAAATTGCATTGTTGATAAAGATAACGGTAATATTTTCGTTTCTTGCCGCACTATGCACAGTTTCTGCCATACCGATTGATGCAAGGTCACCATCACCCTGATATGTAAATACAATGTGATTTTCAGGGTCGGCACGCTTAACACCTGTTGCAACAGCCGGAGCACGTCCGTGTGCTGCCTCAATCATATCACAGTTGAAATAGTTGTATGCCATAACCGAACATCCAACCGGAGCAATACCGATTGTCTTGCCTTCAATACCTAATTCGTCAATAACCTCTGCCACAAGACGGTGAACAATACCGTGTGTACAGCCGGGACAATAATGCATCTGGACATCTGCCAGAGCCTTTGGTTTTTCAAAAACTACCATTATTTTGCACCTCCGTTTGCTGCTTTTTTAATTGCGTCAAGCACCTGCTCGGGTGAGGGAATCATACCGCCCACACGGTTGCAAAGTGTAACGGGAACCTTACATTCTGATGCAAGGGTAACATCTTCTATCATTTGACCCATTGAAAGTTCAACAGAAATGATTTCCTTAACCTTATCGGCTGCCTTTGCATATGGAGCCTTGGGGAAGGGCCAAAGTGTAATAGGTCTGATAAGACCAACCTTTATACCTTCTTCTCTTGCTGCATTGATTGCATTCTTTGCAACTCTTGCCGCAATACCAAAGGCGGTAACGCAAATTTCTGCATCATCCATCAAATATTCTTCGTACATACATTCATTTTCTTCTATGTACTTATATCTTTCAAATCTCTCAAAGTTAGACTTTTCAAGTTCATCAGGAACAAGGAACAAAGAATTCACAATATTATGTGGTCTTTCCATCTTTGTACCTGTTGTTGCCCATGGCTTTTCAATAGGAGCACCTATTTCATAATCTAATGATACAGGCTCCATCATCTGACCCATTGTTCCGTCTGCAAGAACCATTGCTGTCATTCTGTACTTGTCCGCAAGGTCAAAGCCCTTAACTGTCATATCAGCCATTTCCTGAACAGAGCTTGGAGCAAGAACTATCATACGAAAGTCACCATGTGCTCCACCCTTTGTTGCCTGAAAATAGTCAGACTGTGAAGGCTGAATACCACCAAGACCGGGGCCGCCACGCTGTACGTTTATAACAAGTGCGGGAAGGTCTGCACCAGCAAGATAAGAAAGACCTTCACCCTTCAGTGAAATACCGGGGCTTGAAGATGATGTCATAACCCTTTTACCGGTTGATGCAACTCCATATACCATATTGATTGCGGCAATTTCACTTTCTGCCTGAAGGAATGTACCTCCAATTTTGGGCATTCTTTTTGCCATGTACGCCGCAATTTCTGTCTGTGGTGTGATAGGATAACCAAAATAATGACGGCATCCTGCAATAATGGCAGCTTCGGCAATAGCCTCGTTGCCTTTCATCAAAACTTTATCTGACATATTATGTACCTACCTTTCTACTGTAATAATGCAATCCGGACACATTGTTGCACAAAATGCACAACCGATGCAGGCATCAGGATTTGCCGCTTCTGCCGGATGGTGACCTTTTTTGTTGATTTTGTCTTTTGCAAGGACAAGAACATTCTTGGGACAAGCATCAATGCACAGTCCACAGCCCTTGCAGTTATCTGTTTTGAAAGTAAGTTTTGCCATATTATAACATCTCCTTTAACTTTTTTTGTAAATTTAAGGCAAATAAGTTGGGAATCTTGCCGTCCAATGCATCAAAAAGTTCTGCCGTAACCGTTGTCATTACAACGGGCAAATCTGCAACACGTGAAATTTCATCTGCATAGTTCAGCGAATTCAAAACATCATCTGCTGTTGTTTCATCACCTAAATTTGAATTATTTATTATTCCTGTAAACGGGATTTTGCCCGCCTGCTCAATTTCTCTCATAATTTCTACTGTGGACTCAGCATCGGGGGTCAGCGGTCTGTACTTATTTATCACAAACAACATCTCATAATTATTTTCTTCGACTATTGCCGAAGCATAACGTCCCAACGCATAAGCACCGCGATCATCACCGCCTATATCCACCACTGACATCATATCGCGATTATCAATCACCGAATACATTTCCTGTGGCAGGGCAGGTATATCAACATTTGAGTTTGCATACTCGCTGCATATAAGCTGAATACCATTTTCTTCAAGTTCTTTTTGGCTGTCCTTGGTGCGGAAATAGGGATTTACAATATCAATATCCGCAACGGCAACCTTGTCGTATTGTTTCTTCAGTTCAAACGCCATATTAACTGCAATATTTGTTTTTCCACTGCCGTAATGTCCGGCAAGAAGGGTTATTCTTTTAAATTCCATAGTAAATTCTTCCTTAAAATAAATAAAAAAACCCATCTCAAAAAGCTTTGAGACGGGTGCAAAACACTCGCGGTACCACTCAAATTGCGGAAATGCCTCCGCCGCTCATCGGGATCCAACAATCCTCATGCATTAACGCAGCAATCACGGAAGATATCTACTCACCAAATTGGTTTTCTGACCTTCAGCTCGGAAGTGAGGGGTACATTGAAACCGACCTTACCGGTTTACACCACCCACCGGCTCTCTGCAAAAAATCCTGATTCGTACCTTCTTCGTCATAGCTTTTCAAAATAACAGAGTTATTATAGCATCGCATCGGACATTTGTCAAGAGATTTTTAAAATTTTATACTATATAATATTTATGTAAAATTTAATTTATTTAAGTGTTGACACAAACCCTTATTTGTGATAGAATATATGAAAATGTCAGAAAGGAAACCACGATGAACTGTATATTAAAAAATGCAATGGTTTATTTGAATAACGGATTTACAAAGAAGGATTTATTCATTGTTGACGGCACAGTCACCTTTGAAGTTAATCCTCTTTTTTTTGATTTTCAAACTATCCCCTTTGACGACAAATATATTTTCCCCGGTTTTACAGATGTTCACGTTCATCTAAGAGAGCCGGGTTTTTTGTATAAAGAAAATATCAAAACAGGTACACAGGCAGCGGCACACGGTGGTTACACAACTGTATGCTCTATGCCTAATTTGAAGCCTGTCCCCGACTCCCTTGAAAATCTTAACGTACAGCTTGAGGCAATAAAAAAATCTGCTGTGATTGATGTTATCCCGTTTGGAACGATAACAAAAGGAAGTCTTGGCAAAGAATTATCCGATATGGATTCTATGGCACCATATGTTGCAGGTTTTTCGGATGACGGCAAGGGTGTTCAAAATGACGATATAATGCGTCAGGCGATGAAATTGGCAAAAGCTTTGGGCAAAATAATCTCAGCCCATTGTGAGGACAACTCCCTTCTTCACGGCGGATACATTCACGATGGCGAATATGCAAAGGAAAACGGGCACAAGGGCATCTGTTCGGAAAGTGAATGGGGTCAGATAAAACGTGACCTTGAACTCGTCCGTGAGACTGGCTGTGCCTACCATGTCTGTCACATTTCCACCAAGGAAAGTGTTGAGCTTATCCGCAAGGCTAAAGCCGAAGGTCTTGATGTAACATGCGAAACCGCTCCGCACTATCTTGTTCTTTCAGACAAAGATTTGCAGGAGGACGGCCGATTTAAAATGAATCCTCCCCTTCGCAGTGAGGATGACAGACTTGCTCTTATCGAAGGTATTAAAGATGGTACAATAGATATGATTGCAACCGACCACGCGCCTCATTCCGCTGAGGAAAAGAGCAAGGGTTTAAAAGACAGCTTAATGGGTATTGTAGGTATAGAAACCGCCTTCCCTATACTTTATACAAACCTTGTAAAAACAAAAATAATCACTCTTGAAAAACTGATTGAGCTACTGCACGACAACCCCTGCAAGCGTTTTGGCATAAAATGCGGCCTTAAAGAAGGAAGTTTGGCAGACTTAACTGTTTTCGACCTTGATTGTTCTTATAAAATAGATACAAATGATTTTCTGTCAATGGGCAAGAGCACACCTTTTGCGGGTAGCGAAGTATATGGAAAATGTCTTATGACCATCGCAGACGGCAACATAGCTTGGCAGGAAGCTGAAAAAATTTAGGAGGAAAAGGAAAAATGGCAAAAAGAACAGATCTCAAAAAAATTCTCATTATTGGTTCAGGTCCTATCGTAATAGGTCAGGCAGCTGAATTCGACTACGCAGGAACACAAGCGTGTCTTGCACTTAAAGAAGAAGGCTATGAAGTTATTCTTGCAAATTCAAACCCCGCAACAATTATGACAGATACAACCATTGCGGATAAGGTTTATATGGAGCCTCTAACTTTGGAATATATCGCAAAAATCATCCGTCACGAACGCCCTGACGCTATCGTCCCAGGCATCGGAGGTCAGACCGGTCTTAATCTTGCTATGCAGCTTGAGAAAAAAGGTGTTTTGAAAGAATGCGAGGTTGAACTCCTTGGTACAAAGAGCGAAAGTATAGAACGTGCCGAAGACCGTGAGCTTTTTAAGGAATTGTGTCAGTCAATCGGCGAACCGGTTATTCCCTCGGAAATAACTTATTCTCTTGACGAAGCAAAGGAAGCCGCAAAAAGAATAGGCTATCCGGTTGTTCTTCGTCCTGCCTTTACTCTTGGCGGCACAGGCGGCGGTTTTGCATACACCGAGGAAGAACTTATCGAGGTTGGAACAAATGCATTTAAGCTTTCCCCCGTTTCTCAGGTTCTTGTTGAAAAAAGTGTTAAGGGCTATAAAGAAATTGAGTTTGAAGTTATGCGCGACTCAAATGATAACGCAATTACAATCTGTGGTATGGAAAATATTGACCCTGTTGGTATCCACACAGGTGACAGTATTGTTGTCGCTCCTATTCTTACTCTTAATGATCACGACCACAAGATGCTTAACGACAGTGCAATCAAAATTATTCGTGAACTTAAAATCGAAGGCGGCTGTAATGTTCAGTTTGCTCTGCACCCCACAACCTCGGAATATTATCTTATCGAGGTTAATCCCAGAGTTTCACGTTCTTCTGCTCTTGCGTCAAAAGCAAGTGGCTATCCCATTGCAAGAGTAACTGCAAAAATTGCTGTTGGTATGTCACTTGATGAAATTGCCATTGCAAACACAACAGCAGCATTCGAGCCAAGACTTGATTATATAGTTGCAAAGTTCCCACGCTTCCCCTTTGACAAATTCGCATCTGCCACCAACAAGCTTGGTACACAGATGAAGGCAACAGGTGAGGTTATGGGTATCGGCTCGACTTTGGAGGAATGTTTCCTTAAATCAATCCGTTCACTTGAAATCGGTGTAAATCATATCTGGATGTCAAAATTCGAGAATATGTCTGTTGAAGATATGCTTGAATACATCAAGGAATTCCGTGACGACAACATCTATGCTGTTGCACAGCTTATAAGAAAGGGTGTCAGCCTTGATACTCTTCACGAAATCACAATGATTACCCCTTACTTCCTTGAAACAATCAAGAAGATTGTAAACTTTGAAACTGTCATCAAAAGCAATAAGGGCTGCATTGAAACCTTAAAGGAAGCTAAGAAAATCGGTTTCAGTGACCCATTTATTGCAAAGCTCTGGGATGTTCCCGAGATTGACGTTTACAACCTTAGAAAAGACAATAACATATTCCCTGTATACAGAATGGTTGATACCTGCCATACAAACGCATATATCCCCTATTTCTATTCAAGCTATACAGGCGAAAATGATTCAATTATAACCGACAAGAAAAAACTTATGGTTTTAGGTGCAGGTCCTATCCGTATCGGTCAGGGTGTTGAATTTGACTATTCAACCGTTCACGCTGTTACCACAATCAAAAAGTCAGGCTATGAAGCAATTATCATAAACAATAACCCCGAAACTGTTTCAACCGACTACACCACAGCGGACAAGCTCTATTTCGAGCCCCTTACTCCCGAGGATGTAATGAACATCATTCACTACGAAAATCCCGAGGGTGTTATCGCATCACTCGGTGGACAGACAGCTATCAATCTTGCACAGCCTCTTACAGACCGTGATGTTGCAATTATCGGTACAGACTGCGAGGCAATTGACCGTGCAGAAAATCGTGACGCATTTGAGAAAATCCTTAAAAAGCTTAATATTCCTCAGCCTAAGGGCAGAGCTGTTACAAAAATTGAAAACGGCGTTGCGGCAGCCAAAGAAATTGGCTATCCCGTTCTGGTACGTCCAAGCTTTGTTCTTGGCGGACGTGCAATGCAGATTGTGGGCAACGAAGAACAACTCCGTCATTACCTTAAAACAGCTGTTGAAATTGATGAGGACAAGCCCGTTCTTGTTGATAAATACATCAGCGGTAAAGAAGTCGAAATTGATGCTATATGTGACGGAAAGAATGTATTTGTACCGGGCATTATGGAGCTTGTTGAACGTACGGGTATTCACAGTGGTGACTCAATCAGTGTATACCCCTCCTTCAGCATCTCCGACAAGGTAAAGGAAACAATTATCGACTATGCAAAACAGCTTGGTCTTGGTATAGGAATTGTTGGTCTATATAACATCCAGTTCATCGTAGACAAAAACGAAGATGTATATATCATTGAAGTTAACCCCCGTTCTTCACGAACAGTTCCTTTCCTTTCCAAAGCGACAGGATACAGCCTTGCAGATATTGCAACAGAGGTAATTATGGGCAAGAGCCTTAAGGAACAAGGAATAACTGAGGTTTACCCCAAGGAGAAAAATCGTTGGTATGTAAAGGTTCCGGTGTTCTCATTCAATAAAATCCGCGGACTTGACGCTTACCTCTCACCCGAAATGAAATCAACTGGTGAAGCAATCGGTTATGATGACAAGCTGAATCGTGCACTTTATAAGGCTCTTCAGGCATCGGGTATGATTGTTCAGAATTACGGAACAGTTCTTGCAACCATAGCAGATAAAGATAAAGCCGAAGCTCTTGAACTTATTCGCAGATTTTATAATCTTGGCTTTAACATTCAGGCAACACGGGGTACTGCAGAATTCCTTAAGAAGAACGGTATCCGCACTCATATGCTGAAGAAGATAAGCGAGGATAACGACGAAATTCCATCTGCAATCCGCCAGGGTCATATAGCCTATATCATTAACACAAGCGATGTTTCAGGCTCAGGCTCAACCATTAATGACGGCCACGAAATCCGTCTGTGTGCAACCGAAAATAACGTAAACATCTTCACATCACTTGATACAGTTTCCGTATTGCTTGACGTTCTTGAAGAAAATACTCTTACAATATCAACAATTGATGCATAAGGAGAACTTTTTGCCGTGAAACAGGAAATTTTTACAATAGAACGTAATGAAAAAATTGCAAAAGATATTATGCTGATGATTCTGAGAGGAGATACAAGTGCTTTGACTGCTCCCGGTCAATTTGTAAACATACAGATTGACGGTCTCTATCTCAGAAGACCAATTTCAGTATGTGACTATTCAGATAATTCCCTTACACTTATTTATAAAATTGTAGGCGAAGGTACCGAAATTATGAGTAAATGTAAGCCCGGAGTAAAGCTTGACCTTTTGGTTGGCTTAGGCAACGGCTTTAATACAGAAAAAAGCGGAGATACTCCACTTCTTATCGGCGGTGGTGTTGGCGTTCCGCCAATGTATAACTTGTGTAAAGAATTAATAAAACAAGGTAAAAAGCCAACTGTAATTTTAGGCTTTAACAGTTGTGATGACGTATTCTTTGAGGAAGAATTCAAAGCTTTAGGAGCAAAAGTCTTTGTTACAACCGCCGACGGAAGCTATGGAATCAAAGGTTTTGTAACCGATGCTATGAAGGAAATTGACTACTCCTATTTCTTCACGTGCGGTCCTCTTCCTATGTTCAAGGCAATCGAAGCAATTGCAACAGGTTCAGGTCAGTACAGTTTTGAAGAACGTATGGGTTGTGGTTTTGGTGCTTGTATGGGTTGCTCGTGCAAGACAAAATACGGAAACAAGCGCATCTGTAAGGATGGACCTGTTCTTGAAAGGGAGGAAATCATATGGTAAACACAAAAGTGACGTTAAACGGAATTACCCTTGATAACCCTATAATTCCTGCCAGTGGAACATTTGGCTTTGGATATGAATTTGCTGAAATTTATGACATAAACTGTCTTGGAACATTCTCCTTTAAAGGAACAACCAAAGACCCACGTTTTGGCAACCCGACCCCAAGAATTGCTGAATGCAGAATGGGTATGATAAATTCAGTAGGTCTGCAAAATCCCGGTGTTGATGCCGTTATCGAAAACGAGCTTCCCAAGCTTAAAAAAGTCTTCTCAAAGCCTGTTATGGCAAATATCAGTGGTTTTTCTGTTGATGACTATGTATACACCTGTGAAAAACTCAGCAACGAAGAACAAATCGGTTGGTTTGAGGTTAATGTTTCCTGTCCCAATGTTCACGGCGGCGGTATGAGCTTTGGCACATCTCCCGAGGCTGCTGCAGAGGTCACAAAAGCCGTTAAAGCTGTGTCAAAAAAACCTGTTATTATAAAACTGTCACCCAACGTGACAGATATCGTATCAATAGCAAAGGCTTGTGAAGAAGCCGGAGCTGACGGTATCAGCCTTATAAACACACTTCTTGGTATGAGAATTGACCTTAAAACAAAAAAATGCGTTATTGCCAACAAAATGGGTGGTTTTTCAGGTCCCGCCATTTTCCCTGTTGCTGTCCGTATGGTATATCAGGTATTTGAGGCTATTAATATCCCCATTATAGGTATGGGAGGTGTCTCTTCTGCTGAGGATGTAATCGAAATGATGCTTGCAGGTGCAACAGCCGTTCAGGTTGGTGCCGCAAACTTGGTTAATCCCTTCGCCTGCAAGGAAATTATAGAAAATCTCCCGTCAGTTATGAAAAAATACGGGATTACAGATTTAAATGATATTATAGGAGGTGCCCACTAATGGGAAAAGACGTTATTGTTGCCTGCGACTTTGCAGGAAAGAAAGAAGTTTTTGATTTTTTAGATAAGTTTTCGGATGTAAAACCATTTGTTAAAATCGGTATGGAGCTGTTCTATGCTGAAGGTCCAGAAATTGTACGTGAAATAAAAAATCGCGGTCACAAGATATTCCTTGACCTTAAGCTCCATGACATTCCTAATACAGTAAAAAAATCTATGTCTGTCCTCAGCCGCCTCGATGTTGATATGACAAATCTTCACGCATCAGGTACTGTTGCAATGATGGAAGCCGCAATCGAAGGTCTTACCCGCCCCGACGGCACACGTCCTATTCTTATCGCAGTTACTCAGCTAACATCAACAAGTGAAGAAAAAATGAAGGAAGACCTTCTTATCAACGAGCCTATCGACAAGGTTGTTATGCACTACGCAAGCAATGCTAAAAAAGCTGGTCTTGATGGCGTTGTATGCTCTCCCTTAGAGGCAAAAAAGGTTCATAACACCTGTGGCAAGGATTTTGTGACAGTTACTCCCGGTGTACGTTTTGCCGACGGCGACAAGGGCGACCAGGTTCGCGTTATGACTCCGGCTGACGCAAAAGCTATCGGCTCTGACTACATAGTTGTGGGCAGACCCATTACCGCAGCAGATGACCCCGTTGCAGCATACAAAAGATGCGTTGATGAATTTGTAGGATAAATTTTTTTATAAGGAGATAAATACAATGAAGGAAATTATTGCAAAAGATTTATTAAAGATTAAAGCGGTGTTCTTCCGCCCCGAAGAACCCTTTACCTGGGCTAGCGGAATTAAAAGCCCCGTATACTGTGACAACCGTTTAACTCTCAGCGACATTGATGTTCGCAACGACGTTGAAAACGGGCTCGCAACACTTATCAAAGAAAACTACCCAGAAGCAGATGTTCTTATGGGTACATCAACTGCAGGTATTGCCCATGCCGCAATTACCGCACACCTCCTCGGCCTTCCTATGGGTTATGTCCGTAGCGGTGCAAAGGACCACGGCAGACAGAATCAGATTGAAGGTCGACTCGAAAAAGGTCAAAAGGTTGTTGTTATCGAAGACCTTATCTCAACTGGCGGCAGCGTTATTGAAGTTGTAAACATTCTTCGTGAAGCAGGGGCTGAAGTTCTTGGTATCGTTTCAATCTTCACATACGGTATGAAAAAGGGTCTTGACAGACTTGCAGAAGCTAATGTAAAGAATATCAGCCTTACTAACTTTGACGTTATTGCTGAAGTTGCAGCAAAAGAAGGTTATATCAAGCCCGAAGATATTCAAAGACTTATTTCCTTCCGCAACAATCCCTCAGACGAAAGCTGGATAAATGCATAATCTTAAAATATTTTTAAAGGACTGACTTTTATGAGAAGTATTATTGATATAAAAGACCTTTCCAAAGAAGAGGTTAATCAACTTGTTGCAGTTGCTGAGGATATTATCGCAAATCCCGATAAATATGCTCACAAGTGTGACAGAAAAAAACTTGCTACACTGTTCTTTGAGCCCTCAACTAGAACCCGTCTCAGCTTTGAAGCTGCTATGTATGAGCTTGGCGGTCATGTTCTATCAATGGCGGATGCTGGCTCAAGTTCAGCCTCAAAAGGCGAAAGCATTGCCGATACTGCTAAAGTTATCTCTTGTTACGCAGATATTATAGCAATGCGTCATCATAAAGAGGGTGCTCCTTTAGTTGCCGCAATGAACGCATCAATCCCGGTAATCAATGCCGGTGACGGCGGACACAATCATCCTACACAAACCCTTGCCGACCTTCTTACAATACACAAAGAAAAAGGGCGTTTTGACAATCTTGTTATTGGCTTTTGCGGTGACCTTAAATTTGGTAGAACGGTACATTCTTTAATTTCGGCAATGACCAGATATACAGGAATAAAGTTTATTCTTATATCGCCTGAAGAGCTGAATCTACCTGACTATGCAAAAAAAGTCATCGAAGAATCAGGTTGCGAATATGTGCAGACAAGCAACCTCTCTGAATATATATCCGAGCTTGATATACTTTATATGACCCGCGTACAAAAAGAAAGATTTTTCAACGAAGAAGATTATCTCCGTCTTAAAGACAGTTATATTCTCACTCCTGAAAAGATTACCGATGCAAAATCAGATCTTTGTATTATGCATCCTCTGCCCCGTGTAAATGAAATCAGTGTTAAGGTTGATGAAGACCCCAGAGCTTGCTATTTTAAGCAAGTGCTCAACGGCAAATATATGAGAATGGCTTTAATACTTAAGCTATTGGAGGTAGAATAATGAATATTGATTCAATTAAAAACGGATATGTAATTGACCATATTGAGGCAGGCAAGGGCATGGAGATATATAACCTTCTCCACCTTGATACGCTTGATTGTTCGATAGCTATTATAAAAAATGCAAGTAGCTCTAAAATGGGCAAAAAAGACATTATTAAAATTGACTCACTTATTGAACTTGATATGGACATCCTTGGGTATGTAGCCCCTGATGCAACCGTTGATGTTATACAAGGAGAAAAACTTGTAGAAAAGAAGAAAATGACTCTCCCTGAAAAGCTGACAAATGTTATCTTCTGCAAAAACCCCCGTTGTATCACCACAACCGAGCAGGAATTACCCAACATATTCCATCTTACCGATACTTCAACAAAAGAATACCGCTGTGCTTACTGCGAAACACAAGGGGAATAAATTTAATATTGTATACAAAAAAGAGCTGCTTAAATAATGTGACCCCAAAAAGTTAGACTTTTTATAGCGTAGTAGTTTTAATGACTGCTACGCTATTTTTATGCAGCCAAGGCGTTGAGTCGATACTGTACCGGACTCATCCCACCAAGTTTCTCTTTAATTCTTTTCTTATTGTAATATTTTATATATTTTTCAATAGCTTCCTTAAGCTCATCAAAACTGTAATATGTAGTTCCGTAATACATTTCTTGCTTTAATATTCCAAAGAAATTTTCCATCATAGAGTTATCATAGCAGTTCCCTTTGCGAGACATGCTTTGAAAAACTCTGTTTTCCTTTAAAGTATGGTAATAGGCATTTATTTGATATGCCCAACCTCTATCCGAATGGAATGTTCTTTTGTATGGACAATCTGATGTTATTTCTATCGCTTTCTTTTGAGCAGATAATATCCCGATGGCTGATGGTGTCTGCGTTATACTGTAACTTAAAATTTCGCCATTAAACATATCAAGGAACGGATCTAAATACAATTTCTTAATCACCATTCTGCCTTTGTTGTCTATCTCGTAATACTTAAATTCAGTAGTATCAGTAGTTATCTTTTGGTGTGGTACAGATGTATTAAAGCGACGATTAATTCTGTTAGGTGCTATTTTACCAACATTACCCTTGTATGAATTATATCTGCGACTTTTACGAGTAAACGACATAACTTGCAAATCTAACTTCTGCATAATTCTTTGAACTTTCTTTTTGTTCAGAAAAATCTTTCTGTTTCGTAGTTCTCTATATACCCGTCTGTAACCATAATCCTTGTTTTCTGTGTGGATTTTGGTAATTTCATCCTCTAAATATTTATCAGGATTTTCTCGGTCAAACCGTTTTTGCCAATACATATATGTTGCTTTCGGAAAACCAACTACTGCGAGAATGTCTTTTAATTTGAACTGTCCTCGGAGACTGTGGACGATTCTCACTGTTTTTTCAGAAGAGCTTCCTCCTCTAAACGCAGTCTCCTCAATTCTTTTAAATATGCATTCTCTATTCTAAGTTTAAGTAGTTCATCTTCAAGTTCTTTGACGTGTTCAGCACTTGTATCCACAGGTGTTTCTTCGTTATGTTTAGAAGGCTTTTTAAATTCTCTTATATCCAATGTTTTCTTACGACCTTTCTTTTTAGGTCTCAAAGCATCAGGACCAGCAATTCTAAAATCATTAACCCATTTTACAATTAAAGACGGATTTTTTATACCCTGTGACAAAGCCAATTCCTGATATGAGACTTCACTTGATAGATACAATTCTACCATAGAAAGCTTAAATTGAAAAGTGTAATTATTATTTTGCCTAGAACGCATTAATCCTTCCTTGCCAAACTCTTTGTATGAATGCACCCATTCTTCGACTCGCCGCTTTGCAGGTATACAATATTTAGTTGCCAAATATTTATACCCTCCCTCTCCGTTTAGGTATGCCTGCACAACTTCCATTTTAAATTCAAAACTATATTTCGCCATAAAAAACCGACCTCCCAATCGTTAGATTTTTGGTCTAACTTTTAGGGGCCGGTTCAAAATTTGCATCTCTTTTTTGTACTTATGTTTATTAATCAACCTTAATCTTCACAACAATTTTCTTAACATGAGAAACTTCTTTGTAGGCTCTGTTTGGAGCGTGTGCATCAGTGGGATACAAAATTGCAAATGCACCTGCGGGCATATCAAGTACTACGGGATCTTCTGCTGAGAGAACCATTACATCTTTTTCAGGAGTATGATCCTTGATTAAAGTACAATCATTAATATTCTTCCAGTAGATTTCTTCGTGACCTGAAAGTATATACTGAAGATCAATATACTTCTTATGTCCTTCATAATTTCCTTCGGTCTTTGTATCATATTCGCTTACGCTGGCATAAACTTCATCACCATCAATTTCATACTTTCCAACAGCAATATCTTCTTCTGTTCCTTTAACAATGAAATCAAAAGCCTTTTTAAACTTTTCGCCCAGATTAACGTATAAATCTTTGTTTGCAATCAAATCATAAATCATTACTTATGTCTCCTTTATTAATTTTTTACTTACATAAAGAGCCCCTCAAACCGAGAGGCTCTTTAATAAACTTAATAGATTATTTTTCGTATACTGTCCAATCTCTGTTTGCAGCAAGTTCAAGCCACTTTTCAGCAGCATCATTCACACGTTCAAATGTATGACTGTTTGTAGCTTCCTGCATAGCAACATAGTACCAAGCTGATGTGTTGTTGTCAGGCCATACCTTCATAGCGTCAAGCAATGCATCTGCACTTTCGGGTACACGATTTAATACTCTGTTAATCAAAGTAGCAGTTTCTGCACGTGTAATGTTCTGTTCAGGACGGAATGTGTTGTCTTCATATCCATTAATCCAGTTATAAGCAACTGCTTCAACAATATACTTCTCTGCCCAGTGACCGGCAACATCAGTAAACTTGTTCTCTCCAGCCAAGTCAGAATCATCAAATCTAGCACAAATAGTTGTGAATTCAGCACGTGTAATATATTCATCAGGAGCAAAAGTCTTAGCTGTACGTCCATTTACAACACCCAATTTTGCCATTGTTGAAATAGCAGTATTAAACCAATCACCTGCATTTACATCGTCAAACACATTTTCTGTAGCAATGTTCTGTGTTCTTACATCTTCTTTAAGCAATCTGAAGAAGATGGTAGCAACCTCAGCACGAGTAATGTTGCTTTCAGGTCTGATAGTTCCGTCCGGATAACCTGAAATGTAAGCAAAATGGTCTCCACCGTCCAGTTTTTCCGGAACAGGATGTACAACAACCGGCTTGTCGTCTTCAGCAGCAACTTCTTTCCATGCAGCATAAACTGTCACGTTGCTATCCAAAGTAACAGATGTTATTCTCTGTGTAAGAGCAGCATCTGCATACCAACCATCAAAGATAAACCCTTCTTTTTCAGGTATTTTATTAAGATGAATCACACTACCTTGTTTATATGATTCAGCATTTAATGTAGATCCACCATTAACTTCATAATTTACAGTATAATTTTTTGCGGCTGCACCAGAAGTTGAACCACCTCCGTTAGGTAAAGCTGTTACATTAATCAAAACAGGTGCAACGGGATCAGTAAATGCGTAATTAATATTTACATCCTGGGGATAACCTGTATCACCTTTTCCAATTGTTGTAGTACCAACAATTACACCATCCATACGTCCGTTTGTAACAATTTTGAATCCATCAATTTCAAGAATGATTTCATTAGGCAATGTTGTCAAATCATTAACAGTCACACCACTTTTAACATTAATAGTGGACTCTACAGATTTCTTAGAAGTTGAAAGATTTCTTGAAGTTCCTTCTTCAAATATAGAAGTTGTTCCGCCATCAAATTTGAAACCAAGAAGATTTCCTGCTTCAATATCAGAAGGTGCAGTAACACCTGTCCATGTTGCAGTAATTGTAAAGCTACCTGTCACAGGCATAGCCTTTAATTTGATAAAATCTGCTGCAGAAAGTGCAATTTCACCTTCTCTTACAATCTTGTCAGCAACATGTTTAACATCTGTCATGTCAAGTACCGCACGGAATACAGCACCATCGCCCACAACGCCTGTTATTGAATCACTATATGTACCTGTTGGCAATTTTCCCTCGATATCAACAGGAACATTAATTGCTCTGTTATAGTCTTCACAAAGTGCCAGATAGTCAGTTAATGACTGTGGTGCAGCGCCTACAGTTGCAACACAACTAAGCAGCATCACAACGACAAGAACTACTGCCATTAAATTTTTTTTCATTTTTGCATCCTCCTTATTTTTTGCTGTATTCACAACAGCAGAGACAGTATCTCATTATTATTTTTAATGATACCACAATAACACCTTTGTGTCAAGATTTATATACTTTTCTTTTGTAAATTTCTTGTAAAAGTTTTTTGGGAAAAATATTTCAATTTTACTATTGACAAACTACTAAAAGCATGCTATAATATCAAAGTCGCTTAGATGTGTGACATAATAAACGGAGAGGTGTCCGAGTGGTTTAAGGAGCCGGTCTTGAAAACCGGTGACACAGCAATGTGCCGTGGGTTCGAATCCCACTCTCTCCGCCACTTTCTCCTTCATAAATATTCTTACATTCGGAGTGATACCCAAGAGGCCGAAGGGGCTCCCCTGCTAAGGGAGTAGGCGTGTAAAAAGCGCGCGAGAGTTCAAATCTCTCTCACTCCGCCAAAAAGTTAAATCCCGTATTTCGCAAGAAATACGGGATTTTTCTTTGTTTTCAAAGGTTTTAAGGGATTTTGTCGGATTATGGATGCGGTTAAAATCCTAACTTTCTGAAAGAAAAAGTATAGTGCTAAAACAATTATTTTAGAAACTTGCAATTGCATTTGCAATCAGGAATTGTCGTTTGACGATTTGTCTTGCTCTTTCGGATCGGGATTGTAAAATTTCCACATTTCATTTTTATATCGCTCGATATCAGATCTGCAGATATGGGTGTAGATCTCGTCCATGGTTTTGTCATTGCTCCAACCACCGATCTCCATGCTGATTTCTTTTGGGATCCCGAGGTGAGCGGATAGGGAAGCGAAGCTGTGCCGGAGCTGGTGTACGGTTACAATGGGCACACCGGCTTTTTTGCAGGTTCGTTCCACAGCTCGGCGTAGGGTCATCTGATGTGCGTTAAGGAGCTTCCCACCGGGCTTGTGCTGGGCCTTAATTGCCTCCCGGAGTTCCGGGATCAACAAGGGAACCTTCCGGGAGGATTCCTTTGTCTTTTCCAGGTCCTTCTGCACCCACTTGTGGCTT
>JAZRNN010000058.1:0-1552 GCA_045648175.1 Clostridia bacterium
GCTTGGCCTCCGACTTTAATCTATAGTCATAACCACCGGATAATCCGGTGGTTATGGCTATGTAAAAAACGGCTTGGAAGCAATAACTTTCAAGCCGTTTCGCCTTATTCTCTTTATTCCCACTCGCTTAAATTTGCATTATTTCAAGTGGATGTGTGTTTTTTAAGGTAAGTCTTTAGGAATTACAGAAATGCTACAACCATGGGAATCCTCATATTGCATTACAAAGATCTCTTCAAATTCCATATAATCTGTTTCTCTGACTTCACCATTGTGCACTATCGTTATCTTGTCCCCAACATTGATTGGATGTATACTAAAAAAGTGGACAAGTGTGGTATAATATAGGACAAGAAAAGGAGGAACAAAAAATGACAATAAAAAGAAGTCCAAAATACACCGCAGAATTTAAGCAAACGATTGTAAATTTGTATCACTCGGGGAAGACGTACGCAGAACTCAAAAAAGAATACGGAATCTCACACAGTGCATTAGCCAATTGGATACGCCAGTATTCCGAAGTGAAAATAGATGATGATACTGTTTTAACAGCACAGCAAATCAAAACTCTTCAAAAACGAAATGCTCAGTTAGAAGAGGAGAACATGATATTAAAAAAAGCCATTGCAATATTCACTCCACACTCAGGCAAAGATTAGAGGCTGTAAAGATACTTTCAAAAGAGCATTCCGTTTCTACGTTGTGCCGTATTTTAAAAGTCAATCGCAGTACATATTACAAATTCATCAGCCACCAAGAAACAAGGCGTGAACAAGAGAACGCATGCATTCGTACGTATATTCTTTTGCTACACGCTAAATACAAAAAACGTCTTGGTGCCGCTAAAATGAAACTTTGCCTCCAAAGGGAATATTGCATAAACATCAGTGTCGGAAGAGTGTACCGATTGATGAAGTCTATGTCATTGCCTAAGATGAGTACGCAAAAACCGTTTATACACAAATCAAAATCGGCTACTGACGAGAAGCTTGAAAACATTCTTCAGCAGCAATTTGATCAGCCAGAGCCGAACTTGGTATGGGTGTGTGATTTTACATACATCAGAGCGGCTGGACGATTCTATTATTTATGCGTAATATTGGATTTGTTTTCCCGTAAAGTTATCGCATACAAGTTATCAAGCAGAATCGACACTCAGCTTGCAATTGATACTGTTAATTTAGCTGTGGCAAATAGAGGTAAGTCTCAAGGTGTCATTTTTCACACCGACCGTGGCTGTCAATTTACCTCTATTCAATTTCGTAAGCATTTGGATAGACTTAATATGGTACAATCATTTTCAGCAAAAGCGCATCCCTATGACAACGCTGTTATGGAATGCTTTTTTAAGTATCTGAAAAAAGAAGAGGTTAACCGTAAATGTTATTCGTCTTTTTTAGATTTAAACAATAGTCTTTTCGAATATATCTTTGGTTTTTACAATTCCGTCAGACCTCATTCTCACAATAACGGCCTCTCTCCCAACCAAGCTGAGCATCTTTTTCTTTAATTTTTTCTATTTTTTCTGTCCACTTTATTGACTATTATCCAC
>JAZRNN010000059.1:0-1825 GCA_045648175.1 Clostridia bacterium
CTGTGTTTACCTTATCAATTCATATAATTGCTCTTGATAGTTTTTTACGTCATAAACTTTTTCGTAAATGCATTTTTGATTTTGCAGATTACTTGCGGGGAAAAAAACAACAATATAAAATTCCTCACTATAGTCATCAAGGTTGTTATACAGAGGTCGTCCTACTAAATATACAACCTTTCCGTTAGAATACTGAGTCAACGGATCATAGAAAGTATTATCTTCATCACCGTACAAATCGATAATTACTTTATCAATCTCCTTCTGCTGGATTAGTTGGGCATCAACGTCTGAAACAATTATTTTTTTAGATACAGCTTTATTCAGATTCAACTCTTTTCCCCAATCGTTATTTTCTTTCAACTGAGAAATTTGCTCAAAAGAAAAGAGCGAAGAACACAATTCCCATGACGGCTCAAAATAGTCCGTATAACAATACATAACATTATTTAATTCGTAATACTGAACTTCCTTATCACTGCTTGACTGTGTTATAAGAATTGCTGCAATCGATTGATTGTGTACAATCCAAGATTGAGTCCGCAAAAGAAACATGGTTCTCCCGTAATCATCTTTTTCCAAAACAATTACCTTATCTTCTTCTCCTGTTTTCATTCCAAATATAGAATAATTTGCCGCGGCATACTCCGCAACATTATCCCCTCTATATTTATAACTAGGCGGATCCGACGGAGCGAATATACACGAACATAATGTAAGTATAATTAATGTGATCAAACATAACAAAAAGTATTTATTTCGCACGATTAGTATCCTCTATATAATTTGTCGACCCTAAACATGATTTTATATTGGCATTTATCCCTGATTCTATATTTAGAGTTTTTAATTGAACTTTCATAAGATTAGCCATTGGATTTATAATAGGATTTGTCAAACTATTAACAATATCATTTAAATCCTTTATGTATGTATCAATAATAAAAGTACTTCCCTTGCCACCATCTGTATAATTATAACCAGATCTTTCCACGTTTCCAAGTATATCAGCGGATTTTTCAAACGGTAAAGAATAATACTCATCATATGGTACATCCCCAGAATTCACAGACGGTATTGCAACATACTTAATATATCTGCGCAATCCAAGAAGGTGCAATTGCTTAAAATGGCCATACTCGTGTTTAACAGTGTTTATATCCGTTTCATTTGAGTTAAGAAACATAACGAAAAAGGAAGCCGACCGCCCTTCTGTGAATCCCCAATCCTCTCGAATAATAAATTGTCCTTTATATGCGGAAAAATAATTTGATTCTAAAGCTTTTTGTTCATCTGAATTGTTCCAATCAAAATTTTCTATATCTTTGGCAATGTTTTTGACTACTTTAATGGCTGGTTGAACTATTTCATCATTAACCCAATTTTTCACAGAATTATATGTTTCTTTAGCCTTATACCATAGGCTAGACAAAAACCCTTCAAGACCAAACGGGTCGACGAAAGACACAGGGTTGCCGTTGGCGTAGGCGTAGCGGTTGAGGGTTATGGCGTTGGAAATTTCACCGGGGACAATATCGGCATTGGCAAATCGACGCATTTCAGGACTGTAGTACCTTGCACGCATGTAGATAAGACCGTTCTTGTCGGTCACTACACCGTCACGACCATTGTAGCCGAAGATAATAAAGCCATCACCAGTATGCTCAATCATTCTGCCGTAAGTATCATACTTAAAGGTGTCGATTATATTGCCTATCATAAGTATAACAGATTTTGGTATTATCTGCAAGATGTTTTGATATACAAAAAAGCGGTTGGGTTTTACCCCAACCGCCCTTTTTAGAAAGGAGTCGATAAAATTATG
>JAZRNN010000060.1:0-23641 GCA_045648175.1 Clostridia bacterium
AATCGAACATTTTGAATCACATACACTGATATATACACAATTACCTGTTAAACCTCATATTTGTCCCTGTTGCAAACAAGAAACATCATATATTCACGATTATCGAAAACGCAAAATCAAAGACATATCCGCCTTTGGAAAGCATGTTACGCTCATTCATAATCACAGAAGATATGTATGTAAACATTGTGGAAAAAGATTTGCTGAAGATAATTCTTTTGCACCTAAATATTATCGCGTTACTCTGCGATTAATCAATGAAATCTTTAAGAAAACAGAATCCGAAAGGTCTTTTACAAGTATTGCAAAAGAGGTTAATTTATCCGTTACAACCGTTATTCGTTTCTTTGATTTGTTAGCTTATGATACTCCAAAAGAACTTCCGCAAGTGCTTTCTATTGATGAATTTAAAGGAAATACAGACAAAGAAAAGTACCAAGTAATTATCACCAATCCGGCTGATGGTACAGTATTAGATATACTGCCTGATAGAAAGCAAAGCCACCTGATTTCATACTTTAAACAATGGAATCGAGATGAAAGAAGTGCAGTTAAATCCTTTGTCAGTGATATGTGGAAACCTTATGCAGAGTTATCGAAAATATATTTAAAAGAAGCTACTCAATTGGTTGATAAATATCACTATGTACGGCAGGTAATATGGGCGTTTGAAAGAGTGAGAAAGAAAATTCAAAAGAAGTATGGAAAGGAAAACAGATTACTGTTCAAGCACTCAAAAAGAGTATTAACTATGCGAAGAAACAAACTTAAACCAGAGCAATTAGAAAAGGTTGAATATCTCTTGTATTTCAATGACGATTTAAGAAGTGCATATTACTTAAAGGAACTGTTTTATGAGATACTTGATTGCGAAGACAAACACAAAGGCAAAGAACTTCTCTCTAAATGGATTTTAATAGCTCAAAACAGCAGGTTAAAAGATTATCAGGATTGTGCAACAACACTGCAAAACTGGTCTAAATCTATATTTAATACATTTGATTATCCATATACTAACGGATTTACAGAAGGATGCAACAACAAGATCAAAGTTTTAAAAAGAAACGCTTACGGATACCGTAATTTTGATAGATTCAGAAAAAGGATATTACACATGTTCAATTACAAAAAAGCTAATACAGGAACGGCGGTTGCTTAAAACCGCAACCGCCACAAAAAATTCCATTATTTAATTTTTACCCCAACTATTGACAAAGAGCCAATATTAAACCTAGCATCAAGGTAATTGAATAACCGAGACAGATTGTTTTTGTAGCCTTTCATTGTCTTTGGTGTGAAGTGCTTAACCTCGCAATCAAACAAAAACTCCGAATATACTGTTTTGATTTGCATAAATACCTCCCATTGGTTTCCATGCAATTTTTCAGTATATTCGGAGCTGTGATGTACAAACTCAAATTTGAGATGATATATTTCCCGTATACCGTAGTTCGGAATGTATATCACCGTTCAAAGGTTTACCCAAATCCTGCAAAGCCTTGATATGACTACTCTTCCTCTTCATCCTCGGGCATATCCCAGGTGTGGTAAACGTTCTGCACGTCGTCGTTATCTTCGAGCATATCTATAAGCTTTTCTAAGTTCTTTACGGCCTCGGGGTCGTCTACCTGAGTGAGGGTTTGCGGAATGTAGCTGATTTCAGCCTGTTCAAATTCATATCCCTTTGCCTCTAACGCTTCACGAACCTTGCTGAAATCCTCAGGGCTGGATGTAACTTCATAGCATTCGTCTTCGGCACTGAAGTCTTCGGCACCTGCGTCAAGTGCATCCATCATCAAAGTGTCTTCATCAATGCTGTCGGCCTTTGCAATAACAAGCTGACCCTTGCGGTCAAACATAAAGCCTACGCTTCCCGTCTGGCCAAGATTGCCGCCGTATTTGTCAAAATAGTGGCGCATATCGCCTGCTGTACGGTTTTTGTTGTCGCTGAGCGTTTCAACCATAAAGGCAACACCGCTGGGGCCGTAGCCTTCGTATGTGAGTTCAAAATATTCTTTGTTGCCGTCCTCGCCCGACGCCTTTTTAACACTTCTTTGAATAGTATCGTTGGGCATATTGTTTGCTTTTGCCTTTGCGATAGCATCACGAAGCTTTGAGTTGCTGTCTGGGTCGGGTCCACCCTCTTTAACCGCAACCATAAGTTCACGACCGATTTTGGTAAACAGCTTACCTCTTTTTGCATCAAGTGCACCTTTTTTCCTTTTAATTGTTGCCCATTTGGAATGTCCTGACATTTTGTTTTTCCTCCTAAAGTTCCTTTGACAATCTTAAGTGTCTTAAATTTTATTTTCTTCGTCGATAACAGACTTAAGACCTGCAGCAAGACCTGCCAAGCCCTGAATCTCCGACGGAATAATAATCTTTGTTGCCTTGCCGTCTGCAGCCTTTGCAAACGCCTCTAAGCTCTTTATAGTAAGAACAGAGTCTATGGGCGATGCCTCATTCAGCATACGAATACCGTTTGCAGTAGCCTCCTGAACGGAAAGGATTGCCTGTGCTTCACCTTCTGCAATTCGAATTGCAGATTCTTTCTCAGCCTCAGCTTTAAGAATCTGGGATTCTTTTTCAGCCTCCGCCTTTAAGATTGCAGCAGCTTTTTCGCCCTCAGCAACCAGAATTGCAGACTTCTTTTCACCCTCGGCACGAAGTATTGCCTCACGTCTTTCACGTTCAGCCTTCATCTGTTTTTCCATCGCCTCGCGAATGCCCGCGGGTGGAATGATATTCTTAAGTTCAACACGATTTACCCTGATACCCCAGGGGTCGGTTGCTTCATCAAGAATAGAACGCATTTTTGTATTAATAACATCACGGGATGTCAAGCTTTCGTCAAGTTCCATATCACCAATAATATTACGCAGTGTTGTGGCTGTCAGATTCTCAATTGCCGCCATCGGCAGTTCCACGCCATAAGTGTAGAGCTTGGGATCAATTATCTGGAAATATACTACCGTGTCAATCTGCATGGTAACATTATCCTTTGTGATAACCGGCTGGGGAGCAAAATCAACAACCTGCTCTTTCAGGGTAACTCTCTTTGCAACCCTGTCAATAAACGGAATCTTTATATGAAGGCCAACGCTCCATGTTCCGCTGTATGCCCCAAGGCGTTCAATAACATATGCGTGAGCCTGTGGAACAACTTTAATATTTGCAATTAGTAAAACAATAACTATAACCAAAAAAATTAAAAACGGCATAAAACACACTCCTTAATAAAATATAATTCTTTTGTCACTAATTATCTGCCGAAACAACAACCTTTACACCCTCAAGTGCCACAATTGTTACAGGTGTACCGTTGGCTATATTTTCACCGTTTGCAGACTTTGCCGACCATACCTGACCCATAACCTTAACCTGGCCAGTCCCTTTAAGACCGTTAATTTCTTCAATCGTCACGCCTTTTGCAGAAATAATTCTGTCGGCATTTGTTGCAATAGTATTACGGTTTAAAAATCTTCTTGCCAATGGGCGCGTTGCCACAACCAGAATTGCAGAAACAATTATAAAAACCGTTATCTGCACACCCGGGCCTGCACCAAATGAAGCGATTATTGCCACAATAAGCGCTGACAGCGCAAACCAAAGGGTAATCAGGTTTACAGTAGATGCCTCAACAACGCCAAGTATAACCGCCGCAATCAACCAAATAATTGCCTCGTTATTCATAACCGTAACCTCCCCTGCATTATTCTGTAATTGTTACCAATTTTCATTTAAAAACACACAACGGAACCTTTACAGTTCCGTCGGGTTTTTTTAATATGCTCGCTTATAACCACCGTTGCGCTTGCCCTCGGTGTTTCGTTTAAGATCCTGAATCTTTTCTTCGCTATCTTGCTTAAATTTAAGAAGCTTGTCTTCAAAAGACATCTCTGCCATATCCTTTGACTTGTGCGAAAATTCAAAAACCTCAGGAGCCCCCTTAAGACCACCACTGTTTTTTGGTCTTTTACCGGCTTTTTTCTTTGGTTTATCCTCGACTGCCTTCTTAATCGACAAGCTAATCTTACCTTTGTCGTCAACAGAAAGCACCTTAACCTTGACACTCTGCCCTGCAGTAATGTGTTTGCTTATATCATCAACGAATTCTGACGATACTTCAGAAATATGTACAAGACCGGTCTTTCCTCCTTCAAGCTCAATAAATGCGCCAAAAGGTGCGATGCCTGTAACCTTTCCGCGAAGTATACTTCCTTCTTCAATCTGCATAGCTTTCAAAAATCCTCCTCAGATGCCCTACTGAACACCGTTTGTATATTTAATTTCACTTATCTTTTGAGTTTTTTATTGACTTATATCCACAAAAACACGCTCGTTTGGCTTTACCAATCCCAATTTATCACGAGCCGCACGCTGAATATATTCATCGGTGTCTGCCTTATCTTTTTCATCCTCCAGCTTTTGATTTTCAAGCTGTGCCTCGGCAATCTTTTGTTCATATTCTTTGGCAAGGTCATCATAACGCGACAGGGTTATCTGCTGTTCGACAATTTTGCAGGCCACACCTATACACACCAGCAATACAACGGCTAATATAACTAATTTTTTTGCAGAAGATTTTTTCTGCCGCTTTGCACCGCTATACATTGGCATAAACCCCCAACTATACACTAATATAATATGATTATATATCAACCAAACGGCTTTGTCAATACTCCTCCATTACTTTTTTCTCAGCATAAGCCCCACATTTTTCAGTCGCACCGAAAGCCTGTCGCCACCGCGTCTGACAAGTCTTTTTGCACGGCGCACTCCGCATCCCGTATACCACATAACAACGCTCACGGGTCTTTTGAATATTTTAAATATTATTTTGATTGGGAAGAGCAGAATTTTTATTACTTTTTCAGCCATTTTAACAAGCCATTTTATTATCACGGTGCTGACATTGAGGAAACGGTTTTTTACCACTGCGGCATACAGCCCCGCTCCGGCACCGAAGCCTAAAAAGCCTTGCAAGCGGATCTCACCGCTGTTTTTAATATACGCCGCACCGAACATAATAAGCGCGGAAACCGCAAGAAACAAAATATCCTCCAAATTAACAATCCCGTCGCCCGGGCCTAATATTCTGCGACTGACACGGAGCAAATCATATATAAACGCTGCCGCAACACCTGCAATAAAACTTGCCGCAAAAAAACCTGCCTCCATTGGCACAGAATTATACATCGTCCCTGCTCCCTATTTAAAAATTTTGCTGAAAAAACTGCCCTTATCAGTTTTATGTCCGTCGGCATACTCAATGCTGTCAATATCGCCCTCAACTTCAAGCTCGCCGTCCTCAACATTAAGGCGGTTTATTCTGAAATCTGCACCCTTTACCGTCATAACTCCGTCACAGGTGTATGCAACAACCTTGTCTTCATCAAAGCTGTCAACATCTTCAACGCCTGTAACCGTAAGCTTTTCGCGTCCCAACATTATAATTTTATGCTCGCTGTTTCGTTTTTCGTCCATATTTACACAACCTTTCTGTTTAGATAATATAAGTATATTTACACGTTTTCGTCTTTATTCTAACAAAAAAGAGCAGAACCCGTTTTAAAGGTCTGCTCTCACACTATTTTCAACTGCCACTTTAACATCTCTTTTAAACAGCACAAAAGGAGCTGCAAAAAATCTTTGCAGCTCCTCTTAAATTTTAAATATCTATTTGTTAAGATACTTTGCAACCTCTGTCGCAACAAGCTTTGTAATCTTTTCAAGATCATCAGCAGACATTGATGTACTATTTCCGCAATCAGCCTTACCGTCACTGCTGAACAGCTTCATCTTTTCCATTGTAGCAAGCTTTACAGCCTCAACTGCCGCAGGAATAAGGTCAATAATACCCTTATTCATATCTGAGAATTTCTTGAATTCTGCCTCAACTGCAGCAACATTAATATCTGTAAAGATGTTAACCTTGCTGATACCGTCCTTAATTGCCTGACGGAAGTCATTATCTGTAAGACCAGAGCCACCGTGAAGAACCAGTGGAACATCAACAGTCTTTGCGATTGTACGAATTCTTTCAAAATCAAGTTTGGGGGGCAGTTTGTATGCACCATGCGCATTACCAACAGCAATCGCAAGTGCATCTACACCAGTTTTGTCAACAAAGTCCTTTGCAAGAGCAGGGTCGGTAAAGAATGCAGATGGGTCAGCCATATGGTCGCTGCCTTCTGCAGAGCCTTCGTTGTCACCAACGTGGCCAAGTTCACCTTCGATTGTTGCACCATACGAATGTGCAATATCCGCCATTTCTTTAACCTTGCGAACGTTTTCTTCGTATGAATCTGTTGAGCAGTCATACATAACCGAGCTGAAACCCAGCTTAAGAGCCTTAACGCAAGTGTCATATGTAAGACCGTGGTCAAGATGGATAACTACAGGAACAGATGCCTTCTTTGCCATAGGAATAAGGTAATAAGAAATCTCTTCCAAAGGTCCGTAGGGAAGCAGAATTTCTGCAGAACCCATAATAACCGGTGATCTTGTACTTTCAGCCGCAGCAATAATACCACGAGCAAGTTCTAAGTTTACAGCATTAAAAAGACCAACTGCATAGTGACCTTTTTTTGCCGGTCTCAGAACTTCATTCATATTAACTAACATTTCGTCTTCCTCCTTAGTCAACAGCCACTATAGCCGTTGCAAATGATACTAACAGTCATATTTTCTTTATTTTACAACAAAAACAAAGAAATGTCAAGACATTTCACAGAAAAATACAAATTATTTTCTGTGAAAATGTAAAAGCCGCAGGGCATTTACTCCCCACGGCTTTAGAGTGACCAAAATTAATCAATAGTTTCAACGGTCTTGTTATAATGCGATTTGAGTGCAGCTGTTGCAAGAGTGTGTGAAAGAACTGTTTCTTCGGGAGTAAAGAGACCGAAGGGAACTTCTACGCCTGAATATTCAAGCATAAATGCAGCAATCTGCTGTTGAATAGCATCTGTAAAGCCAAATTCAAAGATAGGACCTGTAATGGTAGGAATCATAGGCTTGTAACCGATAATGATTCTGTTCCATGACTGTTCCTTACCCCATGATGAGGTGTAGTGGAATGCATTTGCATCATCACTGCTGAACTTTGCACTGCATTCTGTGCCGTAGATTTCAAAGAACCAACGGTTTGTTGAGCCCGGCTCCATACGCTTTGTTTCAAGTGTCATTGGAATTTCATCACCATCTGCATTAAGAGTTGTACAGAAGATTGTGCAGTTGTCAAATGTATCGCAAACTGCCATTCCGCCCTTGCCGTCAGGACGCTCTTTAACAATGTTGCTGAAGTGCGCTCTTACTGTCTTGGGTTTGAAGCCAAGACGGAAGGGAACGTGCTGAGTATGAATACCAAGGTCACCAAGGCATCCGTATTCGCCGTTGAATTTAACCATACGCTTCCAGTTGATAGGCTTTGTTACATCCATATCACTGCAGTGGTTGAAGCCGCAATGAATTTCAAGAACCTTGCCGAACTTGCCTTCGTTATACCAGTTAATCATTGTCTGCATTGCTGGATAATATGGGAACTCACTGCAGCAACGAACAAATGTGCCGGGGTTAGCCTTGATAGCCGCCATAATATTTTCGTTTGCGGCTTTGTCAATACCAAAGGGTTTTTCGCCAAGAAGAGCCTTACCGCTGTTGATAATATCAATATAGAATTGTTCGTGAAGGTTGTGAGGAACAGCACAATAAATTGCATCAATATCTTCCTTGTCGAGAAGTTCCTTATAGTCTGCAACAGAATATTTGATTTCAGGGAAGTTCTTCTGGAACCATTCCATCTCTTTGGGAACAACCGAACAAATACCAACAATCTCAGGCTTGGGAACATCTTCGGTAAGATGACACCAACGAGCTGCAGCTGATGCAAATTCTCTTGCCATAAGTCCGCAACCGATAAGACCAAATCTTACAGTTTTCATATTATTAATTCCTTTCAATTATGTTTTTATTTAACAAAAGGCTATTGCAGGATTCCCCTGCAATGGCCTTTGTTGTTTGTAAAGTTATTGATTAATAACCGAAATGTTTCTCTGTTTCTGCGATTGACTCTTCGATGATTTCAAGACCCTTAAGAGCTGCTTCGTCGTCAAGAATCATAGGAGGTGACATACGCAAGATGTGACCTGACGGTACCCAAGCAAGACCCTTCTTGAATGCCTTCTGGTAAATCATTGTACCAGCTTCAGCAAATGGTTCTTTGGTGTCACGGTCTTTAACGATTTCGATAGCCTGAAGACAACCAAGTGCACGAACATCACCGATGATAGGATGAGCTTCCTTCATTTCCTTCATCTTCTTCAGCATGATTTCACCAAGGTGAGCTGAGCGTTCGTTAAGCTGTTCTTCTTCGATAACCTTGATTGATTCAAGAGCAGCAGCACAAGCCATGGGGTTGCCGCCGTAACTTGAAGAAGCTGAAATCTTTTCGATTGCAGGAGCAAGATCCTTAGATACTGCCATAGCTGTAACAGGGAAGCCGTTACCAAAGCCCTTACCAAGAGTTGTGATGTCAGCTGTAACATTCCAGTGATCCATAGCAAGATACTTACCTGTTCTTGCCATACAGTTAAGAACTTCGTCAGCAAAGAGAAGGATGCCTCTCTTGTCACAAAGTGCACGAAGTGCGGGAAGGAAATCAGCAGGAGGAATGATAGAACCACCCCAACCCTGAACAGGTTCTAAAACGATAGCTGCAACATTTTTACCGCCGTTTGCACAAGCGTTGTCAAGCATACCTTCGATCATATGAATATAAGGTGATGAATCTTTCCAAGCTTCTTCTTCGCTTCTGCCAAAGAAGTCGCGGTATGGGTTAGGTCTGGGAACGAGCATAAAGCCGGGAGCTCTCATATGAGTATCTGCACCAACTACTGCAAGTGAGTTTGCGCCATAGGTCTTACCATGGAAATCTCTGAAGAAAGAGATGAATTCCTGCTTACCTGTAGCAGCACGAGCACAACGAAGACCAGCTTCAACTGCTGTTGTACCTGAATCATAAAGCTGGAAACCGCCGAAACGTCCGCCTGTGATTTCGTGAAGCTTTTCAACAAGCTCCATCTTTACCTTTGTGGTAAAGTCGTGGCAGTTCATAAGATTCTTTGCGTGGAAAGCAACTGCTTCACTGATTTTAGGATGGCAGTGGCCAAGACCTGTTACATAGATACCTGATGAGAAGTCAAGATATGTATTGCCGTCAACGTCTTTAAGTGTGTAACCGTAGCCTGATTCAAAAGAAACAGGGAACAGTGAAACCTGGCTTGAGTAACCCTTGAAGTGCTTAGCACATCTTTCGTGATACTCGATTGATTTGGGGCCGGGAACAGTCTCGGACACCATGTTAGGAACTTTAGTAAGATCCATTTTTGCCCAATCTTTACTCATAGTAAAAACCTCTTTTCATATAATATGTCTTGGCAAAATTTTGCCAACTAATTTTATCCGTTTATCATTATACAAAAAACCTGTCTAAAAGTCAATACCTAAATTTAATTTTTTTAACAATTCTCTTATCGTCATCTTTCGTTTCTCTTACCTTGCACTTACGAAACGTAATATGGTTTATTAAAAAACCGCACATTGGTGCGGTTTTATCATCATATTTATCTGTTTATTTCACAAAATTTTCAGCAATAAGTGATATTGCATTTACATCCATCATCATAAGGCCGTGCTCGTTTAAAACTCCCTGAATAGTCAATGGCTCGGGTATCTTGGCCGAAAACTCAGAAAGGATGTTTTCTAGTTCAAACAAACCAAATGTATCTCTGGGAACAAGTTCAAGATAAAATTCACCCTGATATTTTATAAGACGGCTTTCACCGATATAAATTTCAAAAACCTCCCTTACACCGTCGCAAAGACTTTCAAAATCATCAAACTTGAAAATACGCAACAGCGAGTGCGTCCGGCTTCTGCGCCTGACTTTGAATTCGGTCTGTTTTATTCGCTTACCCGCCTTCTGAAGAGCCTCGGCAACGTTCGTCTCCCCTTCAAGCTTGCTTACCATCATCACAAATCCGTTGTCAGCCAAAGGCAGAGTCTCCACCATAAGCTGTGATTTGCCTATGCAAAAATCGACATCCCGCTCCGCCTGTTTAAGTGCATGATAAAACATATCCTGTGCCTCAGGGGTGTTATCAATAAAATTTTTAAGGTCAACATTCCACGCGCGAATATCTGCCGCATCTATAATAATCTTTATTTTATTTTCGCTTAATCGTTCGATTTTCAAAATCTTCACCCCCGTTTTAGCAAGTTATAATCCTTTATGTCACATTATACATCATTTTGTCGCATTTGAAAAGACTAAAATTTTACCAAAACACATATTTTATTAAAAAACATAAATTTCCTATTGAAATTTCGTCTGTTTTGTGATAAACTAAGCGTACTCAATCTAATAATGAATGTATCCCTGCGATGTTCGTAGATATGGAATAATGTAAAACCAACACTTATTTAAAGGGAATTTCTCTCCGAATGCGGCGCACATGCCTCCCCAATCACAGATTGCGGCCAGTGGACTTGTAATGTTTTCGGGATTTTACCCACCTGCAATGCAGGTTTTTACCTTATCCTGTATACGGCATATGCGGGGCTTTTTGTTATAGGCAGTTAACTTCAAAGATTAGCCGTATCCAAACTTTGCATTTTAGGCACATAGCTGCAGAAAAAGTTTCGGCAACCCAAATTTTTTCCCGAAAAACCTTGACAAAATTCATAAAATATATACAATATAAGTATATACTTATTAATAATGGGGTGAGAATGTGCGTGTTATTTCAGGTTCAGCAAGGGGCCGGAAATTGATTGCACCACCCGGGCTTGACACCAGGCCCACCACCGACAGAGTTAAAGAGTCTATCTTTAACATAATCTCGCCATACCTCCCCGCAAAATCCGTGCTTGACTTATTTTCAGGCAGTGGGGCTTTGGGAGTTGAGGCACTGAGCCGTGGTTCAGAGCATGCAGTATTTGTCGAAAATGACAAGTCTGCCTTTGACGTCACCCGCCGAAACATTGAGCTTGCAAGAGTTGCAGAGCGTGCAGATGTTATCTTTGGTGATTCATACTCATATCTTGACCGTGCAATCAGGCAGTTTGACATCATCTTTCTTGACCCGCCGTATAATACTGGGTTGCTGTCAGGCGCAATTAAAAAAATTGCAGAAAATAACCTTTTATCAGAAGGCGGCATTATAGTTGCCGAATCCGAATATCTGGGCGAGGAACCTGACGACAGTTGTTTTGACATAATAAAACGTGCTAAATACGGTAAAACCACGGTTTTTGTATTGCGCAAAATTTAAAGTTTTTGGGGAATGGTCCCCACAACTTACTATGGAGGGTAAAATATGCATATTGCGGTTTATCCCGGAAGTTTTGACCCCTGCACCAACGGGCATCTTGATATTATCACCCGTGCAGCAGGGATGTTTGAAAAGGTTATCGTTGCCGTACTCATCAACGAAAAGAAACACCCCAGCTTTACCCTGGAAGAAAGGGTTGAAATGCTGAAAAGTGTTACCGAGCATATCCCAAATGTTGAGATTACCTCGTTTTCTGGGCTTCTTGCAGAATTTATGAGAGAAAATAACTATTCGATTATCATTAAAGGTCTTCGGGCAGTTTCGGATTTTGAATATGAATTTCAGATGGCTCTCATCAACCGTGCTCTTTATGACAAAATTGAAACAGTTTTTATACCCGCCTGTACGGAATATATGTTCCTAAGCTCCAGCGTGGTTAAAGAAGTAGCAAAATACAACGGTGACCTTGACGCACTTGTTCCAAATGCACTTGTGCCGCATATAAAACGCCGTTTTGGATATTAATCTTGAAAACAATACTAAGGAGGATTTATTATGGACAACAATACAGATGTTTTGGATTTGTTGGCAGAACTTGAAGACGTAATAGACAAGGGGGCGGCTGTTCCCTTTACCGGACGTTGTATGCTTGACAAGGAGGAGCTTCTTGAAATCATTCAGGAAATCCGTCTTAAACTGCCCACCGACCTTGAAAAAGCAAAGTGGATTAATGCAGAACGTCAGAACATCATCAACGATGCAAACAAAGAAGCTGATGAACTTATGAAGGTTGCTAACGACAAGATTATCGCAATGATAAACGAAAACGAAATTACCAAAAGAGCAATGGCTGCAGCCGAAGAAATTACCGGCAAAGCAAATGCTGAAGCCCAGGCAGCAAAGACATCATCCTACCAGTATGCAGACTACCTTCTTGAAAATGTGGAAACTGTTGTCCACAAAACCATACGCGACCTTGAACAGTGCATTAACATAGTTAAGGAACGTCGCGACCAACTTAAATAGTTTTATAATTTGCAATTTAGCAAAGTAGAAATCAACGCGTTAAGTGAAAGGCGGACGGGAAGTTGCCGTCTTTACGAAAAGCCAAAGATTTGGCTTGCGGTGTTGGTTTCGCATTCCGTTGCTGCAAAATTCGTAAACTTCTTATTACCCTTTTTGTAGCTATTCTACAGAAAGGGTGATTTTTTTGAAAAAATTTATTCCGCCACTCACAGTAAAAGATCTTTGCGTTCTCGGTCTTCTTATGGCGATTACGGCGTTGCTTTCAATATTTTGCACCTTCCGTATCGGTACAATTGTTAAAATTCCGCTTAAGTTTATTTCAATATTTATTACAGGAGCACTTTTGGGTCCTGTTTTTTCGGGGCTGACTGCGGCAATAGGAGATTTGCTTAACTGTTTTCTTGCCCCTTCAGGTCCACTAATTCCGCAGATAACAGTAATCGAATTTTTGTCGGGTGCGGTTTTTGGCTTGTTTTTCTTTACGCCACACATCACAAAAAAGTCATATATTGCCCGAACCATACTCTGTGTAATTGTGCAGTTTTGCATTGATATGTTCCTTACAACTGCGCTCTTCGCCTTTTGGCTTGGTTGGTATCCTTCATTTTCGGTGGCATTTGCTGCTAGAATAATTGCAGGAATTATCAAACTTATTCTTCAGGCGGTTGTTTTGCTTGCCTTACAGAAATATATTTACAGATTAAGAAAATTATGTTAGGACTAAATGCTATGAACAGTAATTTCAAAAAATTTGCAAACAGCTTTCAGGCAATTGCAAGGCTTCGCCTTGAGGGAATACGTTGCCTTATGAAGCATCTGGGTAACCCCCAGGATGACCTTAACTTTATACACATCGCAGGCACCAACGGCAAGGGCTCGGTATGTAATTTTCTGCAATGTATCTTTTCGGATGCGGGCTACCGCACAGGGCGTTATACCTCGCCAAATCTTGTTTCAGTGTGCGAGCGCATTTCAGTTGACGGAGTTCTTATCTCAGACGAAGATATTACCCGAATTTTATCAACGGTCGAAGACGCCGCACGCAAGGTTGAGGAAGAGCTAGGCGACTTGCCCACTCAGTTTGAAATCTGGACCGCCGCCGCATTCTGTTATTTTAAAGAAGAAAACTGTGATATAGTTATTCTTGAAACAGGCCTTGGAGGCACCCGTGATGCAACAAACATCATTACAGCACCCGTTGCCTCGGTTATAACTTCGATTGATATTGACCACACCGAATACCTTGGCGACACCATTGAACAGATTGCCACCGAAAAAACAGGTATTATAAAGATCCACGCAGACCAAAGCAAAGGTCTTACCATTTCTGCCCCTCAGCCTGATGGTGCCGAAAAAGTTTTGGCAAAGGTGTGCGGTGAGCAGAATAACCGCCTGATTTTTGCGGGGTTGCCCGTTGCAAAAAGTACTGTTGATTTCCACGAAATATTTGACTACACCGCATCCGACGGTACAATATTTGAAAACATAGAATGCGGAATTTCAGGATTTTATCAGCCGCAAAATGCCGCCGTTGCAATAGAGACAGCCCACTCACTTGGCATCTGTGAGGAGCATATAAAAAGCGGCATAAAAGCCGCAAAAAACCCCGGAAGGTTTGAAATTCTAAACCACGACCCAGTGGTGATATACGACGGTGCCCACAACAAAAACGGCATGACAGCCCTGGCAAAATGCCTTAACCGTTATTTCCCGATATGGAATGGTGCAACCTTTATAATGGCATTTATGGGAGATAAGGATATCTCGGGCGAGCTTGAAATATTAAAAGGTTGCGGACTGCTTGAAAATTCCGAGATTTTTGCGGTAAAGGTTAAAAATAATCCCCGTGCCGCAGAAACTTCAATGGTGTGCGACTATGCAAAGGCTTTGGGAATTGATGCAATCCCCTATTCCGATTTAAAGGATGCATACATAAACGCACTTTCCAAAGGCAAACCCTCCATTCTGTGTGGCTCACTGTATCTTTACAAAGACCTTGACGAAGTTCTTAAATCAATTTAATATACGCAAAACCGCCCTGCATATGAGAGCGGTTTTTGCTGTTTTGATTTGTGTGACAACAATCTGAGATTTTTGACGCATTAAAAATGCGCCGACGTGAGCCGACGCACGAAAAACGCACGACTCATGGATAAGCTACCACATATTTTCTTGTTTGTCTATACCTTGAACAGAAAAAGGAATTTTATTCTTTGAAAGTTCCGAAAGATCAGACATTTTTTCTCTATCTTTTCCCATGTTTCGTCAATCCAGTGTTGGTTTTCTTTTATAATTTTTCCATAGCTATGCGCCTTTTTGTTTTTATGTTTTATATTAGCACACTTTTTATCATTTGTCTATATGAATTATATCTTTTTCTGTAAATAAAAAATCCATTTTAACATCATGCTTACAACTGGGAATTTCGGAGCAAATCTGCAATTCATAGCACAATCCAACCTTAATGGCAGTTGTACCTTTAAGCAATCTGTCATAACAACCCTTGCCAAAGCCCACCCTGTTGCCCAAACGGTCAAACGCAATTCCCGGAACAATCACCACATCCGTCTTTGACATATCGGCAAGGACTTTTATCTCAGGTTCGGTTACCGAAAATGCACCTTTAATAAGTTTGGTATCCTTTTCATAAAGGCAAGGGGTGATCACTCCCGTTTGAGAATCTGTCACAGGAAGAACAATTTTCTTTCCGTCCCGAAGTGCCGCATCAATTATCTCACTTGTGTCCGTTTCGTTGCCCAAGGGAAGATATATCATAAGCTGCTTTGCATTCTTGTAAATGGAACTTTCAAGGAATGCCATTGATGTCGCTTTACTTTTTTCAATCACTTCAGATTTATCCATTTCTCGACGCTTTGCCTTATATTGCTCTCTGATTTGATTTTTCACGTTAATTTCTCCTTTTTACTCGCTCTTGCTAAGCAAAACCACCGATACTAAAATAAGAATAATTCCCACAATTGGATAAACCGAAATCGTCTCGCCATAAATGGTAAAGCTTATAATCGAAGCTGTCATCGGTTCTACGCAGCCAAGTGATGTGGTAACACCCGCAGGGAGTTTCTTCATTGCATATGTATAGATAAAATACGGAAGAGCTGCTGTTACAATTCCAAGAAGCACACACCACAGCAGAACGGAAGGCTGAAAGTTTTGCAACAACACCTGTGTTGTTTGTGCCGGCTTTCCTATAATTGCTGAAACAAGTGCCGAAATTACAAACGCATATGCCGTTGCCACAACGGGGTCATCCCCACGTTTCATCTCATACTTGATACCTATATTGTAGATGCTGTATGATATCCCCGACATAAATCCAACGAACAATCCAAATGCACTTGCTGTTGCACCGCCGACTATCCCAGTAACCAACGCAGTTCCCACAATAACCATAACAACCGCAATACCCTTGCAAACTGTAAATTTTTCTTTGAAAACTATTACCGAATATACTGTAACAACCGCCGGAGCTATATACAAAAGCACCACTGCCACCGAAATTGATGCGTGACCCATAGCCGCATAATACAGGGCGCCGTTTCCATAAAGGGTCACACCCACCAAAAGATACAGCAAAATCTGTTTTGCAGATATCTTTAATTTATTTCTTTTGCTGACAATGGCAAAGATAATCATACATATTGCCGCGACCGAATTTCGCATAAAAGAAATGTTTAAAGCATCAAAGCCAAATTTTTTCAACTCAGTGGTAAATATTGCTGATGTTCCCCAAAGAACGCCCGAAAGCACTACCAGTAATACTGCAAACTTTTTCATTGGTTTATCCTCTTTCTGCTTGTATCATTACTCAGTTAATTATACCATATTGTTCATATTTTTCAATAGTTTCAAAGAAAAAGACCGCCGACTTTTGCTTAGTCTACGGTCTTAAATTTGTTAAATTTTACTTATTTGGGTTGCTTGCCGATGTAAGCGAGGATACCACCATCAACATACAGAATGTGTCCGTTTACAGCATCTGATGCATTTGATGCAAGGAATACTGCAGGACCAACAAGTTCTTCAGGGTCAAGCCATCTTCCTGCAGGAGTTTTTGCACAGATAAATGAGTCAAAGGGGTGCTTTGAGCCGTCTTCCTGTGGTTCTCTGAGAGGTGCTGTCTGAGGTGTTGCTATATAGCCTGGTCCAATACCGTTACACTGGATATTGAATTCACCGTATTCTGAACAGATGTTTCTTGTGAGCATCTTAAGACCGCCCTTTGCTGCAGCATAAGCTGAAACAGTTTCACGGCCAAGCTCTGACATCATCGAGCAAATGTTAATAATCTTTCCTGCGCCCTTTTTAATCATTGAAGGGATAACCGCCTTTGAGCAGATAAATGGTGCGTTAAGGTCAACATCAATTACCTGTCTGAATTCTGCAGCACTCATCTCATGCATAGGAATTCTCTTGATAATACCTGCATTGTTTACTAAGATATCAACAACGCCAACGGTTTCTTCTATATCCTTTACCATTGCATTTACTGCATCTTCATCTGTTACGTCACAAACATAACCTTTTGCATCTATACCTTCTGCTTTGTAATTTTCAAGTCCTTTATTAAGGAACTCTTCGTTAATATCATTGAATACAATTTTTGCGCCTGCATTCGCAAGACCTTTTGCAATTGCAAAGCCAATACCATACGATGCGCCTGTAACAAGTGCAACCTTTCCGTCTAATCTAAACATAAATCTACCTCCTTATCTAAGCTCGCTTGTTTCAATGAAGTCCATATCGGTGAATTCCTGATTTTCGCCACACATAGCCCAGATGAATGAATAAGCTTTTGTTCCAACACCGCTGTGGATTGACCAGCTGGGGCTGATAACAGCTTCTTCGTTGTGCATAATGATGTGGCGTGTCTGTGTGGGTTCACCCATCATATGGAATACTGCGTCATTTTCGCCCATATCAAGATAGAGATAAACTTCCATTCTTCTGTCATGAGTATGGCTGGGCATTGTGTTCCAGTTTGAACCTGGTTCCAATTCTGTAAGACCCATAGCAAGCTGACAGCTCTTCATTACTTCGGGGTGGATGTACTGATTTATTACACGCTTGTTGCAGTCTTCAACTGATCCACAAGGAACCTTTTTAGCCTTGGTAATATCAATCTTAACAGTGGGGTATGTAGTGTGAGCTGGGCAGGATGATACATAGAACTTTGCAGGGTTTTCAATGCTGTCGCTCTTGAATGTAATTTCCTTATTTCCCATACCGATATAGATACCGTCACGGGGGTTCATTTCGTATTCAACACCGTCAACTGTGATTGTACCTTTGCCACCGATGTTGATACAGCCCATCTCTCTTCTCTGCAGGAAATAATCTGCAGCAAGCTCCTTGCCTGCTTGAAGAACAAGAGTCTGATGAACAGGCATAAGGCCTGCTGTAATAATTCTGTCGATATGGCTGTATACCATTCTTACGTTATCCTTAGTAAAAAGTCCCGCAATATGGAATTCTTCACGAAGTCTTTCTGTTGTGTAGTGTTTTACATCTTTTGCATTTGATGCCTGTCTTACTTCCATTTTACTTAAATCCTCCTTGACTATGTTTCCGAAAACCTGAATCTGCGACAACGCCGCAAATGAGAGGATTTCGGTTGCCTGTACAAAATTTGACAATTTAATTGACTTGGTTATTTTCTTGTCAATAACAACCTCCTGACCCTTTGAATTTTCATCATTAAGGTCAGAGTTGTCCATTTTAAACTCTCCACGGATAAGCTCACCGTCAGAGAATTCAATGTCTATATTTTTCCAGTAAGAATCATGTGGCAAACCAGTTGTTTCATCATGCTCAAAATCTGCTCTGAGATAAAAAACCAGCTTATCAACCTCAACCTCACGGCCAAAATCTAAGATAAACTCCAAATCCTGTCTGGCACCGCCCGACCATGAATGATGGGGGTATCTGCCGTGTCCCTGATTATTACACACCCCGTCTATTGCATTGCGGGCAAAGAACAAGGGTGAATTTCTTGTAACAAAGTTTGCCGATGCATGGGGATAATATTTTTCTTTTTCAGGACGGTCATAAGGATTAAAGGCAATATTGCGATATGCATAAATCTCATCATCCTCAGGTTCGCGCACTGAAATTATGTGCTTGTCGCCAATGAATGCACCTGGTTTATAACAGAATTTCACCTGATATTCTTCAGGTATAGCAAATTCATAGCTGCGATTAGGAATCCACACAATGCTTTCATCTATCAGTTCATCCAGCTTTATTGCAATAAAATCACATCCGTCTGCAGATACCTTAATTTTGTCACCCTGTGAAAGCTCGCCTTCAAACTCTGCAACAATGCTTATGCCCTTCCATTCGCCTCTTACTTCGCCGTCTTTTCCTAAAATTTTTAAAGTAAGCATATTAAAATCCTCCTTTCTTAAATCCTTATAAATTTTCAATTACCAGCAGTTTTGCATTGATTCATCAATGTATGTCTGAAGCAACTCTGCAAAGTAGAAATCGCCAAATGTTGTGTATGAGTCGTTACCGTTTTGTCTTGAGAGCAGTCCCGGTACATCCATATCATCATTGAAGTAATTCTGACAGAGTTCTCTGACTGAATTGTTAATAAAATCTCTGTAAACCGGGTTATCCTTGCAGCTAACAAGTTCCATAAGACCGCGTGCAACAACTGCACAAGCAGATGTATCTACATTGTATATGCAGTTTTCAGCCTTGGTAACATCCCATTCCAACTCGCGACTGCCACACTGTGTTGCAGGGGCATCCTTAGGAAGTCTGAAATCCCATACGGGAACATAATTACCCTTGCCGATTGTCTTGATGTAGTTGTCAGCAAGTCTTTCTGCAATATCCTGATACTGTCTTGCAAGATCAAGGAATTCATCTTTGCTTTCAAGGTATCTGCCTGCAATCGCAAAACCGCAGATAGCCCATGATGTACCTCTTGCCCAGTAAGAGCCGTTTGAATAACCGCAGGAGTTATGTTCTTCAATAACCTCACCGGTCGCTCTGTCAAAATGGAACTGATGTGCAACCGAGCCGTCTTCTCTAAGCAAGTACTTTTTAACCAACTCGATGTGTGTTGTTGCAACATCTATATAATAGTTGTGATGAGTTTCTGACCAAGCCCACCAAAGCAAGGGAAGGTTCATCATTGTATCAATGATAAGCTTTACAGGGCGCTTAAGATACTGATAAGTCATATTGCCCCATGCATCAATACACCCTGTCTTGATATGAAAGCGCTTTGCAAGTTCGTCAGCTGCTTTGAGAGCTACTGTACGATACTTTTTGTCACCTGTCAGCTGATACATAGCAACAGAGTATGGTGAATACAAAAACCCAAGGTCATGGTTTGTGTCACAAGTAGGAGTGTTATTAACCTTATCATAGTAAAATTTGTAGAACTTTTCTGCCCAATTTAAAAGCTTCTCGTCGCCTTCCGTTCTGTAATAAAGAGGCGCAAGTCCTGTAATACAGGATGTAAGCCAATTTGAGGCAACCTTAAGCTTGCGCTTGTTAGCGCCGTCGAAATATCTTCCATCCCTGCAAGCATTAAGTTCATAAGGTTCGCCCGTATACTTTTCAAGATAAATATCAAATTTTTTTACACATTTTTTATAGGTATCTTCAGCAAGTGCTTTTATTTCTGCCGATGTCATATTTTGTGTCTTTTTAGATTCGTTTTTCATAGTAATTCCTCCAATTATTTATATTTAGTCGTTTTCTACAGGCATGAATTCGCAAGGCTCTAACTTTATATTCTTCTTGTGTGTGCCATAGTCGATAACAACCTCTGCCTTGTGGTCAAAGTCTGTGTTAAAAAGGTAAACCTTGCCACCTTCATATACACTAAATCTGATTGAATCATTGCCGTATACCTTGATATCTGCTGTTCTGTGGCTAGCTGCCAAGATTTCGCGTACCAAATTGGTGTACATAGGTACTGCCGCACCATAGGGGTATTCAAGGTTTGTCATAAGTACTGCATAGCCTTCACCTACCTTGTTTTCAACAAGTGATATGGGCATTGCCTTCACATCCTTATCGCAGAACTTGCTTCCTTCTTATTTGCAGATAATGTTTTGTACATCAAGAGTACAACCAAACAAGTCTGATACATCACCGCCGTTGATAAGTCTGATTGATCCATCTCTTTGGTTTGATGTGTTAAGGTGTGCTGTCATCATAAACAGGCGTCCGCCCTTTTCAACAAATGTCTTCAGGTTATCATAGATTTCCTTCGTTGTCTTTAAGGTTTCATTAGTGAAACCGACTTCGTCTCTGTCACAGACGCCTGCAAAATATACCTTTTTTCGGTGAAGAACTTTGGCCACTCGATATAATCTTCCTGAGTGAAGGGCTTGCCTGTTCTGCTGTCAATGTGAGTTACGTTTGACGAAATACCCACATAGTTCATACCCTAGGAATATTTCAAATCAAACATTTCATAAAATTCTTCCTTGCTGAGTCCGTACTCGCCAATACGAAATCCATTAAAAATTTTATCTCTTTCCATTTTTGCTCTGCACGCATTTTTTATTTAAATAAAATTTTTACATTTTAATTTCTTTCAAGTTTATGCTTACGCACACCACCCTCCTTGCAAAAACAAGGAGGGCTTGTACGTAGAATTTTAACCTTTTACTGCGCCGACCATAACGCCCCCAACGAAATACTTCTGGATAAAGGGGTAAAATAGAAGCATTGGTACAGATGACACAACGATTGTAGCGTAAATAACACCCTCGTTTGAAAGGTCGCCAATCACAGTTTCGTCCTGCATTGTATCAACAGTTTCTTTAAGGTCAACGATAATCTTTTTAACAACAACCTGCAAAGGAATCTTTGAGTCGCTGTTTATAATAATCATAGGCCACATATACTCATTCCATCTGGCAACCGCATAGAATAGTGTGATACACGCAAGTGATGCCTTTGAAAGGGGCAGATATACCTTTGTGAGTATCTGCATCTGTGAAGCGCCGTCGATATCGCAAGCTTCTTCCAAGCTCTTAGGAACAGAGTTAAAGAAGTTCTTAATCAAAATCATATTATAAGCACTGATAGAACCATGAAGCAAAATGCCCCATCTTGAGTCAATCAGACCTAAATCTCTGAAGTTAAGGTAAGTAGGAATCATACCGGCACCAAACCACATAGTAACAACAATTACCAGGTTGATAATTCTTTTACCGGGAAGATCCTCCTTAGAAAGTGCATAAGCACCCATAATTGTAAGCACCATAGATATAGCTGTGCCCGCAATTGTGTAGAAAAAGCTGTTAAGATATGCAATCCAGATTGTGCTGTCTGTAAACACATATTTGTATGCAGTAAGGTCAAAGTCCGCAGGGAGCAACATAACCCTACCTGCCTTAATTGCGTCACCCGAACTGAATGATGCGGAAATAACATATACAATCGGATACAGAATTAAACAGGTTAATAAAATAAGAAAAATATTGTTGCTAATGTAAAATATTTTTTCGCCTCTTGATTCTTTCATATTACCACAACCCCACTTTCGCTACTTTGTTACTGATAGTGTTGGTAATTCCAACAAGAATAAGTGCAACAATAGAATTGAATATACCAACTGCTGTCGAGAATGAATAGTTGCCTTCTACCAGACCAAAACGGTAAACATATGTACCGATTACGTCCGAAACCTCATAGGTTGCGGGCTGGTAAAGAAGAATTATTGTATCTGTACCACTGGCAAGCATATTACCCATCTTCAAAATAAACAGGGTAATAATTGTTGGCGCAATGCCGGGAATGGTAATATGCCATATACGCTTAAACTTGCTTGCGCCGTCAATTGCCGCAGCCTCGTAAAGCTCAGCATCAACGCCCGCAATAGCAGAAAGATAAACGATACTGCTGTAACCAAGCTCCTTCCAAATATGCAAGCCAATGTATGTGGGACGAAATGCCTCGGGCATTGTAGCAAAGAAGAAGTCCTTACCTGTAATCGCCTTAGCAAACTGGGTAATGACACCATAACCCGGTGCAAGCAAGTTGATAATAATACCTGCCGCAACAACTATTGAAATAAAGTGAGGCATATATGTAAGGGTCTGAATTGACTTCTTTAATTTTGCATTCTTCACTTCATTCAAAAGCAAAGCAAAGATAATGGGCAATGGGAAAGAAAATACCATATTCCATATATTAAGCATCAATGTGTTTCTGAAAAGACGTCCAACCGTAGGAGTCTTAAAGAATGTGATAAAATGCTTAAGACCAACCCATTCACTGCCTAGAATACCCTTAAAAACATTATAGTCCTGGAATGCAATAACAAGTCCTGCCATAGGCTTGTATACCATCAGTATATAATATACCATAACAGGCAAAATCATTATATACAGCGGGAGGTATCTGGACCTAAAACGTCCCGCAGTAACCTTGGGTTTTGCGTTTCCCAAACTTATTTTTGACATACGTAATTTCTCCTTAAGATAGATTCACAGCTACAGAAAATGTAATTTTCTGAAAATTATACTTTAAAAATAATATTATGTTAAACAACGGATAAGCCTTAGATAAGAATTGCTGTGATTAGACTGTCATTAGCTATCCGACACAAAATTTCTGAACTATAAGTTCCGGAAAATTACCAACAAATGATTGGGGTCCCGCCTCCCTCAAAGAGGGAGGCGGTTGCCCAATAACTCAATTTGTCATTTTTCTTTAAAGCTTAAAGTCCAATTACTGTTTAATTTTACCAACAGGTACAAAAGCGTCATCGCCTGAGATACTCTTGAAAGTAAATACCTTTATTTCCTTTACTGTCCCATCGCCTACGTTAAACCTATAGTTATATACTTTGTTAAGTTCACCGGCATCAATGGTAACAGTTGTATCCTTGTGATAACCTTCATATTTAAAAGTGTTGTTTTCATAAACATGTTCTAATTCGCCGGCTGCAGTATAAGATACAAAGAAGTTTCTTAAAGTAACAGGTTCTTTTGTTGTATTTGTTGCACTTATGGTAAATGCCTGTGGACCGGTCTTCAAATTAATCTCACGGTATGTCGGATTATCACCAAGAGTGAATTCACCGGGGTTAACATCATATACAGCGTAGTTAGCAGCCTTGAAAGTCACATAAGGACCACTGGCAAGAGATACCCTTAATCTGCCTGTTTCGCTGTCTGTATTACACGCACAGATGTTAATTCTTTTACATTCTTGGCCATCAACGATAAGTGTAGCAACAGGAGTTGCCAAAGTGCAATCTATTACAAGACTCACAGTTTTAT
>JAZRNN010000061.1:0-63284 GCA_045648175.1 Clostridia bacterium
CTCTGTCAAGCGCCAACGAGTGCGAAGAAACCTCCATCACTACCGAGGTAACACCCTCATTTGCCATTCTGTCAAAAAGGCGCATAAGTTCTAACGAGTCAGGGGTGGTATGGTGTGTTGGAATAACTTCATTCCCTATCATATTCTGATTTGTGCCAATAAGACCAACCCGATGCCCACAATTTTCAAGAATGGACTTCACCAGATAGGTTGTTGTTGTCTTCCCGTTTGTGCCGGTGACACCAACGAGCTTGAATTTTTTGTAGGGATGGTCATAAAACTCGGCAACAGCGCAGGAAAGTGCATATCTTGTGTTTTTTACCACAACGGTAGTTGCCGCAGTTTCCTTCATCTCTTTTTCAGCAATTATAGCAACAGCACCCTTTTCAAGAGCGTCCTCTGCATAATCGTGTCCGTCACTTTTAAAGCCCGTGACACAAACAAACACATCACCCGGCTTAACCTCCCTTGAATCGAAGGCTATTCCAGAAATTCTTATATCTATATTTCCCTGAACCGATACAATTTCGACATCTGACAATAATTGGGATAAAGTCATAGTTTTGTCCTCCAACATAAAATGCTAATCTCGTACTTCTGCATATCTGAAATCTAATGTTACAATCGTGCCCGGCTCTACCATAGTTCCCGCCACAGGCGACTGACCAGAGCATATTGCAATTCCATCCACATTAGTCAGGCCCTTTATTCTTACATTAAGTCCTGCATTGGTAATACCCTTGTTCGCCTCAGAGCCATAACAACCGACAACGTTAGGGACTTCAACGGATTTTGAGCTTTCCTCGCCCTCTGTGTATGCCACAACCTTAGAATGTCTTGCCAATTTGGAATACGGCTTTGGCACCTGATCCAAAATCACATCTCCGTTGCCTTTGATACTGATATTCACGCCTTCTTCTTTAAGAACAGCCTCTGCCTCTTTGCGTGACATTCCGGTAACATCAGGAACTGTTATATCAATCATCTCCAGTTCTTCCTGGGTGTATTCAGGTTCAACGCCCAAATACTGCAGACTTTCTTCAAGTATATTTTTCACCACAGGAGCTGCAATCAATCCACCGTAATAGGTTGAGCCCACAGGCGGTTGATCAAGTATTACAAGACAAACTATCTCAGGGTCGTCAGCAGGCGCAAAACCTACAAACGATGCAACATACTTGCCGTTGCCACGAGGCTGTTTTTCGGAAGTTCCGGTTTTGCCCGCAATGCGAAATCCCGCAAGATACGCATTTTTACCACCGCCAACCGATACAACTGACTCCAATATTTCACACATTTTTTTGCTTGTTTCCTGTGAGATAACCTGACGCACAACTGTCGGGGTATATTCTTCAATAACATTCTGATTTTCATCCACAAGTTGCTTTACAAGATGAGGTTTCATCAACCTTCCGCCATTAGCAACAGCCGAAACCATTGTTACCATCTGGAGCGGTGTTACATTAAAACTCTGTCCAAACGAGGATGTTGCAAGGTCAATTTCCTTAAAATTTGATATTTCATGAAAGATACCGTTGGTTTCACCGGGCAATTCAATGCCGGTTTTGTCACGAAAGCCAAAGCCCTTTACATACTTTACAAAATCTTCTCTGCCAACCTTTGCACCAATTTCTATAAATGCAGGGTTACATGAGTTTTGCACAGCCTGAACAAAAGTCTGTCCTCCATGTCCGTTGCGATTTGCACAGCTTATCCTGCGGTCAGCAACTTTGATTGAGCCGCCACAGAAAAAATGGTCGTTAAGACCCACGGCATTTTCTTCCAGCGCCATAGAAGCAACCGCAATCTTAAAAGTAGATCCCGGCTCATAGGAGTCAACAACAGCCTTGTTTCTTCTTAAAAACTGCGTAACTTGGGTTAATTTGGCGTTATACTCATCACCATCAAGCTTTGAAAGTTCCTCTTTTATCTCAGGATACTTTTGTTCAACTGCCGCATTAATTTCAAAAGGCTGATTAAGGTCATAGTCAGGCTTTGTCGCCATTGCAAGAATTTCACCTGTCTTAACATTCATTACAATAGCCGCAGCACCTTCTTCAAGACCGTTTTCTATCCGTGCATTTTCAAGGTGTTTTTCGGTAAAATGCTGTATTGTTTCGTCAATTGTCAATACAATGCTGTTGCCTTGTTGTGCCTCATAATAGCTTTCATAGTTATCAGGAAGTTCAAGACCCGCTGTCATATTTGCCGAAACAACTCTGCCGGGAACACCCTCAAGCTGTTCGTTGTAGACCATCTCAATGCCTTCAAGACCCTTGTTGTCGCTGCCCACAAAGCCAATAACCTGAGATGCAAAATTTCCGTATGGATAATATCTTTTTGTATCCTCGGCAAACTTAATGCCGTTAATATTGTATTTATTTATATATTCACGTAATGCATCTGCCTGGTCCTTCTCAACCTTTTTCTTTATATATTCAAAATTCGATTCTCTGTTTATTCTTTTAAGAACTGTATCATAATCAAGCTCCAGAATTTCTGCCATATTACGGGCAATTTCCTCAGGAGTCTGTTTAGTGTTGCCACGAACATTTTGCGGAGTTATGCTGATTGTTTCAACACTCAGATTGTTTGCCAGCACCTTCATATTGCGGTCATAAATCAATCCTCGTGCCGGAGTTATAATATTATCGCTTGTCTGCTGTTCTCTTGCCGCTGACGAAAGCTCTTCACCGCGTACAATCTGCAACCACGCAACTCTCACCATTAAAGCGCAGAAAAGGAAGACTGCCCCCGCGAGCAGCCATCCTATCTTTTTTCTTTGTGTTAATGTACTTTGTTCGTTTTGCACCACAATTACCTCCAAAGAAATCAAATCTCTTCAGACACCGTCTATGTAATTATATTGGATGCAACAATTCAAATATACCAAAACAAACCTATCTTTTATTTAAATATGTTCATCGCACTTGTAATTGTTCCTGCAACGCCGTTCATAGCCACCTTTTTGCGTGAATTATCTTCACTTGCATAGGTCTCAACAGCGTCACCCTGCTCCATATCAACATAGAACATCTGATATCTTTCAGGTCTTACCATCCCAAATTTCTCATTTGCTACATTTTGCAACTGTTCAAGGTCAATTGCCTTGTCAATTTTAACCTGCAAATCCTGATTAGTCGCCAAAATCTCGTTATACTGCTTTTCAAGCTGTGCTACATTACCTCTTGCCTCGTTGATTTTTACATATCCGTTAACTATAGCAAAAGCAACTGCAAAGCATATTGCCACCCTTAAGAAATTAACAACATTGAATCTTGTGGTGGTTTTCTGTCTTTCAATCCTTTTATTCTTTTTATCAATAATGTGAAGTCTTTCATTTGCTGTCTGTTCAGCTGAATTAAAGCCGATTTCAATTTTGTATGCGCTGCTTGTGTTATAGCCGTACAAATTTGACATTTTAAAGCTTCACCTCTCCTTTATATTTTTTTAACCGCTCTCAGCTTTGCGCTGTGTGCACGATTGTTGTTTTCAAGTTCTTTTTCGCCCGAAATAACAGGCTTTTTGTTAATAATTTTAACTATTGGCGACTTGCCGCAAACACAAACCGGAAAGTCCTTTGGGCATTGACACCCCGATGCAAGCTCTGCAAAGGTCTGCTTGACAATTCTGTCTTCAAGCGAATGAAATGTTATCACCGACAACACTCCACCGGGCTTTAATACATCAACAAAATCTTCAATAGCTTGTCTCAAAATCCCTAACTCGTTGTTTACCTCAATGCGAATCGCCTGAAATGTTCTTTTTGCCGGATGCTTGTCCGCAAATCTCATTTTTGCAGGAACCGCATTTTTTATAATATCGCGAAGTTGAAATGTTGTTTCAATTTCACCTTTTTGTCTTTCTGTAACAATTGCCCTTGCAATCTGTCTTGCAAAACGCTCTTCGCCGTAGTCAAATATGATTTTTGCAAGTTCGCCTTCTGTATAGCCGTTAACCACCTCATATGCCGAAAGGGCATCCTCACGATTCATTCTCATATCAAGTCTTGCATCCATATTATAGCTGAAACCGCGTTCTGCCGTATCAAGCTGAGGCGATGACACGCCAAGGTCTAGTATCGCACCATCAATTTTCTGAATACCCAGATTTTTAAGAACAGTTTTAATTTCTGAAAAATTGCTGTGAACAATGTTTACTATATCGCCAAATTGTTCAAGTCTTTTTGATGCCGCATTTATCGCCGTCATATCACGGTCAATACCCACAAAGGTTGCACCCTTTGACAGTTTGGAACAAACCAGACTCGCATGGCCGCCGCCACCCAGCGTTCCGTCAACGTAAACACCTTGTGACTTAACATCAAGAAAGTTAACACTTTCCTCAAGAAGTACGGAAATATGTTTGAATTCTGTACTCATAGTCCCAGTCTCTCCATTGCGCCCTCAATCTCAGCTGAGTCAAGTGACGGGTCATTCATATAAGCTTCCCAATCCTTCTTGTTCCATATTTCCATACAGTTTGAAACACCAACAATCACAACCTCACGGTCAAGGCTTGCATATTCACGATAAGCAGGGGGGATGACAACACGACCTTGTGAATCAATCTCACATTCGGTTGCACCTGCAAAGAAAAATCTGCGAAGTTTACGTGCATCAGCACCACGAAGTTCAAGGAGTTCTGACTTAAAGCCTTCCCACTCTTCTTTTGAATAAGCACAAAGGCAGTCATTAACACCTTTAGACAGCACAAAAGTTCCACCAAGATCATCTCTGAACTTAGATGGAATACTAACTCTGCCTTTTGTATCAAGGTTGTGAAAATATTCACCGATTAGCATATCCTTGTGCTCCTTGTATTATTTAGCTCCATTTTTGTGCCACTTTATGGAATTTCACTCCACTTTGTTCCACTTTCTTCTATTCTACTATACTTTATACCATTTTGCAATAGTTTTTTGAAAAAAATTTAAAAATTTTGTAATCTTTTTGTAACAATACTTCATATAGCGTGTTTTCAATGGTTTTAATCATATTTAGACAACAAAAATTGAGCAAACAAATACACCCCAAAGGTTTTTTAACCCTTGAGGTGTATTTTAAAAATCAAATTTTAGTTAACTAGAATGTTTTTAAAAGTTTTATTATATTCTCATTTTATCCTTAAACACGATTTTACCTTTTAAATTTTTTCACAACATTATAAACTGTATTTTTAAACAAATTATCCTCTGCCTCATAAATATCGAGTATATTAGCAACAAAAACTTCTAATTCTTCCTCCTTTTTTACCGGTCGCAAATAGCCTTCTCTATGTGCTAACAGTCCTAAATTTCTACGCATATAGGCTCCGTTTTTCGCAATAACCTCCACAGTGAAAACATATCTATCCAATGTGTTGTAATCTGTTTCACCTAAGAAAAATCTTGGTTTTCTTTTGTTCTTCACATCAAATACCGCCATTGCATATATTGCGAGATTAGTTCTTTTTGCTTTTGGAAGTTCCGGCATGCGGATAATCGAATAGTAAGTTTTGTCATTTTTACACATATAAGTTTCAGCATCAAACCCAAGTGGATACTCCGCAGGATTTCTTCCGGAAGATTCTATCATTCCGTTCCAAATATTTTCTATTTGTTCATTGATAATTTTGTTATTTGTTACATCTTTATAAATGTCCATATTTTTTAAAAATAATTCCGGCAACCATTGCCTTTGAAAAATCGCCCTGAAATTAATCAGAGTCATTTTCTCATCTTCTTTCTTCCAACCTGTAAACTTTAAATAATTTACATCAAATCCCCGTTCTGCCGCAAGTGCATAATATTTTTCAGCCTCTTTATCCCTGCCGTTTTTTTCAGCCAGTAATCCCATAATATAATTTGCAACAGGAATATTCATTTTGACAGCTATTTCAAGTGACTTCTTTAATTCTTTTTCTTTAAAACCACGCAATCTACCCATATTATACTCGAAAAAAGCCATAGCAAGAGCTTCACCATAACCTTTATTATATGAGTTTATTAACCAGTTCATCGCAGCAACAGTCTTGCCACGCGAAAGATTTAACTTATACATCAAAAATTCAGCTTTGGGATTTCCTTTATCAGCCTCTGATTTAATTAAATACTGACCTGATGATAAATCCTGCTCCTGAACTGAATTTCCAAAAACTAATTTTTCCGCATAATCTAACTTTTCATATAATTCCAGGGTGTTTAATAAATCTCTATTTTGTTTGTTCATAAGATGCCTCATTTCTTATATTCCATTACGCACGCAAGTCATACGGATTGTTTTATTATTATAACATATAGTTGTTTGAGTTTCCACTCTTTTTAGTGAATTTCTTTATATTCTGCAAAAAATAGAACAGGGACATAATTATATGTTCCTGTTCTATAATAAAATGATTTTTCAGAAGAAAAAAATTATTTTAAATTTTTAATTGCCGTCAAGGATTTATAAAGTAAATCTCTCTCACTCTGTGAAAGTTTTGCCAGCAACAATTCGAGTTCATCGTCACGGCTGATTTCTCTGCCTTTTAGGAGAAAGTCAATCGATACATTAAGTATCTCAGACAATTTTATAAGATTTGTCACCGACGGCATTCGCACATCATGTTCAATCTGATATATAAACTGAGTCGACACATCTAAGCGTTCAGCCAGCTTTTCTTGAGTTAAGAATTGTTGCGTTCGTTTTGCCCGTATTCGCGAGCCAATAGAATCTTGCATATATAACACCTCGTTATTATTATACAACACAATGTCTTATATAATAACTAAGCTTTTGTTGTATGTATATAACTACAAGTTTAATATTTTTACACAGATACCAAAAACCCGCCGCTGAAACTAACGTTTCAGCGGCGGGTTATCACACATTTAAATATTTATTCTGCTATTTTAATCACTTTAACCTCATTTTCCTCGAGCTTTACTCTCAGGTTAGAGTCGGGTTCGGTATCGGTAATAATATAATCAATTTCTTCCATAGAAATCAATTTTACAAAACCGACTCCACCCATTTTACTTTTATCACAAAGATAGTATTTTTCTCTGGCATTTGCAAACATCTTCTGCTTAATTCCGCATTCTGTCTCGTTGCTTTCAAGAATACCGCCATCGGCAGTAATTCCTTTGCTAGAGAAAAACATTTTGCTTGCAAAATAATTTTCTTCTATACTTTTTTCAGCATGTCTGCCGATAAATGACTGGTTATTACTGAGCACGCCACCCACTGAAATAACCTTTATATGCTCGCAGCCTGAAAGTTCAACCGCAACTCTCAGCGAGTTTGTTATAACAGTTATGTTTTTGCGATTTTTAAGTTCTTTCGCCATAAAGAAGGTCGTTGTAGATGCATCAAGAAAGATTGTATCACCTGCTGTCACATACTTCACCGCTTCTTTTGCAAGACGCATTTTGGCATCAACATTTATATGTTTTCTCTTTTCAAGGGAGATTTCATAGGTTGTTCCCTCAAGCGGAACTGCACCGCCGTGGGTTCTTCGCAAAGCCTCCTGCTTTTCCAGCTTTTCAAGGTCACGTCTTACAGTTTCCTCGGTGACACCAAGCTCCAAGCTTAAGCGACTTACCGAAACAACTCCGTCTGCATTCAAAAACTCCATTATTTTTTTCTGGCGTTCAAGTGCAAGCATCTTATCCCCTCTCTTTCAATTCGGGTTATTATTTCTTTATAATTCTTACAACAGCACCATTTTTGAGGCCTGTCGAATTTGCATCATCTGTGTCAATATGCATTTCTGCATTGAAATCATCACGAACTCTTACCTGAACGTCATAAAATTTGGTTGGCTTAATGCCCTCTACCTCAACATCCACATAATCATTGTCCTTAATGCCGTTTGCTGTCGCATATTCGGGAGTAAGGTGGATATGACGGTTTGCAATAATTACGCCTTCCTTCAAATACACGCAGCCCTTAGGTCCAACAAGCACCAACTTTTCAGAACCTGCTACGTTTCCCGAAGGACGAACGGGAGGGCTGACTTTAAGAACAAATGTGTCTGTTCTTGAAATTTCAACCTGAGTATTTTTGCGGACAGGGCCAAGAACTCTTACATTTTCGATTGATTTAAGTGATGGTCCAACCAGTGTAACTACCTCTTCGGACGCATATTCACGACCCATAAGATATTTCTTTATGTGGAGCTCATATCCTTTGCCAAAGAGGGTTTCCAAATCCTCCTGAGACAAATGAACATGGCGCTGTGAAACACCCACTTTAATCTGTCCGTCTGTATCTATTTTTTCAACTACCGATTTTACGGCTTTTGCAATTGTGTCTATATCATGCATATGCTTCACCCAAAGCAATAGTTTTTTCGACCATTGCTCCCTGAATCAGATTTCCGTCTTTCCGGATTGTCACTAGCCTTCCATATCAAAGAACTTTGTTACCTCGGTATGGGGTCTTGCAATAACTGCATGACCAAAAATGTTACCGATTGCATCAGCGCTCTTAAGACCTGCCTCAACTGCAGCCTTAACTGCCGAAACCTCACCTGCAACAATAAATGTAACCAAACGACCGCCAAGTCTTTTTTCGGTGTGGATAACACGCACATCTGCAGCCTTTGTCATTGCATCAAGACCTTCAATTGCCGCAACAAGACCTTCAACCTCAATCATACCGATTGACTCTCCGGTTGAAACTGCAGACTCCAGTTCGTCCTCGTTAACAAAACTCTTAGGGAGCTTTTTGTTGTACTTATCCTTGTTCATATCAAGAAGATATGCCATCTTCTCGGTACCATCTCCGGGGTTGGGTATGGTATGAGAAATTATGTACTTACCCTCTGCTTCTGCGTACGCTTTGCCTGCCGCAATAGCTGCCTTAACAGCTGCAACAGGTCCCTCTATCTTTATCTGCATTACCAGCGGTGCCGGAACATCCGCACTGCCGGGACGTGTACGGTCAAATGCAATTACCTTTACATCAGCAGCCTTTGCACAAAGGTCTGCCGCAACCACTGCTGTTGTAAAGCTGTATACTTCTAACATTCCTAAAGCTTTCATAGGATTTTCCCTTTCTGTGTTTTCTCAACGAATCTATCATCTGTTAAAGGGCTTAGAGACGCTAAGAATCATATGACTTATCGAAATTATATATTTTACCAAGGTTCCAAAGTATAAATCGAGCAAATTTTTCTGTCAGGTAAGTAAAAAACGGAGAGAATACTTTGTGTATTCGCGAGTATTTTTACGCCGCATGTCGGAAAATTTGTCGATTTAGGGCGTATGAGACTTAGCGTCTCTATGCCCAATATTATACGATATGGAAGCCGTCTACCATAACGCAACGTCTCTGACGTGTAAACGATTTTGCTGATGTAATACCTTCGCCTGTGGGGCCTGCGATTGTGAAGGTTGTATGACCTTCGCCACCTGCACCGATACCTGCATATGAAGGAGCATTCTTAACAAAAATTGTTGTTTCAACAGCTCTTGCAAATGCTGTAAGTCTATCAACATTCTTTGAGTGAATGTGTGCAGAATGACGATTTCCGTGTTCTGCCTTACAAGCTTCTATAATAGCTTCTTCGATATCCTTAACTCTTACTATAGGAAGAATTGGCATCATCATTTCAACCTGAACAAATGGATGCTTTGCATCTGTTTCGCAGATTATAAGTCTTGGGTCTGCATCAATGCCGAGTTCTTTAAGGAAAAGTCTTGCATCCTTGCCTACCCATTTTTTGTTAATACCAAACTTGCCGTCTTTTTCAACAAGTGCAACCTTTACCAGTCTTTCAATGTCTGCTCCTTTAAGAAGGTAAGCACCATTCTTTTGCATATTACGGATAAGGCTGTCTGCAACCGAATCGAATACAAAACATTCTTTTTCAGCAATACAGGGAAGGTTGTTGTCAAAGCTTGCACCCTTAATAATGTCTGATGCAGCCTTTTCAATATCTGCGGTGTCATCAACGATAACAGGGGGATTACCTGCACCTGCACCGATTGCCTTTTTGCCTGATGAAAGAAGCATTTTTACAACACCAGGGCCACCTGTTGCAACCAACATTCTAACGATAGGAGATTTTACCATCTCGTTTGATGTATCCATAGTGGGATTAGCTACCGAAACAACTAAGTTTTCAGGGCCGCCTGCCTCTAAAATACCACGGTTAACAAGGTCAACTGCATAGTTTGCAATCTTCTTTGCATTGGGGTGGGGGTTGAACACAACCGCATTTCCGCCTGCAATCATACCAATTGAGTTACAGATTACCGTTTCACTGGGGTTTGTTGAAGGTGTAATACTACCGATAACGCCATAAGGTGCCATCTCGATAAGTGTAAGACCTGTATCACCTGTTTTCACGATAGGCTGAAGGTCTTCAGTGCCGGGAGTTTTGTTTGCAACAAGCTGATGCTTGATAATCTTGTCTGAAACTCTGCCCATACCAGTTTCTTCAACTCCGAGCTTTGCCATTTCTTCTGCTTCTTCAAGAGTAAGACGGCGGATTGCCGCAATCATCTTTTCTCTCTGCTCAACAGTATAGCTCTTATACTGGATATAAGCCTTCTGTACAGCCTCCAAAGCTTCTGTCATTGTGGGGAATACACCCTTAAGCTGCTTGGGAGCCTCTATCTTTCCGTCCATATTACGGATAACACTTTCAACAATAGTGCTTATGCATTTTTCATCTAACATCTGAGTTTACCTTCCTCTCTATATTTACGTATCTGTCTTTAAATAACAGTATTCCACATCTTTTCGTCCGGATTTGCAATAACCGAGCTGTCAAGGAACATTGTACCGTCAGCAACCTCAGCCTTTGCACGTTCAATTGCGCTTTCAACTGCCGCAACCTCACCGGTGAGAAGCATATATGATTTGCCACACATACCTCTTGCCACACGAAGCTCTATAAGGTCTACTATTGCGGTTTTTGCAGCGATATCTGCCGCTAAGATTATTGATGCCGCGGAGTAGGTCTCCAAAACACCAAGAGCACGTTTATCCTTTATATCTGTTGCCCCGTAAAGTGCAGGGAAGATTGTTTCGTGGGGATTACCCAAAACAAAACTATCAATCAGCTTTTCAGGGAACATAGCTTTTACTGCGTCAATTGATGCACGAACTGCACTCAACTCGCCCTCGATAAGAATAATATACTTACCCGGGCAGACAACCTCAGCCTCAATAACCTTAACCTCGGCAGTCTTAATCATAATATCTGCGGCCTTCATACCGGTGGAAACCGTTGTAAGTTCAGCCATTGCTAATGCTTTTGCCATTTAATTGTTCCCACCTTTCTTACCGCTTAATTTCAAGTATAATATAATTTTCTGTAATTTCTTTTACTACTCCATCATAAGGGCTGTGAATTTCAGAGCCAAGACCCTCGCATGATGCAATTTTCTGAAACTTTTCAACTTTATCACCAGCCTTAACCTGCGGTTTTGCCGGCTGACCGATATGTTGTCTCAGTTCAATTTTAACCGTCTTAAGTTTTTTGCTAAAATCGTCGGGCAACTCTTCAATAGGTGCCTCAACATTGTATTTTGCAATTCCCAGACGGGCAATCAACCTTTCCATCGGGACATATCTGAAAGGTCTGTGTTCGTTAACTCCCGTAAACTTTGGTTCGGGAAGTTTTATTCCTTTGGCGCGAATCTCGTTACGGAATGTGCCAATAAGCATCGCAGGGGACAGTCCCTGATGACAAGCATACATCTCGCAAAGTCTGCATTGCGAACAATATGCCGAGTTAAGCAAAGCCGGAACATCACCTGTCATGCCCTTGGTTGCGGCACGCATAAACGCGTGAGGCTCAATAGGATGTCCAAGTAAATTCCTTGAGCACAAATCAGTACACATACGGCACTGACAACAAGCGCTCATCGCTCTGTATATATTAACTTTTGAATTTGTTTTCTTCTTTAAAATAACGGGATGATTTTGTGGCAACACCAATACCGCATTTGTGGTTTTGGTTACCACATCTTTTTTCTTCGCGAGACGTCCCGTCATTGCTCCGCCATTTAAATACTGACAATCTTTAATTGTCTCGCCTCCGGCAAGTTCCACAACACGGTTCAGCGGTGTACCGAGAGGAACTTTAAATGTACCGGGGTTTGCTACCTCGCCTGCAACAGTTACATATTTATAAGATACAGGCCTTTTTTCAGTAATTGCGTAGTATGTATTGAGCATTGTTTCAACATTGAAAACTACAATGCCCTCTGTAATAGGCAATTGACCCGGCTTTACCACTCTGCCGGTTGCCTCATAAATCAATATAATTTCATCGCCTGCAGGATAAACCTCGGGCAACAACGAAATCTTCATATGTTTAAAATTATCAAGTTGCTGTTCTACTTCTTCAACAGCTTCGGTATAAGCTTCCTTCACAGCAATAATTGCATTCTTAGCACCAACAGCCTTGCGCACTGTGTCACAAGCCGTCATAACTTCCTTTGCAAAGTTTGAAAGAAGCTGTCTGTGGAGCCTAAACAAGGGCTCGCACTCTGCACAGTTAAGAATAACCGTGTCAGCCTGGTCGCTGAGCTTTGCATATGAAGGGAAACCAGCACCACCGGCACCAACTATTCCGCATTCTTTCATAAGTTCTTTAAGTTCTGTCAATTGCATAATTGGTTAATCCCCCTTCCATCAAAATTCTAAAGTAGCCTTATGCAAAGCTGGCACCATCATCCACTATACCCACGATTGCAGCATCAACAGGAGCATTATTTGCTTTTTCGTCACCAAGACGCGCTGCACTGCCCAATGCCACCAGGACATATTCGCCTATGCCTGCACCAATATTGTCAATCGCAACCAACTGTGAATTCTTTGCAGCCATTTTTTCAACAGGCTCAACAATCATAAACTTGTTGCCAACAAGATTTTCACTCTTGCGTGTGGAAACAACACTTCCGATTACTTTTCCGATAATCATAGTCTTTTCTCCCTTAAAAAATTCAGAAAGATATGGGCAGAGCAGATTGCTCTGCCCATATACTTACTTTAGCCCTAAAAATCTTATTTGAGAACGGGCAAAATCTTCTCAACATCATTGTGAGGTCTGGGAATAACGTGTGTAGCGATGATTTCGCCAAGCTTCTGAGCGCTCTGTCCGCCTGCTTCAACAGCAGCCTTAACAGCACCAACGTCACCACGAACCATAACACTTACAAGACCTGAACCGATCTTTTCTGTGCCAACGAGTGTTACGTTAGCAGCCTTAAGCATAGCATCTGCTGCTTCGATTGCTGCAACGAGACCTCTTGTTTCTACCATACCCAATGCTTCCTGTGCCATTGTTTTTACCTCCTTTTTAATCTCTGCGGCTGCCTCGGCTTTAGCCGGTGCAGCATTTTTTTTCAATTCTTCTGTATTGCCGAGAGCGGCAGTTTTTACTTTAGCGGTAGTTTTCTTTTCTGCCATAACTTACCACTCTTTTCTTAGAACTTGGGAAGAATCTTCTCAACATCGTTGTGAGGTCTGGGAATTACGTGTGTAGCAACGAGCTCGCCAAGACGACCAGCCATTGTACCACCAGCTTCAACTGCAGCCTTAACTGCACCAACATCACCACGAACCATAACACTTACAAGACCTGAACCGATCTTTTCTGTGCCGATGAGAACTACTTCTGCTGCCTTTACCATTGCGTCTGCTGCTTCAATTGCTGCAACAAGACCTCTTGTTTCGATCATACCTAATGCTTCCTGTGCCATTTTAAATTTCCTCCTAAATTTTTATATAAGTTGTTAATTATTATTCATTAATTACTGCAATCTTGAGACCTTCCATCTTTACATTGGTAACGAATGCCTCGTTAATCTTTTCAATGGGGAACTTGTGAGTGATAAGTTCCTTGATGGGAAGACCGATTGCGATTGCTCTCTTCAAGAAATCAAATGTTGTTGCGTAATCTCTGAGAGTATATACCCAAGAGCCAACAAGTGTGATTTCCTTAGAACAAAGGTCAAAGTGGGGGTTAATCTGTGCGTCACCGCCGTTGATAAAGAAACCGAGCTCGCAAAGACCGCCACCGTTGCGGATAAACTTGTAAATGTTGCTGTGTGCAACAGGTGAACCAGTACACTGGAATCCAAAGTCAGCGGGATGTCCGCCAAAGCTTTCATTTACTGCAGCCGCAAGTTCTTCAATTCCCTTGTGGTCTTTGAAGTTAACGGTATGGTCAGCACCCATACGAAGAGCAAAATCAAGTCTCTTCTGTTCGCCGTCAACAGCAGTAATATGTTCGATACCCATTGTTCTGAGAACTGCAATACAGATAAGACCGATAGGTCCGCAACCCTGAACAACCACACGGCTGTTGAATCTGAGGATGCCTGTTGTCTTTGCACGTTCTACTGCGTGGATAAGAACCGCGCAAGGTTCGATAAGGATTCTGGAATCAAGGTCAAGGTCTGACACGTTGAATATTGTAGAACCTCCCTTAATAACCATATAATCAGCAAACCAACCGTTGAAGTGAACTTCATCATCGGGAACCAAACCATAAACGTCTGCTCCTCCTACGTTCTGCTTGTTCAAGTCATACATTGTGATTTCGGGGTCGTCCTTAAGGATAACACAAGTAACAACCTTGTCACCAATATTAAGGGGCTTGCCTGCACTGTCTTTCTTTACATTCTTACCCATCTTAACAATTTCACCAGTACCCTCATGACCGAGAACTACAGGGATAAGACCAAATGGGTCGCGCTTGAATTCGTGAGCATCTGTACCACAGATACCACAGCCTTCAACCTTTACAAGAATGTCGTCGTCGCCGAGTTCAGGGATTTTATATTCCTGAAGCTCGATTTTTTCGATGTCTGTCAGCATTGCAACACGGGCCTTTTCAGGTACAGGACCTGCAGCCTTGGGAGCCGATGTAGCACCTGTTCCCTGCATACCTGCAAGAACCTGTTTTACAATCTGTTCAATTTCCATATTGTTCATTTTATGTAATCTCCTTTCTAAAGAATTAATAGCTTAGTTTTCATTCATAATCTCGTCAAGACAAGATGCACCGTATGATGAAAGAGCCGTATCCTGTTCTTCCGAGCCGCCGCTTACACCAAGTCCACCGACGATCTTACCGTGATAAATCAGCGGGTCTCCGCCACCAAAAATAACAATCTGTCCGCCGTTTGTGTGCTGAATTCCATACAAAGGACCATCAGGCTTTGCCAAGGTGCTCAGCTTTTTTGTGGACATTTTAAGAGCAACCACCGTATACGCCTTGTTGAGTGCCACGTCATAGCTTGCAATGTATGAATTATCCATACATTCAATCGCGATAGGTCTGCCTGCTTCATTTGAAACTGCCGCAACAATGTTAAGACCCATTGTTTTAGCTTTTGCCTCTACCATCGCAATCAGCTTACGTGCCTGTTTAAGACCAAAGGGCTTTTCATCTGCCTTGCTTTCGGTAAGCTGCTTTACTGCAGCTTCTACTATACGAGTAAGCTTTTCGTCATTCACAGATGACACCTCCCGTACTATTTGTTAAGCTGCTCCATAACCTTCTTGGTAATCTGTGCAACAAGGTCGCTGTCTGCACAAGCTGTGCCTTCTTCTGCAACTCCGCAATCCGGAATATGGCAGTTGTGGCAGCTCATATGACCATTCTTGTTATTGGGGCAAAGGTCAGCAGGATGCTTACCTGACATACCAAATGCACGTCTAACTTCATAAAGCTTCTTCATCTGTTCTTTTGTGAATTCCTGTGGTCCACCCAACTGATTTGAGAGGAAGAGAAGTTCTGCATAGAATTCAAGAGACTCCATCTTGTGATAAGCAGCCATCAAAGAATCAGAGTATGCCAAAGCACCATGGTTCTCAAGAAGAACTGCATCATAGTAGGGAAGGTACTTCTCTACTGCATCGGGAATTTCGTTTGTTGAAGGTGTGCCGTATTCAGCAATCGGAACACAACCAAGAGCAATAACCGCTTCAGGCATAATGGGCTGTGTAAGAGGCTTGCCTGCAATAGCAAAGCTTGTTGCATAGATAGGATGAGCATGAACAACCGCCTTAACATCAGGACGATGCTTATAAACTCTCATATGCATCTTAATTTCAGAAGAAGGCTTAAAGCCCTTGTTTGCCTGAATAACATTACCTTCAGCATCAACCTTACAGATGTATTCAGGTGTCATAAAACCCTTACTTACGCCTGTGGGTGTGCAAAGGAATTCATTATCAGAAATTTTTACTGAGATGTTACCATCATTTGCAGCAACCATTCTTCTGTCATAAATTCTTTTACCAATGTCACAGATTTGTTTTTTGATTTCGTATTCTGACATCATAATAATGACTCTCCTTTTATATGTAAGATTTATTAATTTACTTGTTAAAATTTTGGCATTTTGCCTTACTTTAATAATACCACTAATAGACACCAGTGTCAATAGTTTTTTGTGATTTTTTCTTTGTTTTTGTTGTTTTTATCTGAATTTTTGTGGTTTTCTGTCTTCTGCCAGATAATCTATCAGTTCCTGAATACCCTCTCCGGTTGTTGATGCAACAAAGAAAATCTTTTCACAGCCTGCAAGTTCAAGCCATGCCGCTGCCTTTTGAGGCTCTGCATCTGGCTGGTCAATCTGTGTGACAATACCGATAACCTCGCGGTTTACCTGAGCCGTACAGCAAGGCGGATACAGTGAATACTGTTCTCTTGCACTGAGGAGCAGACCAACCACATCTGCCTCGTAGGAATAAAGCGCCAATGCTCTGCCTAAAATTTTGTTTTCGGCATATTCACCGGGGGTATCAATCAGTATATCGTGATAGTTTATGTACTGGGTTTTGTGATAACCAATCTTTTCGCCTTTAAGGGCTTGGGTGAGTGTTGTTTTGCCGCACTCGCTTCTGCCCACAAGTATCATCTTTTTCATATTATGTTCTTGTAATGGGACAAACAGTAAAGCCTAACGTTTCCTGTGAATAGTCGCAAAGTGCTTTAAGTGCCGCCTCAACCTCCGAAACTGTGCCTGTCACAATAAGTGTACCGCTGAAACGGTCAACAAAACCGATTTCTGCACCTGACGCCTTCATAGCAATGTCTGCTGCAATAATTGCGGTTTCTGCAGGTGACATTGTGACTATACCTATTGCCGCCTTTGAATAATCAATTGCGGGGTCAAGTCCCAGTTTTTTGTAGAGGATTCTGTCAGGGTTTGCAATGATATGAGCAAGTGTAATCTGCTTACCGGGAACAAGTTCCTGAATAATTCTCATTCTGTCAGAAAAATCCATAATGTTGTCTGCCATCCGTTATCCTCCTATCATACAGGTAAGACCTGTTTCTTCTACTACCTTTTTGAGCTTTTGAATATGCTTTGCAGGAATCAAGTCAATTCCGTGCATTTCATAAGTTCTGCCAAGACCTTTATACTTATCCTCGCCCAGTCTGTGATACGGGAGAAGATGGAGTTCTTCAACCGTTTTAAGGTTCTTGGTAAATTCCGCAATGTCACGTATCTCCTGTTCAGTATCATTGAATGTAGGAATAACCGGCACACGGATTATCAGTTTCTTTGCATCAGTTGCAAGGCGTTTTGCATTCTCTAAAATAAGGTCATTTGGCTGAGTTGTAAATTCCTTATGCTTTTGACTGTTTATATGTTTTATATCCATAAGATATAAATCAAGGTAAGGAAGTAGTTTCTGAATTTTGTCATACCCGGCACATGCTGTAGATTCAAGAGCGGTGTTGATGCCCTTTTCCTTACATGCCCTGAGTATTGCTGCTGCAAAATCGGGCTGTGCCAGAGATTCGCCACCTGACAGAGTAACTCCACCACCGCTGCGACGATAATATATTCTGTCTTTTTCGATGTCTGTCATAAGTTCTGCCACGGTAACGTCACGTCCCATAACCTTTTCCTTGCCGTCAACGAGCATTGTTTCAATCTCTCGTTTCTGTGATTCAGGATTGCAACACCATTTGCATCTTAAAAAGCAACCCTTAAGAAAGATTATTGTACGCACACCGGGCCCGTCATGAACAGAAAATCTTTGGATATCAAATATCCTTCCTGTTGTATTTAAGTAATCGTTGTTCATTATTAAAATCCTTTTTGTTCTGTACGATTAATGATGTCGTCCTGTAACGACTTTGAAAGTGTTGTAAACAACGCACTGTATCCTGCAACACGAACAACCAGACCTTTATATTTTTCGGGGTTCTTCTGTGCATCAATAAGTGTTTCACGGCTTACAACGTTGAACTGCACATGGCTACCCTTCTGGTCAAAGTATCCTCTTATCAAAGCAACAAAACTCTCTAAACCTGCTGTGCCTTCGAGTGCTGACGGATGGAACTTCATATTGAAGAGTGTTCCGTTTGACGCAATGTAATGGTCAAGCTTTGCAACAGAGTTTGCCGCTGCTGTTGGGCCGTTTACATCTCTGCCTGCCGCAGGTGATACACCATCAGCAATAGGAGTTTTAGCAAGACGTCCGTCAGGAGTTGCACCTGTCTGTGCACCAAGAGGTACATTTGCCGATACAGGATAAAGACCTGCCTGATAAGAACCGCCACGGGGGTTCTTGTACTTTTCAATAGGTTTGGTATATGTATAGGCAACATCGCGGGCAAAAGCATCAATCTCGCAGTCATCGTTACCAAACTTGGGAACTTCGTTGATAAGCTGAAGTATCTTCTGATACTTGTTACTGCCGCCCTTTGAAACGCCGCCTGCAACTACATTCTTGTAAATTTCTGCAATCTGTTCTTCTGAAACATTTACACCCTTTTCCGCAAGCCCCTTTACAACCTCAATTGTAACTTTTTGTGCATCATTTGAGCTGCTGTCTGTGCCGAAATTGTTTTCCAATGCTTCCTTAAGCTCTGCAAGGCTGAACTGTCTTTGTTCAAATACAAGTTTTTTGATTGCATATAAAGCATCTGCCATATTTGCAACGCCAAAGCCCTGAGGACCTGTGAAGTTGTAGATTGCACCGCCTTCCTGAACACTCTTACCTCTGCCGATACAATCTTCAATCATACTTGAAAGGAATGGCAGCGGAGCACGTTCCATATGTGCAAGGTCAATTGCGTTATCTGCATCAACCATAAGTTCAATCATATATTCTGTCTGTGCCTTGTATGCATCATAGAATTCACAGAAAGTGGTCATATCGTTGATGTCGCCTGTCTTAATACTAATCTGCTTGCCGCAATCCTCACCATTGGAGAATACCAGTTCAATCGGACGACACATATTAAAGAATGCCGCATCGTGCCAACCGTCTGTTTTACCCATCTTCTGAGGTTCAACACATCCGATGATGTTATACTGTCTTGCATCCTCAAGGGTAAGTCCACGGCTTACAAGTGCAGGAATGATAACTTCGTCATTGTAGTATGCAGGAAGACCGATACCTGTACGGGTAAGCTCACCTGCTCTTATCAGGAATTCATGAGGAGTTTTGTTCCATACACGAACTGAAAGTGACGGCTGAGGAAGCATAATATGCATTGATGCATTGATACACATAAACGACAAATCGTTGGTTGTATCAACACCGTTTTTGTCCTGACCGCCAGCAATAAGGTTTTGGAAAAGGCTGTAGCCCGCAAAACCCTGAGCTGATGCATCGTCACGAACCTTGGTAAAGCTGTTGAGCTTTATCCATACGCAGTCCATAAGCTCCTGAGCGAATTCACGGGTAATCTTTCCGTTTTTCAAGTCATTCTTATAATAAGGATACATATAGATATCAAAACGACCTGGTGAAATTGAGTGGCCATTTGATTCGGTCTGAATAAGCATCTGAACAAACCAGAAGCTCTGGCAAGCCTCATGGAAGCTTTCTGCACCAAACTGCGGAACACGACTACAGTTTTTGCCGATTGTTTTAAGTTCCTCACGTCTTGCAGGGTCGGTGCACTTTTCTGCCATTTCATAAGCAAGGCGTGAATATCTTTGCGCAAATGTAATTGCCGCTTCACAGCTTTCGATAACAGCATCAAGGAAAATTCTTTTCTTAACTGCATCTCCATCCTTGGGGTCTATTGCCGACATAGCCTCCTTTGCCTTTTTGATAATGCCGTCATAACCGATTCTCAGTACAAGGTCATAGTCTGCAGTAACGTGACCAACACCGTTGTAAAAATAATTGCCGGGTGTGAAAATGTTATGGCTGATTGCATCTATTGTCTCAGGGCGCATATAGGATGTAGCAAGCTCGCTTGTTGTCTTCCCCTTCCAGTATGCAAAAACCTCCTTAAGGGCCTTCTTTGAATCCTCGGTCAGAATAAACGGATCTGCCGCTCTCTTTTCAATAGTATCGAACTCATCAGCTATCCACTGAAATGAGAACTCAGGGAAAATCTGACAGCTGCGCTGTGATTTTGTTGCACTACCTACAACAAGCTCGTCCTCGTGAATAACAATAGGAAGATTTTCTACAATATGTCTGAAGGCTTTTGCACGACGGGTAATCGTGGGCATACCTTCTGTATTTTTATAGGATTCGGTAAGTAAAACCGCACGTTCAACCTCAATTTCAGGAGCCTTTGCAAACAAAGCTTCCTTCAGGCGGTCAATACGTGGGCTTTTGGCTATGTTTTCTGTATAATATTTTGCCATTTACGTCCTCTCCTTTCTTAACGCATACTTTTTCAGCTTTTATATTAACTTTATTTTAACTCAAAACCAAAAAAATGTCAACACATTTCAAAGAAAAAAGCAGAAAAATTCCAAAATTTTCAAAGAAAAGTTGCTGAGTATACGAAAAAAGCGTAGATTCTCCTGGAATTTACGCTTTTCTTTTTTAGCTAACTAGTCAAGTACATAATTTAGTCTGAAAAAAATTGTTCAGATTGCCGCTTCGCAGCAAATGGTGCTGTGCTGTGTGCACCGCCCTGAGCAAGAAGTGGTGATATGAGAAAGATTTTTTCTGACTTATCTCTTCCATGTATGGCGTGAAAACAAAACAAGCATAGGGAATATTTCCAGTCTGCCTATTATCATTGCCAATGACAATATAAAGGTAGAAAACGGTGAATATACCGAAAAGTTTGACATTGGGCCAACAGCTTCAAGACCTGGACCAATGTTGCTGAGCGTCGCCACAACTGCCGTGAAATTTGATGTAAAATCAAGATTATCAAAGCTTATTAAAACCATCGCCGTTGCAAATATCAGCATATATGCCACAAAGAACACATTTACCCCTCTTAAAGTTTCGTGTTCTAAGGGTTTGCCGTTGAGTTTCACCTTTATTGTAGATTTCGGATGTGCAAGAACCTTTACTTCTTTAACAATGCTCTTAAACAGAATTACTATTCTTGAAACCTTCATTCCGCCGCCGGTACTGCCCGCACAAGCACCGCAGAACATCAACAGCACAAGAATCGTCTTTGAAAGCTGAGGCCACAAATTGAAATCAACCGTTGCATATCCCGTTGAGGTTATAATTGAAGATACCTGAAATGCACTATGTCTGAGTGCCTCGCCCTGACTTGCAAAAGAGTTTTGTATATTAAAGAATATAACCGTCACAGATACCACAATAATTATTATATACGCCCATACCTCCTCCATTTTGAATGCGGTTTTTACCTTTCGCATTAAAATAAAATAATAGAATGTAAAATCTATGCCACAAATGGTCATAAAGATAGTAATAACAATCTGAATATATGGCGAATAACCTGCGATTCCTGAATTTGTAATTCCAAAACCACCTGTGCCCACCGTACCAAAAGTAAGAGTCGATGCCTCAAATAAACTAAGACCGCCAATTAACAAAAGAGTCATTTCAATTAATGTAATACCCAAATAAATACCATATAGTATTTTCGCAGTACTTCGCACCCTTGGCACAAGTTTACCTACAGAATGCCCCGGGCTTTCTGCCCTGATAAGATGAAGATTACTGCCTCCCGACATAGGTAAAAGTGCAACAAGAAACACCAGAACACCCATACCACCAATCCAGTGGGTAAAGCTTCGCCAGAAGATTATCGACCTTGGCAGAGAATCCAAATCGGTTAAAATTGATGCCCCTGTTGTTGTAAAGCCTGACGCCGTTTCAAAAAACGCATCAATAAAACTTGTTATACTGCCCGACAACATAAACGGCAACGCCCCGAAAATACTCATCGTAATCCAGCTGAGTGCAACCGCAACAAAGCCCTCCTTGGCAAACATATTCCGATTTCTAGGTTTCACCAGGATAAGTGGCAACCCCACAATAAGACACAATGCCATGCAAACAGGAAACACCCATTTAATCTGCTCGTCATATATTAATGAACATAAAAACGGGAGCACCATAGCTGCCGCCTCAATGTTTAGCACACAGCCCAATATATAAGAAATTATTCTGTAATTCATAGTTCTTCTTCCTTTTATACAAGGATATCGCTTATATCCTTAAAACCTTTATGTGTTGTTACAATAATAACCGTATCACCGGGCAGCATAACATCCTTACCATGAGGAGTAATGATATTTCCCTGACGGTTTATGCAAGCAATTATAATACCGGACTTAAGGGACAGACTTTCAATAGTCTTGTTTGAAACAGGCGAGCCCTCCACAATTCTGAATTCTAATGCCTCTGCCTTGTCATCAAGAACATAGTGCATTGTTTCGATATTGCTGCCAATAGAATTATTCTTCGCTCTAACAAAACGTACAATATATTCTGCAGTGATGTCTTTCGGATAAATTATCGTATCAAGTCCAAGATTTCGTATAACCTCGTCATAACCGATATGATTTATTTTAGTAATCACCTTGCCGTCAGTTTTAGTTTTTGCATACATTGAAAGCATAACATTTTCTTCGTCGATACCTGTCAATGACACAAATGATTCAGCATTTTCAATCCCCTCTTCTAAGAGAACACGGTTTTCTGTTCCGTCGGCATTGATAACCGATGCCTTTGGCAAAAGACTGCACAGAAATTCTGCACGCTGGGGGTTTTGTTCGATAATCTTTACATCTATTCCCGATTTAATAAGATTATAGGCAAGATACACCGCCGTTGTTCCGCCGCCAACTATTATGCAATCCTTTACTTTGTTTGTTTTTATTCCGATTTTCTTAATAAAATGTGCTGCATCCTTAATTGTGGCAACAATGCTGATTAAATCATCTTCCTTCAGCAAAAAGCTACCACCTGGAATAAAGGCATCCTCGCCACGCTCTACACCGCAAACCAGAATATCACAGTTCAGTTTACTGCTGATATCAAGCACCTTAAGGTCACAAAGGGGCGAATCCTTTTGGATTTTAAATTTAAGGATTTCAACTCTGCCCTTGGCAAAAGTATCAATCTGGATTGCAGAAGGAAATCTAAGAGCCCTTGCCATTTCGGTAGCAGCAGTAAGCTCAGGATTGATTACCATATCAAGACCAAGTTCCTCTTTAATAAGATGAATTTCCTTATTATATTCAGGATTTCGCACTCGAGCAATGGTACTGCAATTGCTGTTTATTTTTCTTGCAATTAGACAGGTAAGCAGATTAAGCTCGTCAGAGCCTGTAATCGCAATAAGAATATCGGCATCATCAATGCCTGCCTCGTTTAAAACCTCAAGGCTGGCACCGCTGCCCGAAACGCCCATCACATCATAAGTGTTCACAACATCCCGAAGAACATTGGGTCTTACATCTACAACAGTAATATTATGATTTTCTTCATGGCTGAGGCCTTCGACCAGCTTTTCCCCAACTTTACCTACACCAACGATAATAATATTCATATATTTTTCTCCATATTCGCAGTATGTTAAAACTTCAAAATTATTAGACCTATTATACCAAATTCCATTGTTAAAGTCAATATCAACACAAAAGTGACTTGAACCGTATGTTTCAAGCCACTTTAATTTTACCTCCATATTTATTTTATGTCCCTAAGTTTTTTAATCTCTCGACTTGAATGAACAATCATATACACCGCAACACTCAGCACAAATATACAAACCGCTCCGCCTGTTGACGCAGTCATAATTTGCCGGACAGATACGTTTCGCACCTGAGCAAAAGCACCTATTATTGCGGTTTCAAGTGTAAACAGTGACACTACTGCCGATACAAGACTTATCGCCTTTGCAGCCGACATCAAGGGGCTTTCATATTTGCGGTATCTCACCACGTTAATCATTGCCACCACCATTGCCGTAAATGTATATGCTGCCATACCGATTGTGTGAATATAATGATATTTAAACCCACGGTTCTGCCGTACAACGTAAAACACAATTACAGCAAGTGCCTTATTCATTATCAGCATCATAATTCCGCAAAATCTGTATCTGTGAAACTCCTTCAATCGATTTTCACCCGGAACATCAACTTTTGCTGTGTCACGAAGCAAAAACAGCCGCATAACTATAAGCAAAATATAATACGCCGCCAATGCATAAAACCACAGCTCGTGAAAGTATATTCCCGAAATCAGCTGCATCGCCGCATATAAAATATTAATCGACACCGACCCAAAAAGCGAAAGTTTTACTCTCAGCTTGGGGTCATTGAGATATCGTTTTATATTTTTATCTTTTTCAAGCCATGCTTTAATTTTCCGCATCTTTGCCTCCTTTATACACAAAGTTACTCATACACCCACATTCAATAATTCCTTTTCTTTCGTTCTGCAACTCCCATGCGGTACAACAAAGGCAAACGCATCAGGAACAATCTCAAATTCTGTCATACCTGCATCCTCAATTTCGCCATCAACACACAGTCGCATTGCACCATCAAGCGGCGTCACCTTTATCCTTTTGCATTTTGTTGAAAATATTACATTTTGTATATTTTTTAGTTTGATATGTGTTCCTTTCATATAAAATGGCAGCTTGGAGAGAAAGTTCAGCCGTGAAATATTATATACAATATTTATATCCATTAAACCATCATTTATGATGCCTAATGGATTGGTTTTAAGACCTCCACCGCAGAATCTGCCATTTGATATTGCCGAAAGCAATAACGAGCCTTTGTGCTTTACCTTTCCATCAAGTTCTATCAGAAGATTTGCACCCTTCTTTTTAATAAGAATAGCAAAAATTGATATGAAATATGCAAGCGACCCCGAAATAAAGGGTTTTGTTTTTATTTCTGCTGTCAAATCTGCCACATTGCAGTCAAAGCCTATGTTAAACATATTTGCCCCATACCTGATATGTCTTATGCCATTAAGAACCTTGGTATATCTTATTGCATCACACCTTGTACAATCCGCAGTAATTTGTGCCTCTACATCAAGAAAATCTTCTTCGCATCCAAAGTTTCTGCGAAAATCATTTCCCGTACCAAAGGGCATAACACCAACTTCAGCATCGGTATGTTCTATAGCACCGTTAAGCACCTCACCCAGCGTTCCGTCACCACCGCAGGCGATAAATCTTGCCGCTCCATAATTTTTGCAAAAATTCCTGACATACTTTTCTGCATCACCTGTGGCTTTAGTTATGTAAATTTCCACATCTGCTTTTAACTTATGTGCAGCTCTTTTGATTGATGCTATAAGCTTTTCTTCATCCTTGCCCTGCCCGGCTTTGGGATTAATCACAAAAACCGTTTTCATCTTGATACCTCTCACTAAAAATCTTCCTTTTAAAACATTTTATCACAAAGTCCCCCACAATGCAACAAAACACATCCAAAAACGCGGATGTGTTTTGTATATATACTGAATAATCAGAAGAATAATGTCAGAACAAAAATTCCGATAATTGATGCAAGGCCCATAAACAAGGTAAGCATAGTCTGTGTTTTATAGCCTTGCTGCGGTGTCATTCCGCCAAAGTTTGTAACCACCCAGAAATACGAGTCGTTGGCGTGTGATACTGTCATCGCACCTGCACCGATAGCCATAACCGTAAGCGCCGAAAGCACAGGTGTATCAAGACCCATAGGTGTCATAAGCGGAACCATTATACCGGCTGTTGTTGTAATCGCCACAGTTGATGAACCTTGAGCCGTCTTTAAAATAGCCGCCATCAGAAATGGAAAGAAAATTCCCATATTCATCAAAAATCCCGCATTATCTATAATATAACCAACCATTGTTGTTGTTGAAATAACCTTACCCAAAACACCTCCTGCTGCAGTAACAAACAAAATAGGTCCAACGGTTTTCAAGGTGTCATTGGTGATCTCATAAAAGTTTTCCATCTTTTTAGCTGTTGCAAGCTGTACAATTGCAAAAATTGTACCTGCAGCCAAAGCAATAATGGGTTTTCCAAGGAAGTTGCATATATCAAGTGCAGCCCCGGTTACTCCTGCCATAGACGCAATTGTTCCTAATGCCATAAGCAAAACAGGTACCAATAGCGGAGCAAGTGAATTAAATCCGCAAGGCAGTTTACCGTATTCTGCAACCAATTCTTCATAAGTCTTTACAATTTCTTCAGTTTCGCATGTTTCGTCAGCGCTCTTTACACGCTTGCCTATAAACTTTGCATAAATCAATCCGGCAATCAATGGGAATATTGAACACAAAAGGCCAAGCCCCATAACAAGCAACAGGCTATCACCTATACCCAAAGTATTTGCCGCAGCAATAGGGCCGGGTGTAGGCGGGATAAACACGTGGGATATATAAAGGCCAGTAGACAATGCCACCGTCATTGCCACACTTGATGTACCCGTGCGGCGAACCAAAGCACGGCGGATAGGGTCAAGAATAACAAATCCACTGTCACAGAACACCGGAATTGAAACAACCCATCCCATAAGTTCGATTGCAAGTTCAGGATTCTTTTTGCCAACCAGCTTTACAACCATATCAGCAAGCTTAAGTGCCGCACCTGTCTGCTCCAGAACAGAGCCTATAAAAGCGCCCAGAATAATTACTATACCGATTGAGCTGAATGTTCCTGAAAAACCGGCACCGATAACATCTGCTATTTCGCCAAGCGGAATTCCTGCTACCAATGCCAGTATCAATGATACTCCCATAATGGACAAAAACGGATGCACCTTGAATTTGGAAATCGCCAGAATCATAAGCACAATTGCCACAACAAAAGCAATAATAAGTGGTAAACCTGTCATTTTTTTAACCTCCCATTTATACAACATATGTTGCTTCTATAAATTTAATATACAATACTTTGTGACAAAATACAAGATATTTGTATAAGAAATTTTACTTTTAATAAAAGTTGTTTGTTTTCTTTTATCAAAAAAACACAAAGCATATCCATCTTAGGATATGCTTTGCAGAAATATAAATATGTTTTTTGTTATTCCCACTCAATTGTGCCGATTGGCTTAGGTGTGAGGTCAAGAAGAACACGGTTAATGCCGTCTACCTCTGATGTGATACGGTCTGTAATCTTGTGGAGTACGTCGTAGGGGATTTCCTCGATGGTGGCAGTCATTGCATCGGTTGTGTTAACCGCGCGGATGATTGCAGGCCAGCCTTCGTATCTTTTGCCGTCTTTAACACCAACGCTCTTCATATCAGGAACAGCGATGAAATACTGCCATACAGTCTTTGCAAGACCGCAATTGTCAAATTCTTCACGAAGGATTGCATCGGCCTCTCTCAAAGCGTTCAGTCTGTCACGGGTGATTGCACCAAGGCATCTTACACCAAGGCCGGGGCCTGGGAATGGCTGACGGTCAACCATTGCTTCAGGAAGGCCAAGAGCCTTACCCACAACACGAACTTCGTCTTTGTAAAGAAGCTTTACGGGCTCAACCAGTTCCATTTCCATATCTTCTGGGAGACCGCCTACATTATGGTGAGCCTTTACTCCGTCACTTTCAAGGATGTCGGGATAAATTGTACCCTGTGCAAGAAAGTCAATTCCTTCAAGCTTTGCAGCTTCTTCATCAAACACTTTGATAAATTCGCCGCCAATAATCTTTCTCTTATTCTCGGGTTCAGCAACATCTTTAAGAAGGTCCAAAAATCTATCGGTTGCATCAATATAAATAAGATTTGCATCAAGTCCGTCACGGAAAACCTTAATGACATCTTCGCTTTCGCCTTTTCTCATAAGGCCATGGTTAACATGTACGCAAACAAGCTGTTTGCCGATTGCCTTGATAAGAAGTGCCGCAACAACCGAGCTGTCAACACCGCCCGAAAGTGCCAGAAGAACTTTTTTGTCGCCAACCTGGGCGCGAACTTCAGCAACTTGTTCCTGTATAAATTTGTCTGCCAATTCTTTTGTTGTGATACGTTCCATAGTATCGGGTCTTACATTACTGCTCATTTTTGATTTCCTCCTAAATTCTATTTTTATCCAAAAAGTGGTGTAGAAAAATATCTTTCTGCTGTATCAGGCAAAACTGTGACTACTGTCTTGCCTTTGCCAATTTTTTTTGCCAATTTTACCGCCGCCGCAACATTTGTACCGCTGGAAATACCGCACATAATGCCTTCACGCGATGCAAGCTCTTTTGCCGTTGTAATTGCTTCTTCGTCATTTATAACGCAGATATCATTGTAAATATTCTGATTAAGAATTTTGGGAATAACCCCGTCGCCAATACCCATCTGCAAATGTGTGCCGATTGAACCGCCCGAAAGGATTGCCGCATGTTCGGGCTCAACTGCCCATATTTCGATGTCAGGGTTAGCCGCCTTCAAGGTCTCGCCTATGCCCGTTATTGTGCCACCCGTACCTATCCCCGAACAAAATCCGTGAATAGGTCCGTCAACCTGTTTTAATATTTCGACCCCGGTATACTCCCTTTGAACCTGCACATTTGCTGGATTTTCAAACTGTTGGGGTACAAAAACATTTTCATCTTCTTCCTGCATCTTAAGTGCAGTTTCAAGACACTTCTCAATACATTCACCTATGTTACCCGCATCATGTATAAGGATGACCTCGGCACCATAGTGTTCAACCAGCTTGCGGCGTTCTTCGCTTACCGAATCAGGCATAATTATTTTTGTTTTATAACCACGAACTGCACCAACAAGTGCAAGCCCGATACCCTGATTACCACTTGTTGGCTCTACAATAATAGTATCTCTATTTATTATCCCCTTTTCCTCGGCATCACGAATCATATTATATGCCGTTCTTGTTTTAATTGAGCCGCCCACATTTAGACCCTCAAACTTTACAAGAATCTGTGCCGAGTCAGAGTCACCAAAGTGGTTTAATCTTATAATCGGTGTCTCGCCAATGGCTTCTAAAATGTTATCACTTATCATATATATATTCTCCAGATTTTTCATTGATAAAACCTTTATTTAACAATTATATACCTTAAAATAATTATTGTCAATAAAAAAGGAACGATTTTTACGTTCCTTTTATACTAATATTATTCGGGCATTCTGTATATGTGCAATTTATACATTTATCTTCGCTGTGTTCAGGCACACAACACATTAAATAACTACATTCATCACAACAATATTCTAACAAATTTCCCTCATTGTCTGTATGTTCTCCATTGCCAAGGCAATTAACCCCACAATTCCCAGGTGTAAGTTCTATACCTGTTACGTCAATAATCATTTCTATCACAACTCGCCTTCATAAAAACTCTCATTCAAGATAACATTATAGAGTATATAACTCTAAAATTCAATAGTGGAATAAACTCTATATTATAATTTGGAGAAAGGGGGTGTTTTTATGGATATAGCCGAAAGAATACGTGCTTTGCGCGAGGATAATGACAAAAATCAGGCAGAAATTGCTGAAATTCTTAATGTGGGACAACGCACATACTCTGACTATGAAACACGAAAAATCCGAATACCCTTGGAAAGTGTGATAATTTTAGCGAAATACTATAATGTAGATATGAACTATATATGCGGCATTACAAAGGAGAAAAAATGTTTTCCGAAAGACTAATTGCATACAAAAAGGAACGATTTTTAATCGTTCCTTTTAATTTCTATTTCCACTCTATAAAACCATAACTATTAAGTATCTGAAAAAATTTTGCAAGTCGTGGATATAAAGGCTCGGCTACATCGCCGAATTTTTCTTTAACATCATCACCAAGAGAACTAATATCCCTTTCTCCGTCAGCAATCTGCCACACAAAACTGCCGTGCTCATCAAGATGAACATATGTCACCGGAGGTTTTTTGAATAGCTTTTGTGCAACTTTATTAAATATACCTGTGTTTTGAATATTAAGCGTTACATTGCCTTCACTATCCGCAGTCCATTCAAGCCCACTTTTGCGTGCAGGAATTTTTTCAAGATAGTTTTTTGAAATCTTTTCTTTTTTCTTCATACTATTTTACACTGCGTTTTTTCCAAACAGAAAACTTGAGTACAGAAAGAATTACAAGTGCAAATACCACAAGGCTTGTGATATTTGAGATTGATATAGGAAGATTGAGAATTCCCGAAATATCCAAAATCTTGTCAATTCCAAATACGGCAAGAAGTGCAAGTGCAATACCCACAATTCCCTCACCTGCAATCATACCCGAGCAGAAAAGTATGCCGTCACTGATTATAGCAGTTTTTTCTTCTTCAGACTTTTTAAGTTTATCAAGAGCAAGACGTACCAAACCTCCAACCATAATGCAAGCATTAAGGTGTACAGGGAGATAAACACCGATTGCAAAAGGAAGTACAGGAATACCCACAACTTCAACAACGATTGCAATAAACACGCCCACAAGCACAAGACCCCAGGGAAGATTTGCATCCATAACGCCTTCAATAATCATTTTCATAAGCGTTGCCTGAGGAGCCGCAAGTTCGTCTGAGCCAAAGCCCCACGCACTGTCAAGGAGGTACAATGTTCCGCCAATAGCAAATGCCGCCGCAACAACACCGATAATTTCACCAATCTGCTGTTTTTTAGGTGTTGCGCCAAGGAGATAACCTGTCTTCAAGTCCTGAGAGGTATCACCCGAAATTGCCGCAACAATACATATAATAGAGCCTATTGCAATAGCCGCACGCATACCGTGAGCACCGCTGTCACCTGTCAGCTTTAGTATCAATGTTGCGATAAGAAGTGTTGCAATCGCCATACCTGATACGGGGTTATTACTGCTTCCTACAAGACCAACCATACGTGATGAAACTGTAGCAAAGAAAAATCCAAACACTACAATAACAACCGCACCAATCAATGTTACAGGAACTGCAGGAACAAGCCACACCAAAAGAGTCAGCACAGCAATTGCGATAAGAACCACCTTCATACTGATATCCCGTGCAGTACGCTCGCCCGAAACAGATGCCGAGCCCTTCATACCCTTCATTGCACCAACAAATGTATTAACAATCAACGGAAGTGACTTGATAAGGCTGATAATACCGCCTGCAGCCAATGCACCTGCACCGATATAACGGATGTATGAGCTCCAGATACCGCTTGGGCCGTTTGCATCAAAGATTGCACCGATTGTTTCGGTTCCGGGATAAAGGATAATATCTCTGCCAAAAAGTACAATCAAAGGAATAAGAACAAGCCAGCTGAGCACACCGCCTGCAAACATATATGACGAAATTCTTGGACCACAGATATAACCAACGCTCATTACTGCAGGATAAATCTGTGTGCCAATTTCGCCTGCATAGCCCTTCACTCTTAAACCAATTTCACCGGGCACAGCCTTAAGACCATCAATGATAAATTTAAAAGCTGCTGCAAAGCCCATACCTGCAAATACGGTAGATGCATTTGCACCGCCCTTTTCACCTGCAAGAAGAACCTCAGCACAAGCAGTACCCTCAGGATAAGGCAGTACTCCATGCTCTTTAACAATCAAAGCATTGCGAAGTGGCACCATGAAGAATACACCCAACAATCCGCCAAGGAGAGAAATCAAAGTAATTTCAATCAGGCCGGGCTTGTCCATTACACCCTCGGCTGCCCACAAAAAGAGCGCCGGAAGAGTAAAGATTGCACCTGCCGCAAGCGATTCACCTGCTGAGCCTACTGTCTGTACAATATTACTCTCTAAAATTGAGTTCTTTCGCATAATAACACGGATTACACCCATAGCAATAACAGCAGCGGGAATTGAAGCCGAAACTGTCATACCTACACGAAGTCCCAGATATGCATTTGCGGCACCAAACACTACTGCAAGAAGGATACCCATAATAATTGACGTAAATGTCAGTTCAGGTGTAACCTTATCTGCCGCAACATACGGCTTAAAGTTATTTTTGTTTTCCATCTTATTTCTCCTATCTTTCAACCGCAACTCAGGCGGTGTTTTTCAGCCTTTAAATTTTAGCATATAATTTGACAAAAAGCAAGCAAAAACCGAAATATTGTTAAAAATCTCACAAATCCTTTTGGGTCTGTGAGATTAATAATATTATTAACATTTTTTGTTTATTTTATCTACCGCTGCACTATATTCTTCATAGGAAAAAGCTGTATTCAGCACCTCAATCAAAGCATTTGCAGAAATTCTTGCGGGAAGTCCAAGTTCTTTTGCGAGACTGATTCGTTTTTGCTGACTGTCATCCCTACCACTGAATCCGTCTGCATAAAGCATTGTTTTGGTTATAATTTCTTCAGGTTTTCGGGGTTGTGGCTCGCCAACCTCGGTGATGCTTTGCAAAATTTCGGCAAGAAGTTCTTCTGTCATGCCCTCAACGCCCAGCAAACCTTCCTTACCCGCTGTATCCTTGCGGCGTTCCTTTCCTTTGACCGACGGAATATATGCGTGCTTTACCATCCCCCGATTTCCAACGCATTGCCTGATGTAATTGCGTATACGAAAGCCCGCGCTGTCGGAGTCAGTCAGGATAATTATTCCCGTTTTTTCTGCCATACGGCGTATAGCATTTATTATATTTTTGTTGGTGTAAAGACTAAAGCCTCCTGTGCAGATTATCGGTGCATCGGTAACCTTTTTAAGCTGTTCTTTATCGAATTTGCCTTCAACAATAATTGTTTCTTTTATATGAAGCATCTGTTTTCTCCTGCAAAAACGGGCGGAAATTATCCGCCCGATAAATTAATCTTCAAAAACCGCATCCGACGGCATTATCCAATCTCCTCTTGGTGAAAGAGAAATCGTTCCCACCTTGGAGCCATCAGGCACTGCCGAACGTTTAAACTGATTGTTGAAAAATCTCCTGTAAAACAAGTTATGCCATTTTTCTATGGTTTCCTTTGTGTACACTCCCTCAAATGCCACCTCGGCAAGTCTTTGTATTTTTTCTTTGCTGAAACCAAACTTTAAATAATTATAAATCACAAAATCGTGAATTTCATATGGCCCAACAATATCCTCGGTCTTCTGCTTAATTGAATTTTTATCAGGTGGCAAAAGCTCGGGGCTGACAGGTGTATCTAAAACATCATAAAGTATATCCTTTAACTCTCCGCCTTCGGTGTCTGCGACATACTTCACCAAGGAGCGCATCAGGGTTTTAGGAACAGATGCATTTACCCCATACATAGACATATGGTCACCGTTGTATGTGGCAAACCCTAAAGCAAGCTCTGACAAATCGCCTGTGCCCACAACAATTCCGCCCGTCTTGTTTGAAATATCCATCAAAACCTGAGTTCTCTCACGTGCCTGAGCATTTTCGTATGTGACATCGTGCTCATCAATGGATGCACCAATATCCTCAAGATGCTGAGTCACCGACTTTGCAATAGACACCTCACGCAAGGTTACCTTCATCGCATCAGCAAGTTTTTTGGAATTGTTATATGTTCTGTCCGTTGTGCCGAAACAGGGCATTGTTACCGCAATAATACCCTTGCGGTCAAGGCCTAAACCATCAAATGTTTTTGCCGCCACAAGAAGCGCAAGTGTACTGTCAAGTCCGCCAGAAACACCAAGCGTTACGGTTTTTAAGCCGATGTGTTTAATTCTTTTGCGAAGACCCGCACATTGCATTTCAAGAATGCTTTCACAGCGTTCTGCCAAACGTGCCACATCCTTTGGGACAAAAGGATGGGAGTTTACATTCTCGGGTTTTGTTTCGGTAGCTTCTATGTCAAAATAAATTCTCTTATATTCGTCATCGTGCTGGGGCACAAAGGTGGTCATCTTGCGACGCATTATGCTCACTTTTTCAAGGTCAAGCACAGCATATGTTATGCCGTTTTTAAACAACTTTGCCTCAGCAATCTTTTTGCCGCATTCATAAATCAGATTATTGCCGCCAAAAACCAGGTCGGTTGTTGACTCACCTTCGCCTGCATCGGCATAAATATACGCCGTCATCGTTCTAAGCGAAAGTGATGACAGATGTGTCTTGCGAACCGCTGATTTACCCGCAGTTTCACCGCTTGCAGACAAATTAAGTATCAAATTTGCCCCATTTAAAGCGTGATGTGAGGATGGAGGAATTGCCACCCACATATCTTCGCAAATTTCGCAGGAAATACGCAAGTTTTCCATTCCCTTTGCACAGAAAACCAGCTTTGTTCCACAGGGAACCAGCTCGCCATTAAATTCTACCATCATAGTCTTTGAGGGCTTGTCAAAAAATCTTGCCTCGTGATATTCACCATAGTTGGGAAGATTAGTTTTGGGTACAAATCCCAGAACCTTGCCTCCCTTGCAGACAGCTGCAACATTGTATAGCTTATCATCCACTAAAATAGGCAAACCAACAGCAAACAGAACATCTATATCGCGAGTAGCAGCAAGAATTTCATTCAATGCGCATTCTGCACGCTTAACCATGGTGCTTTGAAAAATCAAGTCACCAACGGTATAACCCGTTATACAAAGTTCAGGAAACACAACAATTTTAGCACCATTTAATGCCGCTTCTTTTATCTGTTTTATTATATTTTCGCTGTTTTTCTTTGTACTGTTTACGATAATTTCGGGTGTTGCTACAGCAACCTTGATAAATCCGTCTTTCATTTTAATCCCACCTTTGAGATTTAATCCTTGAGTTTAAGGAAAACTACTCCTTACCTTCAAGGAAATATGTAGCCTCCATATCGGCTGTTGACAGTGCGAATGCCAAAGGGAACATTTCAAAAGCAGCGCCCACATTTCTTGGCTCCTCACTTCCCGAAAAGCCCATATGATATCTTATAGCAAAGGCTTCTTCGCGTGTCAGCCGCATAAAGCCTGATATTATATATACCGACTTTTCGCCATGTCCATAAGGAAGCTTATCGTCGATTTCGTATGTTGGAACCTTTTGCCACACGCCGTTGTCATCCTTTACATTGCGAAAACCCGGCTTGTAAAAGTTCATTTTGCAAAGGTCGTGGAGGAGCGCAACAATCGCAATTGTTTCGTCACTTGCCTCAAGACCATAAAGTTCTTTTACCCGTTCTCTGTCCATATAATCACGCAAACATTCATAAACATTCAGGCTGTGCTCCACAAGTCCGCCCTCGTATGCACCATGAAATCGTGTGCTTGCAGGGGCAGTAAAGAAATCACTTGATTGCGACATAAGATGAGCAAGGAGCTTTTCAGCTCCCTCTCGTTTGATATATTTCTGATAAATTTCAATGAATTCCTGTTTTGCGCTCATAACTATTTCACCACAATATTGATAAGCTTTTTAGGAACAGCAATAACCTTCACAATCTGCTTGCCCTCGGTAAGCTCCTTAATTCTGTTATTTTCAAGCGCCACTTCCTGCATCTGCTGTGGTGTAAGGTCTGCCGAAATCATCATCTTATCACGGATTTTTCCGTTAATTTGAACAACAACCTCAATTTCATCATCAACAGTCTTTGCTTCGTCATACTTGGGCCACTTAGTGTCTGACAATGCACCTTCAAAGCCTGCAACCTTCCACAGCTCTTCGGTGATGTGCGGTGCAACCGGATTAAGAAGGGTAATAAATGTCTTAAATTCTGCCTTATTAATCTTCTCAACCTTCATTACATCGTTGATAAATGCCATAAGTGCTGCTATACCGGTGTTAAATTTCATTCTGTCATAGTCATCTGTTACCTTTTTGATTGTCTTATGAAGTGCAGTTTCAAGTTCTTTTGAATAGCTGTCACCTTCAACAAGGATATTCTGCAGACTCCATACTCTTTCAAGGAACTTATAGCAACCCTTAACGCCGTTCATAGACCATGGTGTCGCCTGGTCAAACGCACCGATAAACATTTCATAAGTTCTGAATGTATCTGCGCCGTATTCATTAACAACATCATCAGGATTAATTACATTGCCTCTTGATTTTGACATTTTTTCGCCGTTTTCACCCAAAATCATACCGTGTGAAGTTCTCTTCTGATATGGCTCTTTTGTAGGAACAACTCCAATATCATAAAGGAACTTGTGCCAGAATCTTGAGTAAAGAAGATGCAAGGTTGTGTGCTCCATACCGCCGTTGTACCAGTCGATAGGAAGCCAGTATTTAAGCTCTTCCATTCCTGCAAGGAAGTCAGAATTATTGGGATCAATATATCTTAAGAAGTACCATGATGAACCTGCCCACTGAGGCATAGTATCAGTCTCACGTTCTGCCTTGGCACCGCACTTGGGACAAGTTGTTTCAACCCAATCGCGGATTTTTATCAGCGGAGATTCACCTGACTCACCCGGTTCAAAGTTCTTTGTATCGGGAAGCTGCAAGGGAAGTTCACTCTCAGGAACAGGAACCCAGCCACAGTGAGGACAGTTAACAAGCGGGATGGGCTCGCCCCAGTAACGCTGACGTGAGAACACCCAGTCACGAAGCTTGTAATTAACCTTGCGTTTACCTATACCTTCTTTTTCAAGGAAATCAATAATTGCTTTTTTAGCATCCTCAACCTGCATACCAGTAAGGAATCCCGAATTTACCATTACACCTGTTTCAACATCAGTAAAGGCTTCATTCTGTACATCCTCGCCACCTGCAACAACCTCGATGATAGGCATATCAAATTTCTTTGCAAATTCCCAGTCACGTGTGTCGTGTGCAGGAACCGCCATAATTGCACCTGTTCCGTATGTAACAAGCACATAATCTGAAATCCAGATGGGAATTTCAGCATTATTTACGGGGTCAATTGCAGTTATACCCTTCAGCATAACGCCGGTTTTGTTTTTGTCAAGCTCGGCTCTTTCAAAGTCGCTCTTTTTTGCAGCCTCAGCCTTATAAGCCTCAACCTCGGCATAGTTTTCTAGTCTATCCTTATACTTTTCAACATAAGGATGCTCAGGTGCAAGTACCATATATGTAGCACCAAAAAGTGTGTCGGGGCGTGTTGTATAAACGCGGATTTTATCGTCAGTACCTTTGATTTTAAAATCTACTTCTGCGCCTTCTGAGCGTCCAATCCAGTTTGTCTGCTGAACCTTTACTCTTTCGATATAATCAAGGTCACTAAGGTCGTCAATAAGACGCTGTGCATACTCGGTAATTTTAAGCATCCACTGGCTCTTTTCCTTTTGTACAACTTCGCTGCCGCAACGTTCGCAAACGCCGTTTACAACTTCTTCGTTTGCAAGACCTACCTTACAGCCGGTACAGAAGTTAATCGGCATCTTTGTCTTATATGCAAGACCCTTTTCAAACAGTTTAAGGAAAATCCACTGTGTCCATTTATAATAATTAGGGTCGGTTGTGTTTATTTCTCTTGACCAGTCAAAACCAAAGCCCAACATTTTAAGCTGTCTTTTGAAGTTTTCGATATTGTTTTTTGTAACGGTTGCGGGATGAATGTTATTCTTAATAGCAAAGTTCTCTGTGGGCAGACCAAAAGCATCCCAACCCATAGGGAACAAAACATTATAACCCTCTAAACGTTTCTTTCGGGTAATAATGTCTATTGCAGTATATCCTCTGGGATGGCCTACATGAAGACCATGTCCTGACGGATAAGGAAATTCTACAAGACCATAAAATTTGGGCTTTGACTTATCGGTGTTTGAAGCCTCAAAAGTCTTGTTTTCATCCCAATACTGTTGCCATTTTCCTTCAATTGCTTTGAAATCGTATTTCATTTATAATCAATCCTTTCGGTTTTATTAGTCTTCCTGAATTAAATCTTCTACATCTACTGAGGCAGCATCCTTCCAGATGTGCTCCAGCTTGTAAAATTCACGGGTTTCGCTCTGAAAAATATGAACCATAACGTCATCATAGTTTAAGAGTATCCATTCTCCGCCGTCATAGCCTTCTTTGTTCCAGAGTTTAGCGCCTGCTTCACGCATCTTTTCTTCAACCTCGTCGCAGATTGCCTGAACGTTCTTGTTTGAGCCGCCAGTTGCAATAACAAAATAATTTGTCAGGGTTGTCAGTTCGCTAAGACTAAGAACGGTTATTTCCTTACCTTTTTTACTGTCAATTGCTTTAACAGCTGTATTTACATAATTATTCTCACAACTCATTATCTTATCTCCTATCTTTTAAAACGAGAAATCTGTACCCATTTTAATCGTAACATCTGCCATTTTTTCTTCATCGTCAAGAACATATTCTTCTATAGTTTCTGCAATAGGAACCTTCGAATAAACCTTTTTAAGCTCCATCGCTGCACGCTTTTCATTATGATTAATCAGCACCGAGCTATCCGAAATTCGGTCAGTTTTTTCGGTTGCCACCACTTTAAAACCATAATCTGTAAGGGTTTCCTTAACGGCTGTCATAATGTCGGCATTTCCGGAGTCAACGCCTGTTGCATCTACAATCTTAACCTTGATAAAACGATTTTTAAATGACCCATTATATTCATCAGTTGCTGTTCCCTTTTGGGGAGTAAACTGTTCTTTTATCAAAGTTTTGGTAGCATCTTCATCACAGAAAAAATACGAAACGCCATTGCTGTCATATCCACCTTCACCCGGAAGAGTATGAATTTTAACATTTTCCATACTGAATTTAGGAAGTCTGCCAATGTAGTTTACCATTTCGCTTACCGTAAAATCTGTTTTTACATTGTCGCTAATAACACCGATAATTTTAGGTGCTTTAAGAATTGTACTGCCGCTAAGCAGTTTATCCGCAACCGCCTGATAGAAGCCTTTCTGTGCTGCCACACGGTCAATATCACCATTGGGATAACCTGTACCGTCATCGTTTTGCCGAAATCTCATAAACATCTCGGCACGTCTGCCGTTAAGCAATTGCACACCCGGATACAGGTCAATATTCAGGTTTTGAAACGGGTCGTGATAGTTCATTCTTATGGGAACGTCAACCTCAACTCCGCCAATAGCATCTATTATCTCGCGAAACGCCTTAAAGCTGACAATTACCGATTTTTCGGGGCGAATTCCTATAACCCCTTCAATCTCATCAAACAAAGTCTGTTCCTTTTCAGGACTGCCGTATGCCGAATTGATTTTTTTGTCATGTCTTTCGTTTTCGACCTTGGTGTCACGTGGAATTTGCAGAACATTTAATGAGTTGTCAGCCATATTATATCTGCAAAACAATATAAGGTCAGTGCGATAACCATCATCATCAACACCGGCAACAACAAAATCCTGCACCTTGTTGTCACGCACATTCCCCGAGCTGAACCCAAATTTTATCGGCTGTCCGGTAATAATTGAAACAGCCCCCTGAAAACCTGTATATATCAATGTAAGTAAAACAAGTATTGCAATAGTCAGTCTAAGTGGAGATTTTACCCTCATTCTTCAGTTCCTCTTTTTAATTTCAGTAAAAAGTAATTTCTTGTATTTACGGTGTCGGTATGTAGCGGCCGACCTTTATCTATAATAAACTTTATAACCATATCAGCCTGATAAAGTACTGCTTTATCAATGTTTTGGTCCACAAGCTTACGGATTTCATCTGCCTCGGGATAGTTTCTTGCCGGCTCAGTAAAATCCGCAACATAAATAATTTTTTCAAGAAGTGACATCCCCGGTCGCCCCGTGGTATGATATGATACGGCGGATAAAACTTCATCGTCATCAATGCCAAACTTATCTCTTACGATATACGCAGCCAGTTTGCCGTGCAAAAGCTCAGCATTTTGCTTTTCTGTTTCATCCGGAGTGTATCCGTATTTAGTCAAAGTGCCAAGTGCCTGGCTCTTTGGAATTTCTTTTGCAATATCATGGATAATGCCTGCAAGATATGCCTTGTCTGCATCTGCTCCCCATACGGTGGCAAGGCGCTTTGCCTCCTCCGCAACATTTGCGGTGTGGACAAAACGCTTCTCGCTTAAAACAGTTTTTGCATATTCTTTTATTTCATCTGCTTTTTGCATAAATCCTAATTGCATCCTTCGTAAATTCCGCTTTCCTCAATATAATCAATTACACTGTCACATACCATATATTTAATACTTTTGCCCATATTTATACGATTGCGTATATCGGACGATGACATTTCAATAACATTCATCTGCACCTTGGTAATCTGTGCATTGTATTTTTGTGTAAAAAAATCTATCGCCATATTAAGCAGATTTTCTTTTATGCCGCCACGCACAGCTGCCACTATCTCGGCACGCTTAAAAATCTCTGCGGGGCAAAACCAGCTTTCCATCTCACAAAGGGAATCGGCACCTACGATAAAGCAAAGCCTATCGTTTGGATATTCTGCCTGAAGGCGTTCAAGAGTCTTGGCTGTATAGCTTTTCCCCCCTGCATCGACTTCCATATCAGAAACCTCAAAATCAGGACAACCCTCAACTGAGAGTTTAACCATATTCAGTCTGTGTTCACCATCAGGGATAACCAGATTGGGTTTATGTGGTGGATTGGCACAAGGCATAAAAATCAATCTGTCAAGGCTTGCCTTTTCCATTGCCTCACGGGCAAGCAGCATATGACCTATGTGTGGGGGATTAAATGTTCCTCCGAAAATTCCTATTCTCAAGGTGTTTCCTCCTTAATAAGCAAGAATTTCGTCAACGCCTTTGTTTATCTCTGTCCAGTCACTTTTGCCGTTTTTGATAAGGTACATATCAAAGCTGCCGTCATCGCCATTAAGATTTTTATGGAATAAAACATCATCAACTGTTGTCACATCAAAATCAAATACCTCTGAGGCGAGTTCCAGAACATTTCCTTCCATATCCATTCTTTCAAGAGTACCATAAGCTCCCTCAACGTTATAATTTGAAATATAATATATATTATCACCGTTTTTGGATATACCAAACATTTCAGGTGATACTTCTTCCTTAAGAAGCGACATTTCGCCATTCTCAAGTATATATACATCGCAAACCTTACGTGAAGGGCTGTAATCCTTCAGGAATATAAATTTGTCATCCTCAGCACGGAAGCAAGCATATACATCCTCTGAAATCTGTTGTTCCGAAACTATTCTTCCGTTTTTATATTCGCACAATGTTAAAGTTCCGCCGCCTTTAAATGTCTCAAATTCTGAGATATAAAGAACACGTCTACCATCAAAGCTTGCAGCCATCTGCGGCTTGTTTGCAACCACATTATAATCAACAACAACATTGCCTGCAATCTTGAGCGGTTGCTTACCCCGTGTGTATGCATAATAATCTGCCAGCTTACCTGAGTAAACTTTATCATATATAACTGTCTTTTCGTCCTTAGACATCATAAGGATATTGCTTACACCTGATGCAATCTTTTCCTTTTTACCCGAATTAACATCAACACTATACAAATTGTTTGTAGCGTCATCAGCTATACCCAGAATATACATAGAATTTTTCTTTTTCAGGATAAACGGATTTTTCTTTGTCCGCTCTCCCAGACGGATTGAGCGATTCTTTTTATTGATTGCATAAATATCAAATGAGCCATCTTCAGCATTATAATCCTTTGCATAAAGATGAGAGTTTTTGTCCTGGCTTGTGCCAAACAGCTTACATACATCTGTGTCAATCTTAACCTTTTCATCCTTCAGCTTTTCAAGGCTCTTTGCATAAAGGTCGCCGCGCATTTCAACACGATTCAGGTTCTGCAAAAAGATTGCATATTCACCATCAGCCGCAAATTCGAAGGTTCCGTGGTCAATGTCTGTAGCAATTTTAAAAGGCTCGTCTATACCTTTTTCCCAGTAGTACAAAACTCCCATATCACCGTTTTTATCAGTTGTCTGTAAATAAAGCAGCTTTTCACCGTCTTTGGACATAACAATGGAATTATGTACCGCATCTGCAATCTTAGTTATTTTTTTAATCTTGCCATCTTTAATTACACAAAGTTTGCCGCTGTTTGTTTCGGGGTCGTAATCTTCAAAGAAAAATGTAGTCTTGCCGTCCTTGGTGGATTTTACAAGTCCTGCATTCTTAGCCGCACGCTCGGCAGAAACCAACTCACCATTTTCATCCAGTCTTCTGATATAATTTTCATTTATTACATTTTCAGAAACAAGAAGGTTTTTGCCCTTATATACCATATACATAGAATTATCCTTCGCATAGGTATAGGATGCAACTGTTTCATTTCCGTCAGCCAGAGCACCTGCAACCGCAACAACAACCCATACAAGCACAATCAGGCATAATGCCGTCGCACCAACACCTGCAAGCTTTTTAACCGGAATGTTAATACTCTTAAGGTTAGGTTTCCTGAATTTAAACTGCTTTGGCTCTTTTGGTGTTTTTTCAGTCTTCTTTACACGAATTAATGACATAGCACCGCTACCTACTTTTTTAGCAGCTGGAACAGCCTCAGCATTCGCCTTTGCATTTCTTCTTGCCGCACGGCGAGCCGCACGCCGAGCTGCACGGCGGTCAGCTAAGAATTTTTCAATAACACTCTTTTTGTTTGCCTTTTCGGTTTCCCTGATTGTGTCATGAAGTTTTCTTACCTGTTCGTCAGATGTAATAGTATACTTGAAGTCAAAATTCTTAAACTTTTCATCCTCTGTTGCACTTTGAGTCAAAGTTTTACAATAAGGGCACTTCTTTATACCCTCATATATATCTGCTCCGCATTCTAAACATTTCATCAGATTTTCCTCCGTTTTCTTATACTATCTAAAACGATTAAATCGTTCAGATATCAATACTTTTCTATAACATTTCAATAAACACCAGATACATCAGCGGTATTGTAATCAGCGAAAGTGTGGTCGAAATCATTGTCATAGATGCACCTGTCTGAGTTTCTCCGCCATAGGCTGCAGGATAAACTATAGTGTTAAGGCCAAGTGGTGTCGCAAAACAAATTAAAGCAAGAGTCCTGATTTCATCGTTTACACCAAACAGCTTGAGTACTGCCATTATAACAGCAGGTATAATAACAAGTCGCAACAACGAAGCTAAATATACCTTTTTATTAAATAAAAGCTTTTTCAAATCATATCCGCCGATTACAAATCCGGCAAGTATCATCGCAACAGGTCCCTGACAAGCTCCTGCATTTTCAAAGGCAGTAATCACAAAATCAGGAATATATTTGCTAAGTCCAACCAGGCCAATAATAATACCCGCAACAAGAGCCAGTATAGGTGGTGTTAACAGACCTTTCTTCAAATTGGCTCCAATACCCGCATTCTTCTCTTTGGGTATAAGTATGTATAATCCCCAGCTACTGCATATAACCGAAACCAGGAAGCAGAACATTGAATATTTATAAAACATCCCGTCTCCCCATACGCCAAGAATTATGAAATTACCCATAAAGCCATAATTACCAAAGGTCATCGCATATTTATATACATTCCTTTGATACATCTTCTCGGGAGATTGAGAAGATTTTCGTATAAACAATGTAGACAACGGATAAGCTAACGCAATTGATGCAAGTACAATGGCAAGTCCATAAAGTATAAGTGTGTAATTCTCAGTAAACGTTTCGACATTACACTTTGTAATCATTGTAAACAAGGAAAGTGCAGGGCAGAAAATATATGTTTCCAGCCTTGCCATCATTGTATCTGCATTATCAACCAATATCATCTTTTTTCTCAGAAAAAATCCTGCAAGAATAAAGATAAACATCATCAGCATTTGTTTAAGTGTAAGAAAAAATATTTCCATAAAAACTCCCCAACCAATTGTAGCAATATTAACAATTAATTATAACATACTATTCTACAAAAAACAACAGTATCTTAAAATTTTCAGCAAAATACTCACTTAAGTTTTTGCAATATTTCCATATCCTTCTTGTCAAGACTTGCCTTTGACAGCATTCCCCGACGTTTGCGATAAGTATTTTCAATAGCGGCTTGGCGCTTCCATTCCTGTATAAGCTTATGATTTCCGTTCATCAAAACTTCTGGCACTTTTCTCCCATGCCACTCTGCCGGACGTGTATACTGTGGATATTCCAAAAGTCCCGAAAAGTGTGATTCATCCGCAAAAGCTTCTTCGCAAGCAAGCACACCCGGAATCATCCGTGCCGTCGCGTCAACCACTGCCATAGCGGCAATTTCGCCGCCTGTCAGCACAAAATCACCCATTGAAATTTCTGCATCCACTATTTCATCGAGTATTCTCTGGTCAACGCCCTCGTAATGTCCGCAAAGAATCACTATATGTTTTTTCTTTGCCAGTCTTTTGGCTGTTGACTGCCTGAAGGTTTTGCCCTGTGGTGACATATAAATAGTCAAAGGCTTATATTCAAGACCTTCGCAAACACTCATGTACGCAAGGTAAATGGGTTCTGCCTGCATAACCATTCCCTGACCGCCTCCATATGGGTAGTCATCAACCTGTCTGTGCTTGTTAAATGCAAAATCCCGTATCTGCACACAATTAATTTCTAAAATGCCATTCTCCACCGCTCTGCCAATTATGGAATTATTTAAAACCGCATCAAACATCTCAGGGAACAACGTTAAAATATCAACTCGTAATTCAGCCATCAGTCAATCAATCCTTTTAAAGGCTTAATAACAATCTTTTTTTCTTCAATATCAACAGACAAAACAACCTCATTAATTACAGGTATCAAAACCTGCTTGCCGCCCTCATCTTCAACAACATAAACATCGTTGCTGCCTGTCTTGATTATATCGCGGATTTTGCCTAATTCCCTGCCCTGATCTGTTGTTACACAGCAACCCAAAAGGTCGCAAATATAATAAGTGCCTTCAGGAAGGTCACCCAACTCCTCACGTGGAACGGTAAGAATCTTATTGCGATATTTTTCAGCATCGTTGATATCATCTATACCCGCAAGTTTAAGCAGAACCATATTCTTCTGCATTCTGGATTTTTCAATATCAAATTCTTCGCCATCTATAATAACATACGCCAACTCGTCAAAAATTTCGGGGTCGTCACACCAGGGCATAACCTTAAGGTCGCCCCGAAGACCGTGGGTATTCACTATTTGTCCAATTTCAAGATTATTTTTCATATAAAATTCCTCAATTATAACTCACTCATAAAAGCAAGCAAAGACTGTACCAATTACGATACAGTCTATACCTATTTAATGTTACACAATATCAACCGTAACTTTTTTGTTTTCGTGGCTTGCAGCCGCCTTTACAACAGTACGGATAGCTTTAGCTATTCTGCCCTGCTTGCCAATAACCTTACCCATATCGCCTTCGGCAACGTGCAAGGTCAAAACAACCGAGTTCTCCTGAACATTTTCTTCAATCGAAACTGCATCAGGCTCTGAAACCATTGATTTTGCAATAAATTCCAAAAGCTCTTTCATTTCTTTTCCTCCAAAATCAGGGTCAAAAGCCTGCCCATACCCACATTATTCAAGGGTACGAGCCGACCTCAATATAATTTTATGAAAATTAGATAATGCCCTTTTCTTTAAGAAGACGCTTCACTGTATCTGTAGGCTGAGCACCGTTGCCAATCCACTTTGCTACCTTTTCAGCATCAAAGTTAACTGCTGCAGGCTTTGTCATAGGATTGTATGTTCCTACCTGTTCGATAAATCTGCCGTCTCTGGGGTATCTTGAATCTGCTACTACTACTCTGTAGAAAGGCGCCTTCTTAGAACCCATTCTTCTTAAACGAATTTTTACTGCCATAATAAATTACCTCCAAAAAAGTATATATAAATTTAATAATTTTCTTTAGTTAAAACGGAAATTTCATCTTTCCCATTTTGCCCATCTTGCCCATACGTTTCATTTGCTTTTCAAGCTTACCGCCGGACATCATTTTCATCATTTTTTGCATTTGTTCAAACTGCTTGACAAGTGCATTTACCTCGGCAACTGTGGTTCCGCTGCCTTTGGCAATTCTCTCACGGCGTTTGGGAATAAGCTTGTCGCGGTTTTCCCTTTCGCCCTTTGTCATTGACTTGATTATAGCCTCGGTATGAAGCATCTTTTTCTCATCAATCTGCACATCCTTAAGCTGTGCAGTGTTCATGCCGGGAATCATCCCTAAAAGCTGATCCAGAGGACCCATTTTTTTCATCTGCTCCATCTGGTCAAGAAAATCGCTGTAAGTAAAGGTGTTGCTGCGCATTTTCTGCTCCAGCTCCATTGCCTTTTTTTCATCAAGTGCCTGTTCAGCCTTTTCGATAAGACTGAGCATATCGCCCATACCCAAAATTCTTGATGCCATTCGTTGAGGATGAAAAACTTCAAGGTCGGTAAGCTTTTCGCCCATACCGCAAAACTTAATTGGCTTGTTTGTAACCGCACGGACCGAAATCGCTGCACCGCCACGTGTATCGCCATCAAGCTTGGTAAGCACAACACCGTCAATCTCTAAATCGCTATTGAAGGCCTCTGCAACATTTACGGCATCCTGACCTGTCATTGCATCAACCACCAAAAGAATTTCTGTGGGGTTAATCTTTGACTTGATGTTCTTCAACTCGCCCATCAGTTCTTCATCAATGTGAAGACGACCTGCCGTATCGACAATCAGAATGTCGTTTGAATGGAGCCTTGCGTGCTCCAAAGCCTTTTCAGCAATCTCAACAGGGTTGGTGTTTCCTTCAATTGCAAAAACCGGAAGGTCCAGCTGAGCACCCACAACCTGAAGCTGCTTAACTGCCGCCGGACGGTAAACATCACAGGCACAAAGCAACGGGCGTTTGCCCTGTTTCTTAAGAAGACCCCCAAGCTTTGCGGCTGTGGTAGTTTTACCTGCACCCTGTAGGCCTGTCATCATAATAACTGTCGGGGGTTTGGATGAGATTTTGATTTTCTGTTCCTCAGAGCCCATAAGCGCTATAAGCTCTTCGTTAACAATTTTTATAACCTGCTGTGCGGGGGTAAGAGATTCCATAACCTCAGCACCTGACGCACGCTCGGATACGCTGTTTATAAAATTTTTGACAACCCTAAAGTTGACATCTGCCTCAAGGAGTGCAAGTTTAACCTCACGCATTGCTTCTTTCAAATCAGCAGAGGAAACCTTGCCCTTGCCACGAAGCTTTTTGAATGTGCTTTGCAGTTTATCTGCCAGACTTTCAAATGCCATAAGCCTCACTCCTTCAAAAATTATGTATCACTATTCCTCCAAATCGTTAATTCCTGCAACGATTGTAAGGATTTGATTTATCTGTTTTTTAATGCTAACCGGGAGAAGTCTTGCCTCTGGAAATTTTTCAATCTCAGCAATAATATCGTCAATCTCACCAAGCTTTGACTTAATTTCAATGAATCTTGCAGCCAAACCCAGCTTTGACTCGACATCATAAAGAACTGCCTCGGCTCGTTTTAAATTATCACGCACACCCTGACGGCTAATACCCAGTTCTGCACCAACCTCTGAAAGTGACAAATCCTCGTTGTAGTACAGCTCAACGGTGTCTGCCTGACGTTCGGTAAGCATATTTTTGTAAAAACTTAAAAGAAGAGAAATTTCAACATTTTTTTCCATAAATTCCACCCCTTTTACGCAAACTGTAAAGCACTTTAACTTTACACCTCAGTTATTGTAACTCAAAAATTCCTATTTGTCAAGAGTTTTTGCAGATTTTCTTTTTAAAATTACAATAATCATTCCCGCAGCTACCAGACACACCGAAAGAAGCTGTGATACACGGAAAGCACCAATCATAAGCGAATCCGCACGCAAACCCTCAATCATCATTCTGCCAATGCCGTACCATATCATATATCCACAAAACATTTCGCCGTCAAATTTCTTCTCTTTGCGATACAGCCACAACAAAACAACGCCCACAGTATTCCATAATGACTCATAAATAAAAGTAGGATGAACCATCTTGGCTACACTTATACCGTCCTGCACAATTGTCATCGCCCAGGGAAGATTGGTCGCCGAGCCAAAGGCCTCGCCATTGACAAAGTTGCCCCATCTGCCAACCGCCTGACCTATAAGCAAACCTACAGAAAGTACATCAAGCCACTTGCCTATGCTGAGTTTTTTTATGCGACAGTATGTATACACCACCGCCGCTGCTCCTATCACCGCTCCGTATATGGCAATTCCGCCGCCACGTATGTTGAAAATTTCAGACAGATTGTTTTTATAGTAATCCCACTGAAAAATCACATAGTAAAGACGTGCACAAACAATTGAGGTGGGCAACGCAATAAGCAGAATATTAAATAAATCGTCCTGTTCCATCCCAGCACGTTTTGTTTCGTAAACTGCGTATATCAGTGCAAGCATCAACCCTAAACCTATCAGAAGCCCGTAAAAATATACGGGCACTCCGAAAACAGAAAACGCAACGCGGCTTATTTCAAACTCCCAGCCAAGATTAGGGAAGGAAATGTTGTTTATCATTTGCTGTCACCATCCAAAGGTTCAATTACCGAAAGTACGCAAGCCTCGCCATCAAAATGCTCTTTCAGTCTTTTCTCAAGCTGCTCTGTTGTAACCTGTGCAACAAGGTCGCTGTACTCAAGCGGGTTAATACCGCTCATAAAGCAACGGATAAAATCATTGCCCAAACGCTCTACGCTGTTAAAACGTCTTAAATTTTTACCTATAAGCACGCGTTTGGCAACGTCAACTGCGCTGCGGTCAAGAGGCTCTGCCGCCACTTTTGCAACATATTCAAGAGTCTTTTCATAAACCGCCTGGGGATTTGCACTCTCACCGCTGATTGACGAAAAGCCATATCCAACCTCAAGCTCGGTATCATATCCAAATGTGGCATCAATAAGCCCTTCATCATAAAGCTCGGTAAAAAACTCACTGCTTTTTCCAAAAAGAACTTCCATTAAAATTTGTGTCTTTATCTGTTTAATCTGCAGTTCTCTGCCACGAATACCTTCCTCCTTTTCCTTAAAACCGATAAGGAACTGAGGTTTTGAAACGCTGAGCTTTTGGCGCACAATTTTATTTACTACAGAGTCAGGCTCATCAATTTTCCGTTTTTCAATCTTGCCCATATCTTTTTCAGGGCTGACATATTTATCAATATAAGATACCGCTTTTTCGGGGTCAATATCTCCCACCATAACCAAAACCATATTTGAGGGGTTGTAGTATGCTTTTGTACATTTATACAAAAGTTCAGGTGTTATGTGGCTTATGCTTTCAACCGTGCCTGCAATATCTGTCTTTACGGTATTATTGTGATACATTCCCTGAAGCATATTAAAGAAAAGTCTCCAGTTGGGGTCATCATCATACATCTTGATTTCCTGACCGATAATTCCCTGTTCTTTAGCAACGTTCTCGTTTGTGAAATACGGATTATTAACAAACTCAAGAAGGATATCAAGATTTTGATAAAAATTCTCGGTGCACGAAAACAGATAGGCCGTCATATCAAAGCTGGTAAAGGCATTACTGCTTCCACCCGTTGCCGCAAATTTTTCAAAGGCATCCTTGCCATCCTCTTCTTCAAACAGCTTGTGTTCAAGGAAATGTGCAATTCCGTCAGGAAGCTTAATTTCGCCCTCGGGGAGTTTTAACACATCGTCAATCGAGCCATATTCTGTGCCGTAAATGGCATAATACTTACTAAAGCCTGCTTTGGGTATAATATACACCCTTAAGCCGCTTTCGTGAACACCTGAAAGGATACTTTCTTTAAGAGCCTTATTTTCTGTCAACTCAAATTTCATTGCCCTGTACCCCCTTTAAAAAGTAAATTGTGTCAAGCTGTATTTTACCAGCCGCAGCTACTATCTCCTCACGTGTAACCCGATTGATTTTTTCAAGATACTCGTCAACAGACTCCTCAACCCCAAGCAAAGCACGGCCCATATAAAAATCCTCTGTTGCAGCTAAGCTATCCTTTATACTACCTGCCGAATTTTTAAATGTCTTTTTTGCAAAGTCAATGTCATCGTCTGTAAATTCGCCTTTTTTCATCATATCAAGCTGAAGCATAATTTCATTAAATGCCTCGTCATACTTTGAAGCCTCGATGCCTGCATTAACCTTTATACAACCCTTGTGGCGGTCAACAGCCGAAAACACATAATACGCAAGGCTAAGCTTTTCACGAACATTGTTAAAAAGCTTTGATATTGCACTTCCGCCATACAGGCAGGAACAAAGAGCAAGTGCATAACTTTCATCAGCCCTTGGGTCAATACCGCAATTAAAGCCCATTGCCAGCTTGCTTTGTGAAACGGGCATTTCTTCAACTACATTTTTAATTTCAATATTTTCTTCTACCATTGCAAGCACTGTTTTGCATACTTGTGTATCACGGTCGCAAAATGCTTCTTTGAAATTCTTTTCAATCTCATTCTTCACCGCAGTTTTGTCAAAACTGCCGCTGACATAAATGTCAACTTCTGCCGTTTTAATCATTTCCTTATAAAATTCATAAAGGTTCTTTTCGTCAATATCATCAAGGTCCTCTGCATAACCGTGAGAAATTATACCATATGGGTCATCCTGAAACATAATCTCGTTACAGCGTACCGCTGCATATTCCTTTTTGTCATTTATAAGACCTAAAATATAGTTCTTTGTATTTTCCTTTTCCTGCTGGACATATGCCTTGTCAAACGCCCCGTCCTTTGTCACCGGGCAGAGAACAAATTCCTTAATAAGTTCACACACATCACCAAAGATGCTTTCGGAAATAAAACTGTCGCTGACAAACTGCGCCGATACCCGAAGAAGCATAAGGTCGCCCCTTTTTCCGTTATCAGACGAAAGGGATGCGCCATAAAGCTCCTGTGCTCTTCTTGAAAGGTCACTCATTGTCGGATACTTTTCACTTCCTCGCTTTAAAACTCTGGGCAAGAGAGCCGCTTTTGTAACTGTCTTGCGGTCAAGCGGAAGCCTGAAATACACGCTCATCACATTTGTCTTAAATTTTTCTGTTTCAAGAAAACGTAATGACACGCCCTTTGAAATCTCGATTCTCTCTGTTTTCAATATTGTCACTCCTTTTCCATCAATATCTTATTTTATCTTTCTGTCATCTTTTCTATACAATATTCTTTCTTTACGCTAAAAAATCAATCCTGCCGCAAATACCATCGTGCAGGCACAAATAGCAACCGTCAGTAGCGAACGGCCAAAATAAGCAAGAACAAATGCCACCGCAGTACCCAACGCCGCAGTAACCATATCCCCAGTCGCATAAAGTATGTAGGGAAAAGTCATTGCCCCAAGCACCGAATACGGTACATAAAACAAAAAGCTTTGTATAAACAGCGATTTTATCTTACTTCGCATCAGGGTAAATGGAATCATACGGATACCATAAGTCACCAATGCCATAGCGGCAAGATATGCAAAAAACATTTTGTTCATATCCTTAATCCTCCTCGCCTGATTTTGGTGCAATATATGCCATTATTAATGACGCAACAACTGCACAGATTATAATTGAAAATCCTTGTGAAAGCCCGTCAAATATCGGGATATAATAAAACGCACAGCTCATTGCCGATGCAATTATTACCGCAAATAAAACACCCTTATCCGATTTTGCCGGTGGAACAATTATAGCAATAAACATACTGTAAATGGCAAGCCCCAACGCGGCACACACATCGCTGGGTAAAATCTGTCCTGCAAACACACCCAAAGTCGTACCCAATGTCCATCCAATCGGCGGCAACGTTATAAGTCCATACATAAACCGTCTGCCAATGAGACCCCGTTCGGCTGCCGCAACCGCAAAAACCTCGTCAGTTATTGCAAATGATGTAATCATTCGATGAAGCGTGCTAAAACTGCCATCCAGCTTTTGCGTGAGAGCAAGCCCCATAAGACAATATCTCATATTTATAATCAACTGTGCCAGTATCATCTCAATTATAGTGCCACAAGCCGCAATAATGCCTATTCCTGCCACTTGTCCGGCAGATGTCAGGTTTGTTAGCGAAATCAGTATTGTGCCAATAGGGTCAATCCCCATTCCCACTGCAGTAATTCCAAAGCCAAAAGATACCGATAGATACCCAAGACCAATAGGAAGTCCCTTATTCAACCCATACAGATATGAATTCTGTGATTTTTCTTTTGTCATTATAAAAGCACCATTCCAATTCTATTGAATTCAATGTTATATTATATCGCAAATTTTCTTTAAATGCAATACCATAAAAGAGTAAAGGCGATTTGCACTTGAATGCAAATCGCCTGAATATGTACTATCTTATAGTCAATTTAGTGCAAAACCAATGTTACCAAAAAATGCATTACTGTGGGACACAAAAGACAGCCAAGACCTGTATAGAATGTAGATGTCATTGCACCGTAAGGAACAAGCTTTGTATCTGTTGCAGCAAGTCCTGCGGTTGTACCGCTGGTTGTTCCCATAAGACCACCGAAAATCATTGCCGCACGTGGTGTTGTAAGACCAATCTTTTTAGCGACAACAGGGGTAAGCATCATTACCGCAACTGACTTAACCACACCTGCCGCAATTGAAATTGTAATAACTGTGTCTGCTGCACCAAGAGCTTCACCTGTAACAGGACCAACAACAAAGGTAACTGTTCCTGCTGCAATAGTTGAAACACTTACTGCATCTTTATAACCAAATGCAAATGCAATTAATGCACCTACTATAAATGTAACAACAATACCTATAAAAAGTGATATAGCACCAATAAGTCCGCATTTTTTAATTTCAGACATCTTTGCGCCGAAAGCGGTAGAAACTATCGCAAAGTCACGGAGAGATGAACCGCCAAGAACACCGATTCCTGCAAATACAGGAATATTGGCAAGACCCTTTTTCGCCGCACTTGCATCTTTAATCCAGCCATTTTCCACACCGTATGCCATAGCAATTCTTCCGCCCACATAGGCAAGAACAAGACCCAGGAAAATAGCAATTGCGGAATTATGTATTCTGCCCTTTGTTATTTTTGTTGAAACAAAGTTTGAAAACATTGCAACAAGTCCTACAATAAGGAAGGACATTACAAATCCGTTGCTTACAAATATATCTGTAATAATATCAAGTATTGCTTTCATTATTCTGCCTCCTCCTTATTCTCTTTATTGGGTGCAAGTTTGTTGAGAATGGGTACAAATGCAAATGCTACTGCAACAACACCAAGGCCTGCTGCAATTGCAAGCCATCCCTGAGAAAGGGCAGCTACAACATTCTGTGACATAGACATTGCAATAATTACAGGAATAAACATTTTACTCCAGAAATCAATACCCTTTTCATATTCTTTGGGCAAAAAAGAATTTACCTTTTTTGAGTTAGTTGCTATAAGAAGCAAAAGCATTGCAAATCCAACACCACCAACATCTGAATTAACTCCCGTAATAAGACCGAGAATATTTCCGATAAATGAGCCTACAAACATACAACCTGAAAGTAACGCTACACCGTAAATCACAAACAATCATTCCTTTCTTTTTATTCATTTTTTTAACTTTTCTATTATATACTAATTTAGTAATAATTGCAAGTATTTGACAAAATTTTTTATAAAATTCCCTGACCTTTCCTGACTTTTTTGCGAAAATCTATTGACAAGCAAAAATTTTATGCTATAATAAAATCAAAGTCAAAGAAAGTCAAAGTCAAAAATATGCCGAGGTGATATAAAATGAAACTAAGTAATATAATTGAAGATTTTATTAAAGAAATGCTTGAAGAAAGTCGTGAAATTGAACTTCAGCGCAACGAACTTGCAAATCGTTTTAACTGTGTCCCATCACAGATAAACTATGTTATTTCAACCCGCTTTTCTCCTGAACGTGGCTACAGCGTTGAAAGCCGCCGCGGCGGCGGCGGATATATCAGGATTACAAAAACCGCTCCTGAAAACGAACATCTTATACTTCACATTGTTAACGCAATCGGTGACAGTATTTCATCCTCAAGTGCAAATGCTGTTATAAACGAACTCTATTCCGCCGAACTTCTAGCCCACAAGGAAGCAAAAATCATTATGGCGGCACTCAGTGATAATTCAATTATCATCCCTCGCCCAGAGCGTGACATAGTTCGCGCAAAAATGCTTAAGAATATATTGGTAAATCTTGTTTAGAAAGGACCGATTTTATGAAATGTCAAAAATGTAATCAATGCACCGCAACCACTCATATCACACAGGTAATCAACGGACACAAAACCGAAATGTATCTGTGCCGCGAATGTGCCGAAGAAAATCAGGATTTTTTCAGTTTTAAATCAGGCTTTGATACAGAGTTTGACAGTTTGTTCAGCGGTTTCTGGGGTAGTCAGCCTAAAATTTCACCAAACGTTACTACACAAAAATGTGATTCATGCGGGATGACACAAGATCAGTTTATCAAATCAGGAAAACCCGGTTGCAGTAACTGCTATACCGTATTTCAGGATTTGTTGCTCCGCCCCTTAAAGCAAATTCACGGAAGTTCTCATCATACGGGTAAAATCCCTGCACGGTCAGGCAAAAGCATTAAAACAGCCGACCAGATTGAGCAACTGCAAACAAAGCTTAACCGTGCAGTTATGGAGCAGAATTTTGAAGAAGCCGCAAAACTCCGCGACAGAATAAACGAGCTTAAATCAAATCAACAGAAAGGGGAGATATAATTTATGTGGTACACAAACTACGGACCCTCAGGAGATATCGTACTTTCCTCACGCGTTCGTCTTGCAAGAAATATTTCAGACCTTCCCTTTGGTGCAACTATGACTCCCGAACAACAGACAGTTGTTTTAGACAAAGTTAAATCAGCACTTCCCAAAATGAAATTTATTGACTTTTCGGCAATGTCAGCCCTGCAACGTCAGGCACTTTGCGAATGTCATCTTACCAGTCCCGAAATGATTGAAAACAAAAAACGATGCGGAATTCTTACCAACGAAAGCTGTACCGAATGTATAATGCTTAACGAGGAAGACCACATTCGTATTCAGGCAATGGCTCCTGGCTTTGACCTTTATTCCTGCCTTAATGCCGCCAACCTGCTTGATGACGAAATTGAAAAAACCATTGATTATGGTTTTCACAAGGATTTTGGTTACCTTACCTGCTGTCCTACAAATGTAGGCACCGGAATGAGAGCATCTGTAATGTTGCATCTTCCTGCACTGTCAGCAACGGGTAGAATTGAAGGAATAATCCGCTCCCTTTCAAAGCTTGGAGTAACCGTCAGAGGACTTTACGGCGAGGGCAGTACAGCTCAGGGAAATATATATCAGATTTCAAATCAGGTGACACTTGGCTCCACCGAGGAAGAAATAATCGACAAACTGACTCAGCTTGTCAATGACATAATTGAAAAAGAACGCGTGCTTGGACAAAATCTTTATTCTCAGGATAAATTCCGTTTTGAAGATAAGATTATGCGTTCATATGGAATTCTCACCAATGCACGAATTCTTTCGTCGGCAGAAACTGCAAATCTTTTGTCAGATGTAAGATGGGGGGTAAATCTGGGAATAATTAAAAATATAAATATGGAATCATTAACCAAAACATTTTATGACACACTCCCCGCAACCATCGTTAAAAACCACAACCTCACCACAGCACTTGAACGAGACCTTAAACGTGCAGAGCTTGTAAATGAGGCATTAAAATAACAGAAAGGATTGATAATATGTTTGAACAAAAACTTACCGAACGTGCAAAAAATGCCATACATTTGGCAGGTAAATGTGCTATGGATATGGGTCACAACTATGTGGGAACCGAACATCTGCTTCTTGGTCTTGTTAAAGAGAGCGGTGGCGTTGCTGCCAAGGTTCTGGCAGAAAACGGAATTACCGACAGCAAAATCATCAGCAAAATTGAATTTTTTGTAGGCACTGACCTACCCATAAACAACCCGGGAATTGGCTTTACGCCACGCACCAAAAGTGTTTTGGAGCACAGCAGTGCCGAGGCAAGACGGCTTAACCACAATTATATAGGTACAGAACATATCCTTATTGCTCTTCTTCGTGAAAACGAAAGTCTTGCCATCCGCATAATGGCTGACCTTGACGTAAATCCTCAAAAGCTGTATTCGGATATAATGAAGCTTATGAGTGATAATAATTTCGGTGAAATTGCCAACGAAGGCCCTGCCGGTGACAGCGTAAATCCATCTGCAAAAAAGACAACAGGTGCCAAGACACCTACCCTTGATAAATTTGGCCGTGACCTCACCAAAATGGCACGTGAGCTTAAGCTTGACCCCATTATCGGGCGCGACAAGGTAATTGAGCGGGTTATACAAATTCTCAGCCGCAGAACAAAAAACAATCCCTGCCTTATCGGCGAACCGGGTGTTGGTAAAACTGCAGTTGCCGAAGGTCTGGCACAAAAGATTGTTCAGGGTCTTGTACCTGAAATTTTAAAGGACAAAAAGGTTATAACACTTGACCTTTCTTCAATGGTGGCAGGTGCAAAATACCGTGGCGAATTTGAAGAACGTCTTAAAGGCGTTATGGAGGAAATCCACAAGGCAGGAAACATAATTCTGTTTATTGATGAAATACACACCATCGTCGGTGCAGGTGCAGCAGAAGGTGCAATTGATGCCGCAAACATTTTAAAGCCGGCCCTTTCACGTGGTGAAATACAGATTATCGGTGCAACAACCTTAGAAGAATACCGAAAGTATATCGAAAAGGATTCCGCATTGGAGCGTCGTTTTCAGTCAATTGTCCTTGATGAACCAAGCTATGAAGAAAGTATTGAAATTCTTAAGGGCATCCGCGACAAATACGAAGCGCACCATCGCGTAAAAATTACCGACAGTGCCCTTGATGCCGCAGTAAAAATGTCAATCAGATATATTCCCGATAGATTCCTTCCCGATAAGGCTATTGACCTTATTGACGAGGCGGCATCCAGAATTCGAATTAAAAGCCTTACTGCACCCCCTGATGTAAAGGAAATCGAGAAAAAAATTGAAGGCCTTCGCAAAGAAAAAGAGGCGGCAATTGTTTCACAGGAATACGAAAAGGCTGCAAAGCTCCGTGATGAAGAAAAGGCACTTACCGAAAGCCTTAAAACCCAAAAGGAAACCTGGGAAAAAGAAAGCCGTGGCGAAAACACTGAGGTTACTCCCAATGAAATTGCAGAAATCGTCTCCTCCTGGACAGGAGTTCCCGTAAAAGCCATCGAGGAAGGCGAAAGTGAGAGACTGCTTCGCCTTGAAGAAGAGCTGCACAAACGTGTTATTGGTCAGAACGAGGCTGTCACCGCGGTTTCAAAGGCAATCCGCCGAGGCAGAGTAGGGCTTAAGGACCCAAAACGTCCAATCGGCTCATTTATCTTCCTTGGTCCTACAGGTGTTGGTAAAACTGAGCTTTCAAAGGCACTTGCCGAAGCAATGTTTGGTGATGAAAATGCCCTTATCCGTATTGATATGTCTGAATATATGGAAAAGCACGCCGTATCACGTATGGTTGGTTCGCCTCCCGGTTATGTAGGCTATGACGAAGGTGGTCAGCTTACCGAAAAGGTACGCAGAAAGCCATACTCTGTAATCCTTTTTGATGAAATCGAAAAAGCTCACCCTGACGTGTTTAACATTTTGCTGCAAATCTTAGAGGACGGTATTCTTACCGACTCGCAGGGCAGACGGGTTGACTTTCGCAACACTGTTATAATTATGACATCAAATCTTGGTGCACGAATGATAACCGAAAGCAAATCCCTTGGCTTTGCAGCAGCAGCCGTTGACACCGAAAGAGATTACACCAAGATTAAATCGGATGTCTTAGGCGAGCTTAAACGAGCCTTCCGTCCCGAATTCTTAAACAGAATTGACGACATCATTGTGTTCCGTCAGCTTGTAAAGGATGACATCAAGGCAATTGCCTCAAAGATGCTTGACATTCTTAAAGAAAGAATCCTGGCAAATGAAATTACCGCAGGGTTTACCGATGCCGCAGTTGACCGTATTGCAGATTCAGGCTTTGACCCAACTTACGGAGCACGACCCCTCCGCCGTGCAATCCAGAGCGATATCGAAGATATGATTGCCGAAAAAATGCTCAGCGGTGAAATTAAAGCCGGCGACAGCATAAAAATCGACTTTGCAGACGATAAATTCATAATTACAAAATAATAAAAAACAGCATCCTGCATTGATATGCACCCCAAAAGTTAGACACTTTTGGAGGTGCATATCATAATGCAGGATGCTGTTTAATTTTAAATTTGTTTACGATTGTGCAAATTTTACTCAATGCTACAAAAAGTCAACTCTCCTATTTCGCAATCAACCTGAACACCTGCTCTACCGTTGCTGAAAGATTTTCAGCAGCATATTTCTTTTCCATAGCCTTGTCTAACGTACAGATTTCACGTAAAATAGGGAAAAATGCGTCAATACCGCATTTATTACATTCGGTTGCATCACGGGTAACTGCCCCCGCAAATGCAATAACCTTTTTATTATATTTCTTCGCCAGTTTTGCAACGCCAATAGGAGCCTTGCCCATTGCAGTCTGAAAGTCAAGTCTGCCTTCACCTGTCACCACAATATCGGCAGTTCTTATATATTCTTCAAGATTGGTCTTATTTAAAATCAAATCAATTCCCGGCTCCAATATACCGTCTAAGAATGTCATAAAGGCAAAACCAAGTCCACCTGCCGCACCTGCCCCGGGATAGTCGGGGTCAACCTTATCAAAGGTCTGCTTTGCAATCTCAGCATAATTTTTCAGCCAAGCATCCATTGTAGTGACAATTTCAGGCGTAGCTCCCTTTTGCGGGCCGTATACCTCACTACACCCCTTATCTCCGCAAAGCGGATTAGTAACATCACAAGCTATACTAAAGCTACACTCACCTAGTTTGGGAAGAACATCGTCAGTTGTTATTTTTGCTACATTTTCAAGGCCTCTGCCATAAATTTCAACAGAATTTCCGCCTTTATCCAGAAATCCAAACCCAAGTGCCGAAAGCATACCCAATCCGCCATCGTTTGTTGCACTGCCGCCAATACCAATGATAAAATTTCGGCAGCCCTTTTCTATAGCATCTGCAATCATTTCACCCACACCATATGTTGTTGTGTTAAGCGGATTACGCTCGCAGTCTTTGACAAGGGTAATCCCTGCCGCCGTTGCCATTTCCATTATTGCAGTTTTGCTCTCCTCTATGATGCCGTATTCAGAGATTGTAGGCTTTCCTTGCGGGCCCGTAACCGTAATCTTTTCAAGTCTGCCTCCCAGACCTGAAACCAATGTCTCGGTTGTTCCCTCGCCACCATCAGCAAGGGGGCGAACAACTACTTCCGCCTCCGGGTCGGCACGCTTTATTCCCTCCATAATAGCATTACCTGCCTCTATAGATGACAAACTTCCTTTTAATGAATCAATCGCTATAACTGTTTTCATAGACTTTTTTCCTTTCTTATTTTTCTTTCGGCTCAAATACTCCGTTCAGCAAATATCCGCTTTTAATCAATGTATCCCGTGGGACCTCAAGCTTTTTCCCGGCATTGCGATAATCAAAGCTCTCGGCAAATTTTTTGATATGTGCGTGCTGTTTTTCAAGACGAGCCATCTGGTGCCCAATTATTGGAACAAAATATTTTTCAAATTCTGCATCCGAAAGTTTTTTATTCGCCGCCTGCACAAGACTTGCAAAATGCTCCATACAAAAACCCTCTGTCGCAAGAATTCTTTCGACAAAGCCCTTTTCCTTTTTCAACATAAAAATAAAGGTATCAAGGTATCCCGAAAATGTGTGTTCAATTCGTTCGCACACCGCACATGATGACGAAATCCTGCTCATCTCATCAGCAAAAATCTCATTCTTGCCTTTTCCTTTTTTGAAACGGGATTTCTTTTCGGGCGTCAACGCCTTCTCCATTACAGTCTTTATGCTATCAATATGAGTTTCAATAACAAGCGTCAGCGACAAAGCATTACGCTGTGCCTGAAGGTCACGCATATGACGTTGGCAAAAGCCACGCTCGTTAGTAAAGATTCTGAACTCAGGCTCCATCATGGCGGGGCCGAGAGTATAACTCACCGCATCCTCCTCCAGCTTTTTCTTCATATAACAAAACGGACAAAACTCCTCCTGCTCCAACGCCTCATTTATGGGGATTGTATAAATTTGTTCCTTCATCTATCCATCATCCTTTAAATTCTACAATAAATATTAACTATAATGCTCCAAATTGAATGGGAGATTTCCCAAATCTTTTTTTAAAACTGCTTGAGAATGCAGAGGTTGATAAAAAAGCGCATTGATGTGCAACCTCCCCCACATTCATTCCTTCCTCAAGCATCGCAAGTGCCATATTTAACCTGTACTCCTTAATATACTGATAAGGTGTAAAGCCTGTATTTTTAAGAAAAATTCTTGAGAACTGATTTCTCGAAATATGTGCATTTTTCGCTAATTCCTTAACTGAAATATCTTCTGCATAATTTTTGCGTATATATTTTACCGCATCTGCTATAACAGAATTTTTAATTGATTCCATTTCAAACATTTCTTGTGCATCATACAAAATGGATTTTAAAATCAACATAAGCCTATCGCTGTACGAAAAACAAGCATGCTCGTATTTTATTCTTTTATCATTTTCAAAAAAACACAGCATTGAATCAACATCACATTTTATCAGCTCATTATTTTGCAAAGGTATTTCTACTACTTTGTTACACTCTTCAACACCCTCGTTTATATAGTCAATAAAAGCATGCTTAAAATTATAATCCTCTACAAAATACTTTATATTGGCACAATGATTAATTATATAAATGTGATTTTTAATAAAATACCTTTTTTTGTTGTCAACAATATATCCTGCACCTTCGTTTATTATATAATATACTCTGTCAACAAAGGATGTTTGATTAAGAGAAAATGCCCATTTTTCAGAAACTCCTGAAATTCCATAGTGAAGAATGGTATAATCTTTTTCCATATTATAAACACCTCTTTTTTTATTATATACCATTAAAGAAATTTGTCAATGTTTTTATAAGATAGTGCTTTTGATAAAAAAAATGTTGCAAATAAGCATTCATTCTCAACCCATTTTATATTATAATTATTATCAAAAAGGAGGTCTTGAAAATGGAAAAAGAAAAAGAAGTAATGGAAGAAGGCGTACATAATTATACGCCTGAAGAAAAGTATATCGCCCCTCCCTCTCCCGTAAAAGAAAAGCTGGAACAGTTTAAGGATTTAAAATTTGCACTGATGATTCATTGGGGTATCTATAATCAGCTGGGCATTGTACCTTCCTGGGGAATGGTTGACAACCAAAAACACTGGGCACGGTCACCTGAAGAATTTGGCTCCGGTGCAAACTGGACGGATGATGCAAATAAACTCCGTGAAGAATATTTCAGCCTGATAAACTCATTTAATCCTATACGTTTCAACCCAGATGACTGGGCAGAATTTGCAAAGGAAAATTGCTTTCAATATCTGATTTTCACAACAAAGCACCACGACGGGTTTTGTATGTGGGATACAAAACAAACGGATTATAAAGTAACATCCGCAAAATGTCCCTTCCACACTCACGAAAAATCTGATATTGTAAAAGAAGTTTTTAATTCATTTCGGGAAAAAGATTTTCCCATTGCTGCATATTTTTCAAAACCCGACTTCCACTGTGAAGACTTCTGGGAACCGGAGGTATGGCACAAAAAACCAACCACCTGGGAACCTACATATAATATAAAAGAAAACCCAGAAAAGTGGGAATCCTTTATAAACTTTGTGCACAAGCAAATTGAGGAACTAACCACCGAGTATGGTAAGATTGACATTTTGTGGCTTGATGGCGGCATCTGTAATGTAAAACACGGATACAACATTAGAATAGAAGAAGCAATTGAAAAGGCAAGAAAAATCAATCCCGAGCTGATTGTCGCAGACAGATCATCTGAAACAGCAAATGAAAATTATCTCACTCCCGAGCTTTGCATTCCTGAAAATGTTATCAATGTTCCCTGGGAAGCATGTATGACTTTAGGTGAAGGTTTTCACTATGTATACGATGATGATTATAAAACACCGTCTGAAATTATTAATATTCTTCTTGAAATTGTATGCAAGGGCGGAAACCTTGCACTGAACATTTCACCTCAGCCCGATGGACGTATGCCTAAAAATGCGGTCAAAACTGTAAGGGTTATAGGTGCATGGCTCAAAAAATACGGAGAAGCCATCTTTAAGACACGCCCTTGTGCACCATATAAAAAAGATAACGTCTTCTTCACCCAGACAAAGGATTGTGTATACGCAATTGCAAAGGATTTTTGCAGTAATACAATACCATACAGTGGCAAAATCAGTAAAATTGAAGTTCTGAACACAAACGAAACCCTTTCGTATTCTTCCTCAGACGGCTGCATTCTACTTAACAACATTGTTAAAGCTGACGAAGAATTTACTGTATTTAAGCTGTGGAAATAAATTAATAATTTAAAAACATATGACGGGGACAAGATGCTATGTTGCATCTTGTCCATTTTTAATTTCACCGCCTATTTTTCACCAATTTAAATTTCACAAATATACTGAATACAGGAGGTGCTCTATGTATAATTTTGTCTTAATGGCGCTGTTTGCCACTCTGGGCACATGGTTTATAACTGCCCTGGGTGCCGCTACAGTTGCTTTTTTTAAATCTCCCAATCCAAAAGTTTTGAATATTATGCTGGGATTTGCCTCGGGCGTTATGATTGCGGCAAGCTTCTGGTCGCTCCTGCAACCTGCTATTGAAAGAGCAGAAGAAACATCCGCTTTGCCATCATATTTTGTAGCAACAACAGGCTTTTTGTTTGGTGCTGTATTTATGTGGGCATCCGACAAAGCCGTATCATTTGCAAGAAGAAAGGTCAACAACGCACCAGGGCTCAACAGAATTATTATGTTGATTCTTTCCATAACCCTTCATAATATCCCCGAAGGATTGGCTGTTGGCGTGGCATTTGGCGTCCTGCAAAATGTGGGTTTCAGCGCCGAAGGTCTGATGGGAGCAATCACAATTGCAATCGGAATCGGTCTGCAAAACTTCCCAGAAGGTGCGGCTGTATCACTTCCTTTGCGTCGTGAAGGCTTTTCACGAAAAAAGAGTTTTTTCTTCGGTCAGGCGTCAGGAATGGTCGAGCCTTTAGCTGGTGCGATGGGAGCTTTACTTGTTGTTTATGTCGAAAAAATTTTACCCTATGCCCTTTCATTTGCCGCAGGTGCAATGATTTTAGTGGCTGTACATGAACTAATTCCCGAATGTCAACGAAACCAGACAGAACAACCCTATCTTGCCACAACCGGAATCATAGCAGGCTTTGCAACAATGATGCTCCTTGATGTAATGTTGGGGT
>JAZRNN010000062.1:0-22524 GCA_045648175.1 Clostridia bacterium
TCTATCAGCTTTTCATATGTATCGGGCAATTTTGTGCGGAGCCTGTCAAACTCTTCATTAGAAAGCAGCACATTTTTATATGTGCCATACTTGTGCCTTAAAACACCTTTTGTACCAACAGGCTTTTGTGGTGCCTCGTCACCCTTAAGATAAACACACTCCGGTCTGGTAACAGTCACCGTATTTGCCTTTTTATCCTTCAGCTCTACCTCAAAGAACTCTTTTCCATTTCTGCTCCTTCTCAACGTCACAGCAGAAATACACTCATACTCAATATCGTACCGCTCCGCCATAGACGGATAATATATCATCATCACCGGCAGCTTTTCGTGAAAGGCTCTCATAATTTCATTGTTAGTCATCCGCCGGCCCTCCTTGACAAGCTTTTAGATTTATGTTATTATAAAGTTGTTTTTTAGATGCATTTACATTTAATGCACCCGAAGTCTGTACAGCTCCACCTGTGCAGACTTCTTTTCTTTCTATACGTCTATTAGGAACATACCGCCCGTCTCTTTGGTTTGCATTGAGCATATTTCCTCACCGCCTTTCTGCGCCTTTTCTTTTGAAATATTTCAGGGGAAAGCATTACCGCAAGAAACAATGCATATGTACAATCGCATCCTGCAATAGCAATCCCAAAAATAACCGCTCCGATTATTAAAGCAAATATCAATTTTTTCATAAGTAGCTTCCCTTTCATATAATGTATTTTACGAAACTACCCCAAGCTTACGTTCCCACGCCGCAGGCTCACCCCCTTTTTCAAGCCAATCTACAAGCTTTGAGGTAATATAAAACCGTCTGTTCTTTAAACCGTACCCGATTTCATAATATGTACCCTCCATCAACTTGGCTTTTTCCATACTATACAGCTTTGACAAGCTGCATCCTATATAGTCCGCCGCTTCTTGTCTTGACAGCCTGTTTAGATTCTTTACTCTGCTCCCTGTATCATACATTTTCAACACTCCTTTCTGTATAAATCGTCGATGCTGCACCCAAGCACCTCTGCAAGTTTTGGGAGCTTATCAGAATTAGGCAGAGCCTTTCCCGTCTCCCACATTGCAACACAAGCCTGAGTCACGCCAATAGCTTCCGCCAGTTCTTCCTGAGTCAATTTTTTATTAACTCTTAACTCCTTAATTTTCATCTCCTCACCCCACTCCGCTATTCAACCAAATCATCTATCTTGCAGTCAAATGCTTTTGCTAATTTTTGAATCTCAATAATCGAAAATTTTACAAGTCCATTTTCTTTTTTCGAATAATTTGCTTCAGACATCCCAAGCAAATCGGCCACATCTTTTTGCAATAATCCTCGATTTTCTCTTATTTTTTTTATATTTCCCATTTTTCCACCTCCTTGTGTTTCAACTTTTGAAACTTTTATTCCATTATAGTTTCATTTTTTGAATTTGTCAATACTTTTTTAAAAATTAGTTTCTTTTTTTGAAACTTCCATTGACTTTCATTTTTTGAAACTTTATTATATAAATAATTAAGGAGGTTTCAATTATGGATTTTGGAAAACGATTAAAAGAACTCAGAACATCAAAAAATTGGACTCAAGAAGAACTTGCAAAAAAAATTAACCTATCAAAACCAAACATTTCAAAATACGAAGCAGGTGTTGTAGAACCCAATCTTTCAACGCTCAATGCTTTGTGTAGTTTGTTTAATGTTTCCACAGACTACTTACTGTACAAAACCGATTTTTCTGACGAAAAAAACAAAACTATTTGCAAAAACATTTCTCGTCTTATAAAAACAATAAAAAGACCTCCTAATCCTGGAAACATAGCTGGTATAGAGTTGGTCTTCCCTGATATACAAAATGGGACATATAAGTTTGTGAATCAAACATTAGAACAATTTTCGGAATATTTCGGGGTTGGCATTTCTGTTCTTACTAACGAACCAAAGGAACCAACAAAATCACAAGGAGTAAAAATCCCCGTTCTTGGCAATGTAGCTGCAGGCATCCCCATCGAAGCAATAGAGGATATAATCGATTACGAAGAAATAAGCGAAGACATGGCAAGCCGTGGGGAATTTTTTGGACTAAAAATAAAAGGCTCCTCAATGGAACCCCGAATAAAAGAAGGTGATGTTGTTATCGTCAGACAACAGCCTGATATAGAAAGCGGAGATGTTGCTATTGTCCTTGTCAACGGTGACAGCGCCACCTGCAAAAAAGTAGTTATTAACGAAGGCGGCATCACTCTAATACCATTCAACCCCACATACGAACCCCAGTTCTATTCAGCCGAGCAGGTTGTTAATCTTCCCGTTCGCATCATCGGCAAAGTAGTAGAGCTCCGGGGCAAATTTTAACACTTATGAAAAAACTGTTATTTTTCTTATTAACATTAACCTTATTAAACCAAATCGTCATTGCCCACCCCGGAAGCCTTGACGAAAATGGCGGACACTATAACCGCAAAACAGGCGAATATCATTATCACACGGGCGAACATGCTGAAAGTAACTCAAATTCCACCTCCAAAAAACAAGATAGTACTCATTTCTATAAAAAGAAAACCTCGCCTACATTCAGTAGCAATAGTCCCGCGAATACTTTTCAAAAAAAAGATACTCAAGATGTCAAAAAACCATTTTGGAATGATTGGAGCTTTTTAAAATGGTTTACGGTTATCATTATTGGAATATCTATCATTTGGAGATTGATTAAAGATATCCCTTGTGCTGACATTGAAATTATAAAAGCTATTATTCTTATTCAAGTTATTGCATATTGGTTCTTTTCTCCTCTTCTTGTTATTCCTATATGCTGCATTGACGAATTTGAACCTTTTCTTTCTGAATTTTGGGGTAAAAATTCATCTGATTATTTTATAGGATTTACTGCCGAACTTTTGACCGTCATAATAAGCCGTATCTTTTTAAGAAAAACTAGCGGAAAGTCAACCAACGCTGCAATGAGAATTTCAAGTATTATAGTTATTCTTTTGACCGCTTTATTTGTTGTAATTGACGAATTTGACAAAACCTATAATTTAAACGACGAAATTGCAATTGCGTTTACTTCACTATTATATTTCATACCGATAAAAGAAAAAACAACCAATTAAATAAGGAGGCTAAATTCTTATGGCACAAAAGAGGTCCATTGGTTTTATAAAAAAACTTGATGATAACAAATACTTGCTGCGTTTATCTCTGGGCTTTGACGATTTCGGAAAAAGAATACAGCCCTCCAAAACTGTCACCTGTTCAAGTGCCAGAGAGGCTGACCGTCTGCTCCTTGAATTCTACAATGAACGCGAAAAGCTCCTTGCGGAACACATCTCTGCCGCTCCCAAGACCTTGGGTCAGCTATATGCTCACTGGATGCAGCACCACGTTGAAAAAAATCTCAGGAAAAAAACCGCCGAATGGTATAAAATCCTGTGGCGCACCCACCTTGAAGGTGCGGCTCAGCTCAAGCTCAAGGTTATTGCGCCAATTCACCTTCACCGAATACTGGACAGCATAACAAGCGACCGTGCTCGAAACGCCGTATACAAAATGCTTAAAGCAATGTTCAGCAAAGGTGTAAAATGGGGATATTTAACCGAAAACCCTTGTATGCGTGTAGATACACCAAAATACAAAGCCCCCGAAAAGAAGGCCCTTACAAAGGACGAAATAAAGGTAATTTCCGCAGCAATCACCGAAGAACCCTTAAAGTATCAGGCAATGTATTATTTCGCCATCCTATGCAGTCTAAGACGTCAGGAGATTGTCGGTCTAAAATGGTCGGACATAGATTTCAACGAAAACAACTTTTCCATCAGGAGAGCTGCAACACAGCTTGACGGTGTAGGAACCGTCACCGATGAAACCAAAACTCAAAAATCAAAGCGCACCCTCTTCCTCCCGGAAATATTAAAAAACATTCTTATAAAACTCAACAACGAACAACAACAGGAAAAGCTTGCCTGGGGAGAAAGATGGATTGACGAAGACTGGATATTCACCCAGCACGGCGGAAAGCTTATGTGTCTTGCCACTCCTTCCCACTGGTGGAGCGACTTTGCCAAAAAATGTGGCATAGAAGGCGTAACCTTCCACGGACTAAGACACACAGCCGCAACCTATATGATAAAAAACAATGTGCCGATTTCAACTGTTTCAGGCGTACTCGGTCACGCACAAATATCAACCACCCTCAACACATACACTCACGTTATCGAGGACACAAAAAAATCTGCCATCAACATAATGGCAGACGTAATCTCAGGAGCAGAAACCGCTCCCGAAAATTCCTCAAAAATCGGCTAAAAAAATAATTTGTGCAATAAACTGCTCAATTTACCGAAAAACAGCCTTTAAAAACGCATACAAGAAAACCCTCAAAGCCTTGTGCCTTGGGGGTTTTCCTTGGTGATCCATCCGCGATTCGAACGCGGGACACCTTGATTAAAAGTCAAGTGCTCTGCCAACTGAGCTAATGGACCATATTTAATTTTAAAAAATTTGGCTGGGCTGGCAGGACTCGAACCTACGAAATGCCAGAGTCAAAGTCTGGTGCCTTACCGACTTGGCTACAGCCCATTATACACAACCTTGACAACCTTGTCCGCTGCCGACCTAAAAAATTGGTGGGGTGGATAGACGGATTCGAACCGTCGGCCTCCAGAGCCACAATCTGGCGCTCTACCCAACTGAGCTATACCCACCGCATAAAAAAGCAAGGTGGCGCGCCTGAAGAGACTCGAACTCCTGACCCACTGCTTAGAAGGCAGTTGCTCTATCCAGCTGAGCTACAGGCGCATGTCTTGCTGGAGCGGGTGATGGGAATCGAACCCACGCAATCAGCTTGGAAGGCTGAGATTCTACCATTGAACTACACCCGCACGTCGCTTTTGCCGTATCATACCCGACCGACTAAATTATTATAGCAACATCTTCTTTATTTGTCAATAGTTTTTTGAAAATTTTTATTCTTTTTTAATATAAAACTCCCACAACATGTTTTATTGCGGGAATTTTTATATTCTACTCTAAATATCGTAATCAAGTTTAAACTGTTCGCCACAGCCGTAGTTTTCATAAACATAGTCAATATCCTTATCACCACGACCCGAAAGGCAGGCAAGAATTGAGCCCGACTTATGTTCCTTTGCATAACGGATGGCATAAGCAACAGCGTGAGCACTTTCAATTGCAGGGATAATACCTTCGTATCTTGAAAGCAGGAAGAATGCCTCCATTGCTTCTTCGTCAGATACAGTTTCATAATGAACTCTATTCATATCACGAAGATATGCGTGCTCGGGACCAACACCTGGGTAATCAAGACCGCTGGCAATTGAATAAACAGGAAGTGGCTCGCCATTCTCGTCCTGAAGAACATAGCTTGAATAGCCGTGGATTATACCCTTTGTACCATAAGCCATTGTAGCAGCGTGGTCACCAACACCTGAACCTCTACCCAAAGGCTCGACACCATATATTTCAACCGGGTCAGCAAGGAATGGTGTAAACATACCAAGCGAATTAGAACCGCCGCCAACACAAGCAGTAATTGCATCGGGCATAATTCCTGTCATCTCTAAAAACTGTTCTCTTGCTTCAATTCCTATAATTGACTGGAAATCACGAACCATTTTTGGGAATGGATGAGGCCCTGCTGCTGTACCAATACAATAAATTGCATCCTTATATTCATTAAGATACGCTTCAAAAGCTGCATCGCAGGCTTCTTTCAGCGTCTTAAGACCTTTTGTTACAGGAATAACATTTGCTCCAAGCATCTTCATTCTGATTACATTGGGATGTTGTTTTGCAATATCAACCTCGCCCATATAAACGTCACATTCCATACCGAAGTATGCCGCTGCAGTTGCGATTGCAACACCGTGCTGACCTGCACCTGTCTCGGCAATAATCTTCTTTTTGCCCATAAACTTTGCAAGAAGTCCTTCGCCCATACAATGATTCAGCTTGTGAGCACCTGTGTGGTTAAGGTCTTCGCGCTTGAGATAAATCTGACAATTACCGAAAATTTTTGAAAGTCTTTCGCAATGGGTAATAGGTGTTGGTCTGCCCTGAAATTCCTTTCTTATTCTGCGAAGCTCATTAATAAACTGTGCAGAATGACAAATTGCCTCATAAGCATCATCAGCCTCTTTGAATGCCTCAATAAGTTCTTCCGCCTGATAAGAGCCACCGTATTCGCCAAAGTAACCTTCGGCATTGGGAAACTCCTTAAGATAGTTATCAAAATCTCTATATTTATTCATAATAATTTCTCCTTTTAATAAAATATATTTTCAATCCTGCAGTTTACTAACTGAAAAAAACACCACGGGCTTACGCCCAAGTGTTACACCACGCACGACTTAAAATATATTTTGATAAAAAGGTCATTATTGTCACTCCTCTTTGAAAAATGCTTAAAAAATATTATACCACAACTTTTTTTAAATGTCCATACCAAAATTACAGAATATCCACACCTATAACCGTCAGAACATCCTTTTCCACCTTAAAATGTATGTCACATCCTGCAAAACTCATACTGTATGTTCGCAAATCATCGTGATAAGATGGTCTTGGGTCGTCTTTAAGACATTCTACCGCAGCCGTACGTTTTTCTGTAGGCAGCTTGTTTATAAGCTCATCAGAAAATATTACTTCCAAGCCGTATTCCTTAAACTCCTCACCAAAGCTACCCCTTGCATCGGGTTTACAATCCGCATAGGGAAGATAGGGTTTTATATCAAAAATTGGAGTGTTATCAAGAATATCCACCCCTGAAACAATCAACATATCCCCCTCTTCCTCGGTTTTTTCAATGCCCTCAAGCTTGACTGCAGAAAGTCCCAAAGAATTGGGGCGGTAAGGCGAGCGGCTTGCAAAAACACCTACCCTTTTATTCCCGCCAAGTCTTGGAGGCCTTACGGTAAGGGCATCACGATTTCGTTTCGCCTGAGAAAAACCAAATATCAGCCATAAGTGCGAAAAATCTTCAATTCCCCTTAACGCCTCAAAGTTGCGGAACTCCTGTTGAAACACAATCCTACCCTTCAATTCAGCAACGCGCCCGCTTTGCCTTGGAATGCCGAATTTATCTTTAAAATCGGTGCGTATATATCCAATTGGCTTTATTTCCATAACTTAATACTCCTTTATTATCCTCCACGCATCAGTCAGCCTTTCAATCGACCATGCAGCATTGGCAGGGGATGTTGATGGCAGACATTTCGCCTCTTTACCCGTCTTTATCTTTAAATATTTATTATAATATCTCTCTGCTGTTTTTCCGTTAACAAAAATCTGCCTTATATCAGCATTGTCAAGTATCACACTTATATCATTTGCAACAACATTCTTAATTGAGCTGTCAGAGCTACCCTCAATATCACAGGATGCAATCACATCCCATACCGCCACATTGCAAGAAAGCAATAATGTTCGCTTTTCTTCAATAGTCTGCGGCACATTTTCCCTAAAAACTTCTGCTACAACACGCCAGATTCTGTTCTGCGGATGCCCGTAAAAGAACATCTGTTCACGTGACTTCACGGACGGAAAGCTGCCAAGTATAAGTATTTTTGAATTTTTATCATATAAAGGTTTTATTGGATGTTTAATCATAGATTTTTTCCTTATATTTTATCCCAGTAAAACATCAGAGATAAGCATTACGCAGAACCCTACCAGAAGTGCATATGTCGCACCGCGTTCGCCACCGTGTGCATGAGTTTCGGGAATCATCTCGTCGCTGACAACATAAAGCATTGTACCGCCTGCAAAGGCCAATGCAAATGGCAAAATAGCTGTTGAAAGGCTCACCGCAAAATAACCTATCAGCGTTCCTACAACTTCAACGAGACCCGTTATCATAGCACAGATAAAAGTCTTGCGTGGAGAAACTCCTGCTGCAAGCATCGGAGAAATTATAACCATGCCTTCAGGAATATTTTGCAGAGCAATCCCCCCTGCAATCATTAACGCCTGTGATGTGTTTCCCGATCCAAAGCCTACGCCTGCCGCAATACCTTCGGGCAGATTGTGGATACCTATTGCCATCACAAAAAGCAGAACCTTGTTCAAATTCGCATTATTGTGGCTCTCCTCAGCACCACCCATAAGCTTGTGAAGGTGAGGCACCAGCTTATCAATCAGATTAAGGCACAGCGCACCCGCAAATATACCTACAATTGTAACGATTATTCCGTACTTTCCGCCATATTCAAGTGACGGCATAACAAGACCAAGTACAGCCGCCGCAAGCATTACGCCTGCCGCAAATGAGAGAACTATATCCGAAAACTTGTGGGACATCTTTTTAAATATAAACCCGATAACCGAGCCGATTATTGTTGCACCGCCAACGCCAAGGGCGGTGATTAAAACCATTTTCATAAAACTCACTCCTTGATTTATATTGTAGCACATATTAGTATTTATGTAAACACAAAAAACGTACTGAAATCCAGTACGTTTTTTGACTTGTTAAATTTATCTTCAAAAATTCTATGCCATATTATACTTTTTAAGCATTTCTTTTTCAAAGTTAAGAAGGTATGCAGCCTCTGCATCAATAAAGAATGAGTTTAGAACAGCAGAACTGTGGAACAAAATATTTTGGGTTGGTTCAGTGCCATAATTGTTGTTAACGTCAAAGAGCATAACAGGCTTTTGTGATGCAAGAACAAGAGCATACATCGCAACAGCGTTGTTGACATCAAGTTCGCAGGCGGCAGGAATTCCTCTTTCGTTAAGGTCGCTCAGAATAAGGCATGGAGCAATATTATACTGTGTTACAAATTCATCCCAGCATCTTACTGCAACCGCGTTAAGACTGTATTCATCAATCAGCTTGTCAACAGCAACACCAAGCTTTGCAAGATTGGTCAGCTTTTCGTCGGGATAATTACTAAATGACGCAACGCCTGCAAGATATTTTTTCTTTGCTTCAAGTTCTGCATCATATGTATTATCCATCAAATCAAATATGTATGAAAGGTCAACAGTTTCAACATTAACATTCTTTTTCCGAAGTGCAACCTCATCGGTACGAACGGTCTTGAATGCAGTAGTTCTTGCGCCAAGAGCACCGATATTAAACGCCTTCATTACTTTAACTATACGACAGATTGCAGCAAACTTTTGAGGTCTTGTGCAAAGGATTTATCAATGGGAGAAACTGCCATTTTCTCTGTAAGAGTATATTTGATACCGCACTGACGAATAACATGGCACATTGCAAACTTACCGCATACTGCATCACGTCTTTGTGCAAAATCCATTTTGACAAGTTCATCAGGACATGCCTGAATCAAAATCGGTACATTAGCCTCTCTTAAAGCCTCGGCAGCACCGTTCTCGATTGAGAAGTTAGGCATACTACGATTACACCATCAAACTTACCTCTGTTTTCTTCTAAAAATTTCGCATACTGCTGTCCTTCTTTTCGTGTCTCAACAGCGCCATAGCGGGTAAAAGATTCATCTATACAGATGTAATCAAATCCAGCTTTTGTTACCGCCTCAATCATCTCACGTCTTGCATCTGCAATTACTTGACCAGGAAAAATTTCACGATTACCAAAAAACAGAGCAAATGTATTTTTCGAATTATTCATAGCAAAACCTCCTTTTTATAAAAATTATACATCAGCCACTTTTCCTCTTATAGTAATTTTTATATCAAAAATAAGCATTTTTTTAATTTCATTCTTAAAATAGTATTATTTTTTAATTTTTTTCAAAAAAAGGGTTGACAAATCACAAAAAAAAGAGTATACTCTAATAGTTGCAAGCGCAACGGACAAACCAAATGCACCTTTAGCTCAGTTGGTAGAGCACCTGACTCTTAATCAGGGTGTCCAGGGTTCGAGTCCCTGAAGGTGTACCACTTGAACCCTTAGAGCCACAAGGCTTTGAGGGTTTTTTCTTTTTCTTCTAAACGCTTTAAAATCCGTTTTGACTAACATTTGACTGACTGAAGAAATTATTTAGCTTCTCTGCAACAACATTAGAGTTGTTAATGTTTTCTAAGTGTGTATATGTTTTTAATGTCATTTCCAGTGTGGAGTGTCCTAAAAGATATTGGCTTCTTTTTATATCCATATTGGCATAATATAAATTTGTAGCATATGTATGTCGAAACACATGTGGGGTGAAAGATATTTTAGGATACAGCATATTGCACGATTCAACCAAAGTATCTGCTGTTGCCTGAGTCTTCCTTATGATGCTATCCCACATTTTTCTAAACGAAGAGCGAGTCATTACTTCGCCGTTCTTCATAGTAAACAAATAATTGTCTTTGTGCGAGGTTAGATATCTCATCAGTTCTCCATACAATTTGTCTGGAATTGGAATTTCTCTGTTACCTGCTTTTGTTTTTGGCGGATTAACCACGGGAGTATTGTCTCTAATGTCTAAACTTTTGTTTACCTTTACCGTTTTAGCTTTTTTATCAATGTCCCAAATCGTCAAAGCTAAAGCTTCTCCTCGTCTCATACCAGTATAATACAAAACATCCAAAAATAATTTTTCTCTATTTGTATATTGAGTTTTAGCAATACATTTAAGCTCAAAATCTGTTAAGGGTCTTTTTTCTTCTGTTGTTGATTTTATCTTATCGAGTCCGCTGCAAATATTTTTTACCATCAAGCCTTCCTCTACTGCTTGTTTGATAATCTGTTTGATAGTAAGTTTATATATTTCTGCCGTTCTGTTGTTGCCAGCACTTAAAATGTTATTAATTGCCCCTTGTATGTTTATGGGTTTTAGCTTTGTAAGGGGAATATTTCCTATCGATGGGATGATATGATTTTTCAACATCTTTTCATACATTTCATATGTTCCTTTTGAAACTTTAGCTTTATAGACAATGAGCCATTGTTTTCCCCATTCTTCAACAGTAATATTCTCTTGTAAAACGTTAATGCCAATTTGAACATTTTCTCTTAGTTCTCGCTCTTTCTTTTCAACCTCCTTTATAGTCTTTCCGTAGATTGTTTTCATCTTACGTCTCCCATCGGAGTGATAGCCGACAAGAACTTGTTTGCAGTATCTTCCGTCTGCACGTTTTTTCATAATATACGCCTCCTTTGTAAATAAACATAGGGCGTATATGATATTTCGTTAATATAATACCATATACGCCAAAGTATTTCAATAATATTATGAATATTTATATGAGATGGAATGTTGTTTTTCTCTCCATTTATAGAACTGTTTTAAATCCACATACCAATGACCGCAAAGATTATATGCGGGAAACTCATTGGAATGCGCCCATTTTAAAACTGTCGTTCTTGGTATATCAAAAGTTTTACAAAAATTGTTCAACTTCATTTGCTTCATCTCTTCTTTGCCCAACATCCCACCTCCTTTTTATTTATTTGTGCTACCAAATCCACCATTTCTTATATTTGTTGCGTCGTCATCTTCTGTTATACCATACTCAACAAAAACCCCTTGTGCGAATCCGCTACCCTGCTTAATTTCTAAGAGATAATCGCCCGATGTATGCTCAATTTTTGCCATTATATGCCCTTCATTATCTGAATTATAGTAGTCGCTATCAATTATGCCTACTGTATTAAGCAATCTTAATCCATACTTAAACCCAGAACCGCTTCTTGGATAAATCTTCAACACCCAACCCTCTGCAATTTTAGCACGAATACCTGTTGGGATAATATCGGCTATCCCTTTGTTGTTTTCTATTGTAAACGGTGATTTAAAGTCGTATCCAGCCGAACCGCTCGTGGCTCTTGTTGGTAATTCAATTTTTTCATATGCTGCCTTTATTTCTTCGTCTGTATATCTGTCTTTAAAAAGATTTTTTGTGTCCTTTGAAAATTGCTCCAAAGATACCTTTTCAAACTTTGCTATTTTTTTCATTTTAATCCTTTCTCTATAAATTCTAACAATTTTGTTTTTGTAATGCTTTTATTGTTTATTTTAAATTTGTATCCAGCCTTGTTCATTGAGTCGATTTCTGATTTGGTATGTATGCATTCCATTTCTTTTGTTATAAAAACACGCTTATTTTTACTATCAAACACCTCATATTTCATACGGTATTACTTTATTCTCCCTCAGTGATTGTTTTACATTTATAACCCTTTGGTTGGAACTGCCCCTCCACCTGAGCGTTATATTTCGCAGTTCATTTATGTATCTTCCATCAACAACAATATCACATTTAGAAACAATTTCTTTACGTTCTGAGTGCTCTAAGCATTGTTCCCAAGTATACCCCGTGTAAACCCATATTGTTTTATCTGGTAATAAAAGACGGATTTTATTGACGAGATTGAGAACGTTTTGGGTGTTTTCGTCAGCAAGAGGCTCGCCCCCCAAAATACTAACTCTTTTGATATATGGTCTTTTTGCCAATTCAATAAATAGATTTTCGACCTCTTCATTCCATTCTTTACCCCCGTTAAAATCCCAAGTTTCGGGATTAAAACAATTATGGCATTTAAACGGACAGCCTTGTACGAAGAGAGCGATTCCTACGCTCTCTCCATTGCTGATATCAAGGTTTCTTATACTCGCATATCGTATTAGAATTACCCTCTTTCTATGTCATGATTGTCCATATGAACATACCTATGAGCTATTTCATCGGTGCGCCCGGCATTCCAGTAGTTAGTTCCGATATATCCACAGGTACGTCTCGCAACATTCATTTTGTCTTTGTCACGATTTCCACAGTTAGGGCACTCCCAAATTAAAGAGTTGTTTTCATCGACAATCTTTATTTCTCCGTCATATCCACATACTTGGCAATAATCAGATTTAGTATTGAGTTCAGCATACATAATATTATTGTATATGTAGTCAAGGACTTCCAGCACTGCGTCAATATTGCTATTAAGGTCGGCACATTCTATATAAGAAATTGCTCCTCCGGGACTAAGTTTTTGGAACTTGCTTTCAATTGAAAGTTTTTCAAATGGGTCAATCTTTTCAAACACAGGAATATGATAAGAATTTGTTATATAATCCCTATCTTCACCATCAAGTTTTATAAATATATCATCTCCGAATCTTTTCTTTAATGATTTCGCAAACTTGTAAGTGCCTGATTCCATAGGAGTACCATATAAACTATAATCAATTTTTTCTTCTCTCTTCCACTGGTTACACTTGTCGTTGAGTTTCTGCATTACTTCAAGACCAAATTTTTCTCCAATGTCACCATCGGTGTGAGATTTGCCTGTCATATATTTAACGCATTCGTAAAGACCAGCATAGCCAAGAGAAATAGTCGAATATCCATCGTGAAGAAGTTTGTCTATGGGTTCTCCTTTATTTAAACGAGACAACGCCCCATTTTGCCATAAAATAGGGGCTGCATCGGAAAGTGTTCCTGTCAGTCTTTCATGTCGGCACTGTAATGCTTTATGACACAACTCAGTTCTCTCTTCAAATAGTTCCCAAAATTTATTAAAATCCCCATTTGACGAAAATGCTATATCGGGCAAGTTGATTGTCACAACACCTTGATTAAACCTACCGTAATATTTTGGTTTGCCATTTTTATCAACATAAGGAGTAAGAAAACTTCTGCAATTGTGACTATAAATACCACTAACTTCAAAATGTTCACTTTCAGTCTCCACGTCATAACTATAGGCTGTTCTATCAATAGGATTAATATCAAGAATTGTAGCATATGTATTATAATGTTTTGAGATTGCAGGGGTATACTTATCTTTCTTTTTGTTACAAGCAATATGTCTTATTAGCTCATCATCGGGATAAAATTCAACTCTGTACCTAATAGCAGATGGGTTGTTTTTATTGTAATGGTTGTGATAAATTTTTGCTGGCATTCCCAACGCCTGCGATAATGCCATTTGCTGTATCGAAAGCTCCTTGTTTGTAGAACCTATTTGAACAACTGACCCGCCGTGAGATTGCGCATTTATATGTCCGTCTGCATCTATCATTCCTGCCATAAAAGCATATTTGCTTTGTTTTGACCACTCAAAAACTTCATTTGGAATATGCCTATTGATTTTATTAATTCCACCAAATTTTGATGTAAAATAATTTATTGTAGATTGCAAATTGCCCTTATCGTCAGCTTCGACAATTAAATCTTTATAATTGCCTCTTTGCCCTCTTTTCTGCAAAACAGTTTTTGTGTTTAGGCTAAAGTATTTAGGAAACACCTCATGAAATTTGTTTTCAATCTCATCTTCACCCTCTTTGGCGATTGAAGCAAAAATATGATTTGATTGATAGCATCCGTCACACAACATAAACCCAAGGAGCCATGCTTTATCTTCATTAAATTGAATATTTTCTGTATTGTTTTGACTTGAATTAATTATCACTCTGTCGGATATAGCCAAATCCTTAGCTTGAACTACTCCCTTTCCAATAATGCTGAATGGATGGTCAGTTGTGCATAACAACCTTCTTCCATTCGAAAGATGTATATCAACCCAGTCATCTGAAATATTTCTTATTAGTCTCCTAACATTTACAAATCCTTTTTCGGTATCATATATTTCAACGTCTTTTAAGTCCATATAGACATTAGGGTTATATTCAACATATTGTCCCTTGACCTCAAAATTATCCGAGAGACGATTCCACATCCTTTTGAAACTTTCGATATAAAGTTTGCCTTTAAATTTATAGGTTATAACTTCGTCCCCATCAACGCATCCCATGCAAGGATATACATTTCCATTACCATTCTTATCAATCTTGCTTTCAAGCATAATCTTCTCTGAGATATAGTCAGGCACCATTCTTTTAGCGGTACATTTAGCTGCAAGTTTAGTCAAATAGTAATACTTTGAATCTTCATGAATATTGTCTTCCTCAAGAACGTAAAGAAGTTTAGGGAATGCTTGTGTTACATATATCCCGACTTCATTTTTCATAGATACAATTCGTTGTTTTAAAAATTCTTCTATGAGCATTGAAAGTTCTTCTTTGTATTCTTTTGTTTCACCTAAATACATAAACACTGACAAAAACGGAGCCTGTCCATTAGTTGTTGACATACTATTGATTTGATAATTGAAAGTTTGAACTCCGTCTGCAATTTCTTTCGCCAAATCTTCTTTTGCCCATTTAATTGAGTTCTGTTCTCCATGTCCTCTGTCAAGATATTTTTTTAAATAAATATTGTAACTGTCTCTAATAAATGGTGCTAAGTGTGTCAAAGAAATTGTTACTCCGCCATACTGACTTGATGCTACTGCCGTTATAATTTGGGTAGCAACGGTACAAGCAGTTAAAAATCTGTGTTGTTTTTCTATCATTACGCCATTTAACACAGTGCCATTTTGAAGCATATCGTCCAGATTAAGTAAATCGCAGTTATGTATATGTTGAGCAAAGTAATCTGCATCGTGGAAATGTAATATACCTTCATTGTGGGCATCTACGATGTCTTTATCAAGCAAAAAGCGGTGTGTTATATCTGTACTTGTTATTCCAGCCAAATAATCTCGCTGCACTGTAACAGTTTTAGCATCTTTATTTGAATTTTCGTTATTCCAATAATCGTTTGTTCCATCAAGAAGTTCTAAGATACTTTTATCTGTTGTATTGCTTTCTCTGATAAGTTTTCTTTTGTATCGATATTCAACATATTTAGTTGCGACGTCTTTTCTTGAACTCGCCATAAGTTTGTTAACAATTTCGTCTTGAATTTCTTCAACATTCATATTTCTGTCTAAAGATTCAATATGGTTTGCAATCTCTCTTGCCTTATCTTTTGCGTATGCTGTTTCTTCGCCGTCAACATCAAGAAAGGCTTTAAGAACAGCAACTTTTACCTTTTCCTTGTTGAATTTTACTCTTCTCCCGTCTCGTTTCTTTACAACCAATAATTTTTCCTCCTATATTTTATATAGAAATAGGTGACGAGATAATCGCCACCATATCTCTATAATATTATTCTCCGCTATCTAAGATAAAAGTCTTGAATATAATCAAGCATCTCATCAATGTTATTAAATATACGTTCACAAAATTCTTCTTGCCACTGATGTAGTTCTTGACCACTTTCATTTAGTCCGATTACCGGAATACTTCTATCATAAGCAATGGCTATTTCAGATTGTGTACCAAGAGACCACTTATCATTGAAGTTCACGATCACTATATCTGAGTTGCGAAGTTTATGTAGGTCGAGTCGCATTACTTCTGCATTTGTTTTATATTGTGGTGGGTCATCTCGAAAATTGAAGAAATCTTGAGGATTGCATACTCTTACTTTAAAATCACATTCACAGTTTTCAAGTGCTTTTTTACAGTAGAGTCGCCACTTGTTGCCTTCGTCAAAATTCTCTTTTCCAAATTTGCCCATACCACCTGCAAGGTATGCAAAATATTTCATTACTCTTTCTCCTTTGTGTTAAGTATTTTAATACTTATTATGTCAGTATTAGAATTATTTTTTCTATTTTTAAAAAGCATATTACCAATCCTCAATAATTACTGCATGTTAAAACAAGCGGTCTTTCATATCCGGGAATATCAGACCAACAGATTATTTCTCTAACAAAATACTCTGCTACCCTTTCTAACTGTTCAAGTGTACCATTATTTTCAATTATGTAGTCATATTCATAATTTTCTACATCTCGGTCTGCATGGTTGCTCTCAATCTTTTTTGCATCAGGTTTTCTCACAAGAATTGTTTCGGCTCCAAATGTTTCAACGGCACGAGCGATTTCTTTCGGCTCACGTATATCTATAAGTAAAACTTCAGTCTCAATCTTGTTGTTCTTGAAGTCAGTTACGATTGACGTAATATCTTTAAACGGGATGTCATCATATTCTGTAAGTAAATCTTTCCCGTCGCTCCACAGTTTGCGCTTTTTTTCAGTCTTGTTGTCTTTACTTAATGCTGTTAATATGACAGAACTTTCAGAAGGTTTCTCGGTTGTTGCCTCTACCGCCTCTTCATTTGGTGTAGGTGCTAATGAGTTATCGGCGGCTCTTGGTACAATGGCTGCGTCCACTCAGCAAAGCGGTTCTGAAGTAGCCCGTGCATTTAGAGCTATTCTTCTTAACATTAGACAGGTTTCAGATGAAGAAGAGGGAATCGATGCTGAGGGTCTTACTAAATACGAGAATGCTTGTAATGCTCTTAATGTAAAGCTAAAAGAGACAAAAAATGGCGTTCAAGAGTTAAGAGATCCGATGGAAGTGTTAAAAGAACTCTCAGAGGAATATAACAAACTTAGTGATACCGATGTTAAAAAGGTTAATCTTCTCAATTCCGTTGGTGGAAAACTTAGAAGTACGCAATTAGATGCGTTGCTACGCGGATGGAAAGATTATGAAAAAATGCTTGGTCAGTTTGAAGCCGGGATGGGTTCAATGGACAAAGAAGCAGCTAAAACGGCAGCTTCATGGGAGGGTACTTGGAACAAAGTCTCCAATACCTTTACTGACACAATTGGAAATATTGCTAACTCTGATGCTATCATAACATTAGGTAATGCTCTCAACGGTATTTTGACAATTGTAAACAATCTTACTGGTGCATTAGGTTCTCTTGGGTCAATAGGACTCGGAGCCAGTCTTATTGCTGGCATTAAAAACGTAGGTCAAGGACATAGAGTTCTTGCGGATATAGCCTACCCATGTTAGTACGGTAACGTAGAACAAGATTTTAAATCGAGGAACATGGCATTTGTTAGTTCTGTATATTTTGCAGATATGCAGTTTAGGACAAAGTAAGCATCACGTGATAATGAATCGCTGTAAGAAGCGGTCTATGCGAAGTCTTGTCGCATCGAGGACGTGGAGTATTATACTACTACCTATTGGAAAAAGGGGCGAAATTTCAAATAGGAACTTAACCTGAAAGGGATTAAGAATAGTGAAAAGGTTATAATATGACGAAACGGATTCGCAGCAAAGCCGAGTAGCCTTATAATAATTTCTCGGAATGTTCAACGAGTACAATGCGTGTATGGATATTTATATTCATAAAGGTGTATTCTTGTACTATGTGTGTATGACACAGAATGAGATATCATACAAGAGTGTTACTACTCCCCTATTTGACTGCAATATTCAAATAAGGAAACAGTGGGATTTCTCCTTGCCATAGTTTTTGTGAAGAACTTGAACGGAGAGTAATTATGATTGTAACAAAGAAATTTAGACATAAAAAAATAACACTCATCATTGAGTGTTTTTGCGACACAATGCAAACATTTGTGTATATTATGAATATAAAACTAAACAAAATGTATTGGTTTGGTAGCATTTTGGTATTGACTTTGTAAAGCAATTATGGTATAATTCAAATAGAAAAAGACAAAAGAGACGGAGATATCGGTCAAATATCTCAATGGTTTCCCTTTTGTTTATATGGTTTACAAAATCGTAAAAACCACTTCAACGGAGGAAATTACAAAAAAGATAGGCAATCGATAGACGATTGACCCAAAATAGTGTTAAAGAAATTAACCGCTAAGTTTGGTCGCTTGGGCGGTTATTTCTTTTTGCTAAAAATTGTATAGCAAAGACCAACGATTCCAACAATCAGGGTCGTAAATACAAACAAGCCTTCATATGTAACCATGGCATTCCCCCTTTCCGAGGGAAAAAAGAAACGAAAAACCCTCTATGATGATAAAGGGTCAACCGCCTAACGTCTATAAAGTTGGCGAAAATTCAACGTGATTGCCTATCCGAAAGACATTATACCAAATTCGACATAATTTGTCAATATAAAGACACCTTCGGGTGTCTTATTTTATGCCGTTAACAAAACTATGGCACCCGTATTTCAGGGTGCTCTTTTTGATGGGTTGGTTATTTAGTTTTCTATTGACTTATATAACTCAGGGAAGAAAACTCCTCCTTCAACGATATATGCTCCTATAGAATAAGTATTTTTGTGTTCTTCGCTCATCGATTGAAAGTAGATAATATTGTCTTTTCTTATGTACTGTGGACAATTTGTAATGCAATCACACTCTGTTGTGTCTATACAGAGGTGATATTGACCTTCTTCATCAAACCAAAAGTCAAAGTCGTCCGATTTTAAATTAAATGTCTTGCCTTCTGGGAAAGTGCATTCGTAAAAGTTGCCAAGCATATTTTTGTACTTATATACAGACTTGTTATATGCTTCGTCTAACCCAAATTCTACAAATTTTTGGTCTAATATAATTTTGGTTATATCGTCAGATATTTCTTCAATTGATAATATTTTTCCATTCTTGTTTACGTCTTGGGTTATGGTTTCTTCAATGACCTCTTTGCGTGAATAATTATATTCATTATTCTCGTAAAATGTATAGTTTATATTATTTGAATACGAAACATTTGTAGCTTCTGTTATTTTTGAATAAGAACCATACAATTCCGTGTTTAAACTAATATCTTTTTCGTATTTGTCACAGCCTGTAAGAGTTATGATTAATACAAAAGACAATAGTATTGTAAATTTATTTTTCATTAAACCATCACCTCTCGTAAAATTTATATTTAGTATATCACATAAAATGATTTTTTTCAAGATAAAACACAGAAACTTCACAATTCTGTGTCTATATGTACGATATTTAAAACTGATAATCTAAAATCATTTTTTGGTAGTGCTAACAAAAACATTACCCAACCATTCGCTAATGCAGAGCAGGTAATTTGGAAATATAATCAAGCGATTGCACACAATTCATTAACCCAACAAGGTTGGGAACGAATACTTGCTCAGTCTGATGATGGATTAAAGTCTTACCTAACAAGCATTAAAGGGACGACAGCAACCACAACAGCATATACGGCAACTCTAAATTCTAATTTTACAGGATTTAAAAATGTATCTGCTGGCATTACACAATACAATGCTCTTGCTTCAAAAGGCGCCACAGAACAACAAGCTTTTTCTAACGCTGTAGCAGCAACAAACACAAGTTTTGGGAAATATCTTGCAGGATTAAATGGTGGTAAGGCATCTCTTGCTGGATACGGAGCATCTTTAGTTGGTGCGACTGTAAAAACTATAGGATTAACTGCCGCTTCAATGGCTTTAAACGCCGCAGTGTCTATGGGTGTGTCGGTTATTATAACAGGTTTAATATCTGCATTTACCGCTTGGATAAACAAGTCTGAGGAAATCACAAAAAAAGCTCAAGAAGCAGCAGATAAAATCAATAGCATCAACGATAGCTTAAAAACCAACACAGAGACAGTTGAGAGTGCAAAGAAACGATATGCAGAGCTTGCTCAAGGAGTTGAAAATCTTGGCAAGATAAATCAAGGAAAAGGGACTCTCAGCAATGATGAATACCAAGAATTCCTTGATTTGAGCAATCGGTTAGCAGGGGTATTCCCATCTCTTACAAAGAGTTATGACGATAATGGAAATGCTATTTTGTCATTGTCTGGTGATGTTAACACAATAGTTGGTTCTTTAGACGCTTTAATTAGAAAAGAGAAAGAATTAGCCAATCAAAAAATGATGGAATCATTTCCTGATGTTTTCGCAGGGTATGTACAAGATGTTTCAGATGCAGAAAATAAAGTCAAATCTGCCAAAGCCACATTCGATAAAATTAATAATGCTTACTCACAATTGTCGGCATATGGCGAAACAAGGATGGCTTTTTCTACTACTGATAACGGTGGAAGTATGGCGTACCCTGTTGCTTCTTTTGAGAACGACGACGGAAAAGAAGTTACAATGCGTATGCAAGATTATATTTCTATGCTTGAAGAACTTGGTATAGAATATAAAAAGACGGCTATCAAAGTCAAAAATGAATTTGGTGGAGATACCATTGCTGGCTATTTGGTCGAAGCCGTAGGAGATATTGACACAGCATTTACTTCTAAATTAGAGTCAGCAAGAAGTGATTTGCAATATGCTCAACAGCAATTGGAAGGTCAAAAATCTTCTATAAATTCTTATCTTAACACTTGGTTACAGACCGAATTTTCATATAACCAAATTGAAGATATTGGATTACAGAATGCAGTTCAGGAAATGTTATTTAATTTTGATTTTAGTACACTTCCTGACAACATTGATAAAAACGACTGGAATGCTGTTAGCGAGTATTTAAGAAGGAACATTCTTTTTGCGATTAATAATGTTCAAGACAATCCTGAAATATCAAACGCTATTTCTGAATTGTTTACAAATCAAGATTTATCACCTGAGCAGAAAAACAATCTCATCCAAAAGATACAAGATTACTTTGGTAAAGATAATCCCATTTCTGTATTTTTGCAACCTCAGTTTGAAGATAACAAAACAACTCAAAAGAGTATTGAGTCTGCTATCTCCAAATTTGGTGAGGGTAGTAAAGGTGGCTTAAAGGCATTTTTTGAAGAAAATTCTATCAATACCCAAGAAGAGGTTGATAAGTGGAATGAGATTACGGAGGGTATTGACAATGCCGAAGTTGCAATGAAGGCTTATACTGATGCACAAAAAATAGTGGCATCAGACAATTCTTTAAAGACTTTAACGAGCACTTTAGCAACTCTGCAAGGCAAGTATGATGAGTTAAAATCAGCACAAGATGAGTATAACTCAACAGGTGCTATTTCTGCTGAAACAATGCAGACATTGATTGATAACGACTTATTAAAATATCTTGACTTTTCATCTGGAAAACTAAAGATAAACACTCAGGCTTTAATAAATGAAGGTGAAGCCGCAAAGGTTAGCGCTATTCAAAACTTGCAAAATGCCGCTGCACACGACCTGATGGTTTTAGCGGGAACTAAAACAGGAGAAATGTCAAATACCGCTAAAACAGCAATTGAGAATATGGGTAACGCCGCCGAAACAACAGGCAATCAAGCTGAAACTGCCGCTGGAAAATTACTTAATTTTGCTGCTGGTGCTTGGGCTGCTGCCGGACTTGACCCTGATACTCAAAGCGAAGATTTTATGGCAAAAGCAAATGCTATAATCTCTGCGTACAAAAATATAGCAAATACTATTGGTGGTCTTACAATCAGAACTCCAAAAGGTGGTGGCTCTTCATCATCTAAGGATAAACCTGACTAAGAGAAAAGCAGGGCTTGAAAACGATACCATAAACTTCTTACTATATTATAAGTATGGCGAAGAATTGCTTATAAAATTAGCAAAGGCTATGAAATAACAATAGGAGGCTATAATGGAAAATATAGATAACGCCGTTCTTGATGCATTAATAGATGAAATATTTAAAAAAATCGAACAAAAATTTGCAAAACAACTCAACATTGCAAATGTTGAGTATGCCTTTAAAGGCATAGTTACGGAAATAAATGCAGATAAAAACACTGCGGTTGTTGATATAGGCTCCTCCACCACCACCTACATTCCTAACAGAACGGGTGAAGAAATCGGGGTAGAAGGCGGATTAAATATAGGAGACTCTGTAAAAGTGTTTTCTGATAGAAGCAATATGGTGGGGGCGTATATCGGTGTTAAACTATAAAACTATAATTTTATATGGAAGGAGGTTTGTATAAATGGCTTATCAACCCACGTTTCCAAGTCCTTATATGGAAACAATTGATGTTACTCAAGAGGGCGGTAATGT
>JAZRNN010000063.1:0-42614 GCA_045648175.1 Clostridia bacterium
AGTTATCAGAGATTTATACGATAACAGTATCGTTGCTTACAAAACCGGAACAGAACAAAATACAAATCTTGTTCTTTCAACAATTAAAGAAGCAAAGAGAAAAGAAAAAGTCACTGCAGAGTTGCAGCTCCACAGTGACCAAGGCTTTCAATACACATCTCATCAGTATTTCAAGCTAACTAAATCATACAACATTACGCCATCAATGTCAAGGAAAGGAAATCCGTATGACAATGCATTAGCTGAAAATTTCTTTTCTATTCTTAAAACAGAGTGTATTTACCGTACTAAACTTGAGAGCTATGAGGAGGCTCGCCTCCTCATAGCTGAATACATACATTTTTACAATCATGAAAGAATACAACTAAAAACAAAACTGACTCCGCTTGAAAAACGAAGTCAGTATGTTGCTTAAAATTCAATATTTATGCCATAGGCACTCTTTTTTGTGCTGTCCGCACAAATTGGGGCAGTTCATCCCCTGATATACTCTTTTATTCTATCTATAATAGTTATATCTGCTAACACTTCTGCCTTTATGCCATCTGCTTCATAGTTTTCTTCAAAAACCTTCCCTTTTTGCCTTATCAGATTTAAAACCCCCGCATCGCTATATGGGACCATAAGGCTAAGCCGTTTTATTGTGGGCTTAAGGTTTTCAGCAATCATTTTAAGAAGTTTATCAAAGCCGTAGCCGGTTTTTGCAGATATGAATACCGACTTTTCACCCATTACAACAGTTTCATCACCCAATACATCACACTTGTTGGCAACAGTTATCATAGGGATTGCCTCACCACCAAGCTCGGCAATCAGGTCCTTTGTTATTTTTATCTGTTCTTCCACAAGCTTTGACGAAATATCGCATACATTCAAAATTAAATCGGCATTTACTGCCTCTTCCAATGTTGATTTAAACGCCTCCACAAGATTGTGGGGAAGTCGGCTGATAAGTCCAACCGTATCAATAAGCATAACTTCGCGTCCGTCCGGAAGCTCCAGCGCCCTTGACGTTGGGTCAAGTGTTGCAAAAAGCATATTCTCGGCAAGAACTCCAGCCTCGGTCAATGCATTAAGGAGTGTTGACTTGCCTACATTGGTATAACCCACAATAGCAACTGTTATCACGCCGTCCTTGCGGCGTCTTGCGTGGGCATATTCACGACGTTTTGTCAGTTCTTTAAGCTGGCCTTCAAGCTTTTGAATACGGCCTCGGATATATCTTTTATCGGTTTCAAGCTTTGCTTCACCCGGACCACGAGAGCCTATTCCGCCGCCCTGACGTGACAACACTCTGCCCATACCCGCAAGGCGTGGCAAACGATACTTTAACTGGGCAAGTTCAACCTGAAGTCTGCCCTCTGCCGTCCTTGCACGCTGAGCAAAAATATCAAGGATAAGGGTTGTACGGTCAATCACATCAACATTGGTTGTCGCCTCGATATTGCGCATTTGTGATGCTGTAAGCTCGTGATTAAAAATCACCATATCAATCTCGTTATTTTCACAAAACTCTGCAAGCTCGGCAAGCTTACCCGTGCCGATACAGGTTGCCGCCTCAAACCTTGGGGTCTTTTGCACAAAACGAGCAATGGTATCCGCCCCTGCCGTATCTGCCAGATTTTCAAGCTCGTCCATGGAGTATTCCATATCAAACTCGCCCGTATCCACCGCACACAAAACTGCACGAGGTCTTGTTTCCGTTTCAGTTGTGTTTATCATAAAGTTATCTCCCGTTCATTCCCTTATAAATCAAATTTAAATATTCGTTGAATCTCATCCTTTGTCAATACAACATCCGCACCATTTAGTGAATCCACTATCTGAGAAAGTCTGCTGCCGCCGATGATAGGGAACACCTCAGGCGTTTCAAACGAACAAAATGCACCACAGATAAGAGCTGCAATACTGCAGTTATACTTTTGTGAAAGTCCTTTAATCACTTCAAGACGATTAAGGTTTTCGCCGCACAGATATCTCTTTCGTGCCTTTTCGGAAAGAGCGGTCTCCCCCTGCTCTACCATCTTTGAAAAAAATCCCTTTGCCTGAGAGGAATATGCCGCAACAGGCATACCAGAGTTTTTGTAAAATTCAAATTCAACATCATCCATCCCAACAAGTCCACCACGCTCACCGATGCAGTATGCAGGATTAAATCTTATCTGGCTTGCCGAAAAGCCAATCAGTCCGTGTTCTTTTGCATATTGGTTTGCCTCAGCAATTCTTTTAGCTGTCCAGTTGGATGCACCAAACTTTTTTATTCTGCCCGATTTAACAATTTCGTTCATTATTTCGATAATCTCACCTGCAGGAGTGTTTGCATCATCTCTGTGCAACCAGTAAAAATCAATCACATCTGTTTTAAGTGCTGCAAGGCTTTTTTCAAGGTCGCTCACAATATCCGCCTTTAAAAGTCTTGGGCGTTCCTTTGCATCCATATCATAGTATCCGCCCTTGGTGGAAACAAATACATCGTTTGGCTTCCTTTCAGTCATCCAGCGCCCTACGATTTCCTCGGAAACGCCATTTGCATATAGTCTTGCGGTGTCAATATGAGTTCCCCCCATATCACGGAACTTATCCATCATCAAAAATGCGTCCTTCTCGCCTATTCCGTCGCCAAAATAAGCAGTACCCAAAAGTATTCTTGAGCTTTTTTTGCCAAAAATATTTGAATATCTCATATTTTTCACTCCAATCTACACTCTACCACTCTTATTGTTTATATTATACCACATCCTGCAAAAAAATCAACCGACCAATATATAATAAAATCTCCTACGGTATCTTTTACCACAGGAGATTTTCTGTTTTTAAATAACGCGCTTATGTTTCCACTTGCCTTTTTTAAATCTGTATTCAAAGATTATAATTCTGACAACCCAGTCGCTTATCATAGCAACCCAGATGCCTACAACGCCAAAGTTAAGCAGTTTCACACAAATGTAAGCGCAACCTATTCGGAACAGGAACATAGAAGCCCCCGCAACCATCATTACAAATCGGGTATCCCCCGCACCGCGCAGTGCAGAGGGTGTTCCAAAGCTTTCGGGATAGAACAAAATTGAACCTAAAATATAAAGTATAATTATCTGATGTGTCCACTGCTCTGTCTGTGGAGATACCCCGAAAATTGATATCAGCGATTTTGAAATAGCCGCAAAGATAACTCCCGCAACTACAACAAAGACTCGGTTCATCTTCATAATATGATTTTTATAACGCACTGCCTCTCCTATGTCTCCAGCACCCATACACTGTCCGATAACCATCAGCATAAGAGCATTAAAGCCCTGAGAAACTCCCTGTATCAAAGGAACAAGATTTCTTGAAAGCTGGTCAGCATTTATGGCATCCTCACCAAGGCCCGAAACAAGCCCTGCTAAGATAAGTGCACCAAGTTGAAACATCGCCTGCTCGATACCGTTGGGGATAGAAATTCTAAGGATCCTTCCCGACATTTTAAAATCAAGTTCGGGGTTCAGCAATTTAACAAGTCTGATCTCATTTTTCTTTAGTGTCAACATAAAAAGAAGTACAAAACCTGTTATTCCCATTGCAAGCAAGGTCGAAAATCCCGCACCTATAACACCCATATCCAACAAAAAAATAAATATGTACTTAAGTACTAAATTAATTCCCATCATAACCATCGAACCAATGAAAGGAATTCTGCTTTCACCCATTACACGAAAAAGCGAAGATGTTGCATAATACAGTGCAGCAAACGGATACGAAAGTGCAGTTATTGAAAAATACTGAATGGATACATCAAGTACCGCCTTTTCGGCACCGCCGAAAAACAGATTGATAAACTGTTCTTTAAATAAAAGCATCAACAACATAAAAACAACACCGATGCTAACCACTATCTGTATGTTGTTTTTCAGGGATTTTTGTGCGTTTCGATCATCCTGTGCCCCTATATACTGAGCAAGCACAACCGAACCACCCTGAGCAAGAGCCAGAAAGAACTGTTTTGCGAAAGTGTCAATTCTGTTAACAAGTGCCACCCCGGCAAGTGCCGTGGTGCCAAGCTTTGCCGACACCATAAATGTATCAGCAGTACTAAGCCCCGCAAGCATAAGCTGTTCTAAAAATATAGGCAGGAAAAACATTATCATTTCCCTGTTTGAAAAGCGCACCCCTTGAGGCTGTGAAAGCAATATCATTTCAAATGTCTCCTTTATGATGTTTTTCTTATTATATCACGCCAGTTTTCTTATTTCCAGATATTTTTCTGATAAAATGTAATGAAAAACCGTAATATAAAGCAATTAAGCTGATGGTATTAATCCCATCAGCTTAATTACTATTTAAACATCTCGTTAATTTCTGTTACTGTCTTGCGAACAAATAAATCTCCGCCTTCATGACCTACATTACCGCTGCTGATATATGCGCTGTAATGACCTGCTTTTTCAGCCTTTTCGGTTGGAAGGTATCCTCCCGCACCACAAGAAAGCTGAACAATAAAGGTCTGCTGTGCGTTGCTCCTTGCTTTGATTCTGTTACCAAAATCAAGGAAAAGTTCAAATGGATTTGTGGAGAATGCAACATCACCAAAACGTACAATGTGAGTTTCAATTGTGAAAACTTCTTTTGTCTGCTGCTGTCTGTAACGTGCAATTGTGCCCGAATGTACGTGCATTTTTGCATTATCCTCAAAGTTAAAGTATTCTTTGTCCTTGTTCTTTTCTATGTAATATTCAAGTTCCCTTACCGCATTGTTATAGTCTGAAATTGTAGCCTTGCGAAGAGGCAGGTCAAGGTCAAGTACCATATGCTTGAATTCTGCGGTATCTTTCAACTCTTCAATTTCTTCATAAACCGAGATTATCTCGTTTGAAATTCTTTTGCCCACCTTGTTGCAACCCGAAATATCATACATGGATGGGTCTGCCTTGCGGGTTTTGGGGTTAGGTCTTTTTACATTTGGGTCGTCAATAGGTGTTTCGGGGTTAACCCATCTTACAAGGTCGCGGGGACACTGGTCACCGCCTGCACCGCCAAGACCCAGAAGGTATACATCACTTCCCAGCTTTTCACGGATATTTGCCTTTGCTCTGCCCCAGAAGTCTGCTGAAATAAAGCTTCTCTGCTCAAGAATCTGTGCAGGGCAGGCAATGTTTGCAACAACGCCCGTAAGCTTTTTGTTCTTATCAAATGTATAGATAAGTTCAATGCCCGAATCGTTGCCGCCCTCAAGTGCTGTGAAGGTCGCAGTATCTGCATCGCCCCACATCTGTGCGCTGCCGTCGTTATAGCAAACACGTCTGCACATACCAACTGCCGCACGACCGAACTCGTTTGCATAGTATGCATCTTCTCTTCTCTCCCATGCATTTTTTGCAGCAAGTGCAATTTTGTCAGAAACAAATTCTGCCGCATCATAAGGATTCATTACACTGTCGTCTGCAGTAACAAGTTTTTCGTAGCTTTTGCCCTCGGGAAGGAATTCCTCAAGAATCTGTCTTGCCATGCTTATAGAGTTGTTTGCATTTTTGTCTGCAATTGTATGTGAGGTATGTGTATGTGTAGCTGCAACTATAATTTTCTTTGGGTCAAAGTCGTTGCAAACCTTTGCAAACTTCTCCCTTACCATATTCATAATATATGTAGGCATACTTGTCATATCTGCAGAAACTATAATCATCTGCTCTCCGTCCGCCTCAACAGCCATAGCCGTTGCAGAAATTTCAGACTCTACATACTCTGAAATTCTTTCAAAAAACTGTCCTGCAAGGTTAACTTTCTTACCTTCAGGCACAAGAGTTTCCTCTGCCCAACCAATTTTAATTTTATTCATTTTGACACCCTCCATTACATTACAAGCTCAATATCAAGAAGTTTACAGAAATCCTTGATTTCTTCAACAAAGTTGCCGTATGCCAAAATAACGTGCTGACAAGCAACCTTATCTGCAAACTCTTCAACAGTGCAACTGTCGGGGAACACTTCAAGGCTGGGGAGCTGCGGAGCAGGGTCATCCCATCCGTATTCGTTCCATGCAGGGGGATTCTTTGCTTCTGCGGTGTAAACGTGCATCTTATACTTGCCACCCATATAATACATTCTTGCACAGGTTACATAGCCCGTCTTTACCTTTGACACATTAAGAAGTGATGAGTTAAGCAAACCAAACGCCGCAGGAAGAACTGTAACATCACCGTCTGTCACAGCCTTTGGCACAAAGTCAGGAACACCGATTAACATACTTTCTTCAAAGAATTCGTAGTATTCAAGATATGGTACAAGCTGCTCGGTAAGATACTTCATTGCAAGCTGGGTAACAGCACCCATAACATCGTTTTCGGGAACTGTAAGAACACCGCAGTAATGTTCAAGCAACATAAATACCATTGCAGGGGGGAATCCAAGAAGCTTTTTCATACCATCAACGTCGATAAGGGTAATTGCTTCCCATCCTCTTTCTTTTATCTTTGCAGAAATTGCAAGGGCATACTTTACACCGTTTTCGATAACGCTGTCGTCACATTCCTTTTTGAACTTCCAGTTAGCCTTTACAAAATCAACGCCGTCTTTAATGTCTTTTTCAGAGAGCTTGTCTATGTTCTGCACCATTTCAAGCATTTCAAAAGGCTCAACCTCAACACCTATCTGACCTCTCATGCTCTGACCCTCAAACTGAGTGCCGTAAAGAAGCATATCACGATAGCCCATTGTTCCCACTCTTGCGCTGCGAAGTTCCTTCTTTGCACAACAAGCCATAAGGAATGCATTGATTTTCTTTAAAGGATAATCCTTGCCGATAATGTTATAAACATACTTAAATGAATATCCAAGGGCTTCAAATGCAGGGCGGATTGCAGTTGTACCTGCCTGCTCTGCAGTTGTGATAATTCTGCCGTTTTCCTTCCAGCCGCAAAGTCCCCATAAAAGCATTGGGATATGTCTGAACTTGTCTGTTACACGGATAACTGCGTGTGTTGGAATCCATCCTGCAACGCAAACAACAAGTGCCGCAAAATCCTTGTCGGCAATCTTTGCGATTGCATCATCTGCAGTTTTATATTCGGGGTCGTCAATTACAAGGCCGCCGTCAAAAACCTCATATCCGAGTTTTTTAATAACATCTAAACCTTCATCGTGTTTCATATTGAGTCTGTCTATCGGTGTGTTTACTTCACCAAAACAAACAAAAGCTATTTTTTTATTCATATTTTTTCACCTCAATATAAATATAAATTATATAAATAAAAAAGTCAAATTTATTTTACCGAAAAATTTTCGTAAAACAAATCTGACTTTAAAATCTTAATTATTTAATGCTTTTAAGGAGCTTCTGACCTTCATCAATTATAAATTCAGCAACACCCGCTTTGAATCTTGAGCTTCTTGCCTCGTAACCGCCTTCATCGTATGAATCCTGCATTGGGAAGTAACCTTCAGCGCCGTTTGACAGGCAGCAGGGAAGAATCATATCAAAACCTTCGGTTGCTTTAAGTCCAAGACCGATACCCGAGAAAGGTTCACCTGGAATACCGATAATAGCAACAGGACCGATTACCATTGCAGAAAGACGCATATCAAATGCATCAGGGCCGTTTTCAAGGCGTACCATACGTGCCGCCTCGGCAACTACTGTTGTAAGCATCATACCCTCAAAGGGAATTTCGTCATCCTTGCCCGCATTATGTAAATTGTTTATGCGATGAGCCTCAGGTATATCCTTTGGGTCAGGCCTATTTGACGGAACATTAACCACCTTCTGCTCGCTGCAAAGACAATCAACATCAACATAGTTTACCTTGTCATATGCCTGAAGCACGCCGCCTGTGACAACACGGGCAATATATTCTGCGTGATTGTAGCCTCTGGAAACATCGTCAAAATCCATAAACATATTGTTAAGGTCACCTGCCTTGGGATGAACATTAACATGGTTTATATCACCCTGAGCACCGTTAAAGAAAATACACTTTGTATTGTCAAGAATCTTTTCAACATTTGTTCTTAAAAGTCCTGGCCAGTCAGCAGAAATCTTGCAACCGCCCACAACGTCAGGATGATTTGCAAAGTTAACAAAAACAACGGTCTCTGCACCCTCGCGGTCAAATCTCAGCACATTTACACTGTCATCAATATCACCTACGGGACGAACGATATCAGGATTGTTAACACCTGGGTTTGTCTTTATGCTGCCGTCCTTCATCGCATAACGGCGAATAAATGCAACATTGGGGGCTGTGCCCTTGCCAAAGCCCATTTTTGCACATTTCAGGTCATCTACTGCAAACTTTGCAACATCGGCAATTCTGCGTTCAACAAAGGTTGTGTATTCCTTTGTAAGCTCGTCCTCTGAATTTATCATAAGTTCCGCAGCAGTATGGCTGTGTGTTGCAGAAATAATAATATTTTCTTCAGGAACACCTGATGCATCACTTGCAGCCTTTCTGAATACGGCTGAGAGCACTTGCTCGATACCACAATGGTCAACGGTAATAAGAAGCGTCTTTACCTCTCCATACTGAATAGCAATTGCATTTACCTGCAAATCGTCAAGTATTGCCTCGGCAAATCTTAGCTTATAATATCCTTTGATTGCAATCCCCATAGGCGGGTTGATGTTTGCACGGCCGAAACCAACTTTTAAATTACTCATAATAAAACCTCCAATATATGTTTTAATATATACATCTCAAATTATATTCTTATATAAATTACTTGTACATTGACAAATAATAACTTTACATGTTAAAATCATAATAAGGGGTGAAAATCTATGCGTTATAAGCTTTATTCAATGGGACAGCTTCCAATTCTGAAAATCAATAATATCGGCTATTCAGCCGATATTACCGATACAACCTTTGGTCCTGCAAGCAGAGACTGTTTTGTTATTTGTTATGTTTTATCGGGAAAGGGATTTTATAACAACAACTCACTTTGTGCCGAAGAAGGCTTTATTGTAACACCGGATATTACCGAGTATATATATCCCGATGATAAAGAGCCCTGGGAGCTTTTGTGGTTTACAAGCACAGACTCTAAAATAGCAGAATTATTTAAATATTATAACAATGATGAAAACTATATTTTCAGGCACAGCTGTCCTAATGAGCTTTCCGAAATCAAAGCATTGGCAATCGCCGAGAACAGAAAGATTATAAGCGATGCACGGATGCTTGAATTATTTTTTTCGGTTTTCAAGCATCACACCAATACAGGGGCAGACTCTTCTGCGGACAAGACCGCCGCGCAGGAATATCTTGACTTTTCGGTTAACTACATCAAGGCAAATTTCGGCCAAAATCTGACAGTTTCAAAGCTAACTCAGCTTTTGGGAATCAGTCAGCCCTATCTATATAAAATATTTAAAGACACATTTGGTAAATCTCCTAAAAGTTTTATAACAGATTATCGCATGAAGCTGGCAAAGGAAATGCTTGCTGAAACCGATTTTACTGTTGCAGAAATTGCATATTCAGTCGGTTTTTCAGACAGTTTTGCCTTTTCTAAATGCTTTTCATCAAGAGTAGGGACATCACCAACCGAATACAGACTTGCTCAAAAAATTCTTTAAAATATATTGCAAAACAAGTATAAAAATGGTAAAATAAAGGATAATGTTATTTTACCAATCAAAAGGAAGTGACTATATGTTATCATTGGACAACCTTAAGCTCCTTTGTGAGCTTTCAAAGCTGCATCTTTCAGAAGATGAGATGAAGGACTACCAAAAAGAAATGACCGATATCATAAATCTTATGGATACAATCGGCGATTCAGATTTTGAATATAACCCTATTGATATGACAAATGCGGTTCCCTTTGGCGAACTGCGCGGCGACAACATCGAAACTTTTGACAATATGGAAGGTATCGTAGGCAACGGTCCCGAGGTTATTGCAAATCAGTTTGTTGTTCCAAAAATTGTAGACTAAGGAGGTGCCGATATGACAAATTTAACAGAACTCAGAAAACAGCTTGACTCAAAAGAAATCTCTTCTGTTGAGCTTACAAAGAACTATCTTGATAAAATTGACAAATGCGAAAATCTCGGTGCCTTTAACACCGTATGTCATGAAGAAGCCATTGCTATGGCAGAAATAGCCGACAAGAAAATTGCAAACGGCGATATTTCTGCTCTTACCGGTATCCCTATGGCGATAAAGGACAACATCTGTACAAAGGACATAAAAACAACCTGTTCATCAAAAATGCTTGCAGAATATGCTCCCCCATATAACGCAACGGTTATGGAAAAGCTGAATGCACAGGGCATCGTAATTTTAGGTAAAACCTCAATGGACGAATTTGCTATGGGCGGCTCTTCACAGACCTCTGCTCTTGCAAAGCCAAAGAATCCCTTTGACACAGCAAGAGTTCCGGGTGGTTCTTCAGGTGGTAGTGCCGTTGCAGTTGCGGCAGGTCTTTGTGCTGCGGCACTTGGTTCTGATACAGGCGGCTCTGTTCGTCAGCCTGCGTCATTCTGCGGAATTACGGGTATGAAACCAACTTACGGCACAGTTTCACGTTTTGGGCTTGTTGCCTTTGGCAGCTCACTTGACCAGATTGGTCCTATGGCAAATTCCGCCGAAGCTTGCGGTATTATCCTTAACGCAATTGCAGGTCAGGATGTACATGACAGAACAACCAGAGGCCACAATATCGACTTTAACTCTACTTTAGGTAAGGACATAAAGGGTCTTAAAATTGGTATTCCCAAAGAGTTCTACGGCGAAGGTATTGACGCCGAGGTTAAGGATGCCGTTATGAAGGTCGCAAAATTCTATGAAGAAATGGGTGCAGAGCTTGTTGAAGTTTCAATGCCCACTCTTAAATATGCGGTTTCGGCATACTACCTTCTTGCCTGCGCTGAGGCAAGCTCAAACCTTTCACGATATGACGGTGTTAAATACGGCTACCGCACAGCATCACCCGAAAGCTATGACGAGCTTATTAAGAAAACCCGCGCCGAGGGCTTTGGCGCAGAGGTTAAAAGAAGAATTCTTCTTGGCACCTATGCCTTATCCAGTGGCTACTATGAAGCTTATTACAAAAAAGCCCTTGCTGTACGTCAACAGTTCCGTCTTGAGCATGACGAAATCTTTAAAAAATGTGATGTAATGCTCACCCCCACTGCACCTTCAGTTGCATACGGAATTGATGCAAACATTGATGACCCGGTAAAGATGTACCTCGCCGATGTTTGTACCGTTACGGCAAATATTGCGGGAATCCCAGCAATCTCCGTTCCCTGCGGTGTTAATACCGATGGTATGCCTATCGGCTTTTCAATCTCAGCAAAGAGATTTGACGATGCAAAAGTTATTCAGTTTGCGGATGCTTATGAAAAGAATTTTTCACATCCCACAGCAAATATATAAGGAGGTAAAAAAATAATGTGTGCTAAATACGATACAGTCATCGGCCTTGAAATTCACGCCGAGCTTTCAACAAAAACAAAAGCATTCTGCACCTGCGATGCCTCCTTTGGCGGCGACCCCAACACTCACATCTGCCCTGTATGTACAGGTCAGCCCGGTGCTCTGCCAATAATTAATTTTGAGGCAGTAAACTATGCAATCCGTGCAGGTCTTGCATTTGGTTGTGACATCAACCGTTATTCACGCTTTGACAGAAAGAACTATTTCTACCCCGACCTTCCCAAAGCCTACCAGATTTCACAGCTTGACCTGCCACTGTGTATCAATGGTAAGGTTGAGCTTTCAACAGGAACAGTTGTAAGAATTCATCAAATTCACCTTGAGGAAGATGCCGGCAAGCTTGTTCACGACGATTATCACGGACAAAGCTGGGCAGATTACAACCGATGCAGCGTGCCCCTGATAGAAATTGTCAGCGAGCCTGATATTACCTCTGCCGAAGAGGCTGCCGAGTTTGTTTCAAAGATTGCTCTTTACCTTAAATACCTCAATGTCTGCGATGCAAAAATGCAGGAAGGCTCAATCCGTGCTGATGTCAATGTTTCATTAAAGCCTGCAGGCTCAACAGTTCTTGGTGACAGGGCGGAAATTAAAAATCTAAACTCCTTCCGTTCAATCCAGAGAGCGATTGAGTGCGAAATCGAAAGACAGACACAAATTCTTGACGAAGGCGGCAAGGTTGTTCAGGAAACAAGACGTTTTGACGATGCAACAGGCACCACTTCTCCACTTAGAAGTAAAGAAAACGCCAACGACTATCGCTACTTCCCCGAGCCTGATATTTTGGCAGTTACCTTTACCGACGAGGATATCGAAAGAGCAAAAAGTGAAATCCCTCTGCTCCCTCACGAAAGAGTGCACAAGTATATAAACGAATACAAGCTCACCGACGAGGATGCAAGAGTTCTTACCCTTGAAAAATATATTTCGGATTTCTATGACGAAACTGTTGCAATCTACCCCGAATACAAGAGCGTTGCAAATATGTTCTTAACCGAGGTTATGCGCCGTGTAAAGGAAACCGATACCGAGGAAATCCCCGTTTTTGCAAAAGATTTTGCAAAGGTTTGCGAAATGGCTGACAAAAACACCGTTAACCGCAATGATGCAAAAACAATCATCCGCTTTATGTTTGAAGAAGGCGGCGACCCCATGGAAATTGCAAAAGCAAACAACTTTATTGTCGAAGAAGACCTTTCTGCAATCAATGACTTTATTGATAATCTTTTTGCAGAACGCCAGGACCTTGTTGAAGACTACAAAAACGGAAAGACATCTGTGTTTGGCTTCTTTATGGGTCAGGCAAACAGAGGCCTTCAGGGCAAGGCAACTCCCAAATCAATCAAGGAATGTCTTGAACAAAAGCTTAAGAGTTTATAAGCTAAAAATTTATACAGGCTCACCTTTTGGTGAGCCTGTATTTCGTTATTTTTCAAAATTCATTATTCGCAAGGTTTTCCTTGTTGTTCCTTGGCTGCCGTCACAAATTGCGTAGCTTGTTGACCCGTCGGTACTCCAGCCTGTTTGTGCCATTACCGGAATATCCAACGCCGCCGCAAACATCACAGCCACATCTCCCCTGATTGCAGGTGTATCTACCTTAAGCATCAAATCACTTGTAAGTCCAATCTTCTGCGCTGTGCGTGTAAAGCCCATTGGATAGCCGCCCGTCTGGTCTGCCATCGGGCTATAGCCCAGGGCAACAATCAACATCTTGATAATTTCCTCATTGGTGATTGTGGCTTCGGGATTGAAATTTCCCTTTTCATCGCCCTCGACAATTCTCAAATCTTTTACACAATTTATATAGTTCTTTGCCCAATGGGTGTCGGGAACATCAGGGAAGGCGCTGCTTTCAACATTATCTGCAAAGCTGTCGACAATTATGCCCTGAATAGCACATATCATCTTTGCCGCCTCGGCACGTGTAATTGTGTCATCAAGCCGCATTTCACCGTCATCATCCCCCACCATAATTTCATAATTTCTTAAATCCTTTAACTGTTCCTCGCTTGGTGCCGCAAAGACAACAGTTGATAATAACATAACAAATATAAGTATGCAAGAAATAAGTTTTTTCATATCACATTTCCCTTTCGTTAATAAATTTTATATTCGCTTTCTATTTTCCAGTTATTACGCATTGTACCCCTCAGCACAATATCATAAACCTTTTCTTTATTCAGCCCGTCTATCACATATGTCGCTGAATATGACACAGGAATACTAAAGCTGTGAACCTCTCTTCCGCTTTCACCGTCATTGACAAATACATCAATTACCTCCTGAGCATTTGAGCTGATACCCAACCTGATACACCCATCTTCATCAGGCTTTATATCATGAATAATCCGTGTATCTCCACCCTCGGAATTAAACTCTCCAACAATAGAAGGTTTTTTAACAACCTCTGTTTTGGATTCATCAATTATCTGTGTATCCGATAAAACATTTGGTATTGATACTTCGTTTTCCGTAATCTTTTCTTCAAATTCGGGCATAACGGAAAAATCAGTCTTTTCTTCTTCCTTTTCAGGCAAATCCCTTCTTTCTGCAACAAGAATACGCTCAACAAGCTGGTTGTCCTGTTGTGCGCTGCCCGCTATTATGCCACAGACATAAACCGAGCAAAAGGTAATTATCATTGCCGCCGCAACCCCTGTAACCCTGATTATCGGTCGAGGTTTATCGCTTTTGCTTATAGCCAGAAACCGTCTTTTCAGGCACCTTCCGCCTGCCGTTAAGCCTGTCGCAAGATATCCCTTAAAACTAATCTCATTCTGTGAAATCTCAAGAATTGTCTGCATATACTCACGTCTTTGTCGGTCGCACATATTCTCTGCCGCCAGAGCATCGCAGGAAATTTCACAGGATTCGTTTATCTGCCATGCAAGATAATACACCAACGGATTAAACCAATGAATACATTTCACCAGTGCTGTAAACCATTTTATGCTGACATCATTTCGCCTTATATGAACCGACTCGTGAGCTGTTATGTACTGCATTTTTTCGGTGTTATATAAACCCTGCGGAATATACAAAACAGCCTTTAAACCGCCAAAGAGAATTGGTGCCGCCACCCTGTCACTAATACGAATTTCAGCTTTGCCAAATTCACACCCATAAGTGGAATTTTTGTATAAAGCAGTTTTCAAAGCTATATTTGTCACAACCGTTTTAATAAATAAAACCGCTGCAATCGCAAGCCATACCCACGCAATAATATCAAAGCCCTTTATCCCGCCTGTCTGCACAGGTTGCGACATATATACCCCACTGTAATCTTCAAATACAGAAATTTCGTCAACAGACTTTGACGATACAATGCTGATAGTTCGTGAAATCGCCTGCGGCAGTTTTAGTTCAGTTCTAATTTTAATCGGACAAACCATAACAATCAAAACCAAAAGCCATATGTAAAACTGCCATCTTACCCCGAAAAATCTTTCGGTCAGAGGTTTTAGCACAAGCAAAAACAAGATAAGCAAACTACCGATTGCCGACATTATCAGTACCGATATAAGAATTTCGGCAAGCATATCTTTTCCTCCTCATTACAGATTAAACAGCTTTCTCAGCTCGTCAATATCCTCCTTGGTTACATCACCATTGCCTATAAGAGATGCCGCAAGGTCACGGGCAGAACCACCATACAGCCGTGAAATAAGCTTTGATGTCTGCTCCTTCTTATACTCCTCACGCATAAGAATCGGTGAGTAATGAATAACACGGTTAACCTTTTGAGAGCTGACAATACCTTTTTCAGCAAGCCGAAGAAGCATCGTTCCTACAGTATTATACTTCCACTTATCATCTGCAATACCATCGCATATCGTCTGAATACTGAGAGGCTTGTCCGCAGACCACAAAACCTCCATAATTTCAAGTTCGGCTGTGCTGATATCTTTTGTAGCCTTCACTATATCACCTCCTGAACACTTTTGCAAAAAAGTTACTCCTACAATTGTAAGTTTAACTATATCTTACACTTGTAGGAGTAATTTGTCAATAGATTTTTGAAAATTTATATCATTTTTAAAAGTTCTTCTTCGGTTATTACAGCAACGCCTAGGGTTTGGGCTTTGTCAAGCTTGCTGCCTGCCTCCTCGCCGGCAACCACAAAATTGGTCTTTTGGGACACCGAGCCTGATACCTTGCCACCGTTGTCCTCAATCAGCTTTTGCGCCTCGGAACGTTTAAGGGTTGGGAATGTTCCTGTAAGAACAAATGTCTTACCTATCAAACTTCCGCCCGTTGGCTTTTCTTCGGCAATCATATTCACGCCTGCTTTCTTCATTCTTTCAATCAGTTCCTTTGTTTCAGGCTCATTAAAATAGTGCACAAGGCTTTCTGCCATTTTTGTGCCCACATCATCAATTTCAGATATCTGCTCAACAGATGCTGACATAATGCTGTCCATATTGCCAAAATATTGTGCTATATTCTTTGCTGCCTTGGCACCGATAAGACGAATACCCAAACCGCAAAGAAGCTTGTCAAGAGGGTTTTTCTTTGCTCCTTCAATTGCGTCAATAAGGTTTTGAGCCGATTTTGCAGCAAACCGTTCAAGTGCCACTACATCCTCGTATTTGAGATAGAATAAATCTGCAGTATTCTTTATCAGTCCAGATTCAACAAGCTGTTCAACAATCATATCACCAAGACCTTCGATATCCATTGCGCCACGGGACGCAAAGTGAATTATACTGCGTACCCTTTGAGCAGGACAGTTGGTGCTGACACATCTCAGCGCCGCCTCGCCTTCCTCACGGAAAAGTCCTTCACCGCAAGCGGGGCAAACCGCTGGCATAACAAATTCACGTTCTGCACCCGTTCTCTTTTCTTTAAGAACCTCGGCAACCTCAGGGATAATATCCCCTGCCTTTTGTATCAGCACACGGTCGCCAATCATCAAGCCTTTTTCACGGATAAAATCCTCGTTGTGAAGAGTCGCACGGCTGACCGTTGACCCTGCAACCCTGACAGGCGTAAGCACCGCATTAGGAGTGATAACTCCTGTTCTGCCAACCTGAACTATTATATCCTCCACCGTTGTTTCCTGCTGTTCGGCAGGGAACTTATAAGCAATCGCCCACTTGGGAACTTTTGTGGTTGTACCAAGCTCGTCACGTTGACGCAGACTGTTGACCTTTACCACCGCACCGTCAATATCAAAGGGAAGGCTTGCACGTTCTTGTCCTATACTCTGAATTTCCTCATATGCCGCCTCCATTGTGTTAAAAACCGACCGTCTTGGGCTTACCTTAAAGCCAAGTGATTTAACCCAGTCAAGACTCTGAGTGTGCGTGTCAAGAGCCTTTGACGATTGCTGAATATTAAATATAAATACATCAAGATTCCGCTTTGCAGTAATTTTGCTGTCAAGCTGTCTGAGTGACCCTGCCGCCGCATTGCGTGGGTTCGCAAAAAGGGGCTCGCCCAATTCTTTGCGCTCGGTATTTAATGCCTCAAAGCTCGCTTTAGGCATATAAACCTCGCCTCTGACCTCAAGGCGTTCAACCTCCTCGGGCAAAATTAAGGGTATTGATTTTATGGTTTTAAGGTTTTCGGTTATGTTTTCACCCACCGTTCCGTCACCACGGGTAGAGCCTTTGACAAATCTGCCGTTTTCGTATTCCAAAGATACCGAAAGTCCGTCTATCTTCATTTCAACAACATACTCATAAGACTGACCCTCTAACCCTTGTGCCACCCTTTTATCAAAATCCATAATTTCTTCTCTTGAGAACACGTCCCCAAGGCTCTGCATAGGAATATCGTGCTTAACCTGCTCAAACTCTTTAAGTGCTACACCGCCTACACGTTTTGAGGGGGAATTTTCGTCAGCAAATTCGGGGTTTTCCTCCTCCAGCTTAATCAGCTTATGAATGAGAATGTCATATTCATAATCCGAAATTGTGGGGTTATCCAGCACATAATAATTATGGTTGTGTTCTTCAATTTCTTTTCTTAACTGAAGGATTTCATTTTTAATACTCATTTTCGCCACAAGCCTTTCGTTTCAGGTATTTCATTACATAGTCATAACCGCTTTCTATATGGGGCAGTATACAATTGCTGCAATCCTTAATAGTTTCACCATTTTTGCCCTTAATCATATCAAAATTCCCCTCACAATTTATATTATATAAGGGACAAAAGCAAAAAAGGCAGTTCATATTGGCAACCTTATGGCAGGGATAGAACTCACACTCACGGTTTTCAAAATATTTATAACTCATAAAAATCTCACCTTATAGGTCTTTTAATCAATAATATTTTAACATATTTAAAAGTCGGTGTCAACGAAAAGTGCGTATCGCTATCCGATACGCACCGCTTGTTACTTTTAATTAAAATCAATTGGCAACTCAACTTCCTGACTTGTTTCGGGCGGAGTTGTTGTGCCCGGTAGTTCAATCTCCTGCTTAGGTTCCGCAGGGGCTTCTGTTTTTTGCTCCTGCACAGCAGGTTTTTGCTCGGCAGGCTTCTGTGACCTAGCCACAGGTTTTTGTGGTTTTGGAGTATTAGACGACTGTGGAGCTGTTTCTAACGGTTGCGTAGATTCAGTAATATCACTCTGCTCGTCATTCTCTTCACTTTCTTCAAACACTTCTTCCGTTTTCTCTTCGGTGTCCCTAGGTATCCAGACAAGGTCACTGTCAGGCTCAGCCTCTTTGGTAATATAAGTTTCAATAAAAGTCTTTGTGTTTTCCACAAATCTGTTTACTGCATCAACTATATATGAGCCTGAAAAATACAACGGCACACAAAGCAATACAAGAGCTAACCATATTCCCAAACTTTTCACATCAGAATGTGTAGCAGGAATACCTCTGTTAACCTTTATCACCTGAACGGTATAATTTCCTTCGGGATTTTTTTCGATAGCCATATCAACTATCTGTATTGCCTTTTTTTTGCTTTTTATCCGCCTATCTGCAAGAATTTTTTCGATAGTTTCTTCGCCTAACAAATCACACACAGACTTGCTGCACATCACAAAAAAAGCTTTTTTTCTAAGCTTTATTTTTTTTGACTCATACGGAACAGTTTCAAAGTCATTTCCTGTGAAACCAATATACGGAATATTGGTCTTTTCAATCACCTGGGTATATATTTTCCATTTATTTTCATAAATACTTTTTTCAATTTCAATGGTTTTAGGAGAATTACCCGAAAGCTTTTCCATCTTTCCTTTAGTAAAATAAAATACGGGCATATCTCCAAAATTATAAACCTTTGCTACGTCGTTTTCGATATATAAAACAGAAGTGTCAACCTCAAAGTGTTCGCCGTTCTTTTTTAATGTTTGGCCGTTGACTGCAGAATTAAGCATACTAAAATAAGCCAGATTATCCTTTGTGAAGTCACCAGTAGCATAATTCTTTAAAAGTTCAATCGCAATTAAAGAAAACTCATCACCGTCTTCGTCGCATTTTACACCACTTGATACAGCATAAATGTTTCTGCGTGCAAAATCCTTGCTTATGTCATAAACATCCGATCGATCAGGATCTTCTCTGGAAATGCCGTTTAAGAAATAGTTCTCTCTATTAACTTTTAACAGTCCGCCTGAATAGGTCACAACATAACCCGTATATCTCATAAAACACCTCGAAGATCGTGTAAAAATACTAAATCATTTTTTGCCAACCCTTAAATATTACCACACTTTTGCTGTGCCGTCAATAGTAAAAAAGATTAAATTAATGTATTTTTTTACACCATTTACCTGATAAATCAATGTAGATACAAAGGCATAGATGCCACAAATGCCACAATTATCAATACCAGAATAATAAAAATAACCTTAACTATTGCTATTGCAAGAGATATCAGGCAAAAAAGCTTTGCTTTATCCGAATACAATCCTGCCTTATCAATACATCCTGCTGCAAATTCGGTCTTTGTGAGGCCCGAAAAAATCACAGCAATAATGCCAAACACAATGCTCCCAAGCACAGCAGAGATAATTGACCACGTCATGTAATCCTTTATCTTATTTGACTTTTGAACATTTGTGTCATTTGCGGTTGCATTGATTTCAGCAGCATATTCAGGCTCATTTTCAGTTGTACTTTGTGCAATATCCAAAGCTTCTGTATCTTCTTTGATTTTTTCAAGTTTGCATCCGCATCTTATGCACCACAGATTCAAATCATTGTTGTTATTTCCGCATTTTGGGCAAAACATATTATCATATTCCTTTCAAATTCCTTTAATGATAATATTCGACAAAACCACAGAAACTCCTTCAAGCCATAATCATTTGCCGCTTTGAATCTGTTCACGCATAGAGCTTAAAACCTTTTTTTCTATTCTTGAAACCTGCACCTGAGAAATCCCGAGCTCTACTGCTATCTGAGACTGGGTTTTTTGTTTGAAATATCTCAATATAATGATTTTCTGCTCTCTTTCACCAAAATTATTAAGCAGTTCACGCACCAGCATACGGTTGACAATCTCTCCTTCGTGGTCAACACCGCTTTCAATGCGATCAATCAGTGTCTTTCCTTCCTTGCCGTCATCCAAGGGTGAAGAATATAATGATTCGGGCTTCATTCCCGCATCAAGGGCCATAGCAAGTTCTTCAGGTGTAACTCCCAGCTTTTCAGCCATTTCCTTAATCGTTGGGTCGCGGTCACTTTCCTTGCGAATTGACTCCTGAAGACTCATCGCCTTTATCGCAAGCTCTTTAAGACTGCGACTAACCTTGATAATTCCGTCGTCACGAATGAATCGCTTTATCTCTCCCATTATCATAGGTACTGCATAAGTGGAAAACTTGACATTAAACCCTAAATCAAACTTTTGAATAGCCTTTATAAGCCCTATACAACCAATCTGAAATAAATCCTCCGCCTCGTGACCACGGTTAAGAAATCTTTTAACAACAGCCCTGACAAGTCCGACATTTTCTTCAACGATTTTATTTTGTGCTGACAAATCTCCGCTTTTTGCTGCAAGCAGCAATGCCTCAATGTTTTGGTTATAGCTTTTGGCCTGCACAGTATGTCAACTCCTTATTTGTTTTTTCATTGTTACAACCGTACCTTCGCCCACCTCGGATTTAACCGATACTTCGTCCATAAAGGTCTGCATCACAGTAAAACCCATACCGCTCCTTTCACACTCGGGCTTTGATGTGAATAAAGGCTGCATAGCTTGTCCTATGTTTTCAATACCTACGCCAAAATCCGTTACCTCAATCTCAAAAACCGAATCAACTATTCTACATACAATCCTTACAATCCCCTTCATATTTACATATCCGTGTACAATTGAATTTGTCACCGCCTCGGATACCGCTGTTTTAATATCAGACAAATCTTCAACACTCAAATCAAGCTGCACCGAAAATGCCGCAACCGCAGCACGCACAAAGGATTCGTTGCAGCTTTTTGCCGGAACTTCAAGTTTCATATAATTTTCCATATGTATTTTCACTCCTTTTTCTTTTTAATGTGAACACTCAAGTATTTTTTTTAGCCCCGAGATTTCAAAAATTTTATCAACCTGTGGTTTTACACGAATTACCATAACTTTACCACCCCGTGCCGAAATCTGCTTATACCTCCCAACAATAACCCCTATTCCGGAACTATCCATAAAGGTTACCCCATCAAAATCCAGAACTATGTTTACCGTGTTGTTAAGAGAAATCTCTCGTTCTAGTGTGTCACGCAAAATCGGTGCTGTGTGATGGTCAAGTTCTCCTGTCAGTTTTGCAACCAAAGTTGTGCCGATGTTCTCAATTTTTATATTCATCTGACTACCTCCTTATTCAGTTTACAATATTTTCCATTATTTCTTTCTTTGCATTTGTGTTAATATCCTTTTAATTTTTAATGTTTTGAGCATCAAAAAAACACAAAAAAACACAATCGACAACGTTTGTCGACTGTGTTTGATTTTAATTGATAAAACATTTTATCTTATTACATTTTTGCTAAAGACTCAAGTACTTTTTTAAGCATAGCCTTGTACTTTTCGCCCTTCTGTCGTTCTTCTTCAACAACGGCAGCCGGAGCCTTATCAGTAAAGCCCTTGTTTGAAAGCTTGCCTTCAACACGCTTGATTTCACTTTCAAGCTTAGCTTTTTCCTTGGTAAGACGTTCAATTTCCTTTTCCTTGTCAACGAGTTCGTCAAGGGGCAGGAGAATTTCAGCCGATGAGTTCACAACCGAAACAACATTTTCAGGAACGCCCACTTTATCCGCACGGATATCGACCTCGGATGCGCTTGCCAGCTTTTCAAGGAATGCTGTTGCCTGCTTGAAGAGTTCGGCTTCCTCTGTTACCACAAAGAACTTAATCTTCTTTGAGGGAGGAACGTTCATTTCGTTCTTTACATTTCTTACACCCTTAATTGCCTCCATAATAACCGTCATATCCTGCTCTGCATCAGTGTTAACAAGTTCTTCATTATACTTGGGCCAGCTTGATATCATTATGCTTTCACCATCGTGTGGAAGAGCCTGCCAGATTTCTTCGGTAATGAATGGCATAAATGGATGTAGAAGCTTAAGAGTATTTGACAATACATAAATAAGTACTTTTTGTGCAGTTTCGTTGCTGTCGCCTGTTTCCTGGAATCTTGGCTTAACAAGTTCAATATACCAATCACAGAATTCATCCCAGATGAAGTCATAAAGCTTTTGAACTGCAATACCAAGCTCATACTTATCAAGATTTTCGGTAATCTCACGAACAAGCTCATTATATCTGTGAAGAATCCACCTATCTTCAATATGAAGTTTAGAAAGGTCAGGAAGCTCGTTTTTGTCAACAGTCAGATTCATCATTACAAAACGCGATGCGTTCCAGATTTTATTTGCAAAGTTACGGCTTGCTTCAACACCGGGAGCACCAACAATCTTGTTAACCTCAGGATTTGGGTTTTTGCCCCTTTCAACGGGCGGTTCGTAAGTTACAGGGAATCTCATATCGTTACCGGGGGCAACACCTGTAACCAAAGTAAATCTCAGGGCATCTGCACCAAACATATCAATTATCTGTAACGGGTCAACACCGTTGCCCTTTGATTTTGACATCTTTTCGCCATTGCCGTCACGGACAAGACCGTGAATGAACACATGCTTGAAGGGAGCCTTGCCTGTATGTTCGCAAGCTGAGAAAATCATTCGTGATACCCAGAAGAAAATAATGTCATAACCTGTAACAAGAGTACTTGTGGGATAGAAATAGTTATAATCTTCGGTCTTCTCTGGCCAGCCAAGAGTTGAGAAAGGCCAGAGAGCTGATGAGAACCAAGTATCAAGAACATCCTCTTCCTGTCTTACCGGCTTGCCACACTTGGGACAAACGGTAATATCCTCTTTTGAAACGGTCATTTCACCGCAATCATCACAGTAGAACGCAGGAATTCTGTGTCCCCACCACAGCTGACGTGAAATACACCAGTCATATACGTTTTCCATCCAGTTCATATATGTTTTAGAGAAACGTTCAGGAACGAACTCAGTTTCCTTGCTGTCAACAGCCTTGATTGCCGCTTCTGCAAGGGGTTTCATCTTTACAAACCACTGGTCAGAAACGATTGGTTCGATTGTTGTTCCGCAACGATAGCACTGACCAACATTGTGAGAATGGTCTTCGGTCGCAACTAAAAGTCCCATTTCATCAAGGTCTTTTATCATTTCCTTGCGGCATTCATAGCGGTCCATACCTTCGTACTTTCCTGCGTATGAATTCATAGTTGCATCGTCGTTCATAACCTTTATGATTTCAAGGTCATGACGCTTGCCAACTTCAAAGTCGTTGGGGTCATGAGCAGGAGTAATTTTTACGCAGCCTGTTCCAAATTCCTTATCAACATATTCATCAGCAATAACGGGAATTTCTCTGTCTGTAAGGGGCAAAAGAAGCATCTTGCCAACAATATCCTTATATCTTTCATCTTCGGGGTTAACCGCAACAGCTGTATCGCCGAAGAGTGTTTCAGGACGTGTTGTTGCAATAACAACATATTCGTCAGTACCCTTAATCTGATACTTTATGTGCCAGAAATGTCCTGCATGTTCTGCATGTTCAACTTCTTCGTTTGAAAGTGCAGTTATACAGTTAGGACACCAGTTAATGATTCTTGGACCTCTGTATATCAATCCCTTTTCATAAAGGTTAACAAAAACCTCACGAACCGCCTTAGAACAGCCTTCGTCCATTGTGAAACGTTCTCTGTCCCAATCGCAAGAACAACCAATCTTTTTAAGCTGGCTGATTATGCGGTTGCCGTACTTTTCCTTCCAATCCCAAACGCGTTCAAGGAACTTTTCACGACCAAGGTCATAACGGGTAAGTCCTTCTTTTTCGCGAAGTTCTGCCTCAACCTTAATCTGTGTTGCAATTCCCGCATGGTCTGTACCGGGAATCCACAAAGCCTCAAAGCCCTGCATTCTTTTATAACGAATAAGAATATCCTGCAAGGTTTCATCAAATGCATGTCCCATATGAAGCTGACCTGTTACATTCGGGGGCGGAATTACAATGGTAAAAGGCTTTTTGTTTTTATCCGGTTTTGCACGGAAATAGCCCTTATTTACCCAATTATTATATATACGGTCCTCCACCGCCTTGGGGTCGTATACCTTTGACAATTCTTCTGCCATTTTAAACACTCCAATCTGTGATTAAATCCCCCGGCTACATAGTAACCTTAAGGAATACTTTTTTGCCTTTTTTTATAACAATCTTGCCGTCATTGAAGATTGATTTTTCAACAATATAATTTACATCACCTATTTTATTGCCGTCAATGCTGACACCGCCCTGCTGAACCAGTCTTCTGCCTTCACCTTTAGATGGAGCAAGTCCGCTTTTTACCATAAGGTCAAGAATATTAATTCCATTTGCCGCATCATCAGCTTCAAGTGCGTATGTAGGCATATTGCTGTCATCACTGCCTGCACCGAACACTGCTTTTGCTGCGCTATCCGCTTTGTTTGCCTCTTCTTCGCCGTGTACCATCTTGGTAACCTCGTATGCTAAGCGGCATTTAACCTCGTTAAGCTGCTGACCCTCTAACTTTTCATACTCAGCAATTTCTTCCATTGAAACAAATGTAACCAGTTTAAGAAGACGGATAACATCCTTGTCGTCAACATTTCTCCAGTACTGATAGAACTCATAAGGAGTAACCTTTTCAGGGTCAAGCCACAGGGCACCCTTTTCGGTTTTGCCCATCTTTTTGCCTTCGGATGTTGTAAGCAGGGTAAATGTCATACCATAGGCATCCTTACCGTCCTTACGGCGAATAAGCTCGATACCGCCGATGATGTTTGACCACTGGTCATCGCCGCCGAATTCCATAATGCAACCATAATCCTTGTGAAGCTTATAAAAGTCATATCCCTGCATCAGCATATAGTTGAATTCAAGGAATGAAAGACCTCTTTCCATTCTTGCCTTAAAACATTCAGCAGAGAGCATTCTGTTTACCGAGAAATGAACACCTACCTCACGCAGGAAATCAACATAGTTAAGGTCAAGCAGCCAATCTGCATTGTTAACCATAATTGCCTTGCCATCAGAAAAATCAATAAATTTTGACATCTGTTCTTTAAAGCGGTCGGCATTATACTGAATGGTTTCCTTTGTAATCATAGGACGCATATCTGTCTTGCCTGTGGGGTCGCCAACCATAGTGGTACCGCCACCAAGAAGAATTATTGGTCTGTGGCCTGCGTTTTGCATATGTTTCATTACAACAAGCTGCATAAAATGTCCAATATGCAGGCTGTCTGCCGTTGGGTCAAAACCTATATAAAAGGTTATTTTCTCTTCTGCAAGAAGTTTCTTTATCTCTTCCTCGTGAGTCATCTGGGCAATCAAGCCACGCTCTTTCAGTACATCAAAAACATTTTTCATCTTATTAACCTTCCTTATTTGTTTTCATTGGATTTTTACTTATATTATTTAATTCGTCAAGCAAAGCATCGACAGTCTTACGACTGACAGCAAACTCTGCCTTTCCGTTTATAAAAGCCGCATAGCTCTTTTCGTTAACACTGGTCAGACTAATTGTTTGATTAGCTGTACCATTGTCATAATATACCGTAACAACAATTTCGCCTTTGTTTTCTGGTTTTCCCGATATCTCGCTGAGGATTTCAAGCCCTCCTACCATTTCTGCAACCGAATCAAATGCTGCTCTGCTGGCAGCTTTGCCATTTACAAAAAACAGTCCGTTGGCAACATTTCGTTGAGAACTTGTCACATCATATACATCAATCGCCGTTTTTACTGTCACACTTCGGATATTTTCTATATCCGAGCTTAAAATTCCTGACTCCAGTATATAAAATGGCTCTGTATTCAGGAATTCAAGCTGTGAGGCATTTAAAACAAATATGCCATCCTTGCCAGCTTTAACTGCATAAACCTTTCCGGCATCTTCTTTACCCAGATACAGAGTTTCATTATGGTCTCCCCATTTGAAATTGAGCTCCGCGCGGGATTTTTCGTCAAGACCGTATTCAGCGATATTTTCAGGAACATCATCCACGTAGCTCACAACTGCAATTGCAGGAATTCGTACAACAATTTGTTGTTCAAACTTATCGTCGTCTACATCCTTGCAATACGGGCTTTCCATAATATAACGGTTTGATTTGTTATTTGATATCTCTGCTGCCGTTTTTGTCCTGACAACAGTTTTTGTTTTATCATAATCTGTAAAGCTGTAATAGGTCAGTACATCGTCGGTTTTCATCAGCTCCTCAAATACAAGCGCTGCCCGAAGCTTGTCAAGTTTTGCCACAAGTATGTCACGCATTGATTTGCGAACCGCATAAATCTCTTCATCATTATTTATACGTACTGCACAGGTTTCGCCCTTATTTCCCACAAAGCTGACTTTAATTTCGCTTTCATCAACAAGGTTCAGTGTAACCGTCTGTGCTTCTGTCATTTCAAATTCTTTAAGTAATTTTTTCTTTAAAACCCCTTGAGAATTGACAAGTGACGCACTGTTTACAATATCCTGTACGGATTTTTGAGCAAGTACCGCTACCTCATTGCCCTTCACCGTCCATACACCGTCAGTTTTAACAAGAGTATATGACTCATTTCCATTTTTGACAGAGTATTTAATAATATCCGATGGCATACAACTGAATAATTCAATATTCTGAGATTTTTTACTGTTTTGATAATTTATATAGCCGTATACTCCAAAGCAACCAACAACAAGCAGCAGCAAAGCTATCATCCAAATCATTACTACTGTCTGCTTTTTCATGACATCGCCTCCTGACCTTAGGTTTAAATATAAATTTATCTTTAATTTTATTCCTCAATGTCTATTTTAATGCCAAGTTCCTTAAGCTGAGCCGCATCCACCACATCAGGTGAATTGGACATAAGCTCGGACGCATTCTGCACCTTGGGGAAGGCAACAACGTCACGAAGGCTGTCAGCGCCGCACATAATCATCGCAATTCGGTCAAGACCGATACCCATGCCGCCGTGAGGAGCCGCACCATATTTATACGCTTCAACCAAAAATCCGAATTTTGCTGCAATTTCTTCTTCTGTAAGACCTAATGCCTTAAACATTTTCTGCTGAAGTTCATAGTCATTTATACGGATTGAACCACTTGAAAGTTCTGTACCATTGAGCACCAAATCATACGCCTTTGCAGTTACCTTTTCAGGAGCACTTTCAAGATACTGAATACACTCATCCAGAGGCATTGTGAATGGATGGTGCATTGCAACATAAGTGTCGTTTTCTTCGTCATATTCAAAGAAGGGGAACTCTGTAACCCAAAGGAAGTTAAAGCCTTCCTTAATAATATCAAGTTGTTTTGCAACCTTGCATCTGAGTGACCCCAGGGTTGAAAGTGTTGTGCTGTTTTTATCTGCAACTATAAACACAACGTCGCCCTTTTCAGCACCGCACTTGTTTATAATTGCGTTAAGTTCGTCCTCGGTCATAAACTTTGCAAATGAACAGTTGGGAGTGTCCTCAATCCATCTGATATAAGCTAAGCCCTTTGCACCGATTCCGCGAACATATTCTGTCAGCTTGTCAATCTCTTTTCTTGTAAGTGTTTCTGCGGCGTTCTTTGCACAAATTGCACGGACAGAGCCGCCATTTTCGATTGCAGAGGCAAATACCCCAAAGCCGCAATCCTTAACTAAATCTGAAAGGTCGCAAATTTCCATTTCAAAACGTGTGTCGGGCTTATCCGAGCCGTAACGTTCCATCGCCTCTTTATAGGTGAGTCGGGGCAGTGGTGTGGGAATATCCACATTAAGAACATCTTTAAAGAGTCTTTTCACAAAACCTTCGCCCATTTCAAGAATATCCTCAACGTCAACAAATGACATCTCTAAGTCAATCTGTGTAAATTCAGGCTGACGGTCTGCACGCAAATCTTCGTCACGGAAGCAACGTGCAAGCTGTATATATCTGTCAAAGCCCGAAATCATAAGAAGCTGCTTGTAAATCTGCGGTGACTGTGGAAGAGCATAGAACTTACCATTATGAATACGTGACGGAATGATATAGTCACGCGCACCCTCAGGTGTTGACTTTATCATCATAGGTGTTTCAATTTCGATAAAGCCGTTTTCTTCAAAATAGTCTCTTGCACTCTTTGCAATCTTTGACCTTGTAATGATGTTATCCTGAAGGGGTCCGCGGCGCAAATCAAGATAACGGTATTTAAGACGAAGTTCCTCGTTTACATTTGTTTTGTCTGTGATTTCAAAAGGAGGTGTCTGAGCCTTTGCAAGTATTCTCAAATCGTCAACAAAAATCTCGATGTTACCAGTCTTTATGGTGTCGTTTTTGCTTTCTCTCTCTCTTACAACGCCCTTTGCCATAAGCACATATTCGCTGTGGCAGGATGCCGCCTTTTCAAACACCGCTTTGTCGGTTGTTTCGTCAAAAGCAAGCTGAACTATACCTGTTCTGTCCCTTAAATCAATAAAAATCAAGGTTCCCATATCACGGATTTTTTGCACATATCCGCCAACCACAACGGTTTTGCCGATGCCCTCGGTTTCGCCGCAGTAATTAGTTCTTTTAAGACCTTTCATTGTATCCATAATTTCAATCTCCTATCCTTTTATATTGGCAATCAGTGCATCTGCCGAAAGTTCTGTGTCAACAGTTTCTCCGTTTGCCATATTTTTAAGACTTCCCTTATTTTCAGCAATTTCGTTATCACCGATAACAATGCTGTATTTTGCAGAAAGCTTGTCTGCATATTTCATTTGAGCCTTAAGGCTTCTGCCACATAAATCCTGCTCAGCATGAATGCCTTTAAGCCTTAAATCATAAATCAACTTTTGTGCCATCTTGTCTGCCGCATCACCCATCGCACCAATGAACAAATCTGGGCCCGCTTCTGCTGTCGGATTTTCACCCTGCTGTGCCTTCATTACCAGAATCAATCTTTCAAGACCTGCCGCAAATCCTATACCATCAGCAGACTTACCGCCAAGCTGTTCAACCAGACCGCTGTAACGTCCGCCGCCGCAGACAGTTGACTGTGCGCCAAGACAGTCTGACACAAATTCAAAAACAGTTTTTGTATAATAGTCAAGACCTCTTACAATATCGGGGTTTACTGTATAGCTGATACCCATATTGTCAAGACGCGTCTGTGTTTCTTCAAAGTGGTCGTGACATTCCACGCAGAGATGGTCAATCATCTTTGGAGCCTTTGCTGCAATATTACTGCAGATTTCTGACTTACAGTCTATAATTCGCATAGGATTTTTCTCAAGTCTTTCAAGACAGGTGGGGCAAAGCTCGCCTTTGTATTCCTCAAAATATGCTCTCAGTTTTTCGTTATAATCCTTCTTGCAGACAGGGCAACCAATACTGTTGATATTAAGGCTGATTCCCTTAAGACCAAGCTTATTCAAGAACATACTTGCAAGTGAGATAACCTCGGCATCGGTTGCTGCATTACTTGCGCCAAAGCACTCAATACCAAACTGATGGAATTCACGCAGTCTGCCCGACTGTGGCTTTTCATATCTGAAACACGGTATAATATAGCATAGCTTTGTGGGCTGAGGATTTGCATAAAGGGAGTTTTCGATGTAGCTGCGCACCAATGTCGCTGTACCCTCGGGCTTTAATGTAATCGAACGTCCGCCCTTGTCCTCAAAGGTATACATCTCCTTTTGCACCACATCTGTTGTGTCACCCACACCGCGCTGAAAAAGCTCGGTATGTTCGAAAACGGGTGTTCTTATCTCCTTATATCCGTAAAGGTCGCAAACTCTCCTTGCGGTGTTTTCTATGTACTGCCACAGCTTGCTATCCTTTGGCAATACGTCCTCAGTTCCTCTTGGTTTTGTAATCATCTTGCACCAAAATCCTTTCTGTTACTCACTTTTTTCCTGCTTGTTATATTCAAGAATATAATCTATAAGCTCAATTACCTGCTCACGGCCCTGACGGTTCTCCGATGAAAAAGGTATCAGTACCGATTCCTCGGTAAGCTGTAAATCTTCATAAATTGCGGTTAAATTTCCTTCAACCTGAGATTTTTTCAGCTTGTCAATCTTTGTAGCAACCACCAAGGGTTCGTAATTATAGCTTTTTATCCAGTCAAACATCATTTTATCATCAGCCGTCGGCTTGTGCCTTGCGTCCACCAACTGAATTACCTGAACAAGACTTTGTCTGTTTGAAAGATAGCCTTCTATCATATCTCCCCATTTTTCCTTCTCCTGCTTTGAAACCTTTGCATATCCATAACCAGGAAGGTCAACGATTCGGTATTTGCCTGCAATCTCATAAAAATTTATTGTTGCAGTTTTGCCAGGGGTACTGCTTGTCCTTGCAATATTCTTGCGGTTGGCAAGACAGTTTATAAGCGACGACTTGCCCACATTTGAACGCCCCACCAATGCGATCTCAGGAAGGCTTTCGTCGGGATACTGCTGTGGCTTTACAGCCGTCATCAACAGCTTAATGTCGATAAATTCCATTTTCCACTACCTCCGCTAAGTGCATTTTCAAGAACAGTCTTCATATCCTTTGCAAAAACAAACTCTACCTCGTTCTTTATTTTATCGGGAAGCTCCTCAAAATCCTTTTTATTCTCATAAGGAATAATAATTTTGCGAATACCCATACGGTATGCGGCAAGAGATTTTTCCTTAAGACCGCCAATGGGCAGGACTCTGCCGCGAAGGGTAATTTCTCCTGTCATTGCAACATTACGGCTGACTGCTCTGCCAGTAAGTGCTGAAATCATTGCAGTTGCCATTGTTATACCTGCAGAAGGGCCATCCTTGGGAATAGCCCCCTCAGGCACGTGAACGTGAATATCCTTTTCCTTATAGAAATCAGAATTAATTTCAAACACATCTGCATTTGCACGAATAAAGCTGAGTGCCGCCCGTGCAGATTCCTTCATAACATCTCCAAGGTTTCCGGTAAGCTCAAGCTTGCCTGTGCCCTTCATTGTATTAACCTCGATATAAAGGGTATCGCCACCTGTCTGGGTCCACGCCAGCCCTGTTGCGGCACCCACAAGGTTTGACTCTGACATATGTTCATAAATGTAAACCCGGCTGCCAAGGTACTTCTTTAAAACTTTTTCGCTGACACTTATACTTTGTTTTTTCTCTTCGATAATCTCTTTTGCAGCCTTACGGCATATTGCACTAAGCTTGCGTTCAAGTGTACGTACACCTGATTCACGGGTATAGCCCTCAATAATCAGTCGCATTGTGCTGTCAGGAATTTTAAGCATTTTAGCCGTCAAGCCGTTTTTCTTTCTCTGCTTGGGAAGAAGATATTTTTTTGCAATGCTGAACTTTTCATCCTCGGTATAGCCCGAAATCTCGATAATATCCATTCTGTCATATAAAGGAGCCGGAATATTCTCAACCGAATTCGCCGTTGTGACAAACAACACCTTTGAAAGGTCAAAGGGAAGTTCAAGAAAATGGTCACGAAAGGCACTGCACTGTTCAGGGTCAAGGACTTCAAGCATCGCCGCTGAAGGGTCACCGTGAAAATCACTTGACATCTTGTCAATCTCATCAAGGAGAACAAGGGGATTATTGCTTCCTGCCTGCTTCATTGCGGTGATTATTCTGCCGGGCATTGCACCCACATAGGTTTTGCGGTGACCGCGGATTTCAGCTTCGTTCTGAATACCGCCAAGGCTGACACGGACATACTTCCTGCCCAACGACTCTGCCAACGATTTTGCAATTGAGGTCTTGCCTGTCCCCGGAGGGCCTGCAAGACATATTATCGAGCCTTTTGTATCTTCTGCAAGGCATTTAACCGCCAAATATTCAAGTATTCTCTCTTTGACTTTTTCAAGGCCATAATGGTCACGGTCAAGAATTTTCTTCGCTTCTTCTATATCCGAATTTTCTTCGGTTGAAATTTCCCAGGGCATAGCAAGAACTGTTTCAATATAGTTCTGAATAACTCCATATTCCTGAGAATGTACCGAAAGTCTTGACAGTCTGCCAAGTTCCTCGTATAATTTTTCAACCACCTCTTTGGGAAGGTTTCGTTTTTCAATCTTTTCTCTGTAAGTATCTGCCTCAACCTGTCCCGATTCAAAATCACCAAGTTCTTCCTGAATGACCTTCATCTGTTCACGCAGAATATAATCACGCTGATTTTTGTCAAGGCTTGTTTTAAGCTTTGACATAACACCCTGTTCGATTTCCATAATATTGTTTTCATTTTCCATAAAAGCAATCAGCTTTTCCATACGGGTGTCAACGTGAAGTTCTTCAAGTATAATCTGCTTTTCGTGAGGCTTAAGCGGAAAGTTTGTAGCAGTAATATCAGCAAGCTCCCCCGCATTCTCAATTTCAAGCATAGATGCGGCAATTTCGGGGTTCATCTTTTCGTAAAGATTAAAATACTCTTCAAGAAGCTTCTGAATTTTACGCATAAGCACCTGCTCCTGAAGAGCGTCCTTACAGGGTATGTCATTTTTCTTGACAACGGTTGCTTGAATAAAGTTATCGCTGTTGTCAAAAACCGTCATTCCTGCACGGAACAAACCTTCAACAAGAACACGCAAATTTCCGTCAGGAAGACGGAGAATTTGCTTAACCTCGGCAACAACACCGATTTTTGAAACCTCGTCCCGACTAGGGTTTTCGGTCATTATATCTTTTTGATAGCTGAGAAACACCATCTGGTCCCCAGACATCGCATATTCAACAGCCGCAATTGATTTTTTTCTGCCCACATCAAAGTGCAGAACCATCCCCGGAAATATTGTAATTCCTCTCAAAGGGATAAGCGGCATTACATATCTTTTGTTTGCCATCTGTCTGTTTTCTTCCTTTCAGAAGCAAAATAGAAACATTTTGCCCATTATCCGTATTATTATACTATTTTTTTCGGAAGATTTCAACCCCTTCAGCACTAATTATTCCAATATTATCTGATTTTTTTGATATAATTCCCCCTGAATTCTCCTGATTTTGATTTTTCATCACATCAAGCACCTGAAATATGTTGTCGATTGGGGTAATTTTGATGCCGTAAACCTTAAATCTTTCTTGCCAATTTGCCATCGGAATAATCACCCGTTTTGCTCCTGCATCCATTGCCGCCTTTATTTTAAGCGGAACTTCACCCACACCGCACACCTCTCCGCAAATTGAAAGCTCACCCGTCAGAGCTATGTCGCCGTCAAAGGGAATGTTTTTAATTGCGGAATACACCGCACAGAAAATTGCAATGCCTGCAGACGGTCCATCCACGGGAACACAGTTGGGGAAATTGATATGGATATTATAATCATCCACCGCTATTCCAAGCTGACATTTAAGCACTGTTATTGTATTTTTTACCGATGATGAAATACTGCTTTTTCGCTTTAGTTTTTGACGGTTATTGGCGATTTCCTCCTCCTCGATTGCACCGGTTACGGTCACCTGACCTTTCCCTGTACTGCACTTTTCGGCAACAGCTTCGATATCGAGTATACAACCCTGAGAGCTGCCATACACAGCCAATCCCGAAATTTTGCCCACACGCGGTTGGTTTGACATATGCTTTTCATATCTTGGACTGTACTTGCCTGTTTCAATCACCCATTCAATGTCCGAACATTCAACCCGTGTCCGCTTTTCAAGCTTAGTAACGCTTTCAGCCGTTTGCACTATGTTTACAGCATCTCTACCATTATCTGCAAAAGCCGCCACCATATCATATATCTCGTTCGCGAATTCTGTATCTGTCTTTTTTGCTGCGTCACTTGCTATTTTTTTAACTTGTTCACGTGAAAGACTGCTAAAAAAAACCTCCACACATCTTGAACGCAAGGCAGGGGGAATTTCCTCGGGAAGCCTTGTGGTTGCCCCTATAAGCCTGAAATCTGCCGGGAAACCGTTTTTAAAAATTTCGTGAATGTGTCTTGGAATTTCCTTGTTGTCCCGGCTGTAATATGCACTGTCAAAATATACCCTTCTGTCTTCAAGAACTTTCAGCAGTTTGTTCATCTGTATGGATGACAGTTCGCCTATCTCATCTATAAAAAGTACACCGCCGTGTGCTCTAGTCACCGCTCCTTCTTTAGGTTGAGGAACACCAGCCGGGCCGTATGCCCCCGCACCCTGATAAATTGGGTCATGAACCGAGCCAATGAGCGGATCGGCAATACTGCGTTCATCGTACTGCATTGTGGTAGCATCAATCTCCACAAATTTTGAATATTCTTTAAAAGGGGATTCGGGGTTGAGCTTTGCTTCATTCAAAACAACTCTTGCCGCTGCCGTCTTGCCAACTCCCGGAGGTCCGTAAATCAATACGTGCTGTGGATTTTTGCCACATAAAGCACTGCGAAGAGCCTTGATACCTTCCTCCTGACCTATAATTTCGCTTACCTTTTGCGGTCTTGTTTTTTCAGTCAAAGGCTCGGTGAGTTTTATCTTGTTCAGTTTATATAACCTTTCAAGTTCTCTTGTACTGTCCTTATTTATAGAATTTCTGCCCGAGTATTGGCTGCTGAGCATGGACCAAAAATACATTCCTATTATTATCGTAAAGAAAAACTGCACAACTGTCATCAAAGTCGTCACGGTGTTCAACATAAAGATTACTCCTTCTTTATTTTAATGCAATTAGTATATGTTTTTCAAAAATAATCATACAGCAAAAAAGGAACTGTTGAAACAACAGTTCCTTTCGATTATTTTAATTGTTCATTTATATACTTTTGCAGCCGTTCTTTAACGTCTTTATCAAGGTCAGAAATGTCTACAAAAGGATTTTCAATCTCCATCTTTTCATACTTATAAAAACCCATTGTATGAAAGCCTAAAAGCTCGTATTTTTCAACACATTTAAAATCCTTTATAAGTTTAATATATCTGTCAAGCACTTCTTTGCTGTCATTTATACCGGGAACAACCACCGTGCGAATCCACGTATGCTTGCCGATACTTTCAAGAAAGTTAAGCATTTCTAATGTTCTGCTCATATTCTTGCCGGTATATTTAATATAGCTTTCATCATCCCAGAATTTAAGGTCAAGAATAACCATCTGCGATTTTTCAAGAACAAGCCTGACAGAATCTGTAAGCTCCACCGCACCAGATGTGTCTATTGCATAATTAATACCCAGATTTTGCAATAAATTAACACATTTGCAGATAAACTCTGCCTGCAAAAGCGGTTCTCCACCTGAAAAGGTTACTCCGCCACTATCTTTAAAATACGGCTTATACCTGGCAATTTTTTTAACCAAAGCATCTGCATCCATTTTCTGCCCCGCTCCGCTCCATGTATCTGGATTATGACAGTAAGCACAACGCAAAGGGCATCCCGAAAGAAACACCGCACACCGAAGTCCTATACCATCAACTGCGGCTAAGCTCTCAAAGGAATGTACAAAACCTTCCATGTTGAATCACCTTACATCTTTTCGTGGAAGGTTCTTGAAATAACCTCCAACTGCTTATCACGGGTCAGCTTGTTAAAGTTAACCGCATAACCGCTTACACGGATGGTAAGCGACGGATAAAGTGTGGGGTCATTCATTGCATCAATAAGTTTTTGACGGTTGAGCACATTTACATTAAGATGATGTGCATTCTGTGCAAAGTATCCATCAAGAATCGCTACCAGCTTTTCTATGCGGTCGCCGTCATCACACCCCAAAGTTTCAGGAGTAATTGAAAAGGTGTTTGAAATACCGTCCTGACAACAATCATAGCAAAGCTTTGCCACCGAATTAAGAGATGCCAACGCACCCTCGGCATCTCTGCCGTGCATGGGGTTTGCTCCCGGAGCAAAGGGCTCGCCTGCCTTTCTTCCATCGGGTGTTGAGCCTGTCTTTTTGCCGTAAACAACATTTGATGTGATTGTCAGGATTGAAAGTGTATGCTTTGCGCCACGATATGTCTTTGTCTTGCAAAGTTCTGCATAGAAGTACTCCGTAATCCACTTTGCAATTTCATCGGCACGGTCATCATCGTTGCCGTATTTGGGGAAGTCGCCTTCTGTCTTAAAGTCAACAATCATACCTCTTTCATCTTTAATGGGGGTAACCTTTGCATATTTAATTGCACTAAGGCTGTCTGCCAAAACGCTGAGACCGCTGATACCAAATGCCATAAGACGTTCAGGTTCTGCATCATGAAGTGACATCATAAGTCTTTCATATGCATAACGGTCGTGCATAAAATGAATAACATTCATTGTATTTACATACAGTTTTGCCATCCAGGCTGCATATTCCTTAAATGCCTCGATAACCTCATCATAATCAAGGGGTTTGTTGTCTTCAAAAGTTTTGCCCTCAGGTGCAACCTGTTCTCCATAGATTTCGTCCTTACCGCCGTTAAGCGCCATAAGAAGAACCTTAGCAAGGTTACATCTTGCGCCAAAGAACTGCATCTGCTTGCCCACCTTCATTGCTGACACACAGCAGGCAATTGCATAGTCATCACCAAAATCTTTGCGCATAACTTCGTCATTTTCGTACTGAATTGAATCTGTATCAATTGAAACTTTTGCACAGAATTCTTTAAAACCTTTGGGCAAATCCTGAGCCCAGAGAACAGTAATATTAGGCTCAGCACTAGGACCGAGATTATAAAGAGTCTGCAAAAATCTAAAACAGGTTTTTGTAACCATAGGTCTTCCGTCCTCAGTCATACCTGCCAGCGAGCATGTAACCCAAACCGGGTCACCGGCAAAAAGCTCATTATATTCGGGTGTGCGCAGATGACGTACAAGACGCATTTTAAGTACTAAGTCGTCAATAAGCTCCTGAGCAGAAACCTCATCGAGAGTTCCTTCTTCAATATCTCGCTGAATATAAATATCAATAAATGCAGAAATACGACCGATGCTGTTGGCAGCACCGTTTTGCTCTTTAACAGCCCCCAAATAACCAAAATACAGCCACTGAACTGCCTCTAATGCATTATTGGCAGGACGGGTAATGTCACAACCGTACTCCCCTGCCATAACCACAAGCTGTTTCATAAATTCAAGCTGTTTTTCAATATCCTCAACAAGCTGAATTGTGTCTGCCGACATAACTCTTTCGCTTATTTTCTTTTTGTCAAGCTGACGTTGCTGAATAAGATAATCCATACCATAAAGCGCAATTCTACGGTAATCACCGATAATTCTGCCACGGGCATAGGCATCAGGAAGTCCGGTAAGCACACCAACATGTCTTGCCTTTTTCATTGTGTCTGTGTATACTCGGAAAACACCTGTGTTATGTGTTGTGCGGTATTTAAATTCATTTTCAACATTTTGTCCGATTTCATAGCCGTATGCCTTGCATGCCTGAACAGCATTGCGATAGCCTGCAAATGGATTAACCGCTCTTTTAAGTGGCTCGTCTGTCTGAAGTCCCTTAATTATATCATCACCCTCAATGATATATCCGGGCTTAAAGGTCAAAAGCGACGATACACGGTCAGGGTCAACACTGAGTACACCGCCATTTTTGTTTTCTTCAATCAAAAGTTCCTGAACTCGTGCCAGAACACGTTCTGTTCGTTTGGTTTTACCCTTAAGGAATGATGCATCCCCTGTATATGGTGTATAGTTCTGTTTAATAAAATCAGCTACATCTATTTTATTTGTCCATTCTGTTTTGTTAAATCCTCTCCAATATGACATAAATAATCATCTCTCTTTCTGTAAAAAAATAAAAACATCCTATGTGCGAAAACAAGGATGCCCAGGCGGTCGGCAAAATATTAATCCCTGTTTCCTCACAGTATACTCTGCATTCCGCCAGTCGCAGGGGTTGTTTGATTTTTATATTTTAATTATACACTAAATTTCAGTGATTGTCAAACTAATTATTCAACATTTTATAAAATTTTTTGTACTTGCTGAATACTAATATAATTATAGGGAAAAATTTATATGTAAATATTACCAAAAGCCTTGCAAAAAAAGGAAATTTAGTGTATAATATACCGTAGTTGAATGTTTCCGGCACATTAGCTAATATTAGGCTGAGTCGGTTCATTGATACAGAGCGGTTAAAATTTTATATAAAACAGGAGGATAGTTTTTTGCAAAAAAGTAAAAAAATCAAGATTACACCACTTGGAGGGCTGCACGAGATCGGAAAAAATATGACAGTCTTCGAGTACGGAAGCGACCTGATTATTCTTGATGCTGGTCTTGCATTTCCTGACGACGATATGTTGGGAATTGATATGGTTATACCCGATATAACCTATCTGCAAAAGCATAAAAACAGAATACGCGGTATTGTTCTTACTCATGGTCATGAGGACCATATCGGGGCCATCCCTTACGTCCTGAAAGAGTTTAATGTGCCCGTTTACGGCACAAAGCTGACTTTGGGAATACTTAAAAACAAACTTGAAGAGCACGGTATTTTAAGCTCTTCAAAGCTCAATGTTATAAGTCCCGGAGCAACATTTTCACTTGGAGAATTCAAGGTTGAATTCATTCGGTCAAACCACAGTATCGCAGATGCGGTTGCTATTGCTCTCCACACCCCTGCAGGAACAATTCTGCACACGGGTGACTTTAAAATTGACTCAACACCAATAGACGGCGAAATGATTGACCTTGGCCGTATAGGCGAGCTTGGCAGAAAGGGCGTTTTGCTCCTTATGTCAGACAGCACCAATGCCGAACGCAAGGGTTATACAATGAGTGAAAGTACCGTAGGTGCAACCTTTGACAGCGTATTTGACAACTGCAGCAAGAGAATTTTTGTTGCCACCTTTGCCTCTAACATTCACCGTGTTCAGCAGATTATTAACGCGGCAGTGAAGTATGGCAGAAAGGTTGCAATTTCGGGACGCAGTATGGAAAATGTTCTTACTGCCGCAATCGAGCTTGGGTATATGGATATCCCCAAAAACACCCTAATAAAGCTTGACGAAATCGGCAGATACTCAAAGGAGCAGTTGGTTATTGTAACCACCGGAAGTCAGGGCGAAACAATGTCTGCTCTGTCACGTATGGCATTTTCAGGTCACAAAAAGGTAAACATCGAAGCAGATGACCTTGTCATCATTTCAGCAAGCCCCATACCGGGCAACGAAAAAGCAATTTCAAACGTAATTAATGAGCTTCTCAAGCACGGAGCAGAAGTAATTTATGAATCCTTAGCCGATGTTCACGTATCAGGACACGCCTGTCAGGAAGAACTTAAAATCATTCTTGCTCTCGCAAAACCTAAATATTTTATGCCCGTTCACGGCGAATTCAAACATCTAAGCCGACACCGCTCTTTGGCTTTGCAGATGGGTATGGATTCAAAGGACATTTTTATGATGGAAAACGGTCAGGTTCTTGAGGTTTCCAAAAGCGGGGCAAAAATCACCGGCATTGTGCCTTCAGGCAAGGTTCTGGTTGACGGCTTAGGTGTCGGAGATGTTGGCTCTATCGTTCTTCGTGACCGCAAGCATTTGTCAGAGGATGGTCTGATAGTTGTGGTAATGACAATTGACCACGCAAGTCAGGCAGTTGTTGCCGGCCCCGACATTATATCACGAGGCTTTGTATATGTCCGTGAATCAGAGGATTTAATGGAAAGTATGCGCATAAAAACCGCCGACATTGTCAACACCTGTCTTGATAACAACACTCTTGACTGGGCAAGCCTTAAATCTCACGTTAAAAACGAACTTGGCTCATTTATCTTTGAAAAAACAAAGAGAAAGCCGATGATACTTCCCGTTATAATGGACATTTAAACACAGATAACGCCCTTGCTGATACAGCAAGGGCGTTTGGTTTTAATACTTTTATTTATACTCACCGCAACTTTTACAAAATCTGGCGGTATTTTCATTTTGTTGTCCGCAGCTTTTACATATCCATTTATCAGCAGTATCCATACCGACTGTTCTTATGTCATATGCCGGTCTGGGCATTGACACCTGTTTTTCAGGCTCGAATGGGTTTTTATCTTTCATTTTGCTACGCAGTTCTGTTATATTCTGATTTAAATATTTTACATGGTCCAGGACTTCTCCCAATGTATACAGCGATATAAAGCTCACAAATCCGCTTGCAGTCATAGCTATAAACACCATAAAAGATTCCCCGGTTAACCCGCCTATAAAGCCTGCAACCACAGACAGCAGCAACAGAACAATAGCAGTAATCCTACATACATTTTCCATAATAACCCTCCATTTTTAATATTAATTACAATTTATGGAACTCGTCAAGTTTCGTGTACAAGTAAAAATCCGCACACCCTTGTGCGCGGATTTTGGTGATCCATCCGCGATTCGAACGCGGGACACCTTGATTAAAAGTCTTAATTTTCAGTATTTTTGCATCTGTATAAAACCTCACAAACCTTGATATATCAAGCCTTTTCGTATTTTTATCATTTTTCAAAAATACCCTTCTGCACACAATTTGTGCAATAAACTGCTCAATAAATTCAAGGATTTTTTACCTACTTTTTCTTGTTGAAAGCCTTTTATACACAAAAATGATAAGATATCTTTAAGATACCTTATCATTCTATAATTATACTATTATTCCTGTAGAAATTAATACAAAGAGCACTGCAATGGTTACAAACAATATTACGTCAATCCAAAAGAATAAACTTTTAAAGAATTCCTTTCCAAACAATTTAACCTTTTCCAGCTTTTCTCCATCATTGAGTGCTATTTTACACACAAAATACAGCAATATCAAAATTAAATTGTATGTAAGTAATGCTACCACAAATAAAGTTGTAATACTTTTAAAGTACGACTCAGCAAAATCCAATGACACCTCACCGAAAATCGAGAACGTTCCAAAGCCAGCAAAGGCAATTGCCACAAAAAGAGCCAAAATAGAAACTGTATTCATTAACACAGAAACCGTTCTGTTTTCCAATTTATTATCAGCCGTTTCTAATCTTTTGTCTATATTCTCCGTAACACTTTCGAGTTTTTCCTGCATCTCAACTAACTTTTTTTCAAATGAGTCTATGGCAGTTTTATATGACGTGTTTTGCTCTTTTTTAGCATTTTCTTCTTCGTCCTGTTGCGTTACCTTGTCTATAATACCACGAATTCTCTCAAGGCATTTACGCACCTTTGCAAATTCAGAATCAGATCGTCTTTTAAACTTACTTTCATCAATTTTCAAGCATACTGAAATACACTTTTTTACACCAGGTGCAATATTACTTAGCTTTTCAATGTTCTTTTTGCAAAACGCCTCAATCTCGCTCTCTTCAAAAGCTATATCTCTTAATTCCAGAACACTTTCGTAAATAAAAAGTTCTAACTCTTTTTCTGCTATAGGCAATTGGCAACACTTTTCTAAAAAATCAGAATATGTCATAAGTTACAAACACCTTTCTTATTGTTGCAGAATCAATTATTTCATTTATTCGTGTATCATCATAATCAATAACCAATGCCGAGAGCTTGGGGTCCTGACGCAACTCAAAAACATCTTTCATCCCGTACTTATCTATCACATAATTAATTACATCATTTTCGCTATCCAATACTGCTATAAATATTTCCAATTCTTCTTTAAAGCCGGTAGAAAAACTCCTGAACTGTACATCAACCTCCTTAATTGCTACACCACAGGGCCACATTATTACATTTTCAGGAAACAACTCTTGGTTGTATCGAGCCAAATGTACACCCTGCATTAATACAAGCAACTTCTGCAACTTTGCTGTATCAATATCATATCCTTTCCGAAGACATCTGTTAACTACTACCTTTCCCAGTTCACAAGCCTTACACATAAATCTATATCTCCTTAATACATCATTTTTTACCATTTTACACCATCCCAGCGAAAATTTCAATATAAACTGCCAATTTTGTTAAATTTTTTCCCTTTGGGGGTCAAAAATTTACATTTTTTATGCATTTTGCTCCATTTTACTCCGTTTTTGTCCGCTATACTCTGCTTTTCTCTGTTTTAATTTCATCATTATAATACCTCATTACCCCTGCGAAATTCGTCTTATTTTGCCTGACCGGATAATCCAAAACCCGAGGATTTCTCCCCGGGTTTTGCTGTTATTTCTTATACCCTGCAACCATTTCGTAAAGATACATCCACTCTTCGTCAGACAGTCCCATACCATTAAGATAGTTTGTAACAAGGCTTTTCTTTTCGCCCGATTTAAACTTTTCCTGGCCTTCAGGTGGTGTCAGGTCATTATAATACTGACGGAACATAATAAACTCTACAGGGTCGAGTCCATATCGTTCTTCTGCATCTTGTGCCATATTTATCCAGTTTGAATCAGATTCAAACTTTCCACCTGACGCATATTCAAGTGCTGTATCCTCGACATAATTATATGCAGTTTCAAGCATCTTATAATAAGTTTCGTCTACCAGCTCGGCCTTCATTTTTTCAATATTCGAAACAATATCACCTTCCAGGGCTACCGCTTTTAAATCATATTTCTTATACCCTGATTCCGTCAAATCCGCAAGGCTAAATTTTTTCTCAGCTTCCTTTTGAGGAATTTCAAGTTTATTGTTCCATGGCACAGGGAATGTTTCCTTGGTGCCGCTGGTTTTATATCTCGACCGCAATCCACCCTCGATAGACTTTGCATCAATGCCCTCTTTCATCATATCAGCAAAAATCTTTTCATATTGTTTTTTATTGCCGGCACTGTATGCTTCAAAAAGGATATTCAGGAACTCACCCTTCATTTTGCCATTAACCGGATACATCTGTTTGGCAATACTGTAGTCAAT